>CABSNU010000039.1 GCA_902479135.1 uncultured Collinsella sp. | reverse complement strand
CAGCCCCGGCAGAGGTAGCGCTGCTCGCCGTTCTTCGATTTGCCCTTCTTCACGACCGCGACGGACCCGCAGCGCGGGCAGCGTTCGATTTCGTAGGCGGAGCCGGCCGCGTCGTCGAACGCCGCCGCGCGGATCACGTCCCTGACGGACTCGATAGCGCGGCGGCGCTCGGTCTTGCTGAGGTTCGCCATGCCCTTCTTGAAGTTGAGGACCAGGTCTTCGGCGTTCATGCTGCCCCCATCATCGCGGTCTACGGGGTCAACGATATGGCACCGTGGGGACACATGTATGTCAATCCTGGTCTAACAGAGCCTTTTTTAATCCCCGTCCCAGAAAAATCATCGGCGAGCGCACTACTTTGCGCTGGTGAGGACGCCGGTGGTATCGAACGCCGGGGTGAAGCTCTCGTCTACCGCGCCGCCTTCTTGCCAAAACATCGTCGTAAAGCCCAGGTCGTCGGCATGGTCGAGCACCTGCTCGTACTCCTCGCGCGTCACGGCGCGCGCCAGGTCGCCGCCTTGTTCGCGCATGAGGGCATTGGGCGTGTACTGGTTCATGACCGAGATCGGCACGTCGCCCACCGTCTGCCACACCAGGTCCAACACGCGGCACGAATCGTCCGCATGCCCCGGCAGCACCAGATGACGCACGATTATGCCGCGCTTCATGAGCCCGTCCCCGTCTACCAGCTCTCCCCCGCGGCGCTCAATTTCGCGCGCCATCTGGGCCAGACCCGACACAGCCACGCGCGGGTAGTCCTTAATATGAGAAAGCGACTGCGCAAGCCCGGCATCGGCATATTTAAAATCCGTAAGCCACACGTCGACCAGGTCGCCCAGCGCCGCCACGGCACTCGCGCGCTCGTAACCACTCGTGTTGTAGACGATCGGGATGACCAGCCCGCGCGTCCGTGCCGCGGCAATCGCGGCAGGCAACAGGTGCGCATAGTGCGTCGCAGTCACCAAATTGATGTTGTTGGCACCCTGGTCCTGCAGTTCCAGCATAATCTCGACCAGGCGCTCAGGCGAAATCTCAAGGCCAAAATTGCCCGTCGAGATCTCGTGGTTTTGGCAGTAGATACATTTGAGCGAACAGCCGCTAAAGAAAATCGTACCCGAGCCGGCCTCGCCCGAAATGGGCGGCTCCTCCCACATATGGAGCGCCGCGCGGGCCACCCTGAGCGTGTCGTTAGCACCGCATACGCCGCGCGCGCCCTCATCGCGCGCCGCACCGCAACGGCGCGGACACAAATGGCAGGCGGGCGAAAAAAGTTCGGTCAACGACGTCGGCATAAAAACATGCTCCAAAACAACGATTCAGCAGCTCAAACGTAAAGGGCCAGGCCGCGGAGACGGCTCCGTCCCTAAGGCGCCGTAATCGTCCGACACGTTTTTTATAATGTCAAGACTGGAATCGACAAAGTGCCGCTTTATGATGTAGGTATTCCGCCCCCCGCGGAGCAACTGGGTGAACCGTCGCGTTTATTTAGGGAGCCCACACAGTCGTACCTAGTACAGGTATCCTTCGTTGTTAAGGACGCTGGAACAGTCGATGAGGGCACCCACCTGTTTTAGGTGGGTTCATTTTCGTAACGTGGGGGGTGGTTTTCATTTGCCGAAAACCACCATTACAGCCCATATGGATCCCCGCCGGTATCCCGACAAGCCATCGACAACATCCCAATATCTGGTAAGCGCGTGATTATCGCTGCATGCAATTCCATGCACCCCCCGTGGTCGAGTATCATGGTTCGGCTATGCCCTTTGCGCATGGCGTTCTTCTGACCTTTTCCTTCGACGCTTGGCGGTTTTTAGATTCATGGCTTCATCCCCGAGCTACATACCGTATCTATGCGTGGCAGCGGCGGCCTTTATCACGACCTTCCTCACGGTGCCCCTGGTCAAGCGCTTGGCAATTAAGCTCGACGCCGTCGACTATCCTTCTAAGCGCCGCATCAACACCAAGCCCATCCCGCGTTTGGGCGGAACGGCGGTGTTTTTGGGCCTGGTCGTTGCCTGTATTGTGCAAATCCTAGGCACCTGGTACCTGGGTTGGCCGCCCGTCCTGGTGCCGCACCCGCGCCTTCACATTAGCTATCCTATGCTGGCCCTCTCCTTTACCGTCATCTTTGCGACCGGCGCTATCGACGACGTCATCCAGCTCAAGCCCAAGCAAAAACTGGCCGGTCAGATTCTCGCCGCGCTCATCGCCTGCGTGGGCGGCCTGCGCATCGGCGTCATCGTCAACCCGTTTGCCCCCGGCGAGATCATGCTCGGATGGCTCGCCTACCCCATCACCGTGATCTATCTGGTCGCATTCACCAACATCATTAACCTCATCGACGGCCTCGACGGCTTGGCCACGGGCATCTGCGGCATCGCGTCGTTCACCATGTTTTCGATGGCCGTTCTCTCGGGCCGCATCGACGCCGCCGCGCTCTCCATTGCGCTCTTTGGCGCCTGTCTGGCCTTTTTACGCTACAACTTCAACCCCGCAAGCATCTTCTTGGGCGACTCGGGGTCGCTGCTTCTGGGCTTTGCGCTGGGCTCCATCTCGCTACTCAACGTGAGCCGCACCGCCGCGCTCACCTCGCTTATCATCCCGCTCATCGTTGCCGGCGTGCCCATCATCGACACGTTTAGCGCCATCGTGCGCCGCAAGCGCGCCCACATTAGCATCGGGCAGGCCGACAAGGGCCACATCCACCACCGCCTGATCCAAGAGGGCTACAACCAAAAGCAGGCAGTGCTCCTCATCTATGCCTGGTGCATTATGCTTTCGGCCGGCGCCGCCGCGATCAACCAGGTCGAGGTGCCCATGCGCGTGCTCATCTTTACCGTGCTCGCCATTGGCTCGGCGGCCTTTGCCAAGCATCTACATCTGTTTGAGCCCGTGTTGCGTCACCATTACAACAAGCGCACGCACGAGGATGAGCTCGTCACCCCCGACGATCCCGCCTTTAAGCAAGAGGAGCAGGCAGCAGAAGAACGCAAGGAGGAGCGCCACCACAGGCGCTAGGGTAAGCTGCCGAGGATGCGTCCAGACGCCGCCGGCCAAACGTGCAGCCACGCCGCGCCCATCGCACAAGCCCTGTCTCTTATACACATCTGACGCTGCCGACGAACTC
>CABSNU010000038.1 GCA_902479135.1 uncultured Collinsella sp. | reverse complement strand
CGGAAAGAAGCTGCGACGCGGGGGAGGCGACCCCAATGGCTTTCTCATATCGTCTATCGACAACTAAATAGCGGAGCAAGACCGCCCAAGGCGCTCGTTGACGTCAGCTGTTCCGTCTAAGCACGGAGCACGCCCATCACCCGGCAAACGTCCTTCGAGCATATTGGCCCCATAGCACCCAATCCAGCACATCAAGAACCGCAAGCACATCACCAACGACACCCAGCACATCACTCGCAAGCAAGCACATCACAGATTGGAACCGCCATGAACACCACCCGTCCCCAAACCGCCGGCACCGTTCTCCAGACTCGCATCGACCGCGCCCTGCACGGCGGCTACGACGCCAGCTTCGCCGCCGCCACGATTGCGAACTTCGCCTTGCTGCCCATCGACGAGGCTCTGAGCAACCATGAGTTTTCGGCGAATCGCTGCGCCGAGACCATGGACGATCCGGCCATCCACGAGTTGACCGATCCTTATCTCGGACCCCACGGCAAGACCGACGGCCCGTATACCATGGGCCATCTGGCGCATATGGTTACCGCACTCGACACTAAGCTTCGGCTCGAGATGGACGACGAGACGCGGATGACATTGATGGATCATCGATACGACCTGCAAAAGGCGCTGACGCTTCCCATCCACGACCTTGCCATGGGGCTCAACGCCCTGGAGGCGCGGCACCAGCAGGCAAACTGCGGGCAGGACGATACGGCAGACCCATCGGGACCACCCAGCATCATGGTGCTCGACCGCGAACGTTACAACCGTGCGACTGCCCGATTCCAGGCCGGACCGACCACGGTTCGTACCCTCATCGACATGCTCCGCATACTCAGCCTCAATCGTCTCTTCGACGGTTATCGAGCATTGGCGCCTGTTGGCCTTCGCACCCAGACAGTCCGGATTATCGATATCCAGCAGCGGCAGTTCGAGCGCTACCGCGATGAATGGGAGATGAGCCAAAGCATCGTTCACTTCTACCAGAAGCGCTACGGCCCCAACGAATTTCCCGATGATCTCGAGCGCCAGCTGCACCTTGCCTACACCGCGCCCATCGCCACGCTGCTGCGCTTTGGCGCGTTCGACAAAGCGCTGGCTAATGCCGGGAGCCATAAGGCCGCTACCGAGCTTGAACGCAGGCTCGAGCGTGCCTTCGAAGCTTAAAGACGGGCACGCATAGCCCCACTCAGATCCACTACATTCAGAAAGGAGTCCCCATGGACACCACCCAGAACCCCATCATCAGCCCGCTCACGATGCGCGAGTCGGCTCGTGGCATAACGCTCACTTCCGTCTACGACGAGATGCTCGCCCGACGTGAGCTCTCCGTCGTGGGCGACATCAACAGCGCAATGGCCCACGACTTGTGCCAGCAGATCCGCCTGCTCGATGTCGCCGACCCAGTCGCCCCCATCACGGTCTTTATCGCCAGCCCCGGCGGCAACGTGCGCGCCGGCCTGGCCATCTACGACACCATGCGTCTCGCAGCGTGCCCCATCCACACGGTCTGCCTGGAGTTTGCGGCCTCTATGGGCGCCATCATCTTCATGGGTGGCGACGAGCGCCGTATGGCGCCCCATGCAGAACTCATGATTCACGACCCGCTCATCCCGCAAGGAGCTGGGGGCTCGGCCCTAGCACTCCAGGAAACAAGCCGGCGTCTCATGCAGACCCGCAAGGCCCTGACGCAAATCCTGTCTGATCGCAGCGGCCTTTCGGCCAAGCGTATCCAAACACTCACGGCAAAGGATACGTACCTTTCGGCCGAGCGCGCCGTCGAGCTCGGCTTTGCCCACGGCATTCTCACCTCGACCAAGGAGACCGCCCATGTCTAACCTCAACACAGCCCTGCATGCCCCGGCCCCCACCATCCTTGCGCAAGCCCACGCACTCTCGTGTGATACGCGTCAACGGGCCTCAACAACAATATGCTCGTAATCGGGCCTTCGGGCGCCGGCAAGACCCGCAACGTTCTTAAGCCCAACCTGCTGCAGATGAATGCGAGCTATATCGTGCTCGACACCAAAGGGACGCTTTGCCGCGAAGTCGGACCCGTGCTTGCCGCGCACGGCTATCGTGTGCAGCGCCTCAACTTTGCCGATCTTGACGATACGGCCACCATGCCCAAGGACGTCGAGCAATGCGGCTACAACCCGCTCAACCACATCCGCCGCACCAAAGACGGCAAGCCCAACCAACAGGACATCATCTCGGTCGCCAAGGCCATCTGTCCCGTCGAGGACCAAACCCAGCCGTTTTGGGACCATGCGGCCGCCAACCTGCTTTCCTGCCTGATCGCTTATGTGCGTGAGCAGCTGCCCGTGGAGGAGCAAACGTTTTCATCGGTGATCGACCTTTGCGAACATCTCCAAGACCGCGCCACGGCACGCCTCTTCGACGACCTGCAGACCACCGACTCCACAAGCTATGCGCTCTCGCTCTGGCGGCGCTACTCCCCACCATCACGGCCGAAAAGATGCATGCGAGCATCATGGGCATCCTTGCCGAAAAGGTCATGTGCCTGGGCTTTGATGGTGCACGCCGTCTGTACACCGATGCGAATCAGATCGATTTCGCGGCTCTGGGATGCGAGCGCAGGGCGCTCTTCATCACCGTCAGCGATCTCGACCGTAGCCTCGATCCGCTCACCAACCTGTTTGTAACGCAGGCCTTCGCGGGACTCATCCGCTACGCCGACGCGCAGCCCGACGGTCGCCTTGCGATACCGGTTCGATTTATGCTCGACGACTTTGCCAACCTGCAGATGCCGCAAATCGATAACGTTCTGTCCATCATCCGCAGCCGCGAGATCTGGGCAACCCTATTGCTGCAGTCAACAAACCAGCTCGATGCGCTCCATGGCGAGGCGCGCGCTCGCTCCATCATGGGCAACTGCGACACGCAGCTCGTACTAGCCTTTCAGGACCCCGAGAGCGCCCGCGTCTTTTCCGAGCGTGCCGACGTGCTGCCCGGTACGCTCATGGCAACGCCCGTCGACCGCTCTTGGCTGTTCGTCCGCGGCCGCGCTCCCCAGCAGGTCGAGCGCTTTAGGCTCGAGGACCACCCGCTCTACACAGAGCTCCCCGAAGCCCAAAGCGTCCAGGTCGAATTCGACCTCTGACGACGTCACGCGACCCATCGTATCCGACCGACAACAGAAAAGGGGCCCGTATCTCAACGGATACGGGCCCCTTTCGGCCATGACCTATCTCAGCAACAAAGACTACTTGCGGTGAGCGCGGTAGAACTCGATCGCACCATCTTATCCGAGCCGGGGCACGTTCGCATAGCGTGGCGCGTGACGGTTGCAAAACCACCCCATTTGAAACAAACGGTCGATTTCCAGTCTCAGCCGAACACATTAAGCGGATAGGCCGTTCCCGCAGTT
>CABSNU010000037.1 GCA_902479135.1 uncultured Collinsella sp. | reverse complement strand
TTCCCTGACGGATTCGATTGCGCGGCGGCGTTCGGTTTTGCTGAGGTTCGCCATGTTCTTCTTGAAGGTGATGACCAGGTCTTCGGCGTTCATGATGCTCCAATGCCGTATTGCTTACGGCTATTATATCACGGCGGCATCACCTATATGTCAATCTTGGTCTAACAGAGCCTTTTTTAATCCCCGTCCCAGAAAAATCATCCGGCAGGTGCGGTAGCTAAAATAGCCCCGTCCCAAATTAGCTACCCCGGCAACAAAAAAGCCCCGCGATCAACACCGATCGCGGGGCCGCGTTGTCCCTAGTGGCTATGCGGGCAGTTGGCGCAGCAGCCGCTGGTGGCGCTGGTGCTTGAGCCACCGCTGCGCTGGTCGGTGTTGTAGAAGCCGCTGCCCTCAAACTTAATGCCGCTGGCTGAGAACGTCTTGGCGGCCGGAGCGCCGCAGCTCGGGCACACGACCTCGGGGGTCTCGGACATGGGATGCTCAACCTCAAACACGTTGCCGCAGCTCGAGCACTTGTAATCGTAGCGCGCCATAATACTTCCTTTTCAGCACAAAGCGGGCAGATCGCTCTGCCCGCATAAATTCAAACGTCTGTAACTGTACCCTATATCGGGGGTTTTATCACGCTTCGCCCCAGAATCTATGGGTGTTGCGCAGGAGCTGTGCAGTTTTATCTTCGGCGGCCTCAACGTCGGCCTCATCGGCCTGCCAGGTCCAGTTGCCCGTGGCGACACCCGGTACGTTCATGCGCGCATCGTCGCCCAGCCCCAGCACATCCTGCAGCGGCATCATCACGAGCGGCGCATCGCTTGCCAGCGCGTCGCCCATCAGCTTGGCCGCAAATTCCTTACCGCTCGGCTCATCGCCGCCCGCAAAGGAGCGCGTGCACCAACCGGCGAGCGTCGAGGTGTCGTGCGTCGAGGTATACAGGATCTTGCCGGGCGTGGGGGTAATCCCGTTGCGGATGTCGTAATCGCTAAACTCCAGCACGTCCATGCCGGGGAAGCCGCAGGTCGAAGCCATGGCGCGAACGCCGGGCGTCAAATAGCCCAGGTCCTCGGCGATAAAGTTGAGCGGACCCAGCTCGTCGTAGGCGGTCTGGAACAGGTCCTTGCCCGGGCCTGCCAGCCAACGCCCGTCGGCACAGGCCTTGCCCGCGGGAATGCTGAAGTAGCTGTGGAAGCCCAGGAAGTGGTCCAGGCGTACACGGTCGTACAGTGAGAACGCACGGCGCAGGCGATCCATCCACCAGCGGTAGCCAGTCTCCCTCATATGGTCCCAGCGGAACGTCGGGTTGCCCCACACCTGGCCCTCGGGCGCAAAGTTGTCGGGCGGCGCACCGGAAATCTCAATCGCCTTGCCGGTATCGGACAGCCAGAAGTTCTCGGGCTCGCTCCACGCATCTGCCGAATCGTCAGACACGTACATAGGAATATCGCCGATAACCTCGATGCCCTTCTTGTGCGCATAGTTCATGAGCTCGCACCAAGCCAGGTCAAAGCGGTACTGCATGTACGCCTGAAGCTCGGCCTCGTTGTGGAAGCGCTTGTCGTCGATCAGATGCTCGTTGTAGCGCGCGATATCTGCCGGCCAATCGTGGCGCGACTCGCCCTCAAAGTACTTCTTAACGGCCATGTAGACGCAGTACTTCTCGAGCCAATCAGCATTGCGATGCTTAAACGCTGTGTACAGCGGGTCGGCATCCTCGCCACCGCGGGCCTTCCAGGTCTCAAAGTCGGCTGCCAGCTCCTCGTAGCTCTCGGGTAGCAGGTCGATATTGCCTGCAAAGGCCGAAGGACCGGCGTAAGGGGAGCGGAAGAAGTCCGTGGGGTTGACGGGGAGAACCTGCCAGTAGCGCATGCCCATGGCGGCCAGATGGTCGATAAAGCGACGCGTGGGCGCGCCGATCGTACCGGGCTTGCCGTCGTCGGTCGGCACCGATGTGATATGGCACACAACACCCGCACCGTGATCGAGCGGCTCCTGCAGGCGCTGCTCGGCATGGTGATAGATGATCGACGAACCCAGCGGGTACAGATCGAACGTGATCGTACCGTTGTGGATCACGCACTCGTGGCCGCTAATCACGTCGCTCGCACATTCGTCGAGCGCCGGAATCGTCACGCGGTGCGAATTGCGCAGGCTGCGGTTGATGATGACGGTCGCAGACTCGCCGTCCTTGCCCGTACGGTTGTAGGCCAGCACCTCGTCATTGAGCGCGAAGGCCTTGATTTCACCGTCGATCATAAACGGCAGCGCGCGGCGCACAGCAGATGCGTTCTTGACGATCGCAAATGTATCGAAGTCGTGCAGGTCTTCCTTGGTCGGCATGGTGCGACGATTGCCCGGATCGGTGAGACCCTCCAAGCCGTACTCGTCACCGTAATAGATTGAGGGAACGCCCGGGAACGTCATCTGCATGAGCGTCGCGAGCCAAAAACGGCTCTTGGCCAGGCCCATCGCGTTCTCGTCCAGACGCCATTTGCTGCGCTCGCACTCGGGCAGCTGCGACTCGTCGGGGCCGCCGCCGAGCACCGATATAATGCGCGGACGGTCGTGACTCGAAAGCAGATTAAGTGCGCAAGACAGGGCCTCACGCGGATAGTTCTCGCGTAGGGTCTCGATATCCTCGGCAGCTTGGTAGGCGTTTTTGTAGCCCATCAAAAAGCCGATGACCATGTCGCGGAAGGGGTAATCCATGGCCGAGTCGAGCTCGGAGCCTTGCAGATACCGACGCAGATGGCCGTAGCTGATCTTGTTGGAGGCGTCTTCCCAGACCTCGCCGAGCAACAGTGCATCAGGCTTTTCGGCAAGTACGGCCTTCTTGATCTCGGCCAGGAAGTCGTCGGAAAGCTCGTCAGCGACGTCCAGGCGCCAGCCGTGAGCGCCGGCGCGCAGCCATTTGCGAATCACGCCGTCCTTGCCCAGAAGCTTTTCACGGACAAGCTCGGAGTTCTCATTGATGGCGGGCATATTGCCCACGCCCCACCAGCAGTCGTACGAGCCGTCCTCGTGGAAATAAAACGCATCGCGCCACGGCGAATCCTCGCTCTGCCACGCGCCCACGCCAGGGTAGTTGCCGTAGCGGTTGAAGTAGATCGAATCGTCGCCCGTGTGGTTGAACACACCGTCCAGAATGATAGAAATGCCCAACTCCTCGGCCGCCTCGCACAGTTCAGTAAAGTCCTGCTCGGTGCCCAGGATCGGGTCGATCTTGGTGTAGTCGGCCGTGTCGTAGCGGTGGTTGCTCGCGGCCTCAAAGATAGGGTTGAGGTAGATGGCCGTAAAGCCCAACTCGGCGATGCGGGGCAGGTCATTCTGGATACCCTTGAGCGATCCGCCGTAAAAGTCCCAGGTCTTGATGGAGCCGTCCTCGGCGCGCTCGTATACGGGCGGCTCGTTCCAGTCCTCGACCATGCGGCGCTGGATTCCGTTGCGCGGCTTTTCGACTTCGGCCAGCGTGCGCTCGCGCCAGTGCTCGTCGCGGGCGTAGCGATCGGGGAAGATCTGGTAGACCATGCCGCGCTCGTACCACTCGGGTCGAACTTCGCGGTGCTTGTAGACGGTAATCTGGAAGGATGGAACCTCGGCGTAGTCGTAGGTTACGCCTTCGCCGCCGGTGCGTCCCTGCGGTGCGCCCAAACGGACCTCGGGCTGGCCTTCGATATTGCAGATAAAGCTGTACCAGATAAGACAGGGCTCAGTGCACTCCAGCTCGGCGGTAAAGATACCGTCGCCCTCGTGTGTCATGGGATACCGAGACTCACCGATCTCATCGACCCAGGTGCGGAGCGTAAGCGTTGCCTGCACGGGATCGGCATCCTCCAGAATCACGGAGAGCGAAAGGGTTGTTCCTGTGGTCACAGCGCCAAACGGAGTGCGAAACTGCGGCAGACGGCTGTTGTGTATCAATCTCATAGTACGGTCCAGTTCAATAGAATCATGGCCTGCTGGCCATGGGCTTTACGCACAAGATGTAAGTATATCTGTTGTACAAAGGCTGTATAAACAACATCCGTTTACCATCGGCGAACGGTTGTCCTAGAAAATCGTTTTACCAACTATCAACAGAGAAGGGGCGCCCGGTTGGAGCGCCCCTTACTTAGGGTTTGATTAGGTTTTGGATCGTCTGTGGGCTAGCGGCGTTTGCGGGCGGCCGTTGCCTTGCGGACGGACGTCTTCTTGGTTGGAGCCTTTTCCTCGGTCGCGGCGGCGGGGGAGACCGGGGCCTTCTTGGCGGGCTCGGGCTTGGCCTTTAATTCGGCCTTGGCCTCCTCTTTGGCTGTCTCTTATACACATCT
>CABSNU010000036.1 GCA_902479135.1 uncultured Collinsella sp. | reverse complement strand
GACGGCGAGTTAGCCGGCAGGTCGGCATGTCAATCCTGGTCTAACAGAGCCTTAAAAAATCATCGAGAGGATCGCCTGCTCGAAAAGTTGTCAAAATAGCCGCGTCCCAAAAAGACTGGGTATTGGGCGTTGACAGTTGGCGAGCCGTAGGTAAAATATCAACTTGTCTTGGGGACGTAGCTCAGTTGGGAGAGCGCTGCCGTCGCATGGCAGAGGCCGAGGGTTCGACTCCCTTCGTCTCCACCCTTGGATTTGATAAGCCGCTGACATTGTGTCGGCGGCTTTTTTTAAAAGAAAGGGCTGTACCATGGCCGAGCTTGAGTCCCAACCACTGTCTGCCGAGGAACGCGCCGAGTTGGAAGTGCTCCGCGCCGAGAAAGCTCGTCGCGAGGCCCAGGAAGAGGCACGCCGCGAGCGTGAGGAGCTGGCCGCCCTGCGTGCCGAGCGTGCGAAGGCCGAGGAGGCCGCTGCGAAGGTTGCATCCGAGCCCAAGCCCGCGCCCGCACCCAAGCCCGCTGCTGCGAAGCCTGCACCTGCCGCGCCCAAACCTCAGCCTAAAAAGGCCGCTCGTCCCAAGTCCGTCGATCCCAAGCCGAGCCGTGACGAGATGAGCTTTGCCCAGCGCATGGTTACCTCCAAGGAGCCTGCGGGTGAGAACGAGATCCCGGGCATGGCCCCGGCTCAAAAAATCATCATTGTCCTTGCCCTCATCGCGTTTGTCATCTTTATGGGCTACACGATCCTGACCAGCATGGGCCTGCTCTAACCGATTTGCATCGGGAGTCATGTCCGCATGCTCTGCTCTCGTCCAACCCTCACATTCTGCACCACACATCCGAAAGGTCGCCCCATGGCTTTGACCGACATCTCTCATCCCACCGACATCGCAATGCTCACCGATCTGTACGAGCTCACTATGGCCCAGGGCCTGTGGGAGAGCGGCAAGGCCAATGAGCAGGGTTGTTTTACCGCGTTTTACCGCGACCATCCCTTTGGCAGCGCCTATGCCGTCATGTGCGGCACCGCCGAACTGCCCGAGCTGGTCGAGAATCTGCGCTTTACGCCCGAGGACATCGACTACCTCGCCTCGCTCCAGGCCCCTGCCGGCGGCGCGATGTTCAAGCCTGGATTCCTCGACTACCTGCGCGATTTTCGTGCGCATGTAAACATCGACGCCGTGCCCGAGGGCGAGCTCGTCTTTCCGCGCGAGCCCATGGTGCGCGTCACCGGCCCCGCGCTGGAGTGTCAGCTGCTCGAGACGGCGCTGCTCAACATTGTCGGCTTCCAGACGCTTGTCGCCACCAAGACGGCGCGCGTGGTGCTCGCCGCCGACGGTCGTCCCGTGGCGGAGTTTGGCCTGCGCCGAGCCCAGGGTCCCGATGGCGGCCTGGCCGTTGCACGCGCGAGCTACGTTGCTGGCTGCTCCTCTACGTCCAATGTGCTCGCCGGCCGCCGCTACGGTATTCCCGTCTTTGGCACGCATGCGCACAGCTGGGTGATGAGCTTCGATTCCGAGCTCGAGGCCTTCCGTGCCTTTGCCAAATCGAGCCCCAAGAACTGCACGCTGCTCATCGACACCTATGACGTGCGCGAGGGCTGCGAACATGCCATTACGGTTGCCAAGGAGATGGAGGCGGTGGGCGAGCGTCTGTCGGCTATTCGTATCGACTCCGGCGACCTCGCCAAGCTCTCCAAGTATGTTCGCGGCCGTTTTGATGCCGAGGGCCTGCCCTATGTGGGGATTTCGGTTTCTAACGATCTGGATGAGTACACGATTCAGTCACTGCTCGACCAGGGCGCGCCCATCGACAGCTTTGGCGTGGGTACCAAGCTCGCGACCTGCTATGACCAGCCGGCGCTGGGCGGCGTGTACAAGCTTTCCGCCCGCCGTGCGAGCGAGGCAGATCCGTGGACACCGGTGGTCAAGCTCTCCGAGCAGCCCTACAAGCGCACGATCCCGGGTGTGCAACGCGTGCGCCGTTATTACGACGGCTTTGGCGGACCGGTCTGCGACATGATCTACGACGAGGACCATCTGGCGGGGGAGGGCGCCGCGCGCGGCAATACCCTCGTGGCCGTGAATGATGCCGCCCTGGTGACTGACGTGTCCGAACTTGAGTATCGCGAGCTGCTGGTGCCGATCGTGCGCGATGGCAGTGCGGTGGCTCCGCGTGAGAGCATCCAGGACGCGCGCGAGCGCTGTGCTTGGGCGCTCGATCATCTGGACGCAGCTTTCAAGCGCTTCCTGTACCCGCAGACCTATGTGGTGGGCATGGAGCAGGGCCTGGCTCAGGTGCGCGACGAGCTCGTGCGCAAGAACATGGCCGCGGCTTCTGCCTTTCCCTGGGCTCACTAATTCTTTGGGCGGTAGGGGCGAGTCACGCTCCCTTGGCCGCCAGCTCGGCCGTTCGCTGAACAGTTGATTGGTTTGACGTATGACGACTTCTTATAAAACGATGGTGGTAAAGATCGGTTCGTCCACGGTGGTGGGCGCCGATGGCAAGGTCAACCGCTCTTTTATCGGCGGGCTTGCCGATCAGGCCGCAGCCCTGCGCAAGCTCGGCTGGCGTCTGGTCGTGGTGAGCTCGGGCGCTATCGCCTGTGGCTATCCCGTGTTGGGCTTCGATCGCAAGCCGGTCGGCGACCTTCCGAGCCTGCAGGCCTGCGCCTCGGCCGGTCAGTGCATCATCTCGTCGGCCTACGACGAGGAGTTCCATGCGCGCGACCTGCTCACCTCGCTCGTGCTGCTCACGCGCCATGATACGGCCCGCCGCACGTCCTACCTGCATGCACGCGACGCCCTGCTGCGCCTCGTGGAGCTTGGCGTGGTGCCGGTCGTCAACGAGAACGATACCGTCACCGTCGACGAGATCAAGTTTGGCGACAACGACACACTGGCGGCGCTTGTGAGCTGCCTGGTTTCTGCCGATCTGTGCGTGACGCTCTCGGACATCGACGGCCTCTATACTGCCAATCCGCATGAGGACCCCACGGCCGAGTTCGTCCCGGTCGTGCATAAGATCGATGCCAAGATTATCGCCTCGGCGGGCGATTCTTCCACATCGGTGGGCACGGGCGGCATGATCACCAAGATTCGCGCGAGCCGCATTCTGATGACGGCGGGCATTCAGAGCGTGATTTGCTCGGGCGAGGACCCCGATGCGCTCGTGCGCCTCGCCCGCGGCGAGAGCGTGGGCACGCTGTTCGATCCGCCGGCGGAGCGCTTGGACATTGCGCCCCGCAAGCTGTGGATCGCACTGGGCGACAAGGCGCATGGCTCGGTGACGGTCGATGACGGCGCCGCGAAGGCGCTGGTCAGCCGTGGTTCTTCCTTGCTTGCGGTGGGTATTCGCGAGGTCGATGGCGCGTTTGCCGAGGGCGATGTGCTCGACGTGTGCGATTCGAGCGGTATGGTCGTCGCCCGCGGTATCGCCGAGGCCGATTCGGACGTGCTAGAACTTGCCGCCGGCCGCCGCCAGGACCAGATCGCCAGCAACCGCCTGCTCGCTAACCTGGCCGAGAAGCCTGCGATCCATCGAGATAATCTGATTGTATTTGCTTAACCAATTGACGCTGCAAACGCTCCTAAGCGGCAATCTGACGTTCAATCGTCGGGCATGACCAAAAGGTCAATGCCCTCCTCTTTCACGTCACCTTGCTCGCTTAGGGGCGTTTTCGCTTTCCGTCCTCTACCTGCGGCATCGTCGTTGTCGGTACTTATTCGGCACTTGGGGACATTCCTTTTGTGCCGGCTGACGGGGGACACTTCTTCGCTAGAAGATTCGGCGCAAGTCTCCGCGGTTGAGGGCTTCGTCGAAGAGGTGCTTGAACACCACGCTGCCGTGCAAGCCGTCGTGCTCGAACTCGTTCGTCACCCAGGCATGCGAGTTGCCCACGCGGCTGAGCGTATCGAGCTGCATGCCCGAGTCCACGTACATGTCATCGAAATACACTGCGGCCTGCAGGGGCACCTCGTTGCACGCCAGGCACTGCGGGTCGTAGATCTTGTCCCAGCTTGTGTCTTCCATAAGCAGATCCATCGCCGGCTTGAAGGGCTTAAGTTCGGGCATCTGCTCAAACATCCACGGGAACATGGCCTCGCCGGTAAACATGAGCGGTCGCGTGAGCGTGTCGAACTCGGCACGATGGGCCTTCTCTTCTGCCGCGGCCCAGCGAATGGGCATGGTGTCGCCGTCGGCGTAGATGAACTCCTGAAGCGTCCAGTACAGCGGATTCGTGTGCGTGTTGGTGCGCTCGAAGGCGCGCATCAAAAAGCTGTCAGATACCGAGGCGCCGCAGGCCAGCGTGCCGTCGCCGTCAACAAAAGCATGATCGATAATCCAATGCATGCGCTCAAAGCTCGGCTTCATGCCAAAGTCGCTGCCCATGAGCTGTAGGCGCTCGACCGTCATCGGCGAGCCGTCGGGCAGCACGGGCTTCTGAGCCTCGAGCGCATCGGCAAGAGCCGCCACGCGCTCGACGTCGGCAGGGTAGCGGTCGTAGTACTGCTGCGTCTTGGCAGCCATGCGCGGGAAGGTGTGCGCGTATACCTCGCTGGCACTCGCCGGGACGTGCGGGATGCCGCCGCAGGTAAAGCTTGCCGCCACGCCCTCGGGGAAGAGCGACAGGTAGCTCAGCGTCAAAAAGCCGCCGTAGCTCTGGCCGAGCGTGACCCACGGCTTGCCGCCAAAGCCCACCAGGCGCAGGTACTCAAAATCGCGCACGATGGAGCTTGCGAGGTGACGCTTGAGGAAGTCCGCCTGCGAGCGCGCCGCATCGGAGCCAGTGGCCGTCGCGCGCTCGCCCAGGGTCGCGATTGTGCACCCGTCCACGCAGCTGCTGCGCCCCGTGCCGCGCTGGTCGGGAAGGACCACGCGGAAATGCTTGACAGCTTCCTCGATCCAGCCGTCGCTTGTGGGCGACAGCGGGCGCGGACTCTCGCCGCCGGGGCCGCCCTGCAGAAACAGGAGCAGCGGCAGGTCGTCGTTGATGCGGTCGGGCGCGCAGACCACGCGGTAGAAGAGCTTGATGCTCTCGGGTGCGCCGGCGATGGGCGCCGGCATGGCGCCGCGGCGCATGGTGCTGCCGACGGCTAGCAGCATCGGCTCCAAGCCGCGCCAATCCAAGGGGACATCGATGCTGTGATCCTCGACATAGAGGCCGGGGACGTGATACGAAGTGATGAGGGCCATGCGGTACTTCCGTTCGTTGCGGTGTTTCGTGTTGACCAATTCTACCGCCGCGTGCGAGGGCATGCGCAAATCGGCTACCATGGTGGGCAAACTTCTAGGAGAAAGGGCCGCCCATGTCGGTCGATATAGCCACGTATGTCCACGATCTTGCCGTTGCCGCCAAGGCAGCGTCGGCCTCGCTTGCCGCGGCGAGCGATGGGCAGCGCCAGGAGGCCGTGCGCGCCATGGCTGCGGCGCTGCGCGATGGTGCCGACTCCATCGTAGCCGCCAACGAGCTTGATATGTCCGCCGCGCGCGATGCGGGCACCTCTGCCGGCCTGCTCGACCGCCTGCTGCTGACGCCCGAGCGCGTCGAGGGCATGGCTGCCGGCCTGGAGAAACTTGCCGAGCTGCCTGATCCTGTCGGCCGTGTGCTCGACCACCGTGTGCTTGCAAGCGGCGTGGACCTCACTCGTGTGAGCGTGCCGCTGGGCCTGGTCGCCATGGTCTACGAGGCGCGCCCCAATGTGACGGTCGACGCCGCGGGCATCTGCATCCGCACCGGCAACGCCTGCATCCTGCGCGGCGGTTCGCTGGCCTATCACTCGTGTGCCATGATTGCCGAGCTGCTGGCCGATGCGCTCGAGGCACAGGGCTTCCCGCGCGAGGCCGTCTCGATGATCGAGTCCACCGACCGCGAGGCCACCGGCGAGCTCATGAAGCTCCGCGGTATCGTCGACGTGCTCATTCCGCGCGGCGGCGCGGGCCTGATCCAGCGCTGCGTGCGCGAGTCGCTTGTGCCGGTGATCGAGACGGGCACGGGCAACTGCCACATCTACGTGCATGAATCCGCCGATTTTGACAAGGCGCTCAACATTATCGTCAACGCCAAGACCCAGCGCGTGGGCGTGTGCAACGCTGCCGAGTCGCTGCTCGTTGACCGTGCCGTGGCAGATTCGTTCCTGCCTGCGGTCGTGGCCGTGCTGCACGACCACGGCGTGCTGATGCACGGCGACGAGTCCACGTGCGCCGCGTGCGCCGACGCCGGGCTTGCCGAGGGCGACGACTATGTTGCCGCGACGGAGGAGGACTGGGGCCGCGAGTACCTGGCGCTCGAGATGAGCGTGAAGGTCGTGGCCGACGAGGACGAGGCCATCGCGCACATCAACCGCTACGGCACCATGCACTCCGAGGCCATCGTTGCCGAGGACACGGATGCTTGCGAGCGCTTCCTCGACGCGGTCGATGCTTCGGCCGTATACGCCAACGCCAGCACGCGCTTCACCGACGGCGGCGAGTTTGGCCTGGGCGCCGAGATCGGCATCTCGACCCAAAAGCTCCACGCCCGCGGTCCCTTTGCCGCCGAGGCCCTCACCACCTACAAATACAAGCTCCGCGGCACCGGCCAGGTCCGCCCCTAACCACCATAAACCACCACAAAGGCGCCTGTCCCCTTTGTGGTGGTTTTGGCACTAGGCCTGGAAGGTGTCGCGATCGGGGGCGAAGGACTGCATGGCCGCGATGGTGCGATCGAAGAGCTCGGGAAGTTCCCAGCCCAGCATCTCGGCGCCTTGCGAAATCACATCGCGCGAGCAGCCGGCGGCAAAGCGCTTGTCCTTGAACTTTTTCTTGAGCGACTTGGTCGTAAAGTCCATGACGCTCTTGCTCGGACGCATGATGACGGCGGCGCCGATCAGACCGGTGAGCTCGTCGCAGGCAAACAGGATCTTCTCCATCTGCAGCTCGGGCTTGGGCAGCGAGGTGTTAAAGTCCGATGTGTGCGTCTGGATGGCACGGATGAGCTCGGGCGATGCGCCCTCGCCCTCGAGAATCTCGGCTGCATAGATGGTGTGGTTCATGGGGTCGTCCTCATGCTCCTCCCAATCCAGGTCGTGCAGCAAGCCGACGATGCCCCAGAACTCCTCGTTCTCGGGGTCGAACTCGCGCGCAAAGTAGCGCATGGTGCCCTCGACGGTCTCGCCGTGCGTGATGTGGAACGGGTCCTTATTGTGCTCGTTGAGCAGTTCGAACGCGCGGTCGCGGGTGATTCCGGCGTTAGGCAGTTTTGCCATATAAGACTCCCTGTGCTCGTGGGTATCGCTAGAAATGAATACTACTAGAACGAGAAAACCACCACAAAGGTGCTTGTCCCCTTTGTGGTGGTTTTGGCGGGCGAATTAGTTGAGGGCGGCTTGGGCTAGGCGGGCTTCGGCGTCTTCTTCGGTGATGCCCAGCGCCACGGCGAACTCCTCTATCGAACGGCGCTTGGCCTCCTTGAGCACGCGCATGTAGTAGGAGCTGGGCTTCTTATCGGCTTCCTCGGCCTGGCGGATGCGATGCATCATGGTTTTTGCCACGCGGACCGTCTCGGGTGCGCCCAGCTTGAGCTGCTGCTTAAAGTGCGTTTCCTCCAGTGAGCTATTGCGTTCGGTAAAGGTGTCGCACTCCAGCTCGTCGTAGTGGCTCAGCAGGTGCTCGGCATCGTCTTGCGAAATGGCGGCATGCAGACGGTCGACCTGCGCCACGGGGTACATGAGGATCGTCTGCGCATGTCCCTGCTTGGTCTCGAGCAGCAGCATGGGCTGCGGCGTATCGTCCCTAAAACCGACGACGGTGCAGACTCCCTGGCCCGGATGAATGACGTGTTGACCGATTGAGAACATGCTACCTCCAACTTATACGAATTTACGTATGTCTAGAATAACACGCTGACGTGCGCAAACCCTTACTTTATGCACCTTGAATATCAACTTCATCCGAACACTTCCCACATTCATCCGCACATGTACGGA
>CABSNU010000035.1 GCA_902479135.1 uncultured Collinsella sp. | reverse complement strand
GGCCGCGGCGGCCCGCGCTGCATGAGCATGCCCTTCTGGCGCGAGGACCTCTAAGTCTTTCCGTTTCCGGTGCGGTCCCCCTACAACCGCACCGGTTTCGCCCGTCAAACGGGCACCGCTACTATTTACGTAATTCATTTTTTCGAAAGGATTTGAACCATGGGTGTTAACCTCTCCGGCCGTAGCTTCCTCAAGCTCCTCGACCTCACCACCGAGGAGATCGAGTACCTGCTCAAGCTCTCCAAGAACTTCAAGGACATGAAGCGCGCTGGCGTTCCGCACCGTTATCTCGAGGGCAAGAACGTCGTTCTGCTCTTCCAGAAGACCTCCACTCGTACCCGCTGCGCCTTCGAGGTCGGCGGCATGGATCTTGGCATGGGCGTCACCTACCTCGATCCCGGTTCGTCCCAGATGGGCAAGAAGGAGTCCATCGAGGACACCGCCCGCGTTCTCGGCCGCATGTATGACGGCATCGAGTTCCGTGGCTTTGCCCAGGACGACGTCGAGGAGCTCGCTGCTAAGTCTGGCGTGCCCGTATGGAATGGCCTGACCACCGAGTGGCACCCCACCCAGATGCTCGCCGACATCCTGACCGTCCAGGAGAACTTCAATTACGACATCAAGGGCAAGACCCTCGTCTTCATGGGCGACTGCAAGAACAACGTTGCTCGCTCCCTCATGGTCGTCTGCTCCAAGCTCGGCATGAACTTCGTGGCCTGCGGCCCCGAGGAGTGCATGCCCGCTGACGACGTCATCGAGGCCTGCAAGCCCATCGCCGAGGCCAACGGCTGCACCATCAAGCTGACCACCGACGTCAAGGACGGCGTCACCGGTGCCGACGTTATCTACACCGACGTGTGGGTCTCCATGGGCGAGCCTGACGAGGTCTGGGCCGAGCGCATCGCTCAGCTCACCCCGTATCGTGTCACCTCCGAGGTCATGGCTATGGCCAACCCGGGTGCCATCTTCCTGCACTGCCTGCCCAGCTTCCACGACACCAACACCACCATTGGCGCCGAGAAGTGCGAGCAGTTCGGCATCACCGAGCAGGAGGTCACCGACGAGGTCTTCGAGAGCCCCGCTTCCAAGGTCTTCGACGAGGCCGAGAACCGCATGCACACCATCAAGGCTGTCATGTACGCCACGCTCAAGTAAGAGCATCTAGCATCTCGCTCGGGGTGTATTGCTGCACACCCCGAGCGGTTTTATCTGGTAATAATCTCGCATCAAGCGGCAGGCACGGCACGGAAGAGCCGCTTCGGGCGAGATCAGTAAATGATTTATGAAGGGGGGATGAGAACTATGACTGAGACCGCTAAGAAAAAGCGCGGTATGCCTTCATCGTTCACCATTCTTCTTGCTCTGCTGGCAATTGTCGCAGTGATTACCGTTATCGTCTCCGGCACGTCCGGCGGCGCGGTTACTGCCGCCCGTCTGAGCGATTTCTGCACCGCCCCGATCCTGGGCTTCGCTGACGCTCTGCCCGTCTGCCTCTTCGTTATGATCCTGGGCGGCTTCCTCGGCATGATGACCGAGACCGGCGCCCTGGACAACGGCATCGCCGTTCTGGTGCAGAAGCTTAAGGGCAATGAGATTATGCTCATTCCCGTGCTGATGCTCATCTTCTCCCTCGGTGGTACCACCTATGGTATGTGCGAGGAGACCGTTCCCTTCTACGCCCTGCTCGCTGCTACCATGATGGCCGCTGGCTTCGACCCTATGGTCGGCGCCGCTACCGTCCTGCTCGGCGCTGGCTGCGGCTGCCTCGGCTCCACGGTTAACCCGTTCGCCGTCGGCGCTGCCGTCGACGCTCTGACCGGCGTTGACATTGCCGTGAATCAGTCCATCATCATCGGCCTCGGTGCCGTCCTGTGGATTGTCACTACTGCCATGTCCATCGTCTTCGTGATGAACTATGCCAAGAAGGTCAAGACTGATAAGGGTTCCACCATCCTGTCGATGCAAGAGCTCAAGGACGCCGAAGAGGCTCACGGCAAGGCTGCTTCCGAGGTTCACAAGGAGGTCAAGCTCACCGGTCGTCAGAAGGGTGTTCTGATCGCCTTCGCCTTCACCTTCGTCGTCATGATCGTCGGCTTCATCCCGCTGGCAGACCTCAACGAGGGTGTCGCCAACTTCTTTGACGCTGGCGCTGTCTACGATGCCGACGGTAACACCGTCGTCCAGGGCTGGTCTGCCCTGATTACCGGCCTGCCCATTGGTCAGTGGTACTTCGACGAGGCTTCCACCTGGTTCTTCCTTATGGCCGTCCTGATCGGTATCATCGGTGGCCTGTCCGAGAAGCAGATCGTCAACACCTTCATCACCGGTGCTGCCGACATGATGTCCGTTGTTCTCGTCATCGCTCTCGCCCGTGGTATCTCCGTCCTCATGGCTAACACCGGCCTCGACGTCTACGTCCTCGACGCTGCCGCCAATGCTCTGGCTGGCCTGTCCGGCGTGATCTTCGCTCCCATGAGCTTCCTGGTCTACTTCGGCCTGTCCTTCCTGATCCCCTCGACCTCTGGTATGGCTACCGTCTCCATGCCCATCATGGGACCGCTGGCTGTTAAGCTCGGCTTCTCGCCTGAGGTCATGGTCATGATCTTCTCCGCCGCCATCGGTGTCGTGAACCTGTTCACCCCGACCTCCGGCGCCATCATGGGCGGTCTCGCCCTGGCCAAGATCGAGTGGACGACCTGGCTCAAGTTTGCCCTTAAGCTCATCGTCGCGCTCTCCGTCGTCTGCGCCATCATCCTGACCGTCGCCTGCGTGTTGATCTAAGTACCCAACGGGTACCCCACGGAAACCTTGACGATCCTGTAAAGGATCATCTGGTCATCGTCTGTCCGGTGGGGTCAACCCACCGGTAGACTCCTACCTTTGGCCCCCTCCCGTTCCGTGCGCGGGAGGGGGCGCACTTATGTTGCGCGGTTCTACGAACCGCGCAACCAGTCGACGCTGCGCGCCGCCCAGGACGACAATTTGTCATTCAAAAGGCAAGGCATGACCAAAAGGTCTATGCCTTGCCTTTTTCATGCCAACTTGTACGTCCTGGACGTCGCTCGCTGTCCGTCCTCTGCCTGCGGCGCTTTCCATTGTTGGTGCAGAGGGCGCTTTGCCTACTCTGGCGGGCTTTCGCTGGCTTATGCTCAACCTGCGACGTTTCCATTATTGATACAAAGGCCAGGTTTGTTTGAACCAAAAAGGGGAAGTTGCGGTGGAATAGTTCCCGTTTGGCCGTCTTGAGGGGTTAAACGGGAACTATTTCACCGCAACTTATCGATGGCGTGTTTGGTTGGTGCCTGTTGATGGTCTGGGTATCGGGGAGGGCGGGCTCCGTTATAATCGCCTAGAACATTAAATGGAAACGGGACGGGAGCCATATATGCGCCAGGGTTTCGACAACGCGAAGTATATCGAGCTGCAGGCCGCTCATATTAAGGAGCGCATCTCGCAGTTTGGCGGCAAGCTGTATTTGGAGTTTGGCGGCAAGCTGTTTGACGACTATCACGCGAGCCGCGTGCTGCCGGGTTTTGAGCCGGACAGCAAGTTTCGCATGCTCAAGAGCATAGCCGACGACGTCGAGGTCATCATCGCCATTAACGCGAACCACATCGAGAAGAACAAGGCTCGTGGTGACCTTGGCATTACCTATGACGAGGATGTGCTGCGCCTGGTTGACCTGTTCCGCGGCAACGGCTTTGCTGTCGCGGCCGTGGTCATCACCCAGTACGCCGGCCAGCCCGCTGCCGATGTGTTCCGCAACCGCCTGAACGCGCTCGGCATTCCCGCCAAGCTCCACTATCCCATCGAGGGCTATCCGCACGACGTCGACCTGATCGTGTCCGACGACGGCTATGGCAAGAACGAGTTTGTCGAGACCACCCGTCCGCTCGTCGTCGTGACGGCGCCCGGCCCTGGCTCGGGCAAGCTCGCCACTTGCCTCTCGCAGCTGTATCACGAGCATAAGCACGGTACCGCCGCCGGCTATGCCAAATTCGAGACCTTCCCGGTCTGGAATCTTCCTCTGACGCATCCGGTCAATATTGCCTACGAGGCCGCCACGGCTGACCTCGACGACGCCAATATCATCGATTCGTTCCACCTTGAGGCCTACAACAAGACCACGGTCAACTACAACCGCGACGTCGAGGCCTTCCCGGTAGTTCGTGCCCTGATGGAAAAGATCCTGGGCAAGAGCCCCTACCAGAGCCCTACGGACATGGGCGTCAATATGGTCGGCTTTGCCATCACCGATGACGATGCCTGCCGCGACGCTTCCAAGATGGAGATCGTCCGCCGCTACTTTACCGCGGTCGAAAATGTGCGCCGTACCGGCGTGGGCGATGAGCAAGTCGACCGTCTCAAGATTATTATGAAGAAAGCCGGCATCGATAAGAACTACTCACCGGCGCGCTCGGCGGCCCTCACCAGGGAGCAGCTGACGGGTGGTCCCGTGGGTGCCATGGTCATGCCCGATGGCTCCGTGGTGACCGGTAAGACCTCCACGCGCCTGGGCGCCGCAAGTTCGCTCATTATGAACGCCCTCAAGCATGTCTCGGGCGTCGACCTTGAGCTCGAGGTCATTAGCGATGAGGCGATCGAGCCCATCAGCAAGCTCAAGACGCATTTCCTGGGCAGCAAAAACCCGCGCCTCCACACCGACGAGACGCTTATGGCGCTGTCGATCACCTCGGCCACGAGTGAGACGGCCGCTCGCGTCCTTTCGGGCCTGGAGCAGCTGCGCGGTTGCGATGCCTTCTTTAGCGTGATTATCTCGCCGACGGACGAGACGGTACTGCGCAAACTGGGTATCAA
This sequence comes from uncultured Collinsella sp., assembly GCA_902479135.1. Taxonomy (GTDB): domain Bacteria; phylum Actinomycetota; class Coriobacteriia; order Coriobacteriales; family Coriobacteriaceae; genus Collinsella. Next base: position 3,770 of record CABSNU010000035.1, on the reverse strand, counting down.
CGTGTGCTGCGAGCCCAAGTTTGAGCGCCGCGGTTTCTTCCATCGCTAAGTTTGAAGCACTTCGGTAATTGCATTGCATTTTGGCCGTATCGGGTTAGCGCCCGGTACGGCTTTTTGATCAATAAAGCGTCTATTTCGGCGAAAAATAGCTGTTTACCTGCCTAGAAACAATTTGAGTGGTATACAATAACCGTAACTGTTTCATCCTTAGCGGGATGCCGCATGATGGATATTACCTGCCATCGTGAGGTGTGTCGGTCGCGCACGGCGCGTTAGATGCTCGTGCTCGGTTTGAGGAGGCTGCTATGGCGGGCAAGGGTCGTGCGAGTGTCAACGATATGAAGCGTGTCGAGGTGCTGGTGTTGATGGAGATCGACCAGCAAACCGAAGACAATGGCGGGCCGTATGGTTTCTCGCGCAAAACGCTTGCCGAGCGCGTGGGGGTTTCGCCGTATCGTGCCCGCGCCGCAATCGATCGCTTGGATTCTGAAGGTATGATTGATGTCGTCTCGCGTTATAGCGACGACGGCGGTCAGCTTGCAAATGGCATTTGCCTCACCGAACGTGGTGAGTGGTATCTTGAGGGCGTCCGTACCGGCATGCTCGTTCAAGAAATGCTTGAGGACGAGGTTGCTGATCGATAGCAGCATGTAACCCTTGCCATAGTGACGCCGCCTGGGAAACCGGGCGGCGTTTTGTTTCAAGATTGAGAAATGCAATCGCACGCGAGAAAAATTGCGGACGGTCCGCGGCGCGAGTATTACAATGAAGACCCGTAAGATGTGGATAAACAACTTCTACGGGAAGCGCAGGTAACTCAATATGACCAAGCATGTGTTCGTAACCGGTGGCGTGGTTTCGTCCCTGGGCAAGGGTATCACCGCGGCCTCGCTGGGCCGTCTGCTCAAGTCGCGTGGCTACAAAGTAACGATGCAGAAGGCCGACCCGTATCTGAACGTCGACCCCGGTACCATGAGCCCGTTCCAGCATGGTGAGGTCTTTGTAACCGAGGATGGTTACGAGTCCGACCTGGACCTGGGTCATTACGAGCGCTTTATTGATGAGAACCTGACCCGCGATTCCAACTTTACGACCGGTGCCATCTACAAAAGCCTAATCGCCCGCGAGCGACGCGGCGACTTTTTGGGCGGTACCGTGCAGGTGATTCCTCACGTCACCAATGCCATTAAGGATAAGTTCCGCCGCATCGAGGAGCAGACCGGCTCCGATGTAGTCATCACCGAGCTGGGCGGCACGATCGGCGACATCGAGTCCCAACCGTTTGTCGAGGCCATTCGTCAGTACCGCAAGGAGGCCGGCCCCGAGAACGTCTGTTACATCCACGTGTCGCTCGTTCCCTATATCGCCGCCGCCCACGAGGTCAAGACCAAGCCCACGCAGCATTCCGTCAAGGAGCTCCGCAGCTTTGGCATCCAGCCCGATATCATCGTGCTGCGCTCCGACCACCATATTGACGACGCCATTCGCGGCAAGATCGCAAGCTTCTGCGACGTCGACACCGACTGCGTCTTTACCAACGAGGACTGCGCGAGCATTTACGATGTTCCGCAGCTGCTTGCCGAGCAGGACTTTGACCTGCGCATTTGCGAGCGTCTGGGTCTGGACCCGCGTGAGCGCGACATGAGCGAGTGGAACGAGTTCCTGCGCAAACAGAATCACGCCAACCATCACGCCGACAAGGTGAAGATTGCCGTCGTTGGCAAGTACACGCAGCTGCCCGATGCGTATCTGTCGGTTATCGAGGCCCTGCACCATGCGGGCGTCTTCTACGATCGCCATGTGGACGTCCAGCTGGTCGACGGCGAGAGCCTCGACGAGCAGAATGTCTCCGAAGTTCTGGGCGACGCTTCGGGCATCCTGGTCCCCGGCGGCTTTGGCAAGCGCGCCCTGGAGGGCAAGATCCTCGCGGCCGAGTTTGCCCGCGAGCACAAGATTCCGTATCTGGGCATTTGCCTGGGTATGCAGGTGGCCGTGTGCGAGTTCGCCCGCAACGTCGTCGGCCTTGCCGGCGCCAGCTCCTCCGAGTTCGACCCGGACGGTCCGTTTAGCGTCATCGATCTGATGAGCTCGCAGGAGGATGTGACTGAGAAGGGCGGCACCATGCGTCTGGGCGCCTATCCGTGCAAGCTCGCCGCCGATACTCTCGCTCGCGAGGCATATGGCGAGGATCTCGTCTACGAGCGTCACCGTCACCGCTTTGAGTTTAACAACGCCTTCCGCGACCAGCTCGAGGACGCCGGCTTGGTTATCTCTGGCCTCTCACCCGACGAGCGCCTGGTCGAGATGGTCGAGCTGCCGCGCGACGTGCATCCGTGGTATGTGGCAACCCAGGCTCACCCCGAGTTCAAGAGCCGTCCGACCAACCCGCAGCCGCTGTTCCGAGAGTTCGTGCGTGCCTCGATCGGTCAGCACGAGGGTGTCGATCGCCTACAGGTGACGCCCATGAACCTCGCTACGGACTAAGGGTGCCGGCGAACAAAGAACATACCGAAGCTACTCCCTCGTCGCTCGCCGTGGCGGCGGGGGAGTATCTCGATTACCTCGCGGTCGAGCGGGGTTTGGCGCGCAACACGATTGCGGCCTACCGTCGTGACCTGACGACGTACTGCGCCTATCTGGAGCGGGCGGGCATCATGTCTTTTGATGAGGCGACTCGTCAGGTCGTGGAGGGCTTTGTCGCCGACCGTCGCGATGGGGGCTATTCCGATGCCTCGGTGGAGCGTGCGCTTGCGGCCGTGAAGGGCCTGCATGCCTTTTTGGTGCGCGATGGGATTGTGGCCCAAAATCCAACGGCGGCGTTGCGCCTGCCTAAAAAGGCTGAGCGTTTGCCGGAGTATCTATCGGTGGAGGATGTCTCGGCGCTGCTCGATCAAGACTTCCTCGAGGGCGAGATGGGCTTGCGCGACCATGCCATCTTGGAAGTGCTCTACGGATGCGGCTTGCGTGTGAGCGAGTTGGTGGGGCTCGATGTGGGCGATATCCATATCGACGATGGCTTTGTGCTCGTTCGCGGTAAGGGCTCAAAGGAACGCCTGTCCCCGCTGGTGGGAAGCGCGGCGCGAGCTCTGACGCTCTATTTAACTGAGGGGCGTTCTCGCTTGGCGGCCCATGCCCACGGAACCGAGACCTCGGCGGTCTTTTTAAATAAGAACGGCCGCCGTCTGTCGCGCCAGGGCATCCATGCCATCTGTGAGCGCTACGGGCGCCAGGTGGGGCTGGTGGGACTCCATCCCCATACGCTGCGTCACTCCTTTGCCACCCATATGCTTGCGGGCGGTGCAGACCTCCGTGTGCTACAGGAGATCTTGGGACATGCCGATATATCGACCACGCAGGTCTACACGCATGTCGATCGTACGCAACTGACCGAGGTCTATCTGGCGGCGCACCCGCTGGCACATCGTTAACACATCGCTGGCCTGCATATCTATAGGTATTTGGGGACGGGCCCCAGATTGCCGCGGCGTGCTTTTGCGCGCGCATGGGCAATCTGGGGCCCGTCCCATTTTTTGCCACTTGTCGTCGCGGTGGTGGGCCGCATGTGCCTTGGGTGGGGGAGTTTGGGGGCGATGTGAACGGCATGTAAAGGGACGCAAAAATCGCCTCAAGGTCAACTTGAAGGTTGAGGTTGAAAGGCGGGGTGCCACAGGTGACATCCCGCCGTTGCTGTAAACACAACATATTGTGTTTTCGAACATATGATTGGGGGTGTTTTGCAATATATGGTGGGTCTGTCTCTTATACACATC
>CABSNU010000034.1 GCA_902479135.1 uncultured Collinsella sp. | reverse complement strand
CAGCAGTGTCAAATTGCTGTCCTTACGGCTTATTATAGCTGGTAGTGTATAAGCGTGGGTTCATCATATTTGGTGTGGTATCTTTAACTATGGGAAACTCCGGACTCCCACTTGCTGACGGCTTTATCGGTCACGCCAAGGCTTTCCGCCAGGGCGCGCTGGGTGAGGCCGCGATCTTCGCGCAGCCGCTTGATGGCATGTGCTGCCAAAAAAGTATGGGAGGCATTGGTTTGCCGTGTCTGGTTCATGGGCTGTCCAATCAAATTGAAGAAATGGAGTGAACCGGTTCGACAGTCAGTATCCATTTGAAGGCCAGGCTCGACAACCTACGCTGCGTAGACATGCGCCAATCGAACGAGCGCGGATTTTTGGACGCTCATCCTGAGTAGTCATTTAAGAACGTCCCCAATGACTACTCATTTATGTCTGTCCCCAATGACTACCAAGGCAACGCCGATGTTTTGGCAACGACAGCGAAAACCCGCCAGAGCGAGCAAGGTGCCTTGAAACGAGGCGGCATTGACCTTCTGGTCATGCCGCCGAAGTTGAAAGGCAGATTGCCGCTCTGGCGGGTTTGCAGCGTCGAGCAGTTACGGCGTTTGGTAAAACGCCGTAACTAACGAGCTCCGTACTTCTCGTAGTAGGCGTCGATGGCGGCCTTGAGCTCGTCATCGATGACGACCTTGCCGTCGATCTCGTGGTTGTAGAGGGTCTCGACGACCTCGGCCATGGAGACGATGCTCGCGACGGGGAAGCCGTACTTGGCCTCGATCTCCTTCTGCGCGGTGGTCACGCCACCCTTGCCGACCTCCATACGGTTGAGGGACACGATGAGACCCTTGATCTCGACATCGGCAGCAGCCTTGACCTTGGGATAGGTCTCGTCGATGGACTTGCCGCTGGTGGTGACGTCCTCGACCATGATCACGCGGTCGCCGTCCTGGGGCTCGTAGCCCAGCAAGTTGCCCTTGTCGGCGCCGTGGTCCTTGGCCTCCTTGCGGTCGCAGCAGTACTTGACCTCCTTGCCGTACAGCTCGTGGTAGGCAATGGCGGTCACGACTGCCAGCGGAATACCCTTGTAGGCAGGCCCGAACAGCACGTCAAAGTCGTCGCCAAAGTTATCGTGGATGGCCTGGGCGTAATACTCGCCCAGCTTCTTGAGCTGATAGCCCGTCACGTAGGCGCCGGCGTTCATAAAGAACGGGGACTGACGGCCGCTCTTGAGCGTAAAGCTGCCGAACTTAAGGACGTCGGACTCGACCATAAACTTGATGAACTCTTGCTTGTAAGCCTCCATACGGGCTCCTCTCGTAATCGCGTACGTGCCCTCCAGTTTAGCGCAGGCAGGGCGTCGATGCGGTCGCGCTTTGGAGCCATGACGCTCTGTAAGGGCTTTGTTAGGGGCGATGGTTTTCCGAACAACGGGGTTGACACGGCAAACCCCCTCGTCAAAAATACCGGCGGATTGAAACGGGTACGAGATACCCAAAGCGCGCTGCGCTCAGCCTTTAGGAGGTGTGCCATGGAAGGCAGTCCTAGTCGAAAAACCTGCATGTCGCCCTCGGCACGCCGCGAGGACTCCGCACGCGCATAAACGTCACCGGCAGATCGTCAATCCCTCCCACAAAGGTGCCTGTCCTCTTTGTGATGGTTCGCGAGCATGACGTGAGCGACATCTAGGTTTTTTGCAATTCAATACGACACGTACGCTAACTCCCTTTAGCAAGGAGGACCCTATGCTGATGCTCAAAACCGCCACGGTGCTCGAAGTCATCTCCAAGCGCCGCCGCACGGCGCGCCCTGCCGCTCACGCCGGCCTTGCCAAGAACACCATATTCGCCGCTACCCATAGTGCCGAGGACGCTCTCGTGCTGCTCGACGCCACGGCAGACGGCCTCACCGCCAATCAGGCCGCCGAGCGCCTAGACGCCGCCGGCCCCAACACCATCGATGCGCCGACCAAGACGCTTGCCCGCCGCATCGCCGACGCCTTCATCGATCCCTTCGCCGGCATCCTCGCCGCGCTCGCGCTGGTCTCGCTCTATATCGACGTGCTCGCCGTGCCCGAGCCGCAGCGCGACCCTTCCACGGTCATCGTCATCGGCATCATGCTGCTGGTATCGGGCGGCATGAAGTTTATCCAGGAAGCCCGCAGCGGCAATGCGGCCGAGGCCCTTAAGGACCTGGTCTCCAACACCTGCACCGCCCTGCGCGACGACGAGCGCATCGAGACCCCCTTCGACGAGCTCGTCCCCGGCGATGTGATCCGTCTCTCTGCCGGCGATATGGTGCCGGCAGATGCCCGCGTCATCACCGCGCGCGACCTGTTTGTCATCGAGTCCGCACTCACCGGCGAGAGCGAGGCCGTCGAGAAGACCGCTGCCGTCACCGTCGTCGAGGGCGCCGACGGCTCCGCGCTGCCACTCTCTGCCTGCAAGAACATCGTCTTTACCGGCACCTCCGTGCAAAATGGCACCGCCATGGCACTTGTCGTTGCCACCGGCTCGGACACCTACCTGGGCGGTATCGCCAAGATGCTCAACGGGCGCAGCGAGAAGAGCGCGTTTGACCGCGGCGTCTCGAGCGTCTCCATGCTGCTGGTGCGCCTGATGCTCGTTATGGCGCCGGCCGTCTTTGCCATCAACGCCGCCACCAAGGGCAACGTCATCGACGCGCTGCTGTTCGCCACGAGCGTGGCCGTGGGCATCACGCCGCAGATGCTTCCCGTCATCGTGACCACGAGCCTGTCGCAGGGCGCCAAGGACCTCGCCCGTCGCCAGGTTATCGTCAAGGAGCTGCCGGCGATTCAAAACCTCGGCGCGATGGACGTCCTGTGCTGCGACAAGACCGGCACCCTCACCGAAGACCGCATCGTGCTCGAGCGCTATCTCAGCACCGACGGCAACGAAGACGCACGCGTGCTGCGCCATGCATTTTTGAATAGCTTCTTCCAAACCGGCCTCAAAAACCTTATCGACCTGGCCGTAATCGACCGTGCCGATGTGACGCCCTCGACCGTCGTGCCCGATTCTATGCTGGGCCAGAGTCTGCGCGACCGCTATACCAAGGTCGACGAGGTTCCCTTCGATTTCTCGCGCCGTCGCCTGAGCGTAGTTGTCGCCGACGCCCAAGGCAAAACCCAGATGGTTACCAAGGGCGCTGCCGAGGAAATGCTTGAGATCTGCTCCTTTGTCGAGATCGATGGCATCGCTCAGCCGCTCACCGACGAGAAGCTCGCCCAGATTCGCAAGCAGATCGCCGGACTTAACGCCGAGGGCCTACGCGTAATTGCCGTGGCGCAGAAGACCAATCCGCGCTGCGTGGGCGAGTTTGGCATCGCCGACGAGTGCGACATGGTGCTGATGGGCTTTTTGGCCTTCCTCGATCCGCCCAAAGCAAGTGCCGCGGGCGCCGTCGCCACCCTCGAGGCCAAGGGCGTGGCGGTCAAGGTCCTAACCGGCGACAACGACCGCGTCGCCGCCACCGTCTGCGAGCAGATTGGTATCGATGCGAGCAACGTCTTGCTCGGCTCCGAGATCGATACGCTCGATGACGCCGAACTTGCCGAGCGCGCCGAGAAAACCCACCTCTTCGCCAAGCTCTCGCCGCTGCAGAAGGCGCGCCTGGTACGTGTCATGCGCGAGATGCTCGGCCACACCGTGGGCTTTATGGGCGACGGCATCAACGACGCCGCCGCCATGCGTGCGAGCGATTGCGGCATCTCGGTCGATTCGGCCGTCGATATTGCCAAGGAATCCGCCGATATCATCTTGCTTCAGAAGGACCTGGGCGTGCTCGAGCGCGGCATCATCGAAGGCCGCCGCACTTACGGCAACCTGCTCAAGTACCTCAAGACCACGGTGAGCTCCAACTTTGGCAATGTGCTGTCCGTGACCGTCGCGAGCCTGTTCTTGCCGTTTTTGCCCATGAGCGCCCTGCAGCTGGTACTGCTGTCGCTGGTCTACGAGATCGTGTGCATCGCACTGCCGTGGGACACCGTCGATGACGCCTGGACTGCCCGCCCGCGTGCCTGGGACGCCGCGTCCATCAAGGGCTTTATGCTCGAGCTGGGCCCCGTGAGCTCACTGTTTGACATCGTGGCCTTCGCCGCGCTCTTCTTTGTCGTGTGCCCCGCCGCCGTGGACTCAAGCTGGTCCGAGCTTGCCGCCGCGGGCGACGTCGCGGGTATGGCGACCTTTGCTGCGCTCTTCCAGAGCGGCTGGTTTGTCGAGTCCATGTGGTCGCAGACACTCGTGGTCCACATGCTGCGCTCCCCGCATCTGCCGAGCCCGCGCGACCACGCCGCGCCCGCATTGTGCGTTCTTACCGTGCTGGGCCTGGCGCTCGTCACCTGGCTGCCGGCAAGCCCCATCGCCGATGCGCTCGGCCTCATGGCACTGCCCGCGAGCTTTTTCGCGCTGCTCGTCGGCATCGTCACCGCCTACATCGCGCTCACTCAGCTGGCAAAGCGCCGCTACATTGCACGCCACGGCGAGCTGCTGTAGCAAGTAGACGGAAAACACCCTGCCAGCTGCCGTTGCCGCTACCACAGCTGCCGACGCCGCTGCCGTTGCCTCTGCCGCCGCCGCAGTCTATCCCCCCAGCAGTTGCGGTGAAATAGTTCCTGTTTAAAGCCCCGTGACTTTAATTTAGGGACTATTCCACCGCGACTTATTGGGAGATTAGCTAGTCCTTGGGTGTCCAGGACCAGAAGAAGTTGATGAGGGCCACGCGCGAGGCGGTGCCGGTCTTTTTGTTGATCGAGGAAATGTGACGATAGAGCGTGGAGCGCGAAAGGAAAAGCGTTGTGGCGATGTCCTGAACGCTCTGGTCCGAAACGACCAAGACCTCAAGAATATCGTGCTCGCGCTCTGTAAGCCCAAAGGTGGCGACGAAAGCATCGAGGCGTTCATCGGACGTGAGCTCCGCTGCCTCCACGGGCTCGGGGTCGGAGCGTGTGGGCGCAAGATCCCCACCAAGATCGTCGGTGGCAAGCGGCAGGCCATCCTGCATCACGGCATCATCGGCCCGTTGCCCCAACTGCCCCAGCAGCGTAATCGCAATACCCACAAACATCACGAGCGCCGCGCCGACTGCAGCCAGCACGTTTTGACTCAAAATAATCGCCACTGCCGGCGCCGTCACGAGCATCGAGCACACGTTGTTGACGACGCGGCCCATGCACGGCCAAAAATATGACCAGCGCGCATAGAGCGAGATGGCGGCGAATTTTGTGGTAAAGAACACCACAAAGAAGCCCGAGCCCAGATAAAAGATGATCGTGGCAGCAAGCTCGTTGCCGCCATTGCCATCGACGATGAGCACAAAAAACGAAAGCGTGGACAACATGGCGGCGCATGTCATGCCGATATTCATATACGAGCGGCCGTGCAGGTCAAATAGGACGCCGGCAGCCAACGAGCTCACGACAAGCAGCAGGCGCGGCCAATCGCCCAAATCGACGGCTCCGACAGCATGCAGGGTCGTGAAGCCCGCGTTGAGAGCGGCGAATACGCTGGAAAGATACGCCGTCGCCACGGTCAGGCGAACTACGGCGCGACGGAATGCCGCCTTTGCCTCGGGATTGTCATGCCACTTGGCGCCATATTCCAGAGCATCTACCGAAAGCCCGGCAGCACTGGGTTCAAAGTTGGGATCGGACTCGTCGCGCAGCTTGGCGCGTCGGGCACCGTGGAGCAACGCCACCTGCGCGATCGCACAGACGACCAGAACAGCCTGCTGAGGAATGCCGACAGGCATCACCATGTGGTTGAGCACCTGCACCAGAACGCCCATGGCGTAAGAAAGTGCGGCGGCGCGCGCCAAGCAGGGCGTTCGCGCAAAGCGCCTCGCAAAATTTGCATGGGCAGTCGATCCGCAGTAGCCCAGCGCGCAGCACGCCACCAAACCGCCGGCAATTACCACCTCAACCTGAACCGCCATAATCAACAGCAGCAATGCCGCCACCAGCAAAACGCCCGTGACGTCACTCGTTGCGTCGATAGCATGGGGACGGCGATAGTACAGAATGGGACGCATGAAAAAGCCAATCACGCTCGCGCCGATGACAAGGCTCTCATAAATAACGACCTCGTTCGGAGACACGAACTCGGCCATGCGCACATCAAAGAGATACTCGCACGCCAAAAACGTGAAGAAGAACAGCGCCAGGCATATAATCTCCCGAATGCCCCGACGCAAATATGCGGTTGTGTCTCCCATGCCCCTCATGGTTAACCCCCAGCCGCTCAATTGTCTGGAAATCTATTTTAATAAAGAACCAGTCTCAATATCGAAGCCAGGCTCGAAATGCTGCCAATTCAACCCCAGCCGTCCACATCACGCCGCGATTTTGAGCCGCATGGACCAGAAGGGACGCGCGCGACCTCTAGCTCGGCCAGGAGTGTCTCCAACTACCACTCATTTAAGTACGTCCCCAATGACTAGTCAAAAATGGGCCATGTGTCCCAGTTGTGGAGACTCGTTGAGCCGTCTGGGTATCGTGAAAGATCACGCACTCCCCCATCATCAAAAGTGACACACGCTACCTGTTGATGGGAGGCAGCCATGGGCTTCTTTGACAAGATGTTCGAGAAGAAAGAGTGCGCGATTTGCGGTACCGAGCTGGGACTTCTGGGCAAGACCAAGATCAACGAAGGTTACCTGTGCAAAGAGTGCGTCGGCAAGCTCTCCCCCTTCTTTGGCGGCTATCGCTCCAGCACTGCAGACGACATCCGTGAGCAGCTCGCCTACCGCGAGGCCAATGCCGAGCGCCTGGCGTCATTCAACCCCACGCGCACGCTCTCGGCCGGGCGTACCAATATCATGCTCGACGAAGACGCCGGCCTGCTGATCATTACCTCGCAGACGCGTTGGCGTGACGCCAACCCCGACATCATCGAGTTCTCGCAGGTGCTCGGCTGCGATATGGATATCGATGAGCATCGCACCGAAATCTATCGCGAGACCAAGGACGGCGAGCGCAAGAGCTATGATCCGCCGCGCTACGACCTGGATTACGACTTTAACCTGACGATTCACGTCAACACGCCGTACTTTACCGAGATTAACCTGCGCGTGAACGACTCCACCATCGATCAGCGCGGGTCCATCGAGTACCGCGAGGCCAAGCGTCAGGCAACCGAAGTCCGCGACGCACTGGTGCAGCTGCGCCAGGAGACGCGCGACAGCGTCGTGGCCGCCAAGGCCCCCAAGACCGCGGTCACCTGCCCCTTCTGCGGCGCGACCACCATCCCCGATGCCAGCGGGCGCTGCGAATACTGCGGCGGCGCCATCGGCGCATAGCCCTCGGCACGGAAAGGACCGATCATGGCCTTCGAGAGCGTTAACTATCAGTGCCCTGCATGTGGCGGCCCGCTGCATTTTGCCAGCGCCGAGCAAAAGCTCGTCTGTGACTACTGCGACTCACGCTTTGAAGTCGAGGAAGTCGAGGCCCTCTATCGCGAGCGCCAGGACAAGGCGGACGCCAAAGCCGATGCGGCAGCCGCAGCACCCAAGCCCGCGGCCGACGCCGCGGTACAGGAGCTGGCCCAAAACGCCGGCTACATCTGCTCGTCGTGCGGCGCCGAGCTGGTCTCGGACGGCACCGTCGCCGTTACCACCTGCCCGTACTGCGGCAACCCCGCCGTGGCACCCGGCCAGCTCTCGGGCGACTTCTCCCCCGACCTGGTGATTCCGTTTAAGCTCGGGCGCGACGACGTCATGAAGGCGCTGAAGGAGCACTACAAAGGTAAGATCCTGCTGCCCAAGAGCTTTGTCACCGGCAACCATATCGACGAGGTCCAAGGCGTCTACGTGCCATTTTGGCTCTACGGCGCCCGCGTGGACGGCGAAGTGTGCTTTGACGCGACCAACGAGACCGTGACCGAGGAATCCGACCGCACCGTCACGACCACCGACCACTACGACGCCTACCGCAAGGGCAATATCTCGTTTGAGCGCGTGCCCGTCGACGGATCGTCCAAGATGCCCGACGGCCACATGGACGCCATCGAGCCGTTTGACTACGACGCCCTGCGCCCGTTCTCGGTCGCCTATATGCCCGGCTACATCGCCAACCGCTACGACGAGGACTGCGAGACCTGCAAGGCGCGTGCCGAGCGCCGTATGGAAGAAAGCACGATCTCGGCTCTGCGCGAGACCGTCGTCGACGAGTACGACGACGCCTCGGTCGAGAGCAAGCAGCTCGACTACACCTGGAAAGACAGCGACTACGCCCTGTTCCCCGTGTGGATGCTCTCCACCTCGTGGAACGGCAAGAGCTACCTGTTTGCCATGAACGGCCAAACCGGTCGCATGGTCGGCGAGCTCCCCTGCTCCAAGCCCAAGCTCGCCATCGCCTCGGTGCTGTTCTTTGTGATCGGGTTTGTCCTCTCCCAGATTCTCTTTATGGGAGAGAACGCCTTCGATCCGGACTACCTCGCCTTTGATGTGGAGGGCATCCTCATCAACATCGTCGCGCCGCTGATCATCGTGATCATTGCAGACGTGCTGCTGGTAGGCCAGCTCAAGACAGCCAACGAGGCCACCCACGCCGATTGCTACTGCGGCGAGCTCGACCTGACCGAGAAGCACGACACCTTCAGCCACACCGAGACCACCGTCGTCATGAAGGACAACAAGGACGATTAGCCATTCTGACCAATACCACCCGGCCTTTGACGAGAAAGGAAGATCACCATGGGACTCTTGAGAGCTGGATTGGGAGCTGCCGGCGGCGTCATGGCCGACCAGTGGAAAGAATTTATCTATTGCGAATCGATGCCCGCTGACGTCTTAGCCTGCAAGGGCAGCAAGCGCACCGGCGGTCGCAGCTCCAACACGCGCGGCGAGGACAACGTTATCTCCAACGGCTCGGTCATCGCCGTCAACGACGGCCAGGGCATGCTCGTGGTGCAAAACGGCAAGATCATCGAGGTCGCGCTGGAGCCTGGCGAGTTCGTCTTCGACACCGGCAGCGAGCCGAGCGTCTTCAGCGGCAACCTGGGCGATTCCATCAAGGAAACCTTCGCCAATATCGGCAGCCGCTTTACCTTTGGCGGCGACGCGGGCAAAGACCAGCGCGTCTACTTCATCAACACCAAGGAGATCATCGGCAACAAGTACGGCACCGCCTCGCCTGTGCCCTTCCGCGTGGTCGATAACAACATTGGCCTGGACGTCGACATCTCCGTTCGCTGCAACGGCGAATATTCGTACCGCATCACCAACCCGCTGCTGTTCTACACCAACGTGTGCGGCAACGTGACCGATAGCTACACGCGCGACAAGATCGACAGCCAGCTTAAGTCCGAGTTGCTCACCGCCCTGCAGCCCGCCTTTGCCAAGATCTCGGAGATGGGCATCCGCTACAGCGCCATTCCCGGTCACACCACCGAGCTCGCTCGCGCGCTCAACGAGGTCCTCTCTGCCGACTGGCGTGACCTGCGCGGCGTCGAGATCGTGAGCTTTGGCGTCAACTCCATCGCCGCCTCGCAAGAAGACGAGCAGATGATCAAGGACCTGCAGAAGGCCGCGGTTATGCGCGATCCCACCATGGCAGCCGCCAACATCGCCAGTGCCCAGAGCGACGCAATGCGCGCAGCAGCGGCCAACCCCAACGGCGCGATGGCAGGCTTTATGGGCATGGGCATGGCAGGTGGCATGGGCGGCATGAATGCCAGCCAGCTGTTCGCCGCCGGCCAGGCACAGCAGCAGGCCGCCCCGCAGCCGGCTCCGGCACCCACCCCCGCACCGGCTCCTGCCGCTGCCCCCGCGGCCGGCACGTGGACCTGCAGCT
>CABSNU010000033.1 GCA_902479135.1 uncultured Collinsella sp. | reverse complement strand
CCCCGAGGGCGTGCACTTCGACCTCATCGAGCCGCTCGACCACTTCTTTAAGGACGAGGTCCGCGCGCTTGGTCTGGCGCTCGGCCTGCCGGGTCACATCGTGTTCCGTCAGCCCTTCCCGGGCCCGGGTCTTGCCATCCGTATCATCGGCGCGGTCGATAAGGAGAAGCTCGAGATCCTCAAGAACGCCGACGCCATCGTGCGCGAGGAGCTCGACGCCTACAACCAGCGTCTGTTTGAGCAGACCGGCGAGCGCAACTCCGAGCACAGCTGCTGGCAGTACTTTGCGGTCCTGCCCGACATTAAGTCCGTCGGCGTTATGGGCGACGAGCGCACCTATCAGCGTCCGATCATCCTGCGTGCCGTCGAGTCCAGCGATGCCATGACCGCCGACTGGGCCAAGCTGCCCTACGACGTGCTGGCCCGCATCTCCGGCCGCATCGTGGCCGAGGTTCCCGGCGCCAACCGCGTGTGCTACGACATCACGTCCAAGCCGCCCGCGACCATCGAGTGGGAGTAGGCTGATAGGGTTCTGACCTGCATTTTTGAGTGCCGCACTGTGCCGCTGAGTTTCGTTTCGTACGAGAGTCATGGCAAAGCCGCCAGCGATGTTGGTGAGTAAATACGATAACCGAGCCTCCGTTCCCGCGTTGGGACGGAGGCTTTTTCTTTGTCGTTTTACTCCCTTTCACCTGCGATTTCGCAATTTACTCCCCCGTGTTTCAAGACGGCAAGGCACGGTGCGGCATTCGGAGGAACGGGAGTAAGGATTCATCCCAAGTGAGTAGACGCGCGATTTTTGTCTCCGAGAGCCAAACGGGGCCGTTTCGGGGCCTGTGAAACTCAAATCGAACTCAATAGGCTTTTCGGCGGTCTTCTCACAGCGTTTTCCCAGGTGGTTAATGGGGAGTAAAGAATCTCGCCGCCTCAATGAAAACGGGAGTAACCAGGGGAAATGCCGCGGCGTACTGCCGCGTGCCGCCGTGTAAGCCACCGCGTCATTTACTCCCCAGGTGCGCCGGAAATGCCTTGGCATGCAATGGAGAGTAAAAACTCAGCTTACGCAGGCCCGAGCGGCGCTCGCCGCCTGGTCCACCGTCCTGATTCGGTTGCGTTGATCGCGAAATGCGGAGAGCCGCTACAGCGAGGCTTTCCAGTCCTCGTATTCGTCGGCGTCGATCTTGCCGTTTTCGAGCTGCGCGCGCTTCTCTGCCCACAGTTCGATCGCCATCGCGGCTTTGGGCGCGTGCGGCGCCTTGGGGTTCAGGGAGAGGCCCGTGCCGTCGGCTGCGGGCACGATGCCGAAGGAGTCCTCGAGCCGCACGAGCAGCGACATGAGGTCGCCCGCAGTCTCGACGCCGTAATCCTTGAGGGCGTTGACGGACACGCCGAGCGCCGCGGAGATGGACTCGAGCAGCTCGGGCTTCACGGCGCGGATGCCGCTCTCGTAGTGGCGCACGGCCCCCTCGGTCAGGCCGACCGCCTCGGCGAGCTGCGCCTGCGTCATGCCGCGCGACTTGCGGTACCGCCTTATGTTCTCGCCTACGGACATGAGCCCTCCTCCTGGAATTACGTACCAGCACATCTTATCAGCGTACGCAAATGTACGCAATTCTATTGACAGTACAGATATGTACGTTTACTCTGAATCTGTGAACCGTACGTATCCATACGCCATTGATTGGAGGAGCCATGGACGAGAAGGTGGCGAAGACGCCGAGGCCGCACATGCTGGACGCCGACGAGGTCGCGGAGCTGCTGAGGATCAAGAAAGGCAGCGCCTACGAGGTGATCAGGAAGATAAACGCCGAGCAGGAGGCGCGCGGGCGCGTGGTCATCCGCGGGCGCGTTCGAAGCGACGTCTTCGACGCCCTGTACTTCCCGGAGGTGGACTGACATGCCCGTGTACAAGGACGACGGCAACGGCACGTTCTACGTGCAGTGCTACTACCGCGACGCCCGCGGCTCGAAGCGCCACAAGACGAAGCGCGGCTTCTCCTCCGAGGTGGAGGCCGCAGTGTGGGAGAGCCAGTTCAAGAGCCTTAACGGCGGGGCCATGGACATGACGTTCTCCGAGTTCGTCGAGGTGTACGCCTCCGAGGTGAAGCCGCGCATACGCGAGCACACGTGGATCACCAAGGAGTACATCATCAACGACAAGCTCGTGCCGTTCTTCGGGGACATGCGCATGTGCGATGTGAGGCCGATCGACGTCATCAGGTGGCAAAACGAGCTCACCGAGCACCGGGACGCCGACGGGAAGCCCTGGGCACCGACGTACCTGCGCACAGTGAACAACCAGCTCAACGCCATCTTCAACCACGCCGAGCGCTACTACGGCCTCAGCGACAACCCGGTGCGCAGGGTCGACAAGATAGGCTCGAAGAAGGGCGGCGAGATGCAGTTCTGGACCAAGGACGAGTACCTGAGGTTCAGCGAGGCCGTCATGGACAAGCCTCTCTCATTCCACGCCTTCGAGCTGCTTTACTGGACGGGCATACGCTGCGGCGAGCTCCTGGCGCTCACGCCGTCCGACTTCATGCTGGAGAGCTCGCGGCTGCGCATCAACAAGTCGTACCAGAGCCTCAACGGCGTTGACACCGTGACCGACCCCAAGACGCCCAAGTCCGTGCGCACGATCGTCATGCCCGCCTTTCTGCGCGACGAGATGGCGGACTTCATCGAGATGCGCGACGACGTCGCCCCCGACGAGCGCCTGTTCGCCGTGACCAAGCACTTCCTGGCCCACGAGATGGAGCGCGGGTGCAAGGCGTCGGGCGTGAAGCGCATCCGCATACACGACATACGCCACAGCCATGTGAGCCTGCTGATAGAGATGGGCTTCTCCGCGCTGGCCATCGCCGAGCGCATGGGCCACGAGGCGGTGGACATCACCTACCGCTACGCGCACCTGTTCCCCACGAAGCAGGACGAGATGGCCGCCGCGCTCGACGGGGCGAGGGGGTAAGAAGGATGCCGTGCGAGAACAGCGCCCGCAAGCGCAGCAAGACGATGGCGTTCCGCTGCACGCCCGAGGAGCGCAAGCTCATATGCGAGATGGCAGCCTGGAGCGGCATGAACAGGCAGGACTACATCATCGCCAAGCTCACCGATACCCAGGTCGAGGTGAGGCCCTCCGTGAGCGTGCAGAAGGCACTGAGGGACTCGATGGCGGAATTGGCCAAGGAGGTGCGGCTGGCGGCCTCCTACGGCGAGCTGAGCGAGTCCCTGCAACAGAGAATTGAGCACGTGATGAGGTTCTTCCTAGCGCTCGGCGAGCCTGTTGACGCGCCGACGGAAGAGACATCGCCACGAACTACGTTTTTGGAAGAGCCGGTTCCATCCGTCATCGATGCGGGTTCCGACACCGCAAGCATCTTCGAGATGGGACGCAGGTAGGGCCTAGCGCCAGACCTCCAACGCCTTGTCCGCAAGCCATTCGGCGCGATCGGCGATATCGCCCTCGTTCCAAGACTCCTTCTCTAGGGCGCCGGCCATGGTCGCAAGGCCGGCGGCGCAGAGGGCAAGGCCGTCCTTGTATCCCTTTCCCTGCTTCTTGGTGGTCCAATCGGCATCGCGGATGGAGGCGTTGAGCGAATGCGTGATGATGGCGAGGTTGCCGAGCGTGAGGAGCTTCCGGTCCCTTCGCGTTGCGGCTTCGTCGTCGAGGGCTCCCCATTTGTTTCGCCACTTCTTGGGCATCATGTGCTCGAGGGTGTACTGGTTGAACCCGAGCAGGGCCGTGCTGCTCATGCCCGGGCGTATGGCGCTTTCCAGCAGATAAAGGACGCCCTTGGACTGGAGGTTGTACAGACACGATTCCTCGAATGCCGCTCGAACCTCGGCGTCGCCGGGCATGTACGTCGTCGCCTCGTCATTGGCTTCGAGAGCCTTCCTCAGCGCCTCCGCGTCCTTCACCTCGTTCAAGATCAGCGAGGTGAACAGCCTATTGTAGTTCTTCGTGGTCGCCTGAACCAGCATTCGGCGGACGATGTAGCTCTCAAGCAGGGCGTAGATCTTAGATTCCTCGCTCGAAGACTCCGCGTTCTTTCGAACGTAGAGCACGTACGGGATGAGCGTCGAGTTCTTGAGGCCGAATATCAGCACGTTCAGGCGCTCGACGCCGGAAGCGGAGGGGATGTCCGCGTCGCAGTAGCCAGGGTCGAACGTGGACTCGAACGCCTCGGCATACGCCTTCATGTTGTCGAGAATCTCGACCTTGTCGCCGTTGCAGTACCTGCCGATGAAATCCTTGTAGGACTGGAAGAGGTTCGAAGTACGCGAATAGAAGAGCTTGTCCTCGGTCGTGACGCCACGCCTCTTGTCCTGGACCAGAATCTGGAGGAACGCGTCGAAGAAGAGGTCGACGAGCGTGCGCTTGATGCGCCCGGTAACGATCTCCTGCTCCCAATACTCCCTCTTCTCAGCCGTGGGCTCGAAGACGTCTTCCCAGCACTCCTTGAACGCCTGCTCGTTCTCGCGGTTGAAGAAGTAGTTCTTAAGGAGCTCCGCCGTCGTCAGGCGCACCCCGAGCGAGTTGATGGTGTCGAATATCTGCTGCTCGTCCTCGCCCTCGGTAAGATCGATGCAGACGAACTGGACGTTCGACTTGATCGTGTTCCTGTCGACCTTCTCCGGGTCGATATTCTTGAGGAAGTAGTTGTAGGCAAGGACGATGGCCGAGGAGCCCTCGAGGGGTTCGCAGCCCGTGGCGCTGACGACCTTTTCGAAATCCTGCCGGTCGTACTTGCCGTGCCGCAAGGCGACATCGCCGGTCTCCAGGACGAAATCTCGCTCAAACAAATTGTTGGTGCCGTTTTTTGCACAGAGTGCCTTGAAGAAGATGGCCATGGTCGTGAGTCGCTGCTGGCCGTCGATGACGGTGCGAACCTCGGAGACCTCGGACCAGGTGTTGCCGGAGGAGGCCTGCTTCAGGATGATGGAGCCCAGGAAATAGGGCCGCTTCGAGGCCGTGACGAACTCCATGTCGCCGAGGAAACGCTCCCATTGCTCTTCTCCCCAGACGTACGCCCTTTGGTAAAAAGGTATTTCGAGCAGGCGCGATCCGTTGAACACGCCGCTTATCGTTGCTTTTCCTGCATCCATCCTTAAAGCCCTATCTATCCTTTGCGGTTATTGCTGGCGGGGTCAATTTTATCAATACGCTGCTTGACCCTTTAATGTTCCCGGTCCTTGCCGTCTTCTCCCCAGAAGGTGCTCGAAGATGATGCGCAGGTCCTCGTCATCAAGGCAGCCGCCCTCGAGGCAGCCACGGTCGATGGTATCGATCATCGTCTGCCCCTTCTTCTTCGAGCGGTCGTAGATCACTGTGTCGAGGGATAGCTCCCTGCCGTCGCGCGTGAACATCTCGTGCATGAATTCGGCACTGTTCGCTTGACTCCAATCGCGTACCGCGTGCTCGAGCGGGCCGCTTCCCCTCGATATGGCGACATCCCAATGCTCGCAGTTAAGCAGAAGAAGTCGGTTCATGAACTCGACGCCCGAAAAACCGAGTCTCGCAAACGGCGGAAATAGAGGGTCATCTGAAAAGACCGCAGCATACTCACTGCTCAACGGCATATACGCGAGATGAAAATCGTACGAGTCGTCCTCGGGCCCGATGATGAACATAGGCATCGACGTCGTAACGAACCCTGAGCCGACGGGTGCCCTAAGGATGAAGAAGCTCTTCTCAAAAAAAGCCTTTCGAATACGGTTAACTGGCACAATATCATCGTTGGAGAAGAGCATGGTTGCGGCGGCGGCAAGCTCGACCACCGCTTGGGAATCCCCGCGCCAATCCGACCAATCGAGCAAGCCGAGCTCATAGGGTGTCAGATGAACGTTTCTGAGCAGCTCTTCGGCAGTCTCGCGTGACCATTTCTTGTCGACGCGCATACTGATAGGGTGCCGGACGATGATATTTGCTGCCAGCTCGCAAACGGCGGCTTTCCCATCAGAATACCCTTCGTCTTCGCACTGGTCTTCTTTCTGGCGTTCCAAAAAGCGATCGTAAAGCGGCGCGATGCGGCTCTCGAGCTCAGATAGCTTAACCTCGATGAGGTTCTGCGCATAGAATCTGTCTGTCGCATCGCCTGTCGCATCGGCATGCTCAACCTCATAAAGATCGCGCATGCTGCAAAGGTTCTCGCAATTCGTGCGGAAGAAGGAGCCCTTCTGTCTGCTGTAGGCATGAAGCTGCCCGGAGGAATCCGCGAAATGGCGCAGGTAGAACCGCGGCACCCAGTGCTGCTTTCGCGTCATCTTTCCGGGCAGCTTCGACATCCTAAGCCTTCACCGCCTCGTATTGGTAGGTCGTGCGCACGTTGTAATGGAAGTCGTTTCCGAGGTCCAGCGCCTCGAAGTGCTTCTTGGCGCAGCCGATCTTGATCTTCTCCGCGTCGCGCAGGGCGGGCTCGCCGTTCTTGCCGCCCTTGGTCTCGGTCACGAAGTACACGCGGCGCTCGCCGTCGGCCTCCTCGACGTACGCCCAGTCGGGGTTGTAACTGCCGAGCGGCGTGTCGATCTTGAACGCCGAGGGCAATTTCGCGAACACGAGAACCTCCTCCTGCTTGTCTAGAGCCTCGGCAAAGGGGCGCTCGACCCCCGCCGAGTCGTAGACCACGTAGTTGTACAGGCTCTTGCTCGTCATGTCCGGCTTCCACGCGTTCTGCCCAAGGTAGGCCGTGTAGTCGTCAAGCTCGAGGTCGCGCATGGTGTACCACTCGTCCTCGGGAAGGCGCACGTACTTGATGCCCTGGGCGATGAGGTCGTTCTTCACGCGGTTGATCTTGTCGCCGACCTGCGCGAGGAAGGTCGCGGGGTCGATCTCGAACTCGTCGAGGCGGCTGCAGCCCTCGAGGATCGCCTTGATGGTGCCGCGGGTGAGCCCGACGGCGTCCTGCAGCTCTGCGATCGGGTCGGGAAGGTCGTATTTCACCTTTCCCGAAACGGACACCACGGAGGTGCCCGTGCCCTCGGCGCTCACGCCCGCGTCGTCGATGCCCAGCGAGGCACGCTCGCTCGTCACCTGGGGCGGGCGCACGGCGAGCATGCCGTCGACAGCTTCGATGGCATGCTCGATGAGCTTGCCGGAGTCGACCTCGACCTGGAAGCGCGTGCGCTGGCGGATGCGGTCCCACAGGGCCTGGAACGCAGGGTCGAGCGTGACGTCCTTCTGCAGCTCGACCGAGACCTCCTTGGCCTTGTCACGGATCTGGACCCTCTGGGACTTGTGGATGATGATCGCCTCGACCTGCTCCTTGGCAGGCTCGAGCTCGGCGGGGAGCTCGACCTTGCCCTCCTCGGCGGCCGCCTTCAGCTCGGGCGTCACCGCGCCCTTGCCGTCGACCATGCCGGTCGCGACGAGGTGGTCGTAGACCTGCTTGGACTTCTCGTAGCCCAGGCGCTCCTCGACGCCATCATCGCCCTTGACCGTGACCTTCGTGAAGCTCTCCGGAGTGATGACGCCGAACTTGAAGTCCTCAGCCTCAAGCTCCTTCTGCAGGCCGTTGGCGAAGTCGTCGTAGCTCTCGTTCGCGATGACGGTGAGCACGTTCGCCTCTGGGTCGTACAGGCGCTCGCCATCCTGGTTCACGCACAGGCGCAGACCGCGGCCGATCTTCTGGCGCTTGGTCAGGTTGTCCTTTGTCTCGACGAGCGTGCAGATCTGGAACACGTTGGGGTTGTCCCAGCCCTCCTTGAGCGCGGAGTGGCTGAAGACGAAAGAGACGTCCTTGTCCGCGTCCTTGCCGTCCGGGAAGGAGATGAGCGTCTCCTTCTTCTGCATGATGAGCTCGAAGGCCCCGGCGTCGTCGGCGGTGCCGGCGGCTCCCTTGGAGTCCTTGAACTTGCCCTTCTTGTCCTTGGCGAAGTATCCCTGGTGCACGGCGTGGGGGTCGCGCACCAGCGGGGCGCCGACGGCTTCGTAGCACTCGAGCCACGTGCCCTTGCCGATCCCCGCCGCCTTTGCGATGCGACGAGGCGCCTTCGAGTTCAGGGCACCTGCGTACTCCTCCTCAAACATCAGGGCGTACAGGCCGCCGTGGACTTCGGGCTCGTAGACGCGGTATCGGTCGACGCGGTCGATGAAGAAGAGCGAGAGCACCTTCACGCCGCGCGGCCACAGCTCGAACTGGCGGGCCAGGTGGTCCTCGATGGTGCGGCGGATCTGCGCGCGCTTGACGACCTCCTCGTTGACGTCGCCCAGCGCCTCGCCGAGCTCGAGCACCTCGCCGTTCTGGAACTCTATGAACTCGTCGCCCACTGCGGCGCCGATGTTGTTGACCACCCAGCCGCTCTCGTAGTCGCTGTTCTCGCCGCTCTTCTGGTAGAGGTCGTTGCCGGTCTTCACCGTGACGGCCTTGCGCTTCTGCGTGCCGTCGGCCTGGCGCACGTCGATGGACACCTTGGCGGAGAACGGGTCGGACTTGACGGACTCGAGCCTCACGTACGCGCCGTTGAGGTTCGCCTCGGCCTTGATCGAGTCCACGCAGATGCCCTTCACCAGGTGGCGCTCGAAGGCGTCGACCGGCGTGAGGCGGTAGATCATGTTGTAGGCCTGCTTGTGCGTGGCCGAGTAGCGCAGCACGAACAGCGGGTTCAGGCTCTTGATGGCGGCCTTGGCCTGCTTGGTGTTGTCGACGCTCTGGGGCTCGTCGATGATGACGACGGGCTTGCAGGCGCTCACGAGCTCGCGAGGGCTGAAGCCGCCGGTGAGCTTCTCGCTGGGACGGTGGAAGAGGTTGCCCTCCTTCGCGGTGCCATCCTTCTCGAGGCCCTTGTTGAACGCGTCGATGTTGATGACCATGACCTGGATGGAGCTCGACGTGGCGAAGTTACCCACCGGCCCCATGTCCTTCGAGTCGTACACGAAGTAGTCGAGCGGCGTGCGGTCGTAGAGCGTCTCGAAGTGCCTGCGGGTGGTCTGGAGGCTCTTGAGGACGCCCTCGCGGATGGCCACGCTCGGCACGACGATAACGAACTTGGTGATGCCGTAGCGGCGGTTTAGCTCGTAGATGGAGCGGATGTAGACGTAGGTCTTGCCGGTGCCGGTCTCCATCTCGACGGTGAAGTCTCGCAGGCGCCCATCGGTGAGGACGTCGGTTGCCGGGAGGCAGCCCTCCTCCTGCACGGCGTGCAGGTTGTCGAGGAGCTGGCCCGGCGCCACGCGAAGCTCGTTGCCGTGGCCGACCATGAGCTCGCCGATTGCCGTCTGGCCTTTGCGGCCGGAATCGGCGGAGAATACGCTGCCAATAAATTGTTGTCCGCGGAACAGGTCGCAGGTTGCTTCGATGGCCTCCAGCTGGTGCTGCTGGTCGGATGAGAACTTGAACTCGAGCGCCGCCATGCTAGACCGTCCTCAATTCGATCTCACAGCCCATGCGCTCGCCGGCGTGCTTGAAGATCTGCACGGCGTTGAGCTTGAGGGTGTCGTCGAGGACGGAATCGAGGATGAGAACGCGCCTGGGCTCCATGTCGGCGATGGCCTCGAGCGCCTCAATGGTGAGGCCTCGGGACATGCAGCAGACGAGCTCGTCGCAAGCGACGGACCAGATGGGATAGCCCGCGGCTTCAGACTTCTCGACGGGCAGCGTGAGCTCGAGGCCCCATTTGAGCATCATCTCGAAGACGATATCCATATCGGAGCGATCGGGCTTGACCACGTCGAAGAGGAGCTGACCGGGCTCGGGCTTCTCAATGCCGGACTCATCGAGCTCGAACACACGGAAGCCGATGTCGGGAAGCTGCTTGGGTCCCTCGCCAAGCTTGAGTTGACGGTTGGATTCCTCGAGCTCGGTTTTGATTTTGTCGCCTGCGCGGCGAATGCGTCCTTCGCCTATGTCGCAGAGAGTCTCATACCCGTCCTTGTAGGCGTCGCGTTTCGGGTCACAAGGCTCTGGAAGCTGGACAAGGATAAACTGATAGCGATCATCTTTTCCGAGCTCCTGCAGGAACATGGCATGGGCGGTCGATGCTGAGCCTGAGAAAAAATCAAGCACAATATCACCCGTGCTTAAATGCTCATGTACGGTAAGGAAGCAAGCAACCGAAAACAAGAGATAGACCGCCAGCACTACACTATTCCGAACCAAAGACCAAAAGATAAGCATTGTGGGAAAATCTAAACTTTTGGATTTTCCTACAATGCCAACTACGGCGGAATCCCTCCCACTCCTTATATCTTTCTGTATACATTGAATTTGTATTTAGTAAAATGCAGACAACACCACGGATCGGCTTTTGG
>CABSNU010000032.1 GCA_902479135.1 uncultured Collinsella sp. | reverse complement strand
TCCGTACATGTGCGGATGAATGTGGGAAGTGTTCGGATGAAGTTGATATTCAAGGTATTTCTGCCATTTCCACCCCGTCCTTGAGTGGCAGGTAGGGGAGAGCGGGGGATTGTGGTACAGTACTGGAGTTTGAACTGTTCTATTAAGGAGCTTATCTATGGGTCCGTTCCAGATTCTTCTGTTTGTCGTTTGGGCTGTTTCTGCCGTGGCGCTGACGATTCTCGTCCTGATGCATTCCGGTAAGGGTACCGGCGTTTCGGATATGATTGCCAGCTCGCTGTATAACTCCAGCTCTGCCACGGGCGTTATGGAGCAGAACCTTGACCGCCTGACCGTCATCATGGCTGTCGTGTTTGCCGTGTGCGTCGTGCTGTGCATGTTCTTCTTCCCGCAGGGCATCGTGGGCTACTAATCACGAACCGCATAAATACTTGAAAAGGGTCCCGCAAGTGCGGGACCCATTTTGTTTACATATTTGTAACAGAGTCAAAATATCCTCATATACTTCGCCCAACTAAAGAAAATCTCGACCGTTAACCGGAATTAGCCCCAAATCGTGCATAAAATGCGCTACTGTATTGCAATACGTTGGTCCGCTTTGTATAACCAGCCAAAACGGCGGACCGCGTTTGAATGGTTCGATTGGGCTGTCTTGACGTTGCCCGACCGAACTTACTTTGTCCTATCTCATAAGGAGGATGGCATGGCTGATTCTATGTTCCACCAGCCCGTTATGGGTCGTCGCGCCTTTGTCGGCGGTACCCTTGCTGCGAGCTCCATGGCTTTTCTTGCCGCATGCGGCAAGAAGGGCGGCGACGCTTCCGGTTCTGAGTCCGGTTCGACGCTGAACTTCTACATCAACAACCCGGTCTGCATCGACCCCTATAACGTCCAGGAGGACCAGGGCACTCAGGTCGAGTACCAGCTCTTTGATGCTCTGACCTCTTATGACGCCGAGAAGGGCGAGATCGTTCCGCTGGCTTGCGAGTCCTTTGAGGCCAACGACGACGCCACCGAGTTCACCTTCAAGATCAAGAAGGCCAAGTTCCACAACGGTGACGACGTTACCTCCAAGTCCTTCAAGCTCGGTTGGGAGCGTCTGGTCAACACCAAGTCGGCCATCGCTACCGAGTACGGCCCTTCCGAGGTCTCCTATCACCTTTCTATGGTCGAGGGCTATGACGACCTGCTTGCCGGTAACGCTACCGAGCTCAGCGGTGTTACTTGCCCCGACGATGAGACCCTCGTCGTCAAGCTGTCTTCCGCTTACGCCGACTTCCCCTTCGTCGCCTCTCACCCGGCTCTGGCCCCGGTTCCCGAGTGCGCCGAGTCCGATGTCAAGAGCTTCTATCTTGCACCGGTCGGTAACGGCCCGTTCATGATGGACGGCAAGTGGGAGGATGGTCAGGAGATCAACCTCAAGAAGTTCGACGATTACTATGGCGACAAGGCCAAGATCGATGGCATCCACTTCCAGGTCATCAAGGACATGGAGACTGCTTACAAGGAGTTCCAGGCCGGTAACCTCGATGTCTGCGACGTTCCCGTCGCTCAGATCGATGCCGCCAAGAAGGATCGCGGCGTGTCCAAGGACGGCTACACCATGGGTGACGGCGAGCGCATGCTGCTCGGCGCCGAGCCTTCCACGTACTATCTGACCTGCAACACCACGGCCGAGCCGTTCAACAACGCCGACCTGCGCAGGGGCATCTCCCTGGCCATCAACCGTGAGGCCATCTGCAAGACCATCTATAAGGGTACCCGTACCCCTGCCGACGGCATTGTTCCTCCGGGCATCGATGGCTACAAGGAGGGCGCATGGGAGTTCTGCGCCTACGATGTCGACAAGGCTAACGAGTACCTCGACAAGGTTGCTCCCGCTGGCGCTAACGGGGATCGTGGCATTAGCGTGACCCTTTCCTACAACCAGGACGGCGGTCACAAGGAGATCATGGAGTCCATCATCGGCGACCTCGCCAAGGTTGGCGTTACCGCTGTCTCCGATACCCCTGAGTGGTCTGCCCTGCTCGAGCAGTATCAGAACTTTAACTATCAGTTCGGTCGTCTGGGTTGGATTGCCGACTACCCGATCATGGACAACTTCCTGTATCCGCTGTTCCACTCCGACTCCCTCGGTGGCGATAACCGCTCCGGTTACAACAACCCCGAGTTCGACGCCAAGGTCGACGAGGCTCGTACTATTGTTGACGACGAGGAGCGCGTCGCTAAGATGCAGGAGGCCGACGCAATGGTCGCTGCCGACTGCCCGGTCATCCCGATTATGTTCTACACGCACACCATCGTCGGCTCCGATCGCATCAAGCACCTCTATGTCGATCCGCAGAAGCATGCCGAGCTGGGTACCGCTGAGCTCGCCTAAGAGTTTGCAGCTTCCGTGAGGGTCAAGTATTTACGTAGACCTCATGGGAAACATACAGTTCTCCCTAACCTGGGGTAAACTGGCTGATGGTAATTTTGGGATGCCGGTCTGGCGATCGGCATCCCATTTAGGTTAATCCCTAGATAGGGGAGTGGTATGGGTAAGTACATCGTTAAACGTGTGCTTCAGTTCATCCCGGTGTTTTTGGGCGTTACGCTGATTCTGTTCGCCCTCCAGAATATCGTGCCGGGAGATCCGATCAAGCTGATCGGTGGAGACAAGGCTCTGTCCCCCGAGGTAGAGCTTCAGCTTCGCGTCCGCTATCACCTGGTCCAGTCGGACGAGGACGGCAACGCGATCCTTGACGAGAACGGCGACCCCGTTCAAACGTCGCTCGTGGACCGTTACTTGTATTACATGAACGGCCTGCTTCATGGCGATCTGGGCAATTCGTATCAGCGCAAGCTGCCGGTTACGGAAATCTTTGCCCAGAAGTATCCGTATACGGTCAAACTTGCCGCGTGCGCCATCGTGCTCGAGGCAATCATGGGTATCGGTGCGGGTATCATTTCGGCGGTTAAGCGTTATTCCTTCTGGGATATTTTGGTAACGCTCACCACGTCGATTCTCGTTGCCGTCCCGGCTTTCTGGCTCGGTATGTTGCTGCAGCTGTTCTTTGGCGTCATTCTCAAGGACGCCACGGGCGGTGCATTCTCCATGCCGATCTCGGGTGCCGGCGGTTCCAGCTCTCAGTATCAGGATTGGATGCACTATGTGCTTCCGACCATTACGCTGGCTTCGGTTTCGACCGCTTATGCCGCCCGCATTATGCGTTCGCAGCTGCTTGACGTCATGAACCAGGATTACATCCGTACGGCAAAGGCCAAGGGTCTCTCCAATCGCGCGATCATCATCAAGCATGCGCTTAAGAATGCACTCATCCCCGTCGTTACCTATATTGGTGTCGACTTTGGCGGCATGCTTTCGGGCGCCATCCTGACCGAGACGGTCTTTAACTGGCCCGGTATCGGCTATGAGGTCTATCGCGCCATTAGCATGCGTGACTGGCCCATCGTTATGGGCGGCGTTACGCTCATCGTCGTCGTCGTCATGGTGATCAACCTGCTCGTCGACATTAGCTATGCATTCCTCGACCCGCGCATCCGCCTTGGCGGTCCGTCGGATAAGGCCTAAGGGAGGTACGTCTCATGCAGGAAACTGATTCTCAGTCTCAGGAGCAGGCTACCGCCACCAAGGCCGCATCTGCTCCCGCCAAGTCCCGCACGCTGTGGGGCGACGCTTTTAAGCGTCTCCGTAAGAACAAGCTCGCCGTTATCGGTGTCTGCTGGATCATCATCGTCGTTGTGGTTGCCCTGACCGCAGATCTGTGGGCTAAGCCCTGGCTCGGTTCGCCGACGGCTTCCGACTCGACCACCATGGCTCAGACGTCGCTGCTGGCTCCGTGTGCCGAGCACCCGTTTGGCACCGACGCCCTAGGTCGTGACATTCTCGTCCGCGTTATCTACGGTGCACGTGTTTCGCTGTCCGTCGGCATTATGGCCACCGCGATCTCCACGCTGATCGGTCTGGTCATGGGTGCTCTGGCGGGTTTCTACGGCGGCATCTGGGATACGATCATCATGCGCTGTGCGGACATCTTCCTGGCGTTCCCGTACGTGCTGTTCGTTGTCGCCATGATCGCCGTTATCGGCCGTGGTCTTCAGAACGTCTTTATCGCCATCGGTATTCTCGGCTGGCCTTCGATTGCGCGCGTCTTCCGCTCTGCAATCTTGACGGTCAAGGAAAACGACTATGTTGACGCTGCACGCGCGATGGGTGCATCCGATGCTCGTATCGTCGTGCGTCACATCTTCCCGAACTCCGTCGCCTCCATCGTGGTCTACGCGACCATGAACATTGGTGGCGCCATTCTGACCGAGTCCGCTCTGTCCTTCCTCGGCATGGGCGTTATTCCGCCTACGCCTTCGTGGGGCTCCATGATTCAGGACGGTCAGCAGTATCTTCTGACCGCTCCCTGGATGATGATCATGCCCGGTCTGGCAATTCTCTCGACGGTGCTCGCCTTCACCCTGCTGGGTGACGGTCTGCGCGACGCCCTCGACGTCAAGATGAAGGACGCATAAGGATGAAGAAGAACAAGAACTATGTGGACCTGAAGGACCAGCCGGTTCCCGAGGGCCAGCATCTGCTCGAGGTCGATGACCTTAAGATGTATTTCCACACCGAGGATGGCATTGTTCGCGCTGTCGACGGTGTCTCCTACACGCTCGATCGCGGCGAGACCCTGGGCGTCGTCGGCGAGTCCGGCTCTGGCAAGTCCGTGACCGCCATGACCATCATGGGTCTTATCTCGATGCCTCCGGGAAAGATTGAGGGCGGCGACGTTCGCTATCGCGGTCGTTCTATCCTTGAGATGACCGAGGAAGAGATGCAGCACATTCGCGGTAACGATATCGCGATGATCTTCCAGGATCCTATGACCTCCTTGAACCCGGTCTATAAGATCGGCAAGCAGGTGGGCGAGGGCCTTCGTCTGCATCGCGGTTACTCCAAGCAGGAGGCGCTCAAGCGCGCCACCGAGCTTTTGGACCTCGTTGGCATTCCTGAACCCGAGAAGCGCGTCAATGAGTATCCGCACCAGTTCTCTGGCGGTATGCGTCAGCGCGTCATGATTGCCATGGCTCTTGCCTGCGATCCCGATATTCTGATTGCCGATGAGCCCACGACTGCCCTGGACGTTACCATCCAGGCTCAGATTATTGAGCTTATGCAGGAAATGCAGGAGAAGAACGGCAACGCCATCATCATGATTACCCATGACCTGGGTGTTGTCGCTGATATGGCCGACAAGATCATGGTTATGTACGCCGGCCGTCCCGTCGAGTTCGGTACTGCCGAGGAAATCTTCTACGAGAGCCGCCACCCCTACACCTGGGGCCTTATCCGCTCCATCCCGGAGCAGGCCATCGATGAGAAGAAGCCGCTTACGCCGATTCACGGCAATCCGCCTTCGCTAATGAACCTGCCCGAGGGCTGCGTGTTCTCGCCTCGTTGCCCTTATGCAACCGATAAGTGCCGCAAGCAGCGCCCCGAGCGTGTTGTCACCGAGTCCGGTCACTATTCTGCGTGCCACTATTCCGGTGACCCCGAGTTCCTCAAGAACGCTCCTGAGACGTCCCGTACGCGCATGGATTCCAAGAAGGGAGGCGAGGCGTAATGGCAGATACCAACGAGCGTACTCCGCTGCTGAAGGTCGAGCACCTCTCTAAGGAGTTCCCCGCTGAGTCCGGCATGTTCGCCAAGCGTTTTTCCAAGCGCGTCGTCTCTGCTGTAAACGACATCTCTTTTGAGATTTATCCTGGCGAGACCTTTGGCCTAGTCGGCGAGTCTGGTTGCGGTAAGTCCACCACGGGCCGTACCATCATGCGCCTGACCAAGCCGACCGCCGGTAAGGTGTTCTTCCAGGGTAAAGATGTTGCCGAGATGAGCAAGCATGAGATCAAGGACATGCGTCGCGAGATGCAGTTTATCTTCCAGGATCCCTATGCTTCGCTGAATCCCCGCATGACCATCGGCGAGATCGTCTCCGAGCCCATGACCATTCATGGCGTGGGTACCAAGGAGGAGCGCATTGAGCGCGTCCGCGAGCTTCTCGACGTCGTTGGACTGAACCCCGAGCACATCAACCGCTATCCGCATGAGTTCTCCGGCGGTCAGCGTCAGCGTGTCGGCATTGCCCGCGCTTTTGCGCTGAAGCCCAAGCTGATTATCTGCGACGAGCCGGTTTCCGCTCTGGATGTGTCCATTCAGGCCCAGGTTCTGAACCTACTGAAGGAGCTCCAGGACAAGTTCGGTACCGCATATCTGTTTATCGCCCACGACTTGTCCGTCGTGCAGCACATCTCCGATCGCGTTGCCGTTATGTATCTGGGTAAGATGGTCGAGGTTTCGGACTGGAAGACGCTCTACAGCGAGCCTCACCATCCGTACACGCAGTCGCTGCTGTCTGCCGTGCCGGTTCCCGATCCTGATATCCAGAAGACCCGCAAGCGCATCATCCTCGCTGGCGACCCGCCGTCGCCGCTGGATCCGCCGACCGGCTGCCGTTTCCACACGCGCTGCCCGATCGCGCAGGGCATCTGCTCTGAGAAGCTTCCCGAGTTTAAGGAAGTCGCACCGGGCCACTGCTGCGCCTGCCACTTCGCGGAGCCGTTCCCGATCAAGGAATCGCACATCGACCTGTAGTCGGTTGTTCTCGTCCGGGCCCGCCCTGGTGTTACTTTTCAGAACGTCCTCGGACATGTCGGAAGCCCCGCTGCGCGCTACGCGCTGCGGGGCTTCCTCCGTCCTGCGGAGTGTTCTGAAAAGTAACACCAGGGCGGGCCCTGCGGTAACCCGGCAGGGGGAGTGCGATTCCCTGATCGCTCACTTAATCTAATAGGAAAGTTAGTGAGGCCGGAGCTTTAGCTCCGGCCTCCTTATATAAGGGCTCGGCAAAGCCGAGCCACTAAATTTTGTATCAGCCCCAGAACATATTTGAGAACTGTGCCCGGAGTACATACTCCTAGGGCCGGAATGAGGTTGCTTTCCAACGCATTCCGCAGGGGGCGGCATTGTTTTGTAGCGCGAAGCGCGAATCAAAATAATGCCGCATGCCCGAGGACGCGTTGGAAAGCAACCTCATTCCTGCCCGAACAGGTCGGTCTACCTGCGCATTTACAAATTCGTAAACTTTTTTCAAAAAAGTGCTTGCACAGTTCTCGAATCATAGGTTATTATCTTCCTCGTTGAACGCGCGGGTCGAACAAAACGAACCGCGAATCAACAACATAGCATGTCGGAGTGGCGGAATTGGCAGACGCGCTAGCTTGAGGTGCTAGTGACCGCTTTTTGGTCATGCGGGTTCAAGTCCCGCCTCCGACACCATCGCATTTGAGAAGCCTCTTCGGAGGCTTTTTTGTTACCGATAGACGGTGGGGTCCACGATGGAAACGCTTGAACGCAACGAGTGGGCAGACGTTGCCCAACTAGTCGAGATCACGAGCGATGCTGTCATCATCTGCGAGCTCGACGGAACCATTCTGCATGTGAATAACCGCTTACTTGGTTTGATGTGCGAGGAACGCGCCGACGTCATCGGTGGAGATGTTAAAGACGTCCTGTACTCGTCCGCTTTTGAACGTGCGACGGAACATCGTCTGCCATTTGAAACTGATGGCTCCGAGAACGAACTGATGCTCAAACTGAGTGACGGCTCTTTTATTCCCGTCTTGGTTCGTGCGGGCTCCGTAACGCCTCCACGCATCTTTGGGCGCCGCGCACCACGTGTCCTGGTGGCGCTTCACAGTATCGAGGAACAGTATTCTCACGACCGGCAACTCAAGCGTGCGTTATCGGAGCTTAGAGTGGCGAACAAGCGTCTCTCTGGCACGCTCTCGGTCATTATGAGTACCGTGGGCTCCGATGAGTTACCCAGCCTGCTTGATACCGTTTTGAACCAGCTTGTAGGAACGCTCGATGCTTCGGGCGCCGCTATCTATTTTTCTGAGAGCGGCGGTTTTAAGCTTCGCGGTGTTTCCAAGGAGCTGTACGACAGCTACCTGCCTGAGTTTTTGCCGTATGGTGCTGGCATTCCGACGTATGTTCTTCGTGAGTCGCGTGCCTGTCGCTTGTCGATTCAACAGGACCTTGAGGGCGATAGGGCCGCCTCCGGTATGTTCATGGACCTGGATAATCGTTCAAAGCACCTGTTGCGCATGCAGGATATGCCTCCGTACCGCAGTGAAATCTGTCTTCCCGTTTTTTACGGTACGCAGATCCTCGGCGTGCTGGAAGTTGGTTGGAAACGCCCCCAGGCACCGCTCGCCTATGACGTTAATGTGCTCGAGGTCATTTGCGATTACCTGTCTATCCAGCTGGTCGGCATGGCATCGAGCCTTCGCTCCCGTCGCACGGCCGAGCTTGGTCGTTCCCTCAATGTGCTGCGTGATGAGTTGTTTACCTTTCTAGACGATTCCGCCGCGGCTACCCAGGCGGTGTCGTCCGAGATCTGCAATATGCTCAACTGCCATTTTTGCCCTGTTGAGTATGACGCCAGTCTGGATTCCTACGTCATAGATTTTGAAGGCGGCAGTCGCGTTGCTTTGCCGGACGATCCCGAGAAGCTTTTCTTTTCCACGACGGCGCCAGCGGCACGTCTGGGGGCTGCCCCTGATGGCTTTGAGGCATCTGTTTTGGGCGGCACGAGTGCCGAGGACCTTAAACACGTCCGTATAACTCGCGTTGACGAATCGATGCCTATGGGAGGCTGGCTTAGAGCGCATGGCCTGCCTTGCCAGGGTCTCTACGTCGACGCTGGCATCGAGGCGGGGCGCCCACGCCCTGAGGGCGATGGCAAGCACAGTAACGACGCAATCGTTCCTGCTTCTGTTGCGAAGGGGCCGACGACGCGTGCGCTGCTGCTTCGTGATGGTAGCCAAGAGCCGATTGATGACCTTGAATATGACTACTTGGTGCACTTGGCTCATGACTTTGAACTGATCTATGAAGGCGAATCTCAAAAGCGTGAGGAGCGCCATATCGCTCAGACCCTCCAGATTGGCATGAGAAATTCACTGGGGGATGTTCCGGGAATCGCCGCCGATTCGGTGTACCTGTCGGCCACGAACTCGGCGTTGGTCGGCGGCGATTTCTATAC
The DNA here is from genome assembly GCA_902479135.1 of uncultured Collinsella sp. GTDB lineage: Bacteria > Actinomycetota > Coriobacteriia > Coriobacteriales > Coriobacteriaceae > Collinsella. The sequence goes on along the minus strand of CABSNU010000032.1, from coordinate 1,628 downwards.
GCTCATCCGTCTTCCCGACGATTGCGCCGTCATGATTCTGGGCGATGTGTCTGGCAAAGGCATTGAGGCTGCATCGATGTCCGCACTCGTCAAGACGGCCCTGACGGCATATGCCTGGGAGGGCGCTGGACCGGCCCGCATGGCACGCTCCCTTAACAGCATGCTCATGGGCTTTTCGAGGGTCGAGACGTTCGTGACGGCCTTTATCGCCAAGATTGACCTTAAAGCCGGACGCGCAACGTATTGTTCGGCGGGCCATCCTCCGACCATGGTCATCAGGCCAGAGTCGATGCCGCTGGGTGGCGGCGAGGCTCGTGGGGGAGAGGTCGAGCTGCTTGGATGCCAATCGGGGGTAATCGGTGCCTTTGAGAGCATGGTGTACGAGACAGGCGTGTTTACGTTCGCTCCTGGTGACATGCTATTTATGTACACCGACGGAACAATCGAAGCGCGTGACCGCTTGGGTGCTTTCTTTGGCGAGCAGCGCCTTCGCGACCTTCTGCTCTCTGTCTCGGGTGAGGGCGTGTCGGGCATTTGCGGCAAGGTCTTGGGCGAGCTTGACCGATTTACCGAATCGGCGCTGGACGATGACATTGCATTGGTGTCCCTTGAGTTTTTACGGGGTCGTTCATAGACGATGCTGGGCGGGCTGAATCCGTACGGTTGGGGAAACGAATGCATCGAGTGGGCTTTTTTGGGGAACCATGGTCGTATGAATGAGTGGAATGACATAGCGGTTTTGACGCCACCAGGCGATATCGACATCGCCACGGTGCCTGCGCTGCGTCGGCGGTTGGATGCTTTGATTGGCCGCGGCGTGCGTCGTGTCGTCATCAACTGTCAGGCTGTTAGCTTTATCGATTCGACGGGCTTGGCATTCCTGCTTACGCGCGCTCGTGAGCTCATGAGGCGAGAAGGCCTGCTTTCGCTCGTCAATGCATCAGGTGAAGTTGTTCGCTTTTTGGAGATTGCTCGTCTTGTCGATATCCTTCATGTCGCGGGGCCGGCACGGGAGTCTATTCCCGCCATTCCGGTGGGGGAGCTGCCTCGCTGGAGTAAGAGCGTCGAGGTCCGTCAGGGTATCGAGAATCTTCCATACTACCGACATCGCATCGCCGAACTCCTTGAATCGCTTCCGTTGCGCCGTGACGAGCGCTACGATGTCGCATTGGCGTCGGGGGAGGCGCTGGGTAATGCCTATGACCATGCGGGCGGTATCGGGTGCGTCCTGACGGTTCAGGCCTATGGCGATCGCGTTGTGGTTGAGGTGCTTGATCGAGGTGCCGGCTATTCTATCGATGAAACGAGCGAACCGGTCGCATCAGAGGAGCGCGGCCGTGGTATCAAGCTTATGCGTATGCTCGTCGATAACGTGGAGGTTGCTCGTCGTACGGACGGCGCCGGCACGCGCGTGCAGATGGTGAAGCTGTTTAGCGGAGCGCTGGAATCGTGTGCCTAGCCAATCGCTTTAGCGCGTTTAGCTGCTAAGAACATGCGGCAGACAAGTTTTTTGAAAAAAGTACTTGCGTCTTTTGGACAACTCGCGTAAATTAATAACCCGCAAGCGGACATGGCTCAGTTGGTAGAGCACAACCTTGCCAAGGTTGGGGTCGCGGGTTCGAGTCCCG
>CABSNU010000031.1 GCA_902479135.1 uncultured Collinsella sp. | reverse complement strand
CGCGGACGCGATTCCCTTCCCCGCCACCTTGAATTGACTAGGACCTCTGCAAAGGGGTCCTTTTCTTTTATGTAGGGTTCTGCGGAAACTGCGTCCCAGAATAAGGGCTCAGAACGGGACACACTTTCCGCTTCGGGCCTGTCTGGGAAAGCGCGACCCGGAATGACGCGAAATTGCGGGTCGCGCTTTCCGGTTGGGCCTGCTAACGGAAAATGCGCCCCATTATTGAGCGATAGAACGGGACGCGCTTTCCGGTGCCTGCCTCCGGCGCGCGTACACACCTCGTCGCACCATTCCGAGTCCGTCTGCTCCCAGACATTCCTCCCACTTTCGCGTCACTTTGCAGACCGTTCGGTCGCCTGTCCGCACACGCGGGTATACTCAAAACGATACTTATCCTATGCAATACGATGCGGGTTCGACCTGCATGATCCGAAGGGGGCAGTGATGGAGAGGATACTCGGCGTTAATCTCTCTGGCTGGTTTATTCCCGAGCCTTGGGTGACCCCGTCGCTGTACGCGGCGACCGGTGCATCCAACGCGGCCGAGCTACAGGAGGCCATGGGTACCGCCGCCTATAACGAGCGCATGCGCCGCCATTACGAGACGTTTGTGAGCGAGGACGATTTTCGCCGCATGGCGCAGATCGGTCTCAATGCCGTGCGTCTGCCGGTGCCCTGGTATGCCTTTGGCTCACAGGAGTCCGATGCCTCCTACATATCGGTTGTCGATTACATCGACCGCGCGATTGAGTGGGCTGCCAAGTACGACATCCGCGTGCTGCTCGATCTGGCAACCGTGCCCGGTGGCCAGGGCGATTCCAACGATTCACCCACCACGCCGGAGGCTGTCGCCGAGTGGCATTCGTCCACCAACGGCCGTCATGTCGCACTCGACGTGCTTGAGCGCTTGGCCGATCGCTATGGCGAGGCCGAGAGCCTGCTGGGCATTGAGCTGCTGGACACGCCGCAGATGAGCGTTCGCAAGAGCCTCTTCACCATGACGGATGGCATTCCTGCTCACTACCTGCGCAATTTCTATCGCGATGCCTACGAGCTCGTCCGTTCGTATATGCCCGAGGATAAAATCGTCGTCTTCTCGTCGTCGGGGCATCCCGGCGAGTGGAAGCATTTTATGCGCGGCGCCAAGTACAAGAACGTCTACATGGACCTTCACCTGTACCATTACCGCGACGAGTATGCGCTCGACATCACGAGCCCCCGCGGCCTGACGACGGCGATTTCGCGTAACAAGCGTGAGCTCAAAGAAGCGATTTCGACTGGGTTCCCCGTTTTGGTGGGTGAATGGTCGGGTGCGGCGATCTTTGCCAACTCGTCGGTTACGCCCGAGGGCCGCAATGCCTACGAGCGCGTGTTTATCGCCAACCAGCTGGCTTCGTTTGCGCCGGCTGCCGGTTGGTTCTTCCAAACGTGGAAGACCGAGAAGCGCATTGCAGCATGGGACGCCCGCGCGGCACTCGGCACGCTCGAGCGCGGCATGATTGAATAGGTTGATATGACGCAAAACAGCGCCCATACGGGCAAACTCTATGTGGTCGGCACGCCCATCGGCAACCTGGGCGACCTGTCCCCGCGCGTTGGCGAGGCGTTTGCCGCCGCCGATGCCATCTGCTGCGAAGACACACGTGTGACGTCAAAGCTGCTGATGCACCTGGGCATTTCCAAGCCGCTTGTCCGTTGCGACGAGAATGTGATCGCCAGCCGCGCCGCCGGTCTGGTCGACCGTCTGCTGGCGGGGGAGACCCTCGCCTTTGCCTCGGACGCCGGCATGCCGAGCGTGTCCGATCCCGGCCAGGCGCTGGTCGAGGCGGCGCGTGAGGCCGATGTGCCCGTCGAAGTTATTCCCGGGCCCTCTGCTTGCGTCACGGCGCTTGTTTCGTCTGGCATTCCCTGCGAGCATTTTTTCTTCGAGGGCTTTTTGGGCCGAAAGCACGGCGACCGTGTGCGCCGTTTGCAGCACCTTGCCGTGGTGCCCGGCGCACTCATCTTCTACGAGTCTCCACATCGCATCGTGGCGACGCTCGAGGCCGTGGCCGAGGTCTTTCCCCAGCGTGAGGTTGCTGTCTGTCGCGAGCTTACCAAGCTGCACGAGGAGGTCCTGCGCGGGCCTGCCGCCCAGCTTGTCGAAGAGCTGCGCACCCGCGGTGAGGTGAAAGGCGAGATCGCGCTGGTCATCGCACCACCGAGCGAGGACGAGGAGGCTGGCATCGCGTCGGTTGGCGCCGCGGCGGTAGATCCCGATGAGGCCCTGCGCGAGGATATCCGCGCCGCGCTCGAGGAGGGCGAGCCCGCCTCCGCGGTAGCTAAGCGCTTGTCGCAGAAGTATTCGCGCCGCAAGCGCGATGTCTATGCCATGGTGCTCGATATGCAATAGATGGAGGATATCCAGCCCTTGCGTTAGAATCATCCCCTGTATGCAACGTTTTTCTGGAGGACAAACCCCATGGATCAAAGCAAGCCTTCGTTTTTTATCACGACGCCCATCTACTACGTCAACGCCGATCCGCACCTGGGCACGGCTTATTCCACCATCATCGCCGACGTTCAGGCTCGCTATCGCCGCTCCGCCGGCTATAACGTCAAGTTCCTGACCGGCATGGACGAGCACGGCGAGAAGGTCGCCGAGGCCGCAGCCAAGCATGGCATGACGCCGCAGGAGTGGACCGATAGCCAGGCCCCGCACTTCAAGGAGCTTTGGAGCAAGCTCGAGATTTCCAACGACGACTTCATCCGCACCACCGAGCCGCGCCAGCATCATGCCGTGCAGTATCTGTGGGAGCGCATGAAGGAGTCCGGTTACCTGTATAAGGGCAGCTACGACGGTTGGTATTGCGTGCCTGACGAGACCTACTTCACCGATACGCAGGTCCAGAAGGGCGACGAGGAGTACGGCAGCGTCGGCCAGCATCTATGCCCCGACTGCCACCGTCCGCTTGAGCGCGTGCAGGAGGAGTCCTACTTCTTTAAGCTTTCCGCCTTCCAGGACAAGCTTCTCAAGCTCTATGACGAGCACCCCGACTTTGTCGAGCCTGCGTTCCGCATGAACGAGGTGCGTAGCTTTGTCGAGGGCGGCCTTAACGACCTTTCCGTGAGCCGTACGAGCTTTGACTGGGGCATTCAGGTCCCGTTTGACGAGGGTCACGTGACCTACGTGTGGTTCGATGCGCTGCTCAACTATATGACTGCCGTCGGCTACGGTGTCGACACCGACGAGGCCCGTGCCGAGCTGGCCTATCGCTGGCCCGCGCAGTTCCATATTGTGGGTAAGGACATCATTCGCTTCCACTGCGTCATTTGGCCCGCCATGCTCATGGCCATCGGCGAGGCCCTGCCCGAGCACGTCTTTGCCCACGGCTTCCTGACCGTGCGCAATGCCGAGACCGGCAAGGCCGAGAAGATGTCCAAGAGCCGCGGCAACGCCATCGCTCCGCAGGATGTTATCGACATGCTGGGCGTCGAGGGCTACCGCTATTACTTTATGACCGACGTGGTCCCCGGCACCGACGGCGCCATCAGTTTCGATCGCATGGAGCAGGTCTACAACGCCGATCTGGCCAACAGCTGGGGCAACCTCATTTCGCGCTCGCTCAACATGAGCGCAAAGTACTTTGACGGCTGCGCCCCGGCTAAACCGGCGTCTGCCGACGCGTTCGATAACCCGCTGGCAAAGATTGCCGATGGCCTGGTCGACCGCTACATGGCCAAGATGGACGTGCTCGATTACGGCGGAGCCAAGGATGAGGTCATGGAGCTCATCCACGCCGCCAACCACTACATCGAGGACTCCGAGCCCTGGGCGCTTGCCAAGGACGAGGCCAAGGCTGACGAGCTGGCATTTGTGATCTACAACCTGCTCGAGGCCATCCGCATCGCCGCCCACCTGCTGATGCCGCTCATGCCCCAGACTTCTGCCGAGGCTCTGCGCCGCCTGTCCTGTGAGGGCGAGGCCGCGAGCGACGACCTCAAGGGCATTTGCACTTGGGGCCTGCTTGCTGGTGGTCAGCCCGTCGAGAAGGGCGATCCGCTGTTCCCGCGTCTGGCGTAGAGACCGCGCGAGCGCCATATCGGCAATTTGATGTTTAGATGTAAGGGCATGGCCGCAACGGTCCATGCCCTTTCGTTTCAAGACGCCGCCATCATGCTAAGGAGGCAACTATGACAACTTCGCCTTTGGCAAACCCCACGGCAACAAGGGAGCTGCTGGAGGAGTTTGGCCTTGCGACCAAGCACCGCCTGGGCCAAAACTTCCTGATCGACAACCATGTGATCGAACGCATCTGTGAGCTCGCTGAGCTTGCAGGTGACGAGCGCGTACTCGAGGTGGGTCCGGGTTGCGGTACGTTGACACTTGCGTTGCTGCAGGAGGCGGCGTGCGTCACGTCGATCGAGGCAGATCCCGAGCTCGAGCCGGTGCTCGATGCTCACGCCGCCGACTATGCCAACTTCCGCTTTATCATGGGCGACGCGCTCAAGGTGACGCCGGAGCAGATTGAGCAGGCTGCGGGCGGTGAGCCGACGGTATTTGTCGCGAACTTGCCCTATAACGTGGCGGCGACGATCATTCTGCAGTTCTTCCAGACGATGCCCGCGCTCAAACGCGCCGTCGTCATGGTTCAAAAGGAGGTTGCCGATCGCATTGCCGCAGTGCCGGGCAACAAGACCTATGGCGGCTATACGGCAAAGCTCGGCCTGTATGCGCGGGTTACGGGTCGCTTTGAGGTGCCGCCGCGCTGCTTTATGCCGGCGCCGCACGTGGACTCGGCCGTCGTGCGTATCGACCGTGTTGACGGCGTGGTGCCCGAAGGACTCGATCGCGAATTTGTGGCCCGCGTGATTGACGCTGCATTTGCTCAGCGTCGCAAGACCATCCGCAATTCCATGAGCGCCAACGGTTTTGCCAAGGACGTGCTCGATGCTACCTTTGAGGCTTGCGGTATCGCACCCACCACGCGCGCCGAAACGCTCGACGTCGCCGACTTTGTCCGCCTGGCCCAGGAGCTAATCCATGATGCCTAATGCCGAACGTGTGACGTTTACCAAGAAAAAGAAGACGGTTGCTTGTCCCGTGCCCTTGGCGCCACTTGCCGACACGCATGCGCATCTGCTTTCGTTTTGGGGCAAAGAAGTGCCCGAGACGCTCGTGCGCGCCAAAGCCGCGGGCGTCGACCTGTTGGTGACGATGCTCGACCCCATCGCCGACAAGCGCAGCGTGACGGACTATAGTGACTGGCTCGTGCGCGAAATTCTGCCGATGCAGGATATCCCGCAGATCAAGTATCTTGCCGGCGTGCATCCGTATGGCGCGCCGGACTATACCGACGACGTTCACGCACAGGTCGTTGCCGCACTCGATGATCCCTTGTGCGCCGGTATTGGCGAAATCGGCCTGGACTACCACATGGACTATGACGACGATATCGCGCCGGCACCCCATAACGTGCAGATTGACTGTATGGCGCGCCAGCTCGAGCTTGCCGTGTGCCGTAACGTGCCGGTAGAGCTGCATCTGCGTCACGAGGACACGGACCAGGAGCGTACCTCGCACGTGGACGCCTACAACGTGCTTCGTGAGGTGGGCGTGCCCCAGGCCGGTTGTGTGCTGCACTGTTTTGGCGAGGACCGCGCCACGATGGAGCGCTTTGTGGAGCTGGGCTGCTATATCGCTTATGGTGGTGCGGCCACCTTTAAGCGCAACGACGACGTGCGCGAGGCATTTGCGGCAACCCCACTCGATCGAATTTTGTTCGAGACGGATTGCCCGTATATGGCTCCGGAGCCCATCCGCGGTCTTGAATGCGAGCCCGCAATGATCTCCATTACGGCAAACGCGCTGGTTAACGACCGTGTCGATCGCACTGGTGAGGACGCCGAAACAATCGCGCAAGCCGCTTGGGAAAATGCCTGCAAACTTTTTCAAAAATAGTTCTTGCGTTCGTGGTGGCGCTCCGTTATTCTAATTCCTGCACGCGGGCGTGGCGGAATTGGCAGACGCGTACGGTTCAGGTCCGTATGGGGGCAACCCCATGAAGGTTCAAGTCCTTTCGCCCGCACCATTAAATGAAAGAGCTCCCAGCAATGGGAGCTTTTTTGTTATGTGCCCATCGCAGGGACTTGAACCTGCGAAGGAGCGAGCGTCAAGAAAACGCAGAGCGTTTTTAGCGAGCTGGCGAGGACGCCGGCAGGCGGCCGATGCCGGTGCGGATCCGCGAAGCGGATACGCGGACGTCCTTTCGCCCGCACCATTAAATGAAAGAGCTCCCAGCAATGGGAGCTCTTTTACGGGCCGTTTTTGGCAGATTTGACCTATCGATTTTGCGCGGTAGATGCCCCTGTGGTCAAAAAGTGGCAAATATGAGTACTGTCACGAAAATAGAGACATTTCACGAAGCCATTTTTGCTCATTTTACGCAACAGATGTACGCTAATTTGGCTCAACCTTGAGACAAAATGAAGTAATTTCGATAGACCTTGGGTTCAAAGAGGCGATTTTGACCCAAATACGCTGTTACTAAACTGGTAACAGTACTCATATTTGGCCTTTTTTGACCATGGGTCCTCTTGTTGGTGGCACGTGGCTGCTTCGTGCGGGTATCCTAATGCCAACGTGTTCCTATCAGAGGAGAGACCATGCTGTTTTCCGGTATCATCGCCGCCCTTACCAGCCTTTTGATTCCCATCATCATCCTGTTGCTGCTGGTCCCCAACGCCTGCTACGTCGTTGAGCAGCAGCACGCTGTGATCATCGAGCGCTTGGGTAAGTTCAATCGTATCGTCAACGCGGGCTTCCACGTGAAGGTGCCCGTGATCGACCGCAAGGCCGCCACGGTGAGCCTGCGCACCATGAAAAACGGTTTTGGCATCGACGTTAAGACCCAGGACAACGTGACCATCGGCCTTGAGGTCTCCGCTCAGTACCACGTGAGCTACGACATGGGCGCCGGCCCGGCAGATTCGGGCATCTACAAGAGCTACTACATGCTGCAGGAGCCCGTCGACCAGATGCGCGACTTCATCACCGATGCCCTGCGCTCCTCCATCCCCGTCTACACACTCGATGAGGTCTTTGCCAAGAAGGATGACATCGCCAAGGATGTCAACGCTACCGTTTCCGAGCAGATGGCTGCCTACGGCTTCACCCTCGTGTCGACGCTCATCACCAAAATCGCACTGCCGACCGAGGTTGAGAACTCCATGAACGACATCAACGCTGCCCAGCGCAAGCGCGCTGCCGCGCAGGAGCTCGCCGAGGCCGACCGCATCAAGCGCGTCACCGAGGCGACCGCCGAGGCCGAGGCGATGGAAAAGGCAGGCGAAGGCATCGCCAACCAGCGCAAGGCCATCGCGCTGGGCATCAAGGATTCGCTCGAGATTATCCAGGAGACGGGCGTTGGCAACGATGAGGCCAACCAGCTGTTCATGTTTACGCAGTGGACCGAGATGATGACGGAGTTCGCACGTACGGGCAAAAACTCGACGGTCGTGTTGCCGAGCGACTTTTCGCAGTCGGCCTCTATGTTCGAGCAGATGCTGGCTGCCGGCAAAGTTCAAAACGATTCGAAGGAGTAGGCGCGCGTGAAATACACCGTCGTTTGTGTTGGTAAGCTCAAGGAGCGTTTTTGGAAGGACGCGTGCGCTGAGTACACCAAGCGCCTGGGTGCCTATGCCAAGGTGGATATCCGCGAGGTGGCCGATATCGACCCGGCTAAGGCGGGCGGTGTGGATGCTGCGCGTGACAAGGAGGGGGCGGCGATTCTTGCTGCCTTGCCGTCTCGAGCGCATGTGATCTTGCTGGCCATTGAGGGCAAGGAGCGTTCGAGTGAGGAGCTCTCGGCGAGGCTCGACGATCTTATGCTGCGAGGCAGCAGCGACATTGCCTTTGTAATCGGCGGTTCGGACGGCGTGAGTGATGAGGTGCGTGCCCGCGCCGACGAGATGCTCAGCTTTGGACGCATTACCTTGCCGCATAACCTGGCGCGCGTGGTGCTGCTAGAGCAGATTTACCGTGCCTGCAAGATCAGTCGTGGCGAGCCGTATCACAAATAGGTCGGCAATACGAAACAATAGCGTGGGACAATACCTTTCGTTCTGAGGAATGTGTCTGAAAGGACTATGTGATATGAAGATTGGATTTGTCGGTTTTGGCAATATGGCGAGCGCTATGGCTGATGGCTGGATCGCTGCCGGTGTAGCTGCGAGCGACATGTGCGCCTGTGCGGGTCGCTACGACGCACTGGTTGAGCGCTGTGAGGCGCGCGGGATGGCCGCTTGCCACGATGCCGCCGAGGTTGTCGCCGCATCCGATATCGTGGTCGCTGCGGTCAAGCCGTACATGATCGAGAAGGTATTCGCCCCGCTCAAGGATGCTCTTGCCAAAAAGGTCGTTCTGTCGGTTGCCTGGACCTGGGACAGTGCCAAGTGGGAGCAGGTCCTGCCGGGCGTCGCGCATATCTCGACGGTGCCCAACACGCCGGTTTCGGTGGGCGAGGGTGTCATCGCCTGCGAAAAGTCCTCTACGCTCAACGGCGAGCAGCGTGCTGTTGTGCTCGACCTGCTCGGTAAGCTTGGCGCTGTCGTCGAGCTCGATACGAGCCTGCTGTTTGTGGGCGGCACGGTGGGTGGTTGCGCTCCGGCATTCGTCGCCATGGCGATCGAGGCCCTGGGCGATGCGGCGGTCAAGCACGGTATCCCGCGTGCCGATGCCTATCGCATTGTGAGCCAGATGGTGCTGGGTACGGCAAAGCTGCAGCTTGCAACTGGCCAGCATCCTGCGGCGATGAAGGATGCCGTATGCTCGCCCGGTGGTGCCACCATCAAGGGCGTCGTTGCGCTCGAGGACGCCGGCATGCGCAGCGCCCTAGTCAAGGCAATCGACGCAACCCTCCAGTAAAACCGACCAAAAAGGGACAGGTTTATGTTGGCAGGTTTTTCCTGCGGTTTTGTCCTTTTAGCGAAAAGCGCCCCGCAACTGGCTCAATTCCAGTTGCGGGGCGCTTACGTTTGCCAGGATAAAACCGACCAAAATAAACCTGTCCCTTTTTGGCAGGTTAGTCCCAGAAGCTGTCTTCTTCGTCCTCGGACTTGGGGCCGCGGTCGACATACATCTTATGGGTGCGCTTCTCCATTACAAAGGCAAGAATCGCAAACAGCAGGATGCCGCCGGCGAAAAGGATGGCAAAACCGGTGCGGGTGCCAAACAAAAAGGAAAAAACTGCGTCCATTGGGTGCCTTCTTGCGTAGTTGAGTTGGGTCGTAAACGCTCATAAGTATATACTTGCCCATACATGTACAAGGTTGCAACCTAAATGGAATGTATAACGCCGGAGGATCTAATGCTTGATATCAAGTTTGTTCGCGAGAACCCCGATGCCATCGATGTCGCCATGGCTAACCGCCAGACGTCTTGGGATCGCGAGAAGTTCTTTGAGCTCGACGACGAACGTCGTGCCGTCATCACCGAGGTCGAGGAGCTCCAGGCCACGCGCAACGCCGAGTCCAAGAAGATCGGCGCCCTGATGAAGGAGGGCAAGAAGGACGAGGCCGAGGCCGCCAAGGAGGCCGTGCGCGCCGTCAACGAGAAGATTGACGGTCTGGCCGAGCGCCGCACTGCTCTCGAGCAGGAGCAGTACGACTTTATGGCTCACCTGCCCAACATCCCTTGCGAGGCCACGCCGTACGGCAAGGACGAGGACGAGAACATCGAGCGCCGTCGTTGGGGCACCCCGCGCGAGTTCGACTTCGACTTTAAGCCGCACTGGGATCTGGGCACCGACCTCGACATCCTCGACTTCGAGCGCGGCAACAAGCTCTCCGGCAGCCGCTTCACCGTTCTCGGTGGCGCCGGCGCCCGCCTGGAGCGCGCCCTTATCAACTTCTTCCTGGACACGCACACGAGCCGTGGCTTCAAGGAGTGGTGGCCGCCTATCGTCGTCAAGCGTCAGACCATGTTCGGTACGGGCCAGCTGCCCAAGTTCGAGGACGACGCCTATCACGTCTCGGGCGACAACTTCCTGATCCCCACCGCCGAGGTCGTGCTCACCAACCTGCACGCCGGCGAGGTTCTCGACGCCGACACCCTGCCGCGCCGCTACACCGCCTTCACCCCCTGCTTCCGCGAGGAGGCCGGTTCCGCCGGCCGTGACACCCGCGGCATCATCCGTCAGCACGAGTTCGACAAGGTCGAGATGGTCAAGTTTGCCAAGCCGGAGGAGTCCGACGAGGAGCTCGAGAGCATGACCGCCGAGGCCGAGTACCTGCTGCAGCAGCTGGGTCTTCCGTATCGCGTGATTAGCCTGTGCACCGGCGACCTGGGCTTCTCTGCCCGTCAGACCTACGACGTCGAGGTCTGGCTGCCGAGCTACAACGCCTACAAGGAGATCAGCTCCTGCTCCAACTGCGGCGACTTCCAGGCTCGCCGCGCCAACATCAAGTATCGCGACCCCGAGAACTTCAAGGGTTCGCGCTACCTGCACACCCTTAACGGTTCCGGCCTGCCGGCTGGCCGCACCATGGCTGCCATTCTGGAGAACTACCAGAACGCCGACGGCACCATCACGATCCCCGAGGTCCTGCGTCCCTACATGGGCGGCCTCGAGAAGATTGAGCCGGTCGCGTAACTTGGCTGCATAGGCGATATGCAAGGGCGCTCCTTCGGGGGCGCCCTATTTCGTGCGCAGGTCCATACCATGCCGTGCGGACAGCTCAATAGAAAACACACGAACAACTGTTCTGTATACAGCCATCTACCTGCTATGCTTTTGCTAAATAAGAGCGAGAGAAAGGGGACGCGATGGAGCTGTTTGATGATCGGGTGGTTTTGTTTGAGAGCGACGAGGGCGGGGAGTACCTGCTTGTGACGTGTGAGCCGTCTGGCATGGGTGGCCTGGTGGTTCGACAGACGAGCGAGGGGCCGTTGACGCAATGGTGCTTTGAGGAGTCGCCGCATGTGGTCGAGACCTTTGTGGCGCACGAAGGGCTTGTGGCCCTGGAGCACTTCTATGGGGTCCGGACATCTAACCAGGTTGCTCGCATGTTGAGCATCTCGTTTGCCGATTATGATTGTGCCCAGCGGGTGAGATCGCTCCTGAGGGAACTTGATGCTAAGTTTGACGTGATCGAAAAGCCAATCGATCGTACGGGGAACGACGGTATATGCGGAGCAGCATGACAAAACTGCGTTCCACAAAAAAGTTTGAGATTGTGCTTGACTCCAATAAGCTAAAGTGGTTTTATATGTCTTGCGCTGCGGCGTTACCTCAGCTGGATAGAGGGTCTGACTACGAATCAGAACGTCATAGGTTCGAATCCTATACGCCGCACCAATCGAACTTGAAGCCTCCGGCAACGGGGGCTTTTCTTTTACGTAAGCACCGCATTGATTCGAACCTCGGTCGAGGCGCGGGCGTAAAGAAAACGCGGAGCGTTTTTAGCCCGCGGGCGAGCGCGCCGGCAGGCGGGCGAAGCCGGTGCGCATCCGCGAAGCGGATGCGCGGAATCCTATACGCCGCACCAATCGAACTTGAAGCCTCCGGCAACGGGGGCTTTTCTTTTATGGCAACACCGCATGGATTCGAACCTCGGTCGAGGCGCGAGCGTCTTAATCATCACTTCGTAAAATTTTTCCAAATTGTCGCTTGACCCATCGAGGGGTCACGTGCATAATAATCCGTGCGTTGCGGCGTTACCTCAGCTGGATAGAGGGTCTGACTACGAATCAGAACGTCATAGGTTCGAATCCTATACGCCGCACCAATTGAGTTTTAAGCCTCCGGAAACGGGGGCTTTTCCTTTACGGGGGCATTGCGGAGATTTGAACCTCGGTCGAGGCGCGAGCGTCAAGAAAACGCGGAGCGTTTTTAGCGAGCGGGCGAGTCCGCCGGCAGGCGGGCGAAGCCGGTGCGGATCCGCGCAGCGGATGCGCGGAATCCTATACGCCGCACCAACTGAACTTTAAAGCCTCCGGTAACGGAGGCTTTTCTTATATCGCGATGCGTCGAAGATCGCATCAAGTGGTCAAAATGAGTAAAAATCAAATTTGATAACTTTTTTCGAAAATTGCTTGACCTTTATTCAGTCGATGTGCATAATAATTAACAAGTCGCGGCGTTACCTCAGCTGGATAGAGGGTCTGACTACGAATCAGAACGTCATAGGTTCGAATCCTATACGCCGCACCAAT
>CABSNU010000030.1 GCA_902479135.1 uncultured Collinsella sp. | reverse complement strand
TCCGTACATGTGCGGATGAATGTGGGAAGTGTTCGGATGAAGTTGATATTCAAGGGATGTATCTACGGACAGTACATTTTGCGTAATCTGGGCAAACGCGGATTAATTGCTCGTATAATGGCCTATGTCGAAAGATACAAAAACCTGTACCTTTTTGTGCAACAAAAAAAGCCGCTCAACCAGCGGCTTTTCTAATTTAGGCACTAAAAAAGGCGACCGCCCTTTGTGGACGGTCGCCTTTGTTAATTGTTGTATGGCTTGCCTTAGGCGCGAGTCTTGATCTCCTGCAGCACCTTGGCGACAAACTCATCAACGCTCATCTGGACGGTCTCGTTGGAGCGATCGCGGACGGAGATGTTGCCGGCCTCGACCTCCTTCTCGCCCAGGATGAGCATGTAGGGCACGCGGTCGATGCTGCGGGCCTCGCGGATCTTGTAGCCGATCTTCTCGTCACGGTCGTCGCAGACCACGCGAATGCCGGCCTCCTCCAGCTTGGCGCACACCTCGTGAGCGTAGTCGCGGCTCTTCTCGGAGACGGGAAGCGCCTTGACCTGCACGGGAGCCAGCCAGGTGGGGAACTTGCCCGCAAAGTGCTCAATCAGAATACCGATGAAGCGCTCGATGGAGCCAAAGCACACGCGATGCAGCATGATGGGGCGCTTCTTGGTGCCGTCAGCGTCCACGTACTCCAGGTCAAAGTTGAGCGGCATCTGGAAGTCGAGCTGCACGGTACCGCACTGCCAGGTGCGGCCGAGCGAGTCCTCCAGGTGGAAGTCGATCTTGGGGCCGTAGAAGGCGCCGTCGCCCTCGTTGACCTCGTAGTCCATGCCCAGCTTCTCCAGAGCGGTGCGCAGGCCCTCCTCGGCGCGAGCCCAATCCTCGTCGGAACCCATGGAGTCCTCGGGGCGGGTGGAAAGCTCAACGTGGTACTTAAAGCCAAACTTTTGGTACACGGAGTCGATGAGGTTGACCACACCCACGATCTCGTCGGTCAGCTGGTCGGGACGCACAAACAGGTGGGCGTCGTCCTGGTTAAAGCAGCGCACGCGGAACAGGCCGTGCAGGGCGCCGCGCAGCTCGTGGCGGTGCACCAGGCCAATCTCGCCGGCGCGGATGGGCAGCTCGCGGTAGGAGTGCGGCTTGGAAGCGTACACCAGCACGCCACCCGGGCAGTTCATGGGCTTAATGCAGTACTCTTCGTCGTCAATAACGGTGGAGTACATGTTGTCCTTGTAGTGGTCCCAGTGGCCCGAGGTCTTCCACAGCTGCTTGTTCATGATGAGCGGCGTGGAGATCTCCACGTAGCCGGCCTTGTGGTGAATCTCGCGCCAGTAGTCCAGCAGCGTGTTCTTAAGGATCATACCGTTGGGCAGGAAGAACGGAAAGCCGGGGGCCTCGTCGCGCATCATAAAGAGGTCCATCTCGCGGCCGATCTTGCGGTGGTCGCGCTTCTTGGCCTCCTCCAGCATGTGCATGTGCTCGTCGAGCTCTTCCTTGGTGGCAAAGGCGACGCCGTTGATGCGGGTGAGCATCTTGTTGTCCTTGTCGCCCTTCCAGTAAGCGCCCGAGACGCCGGTGAGCTTAAAGGCCTTCAGGGCCTTGGTGTAGCAAATGTGGGGGCCGACGCACATGTCGATGTAATCGCCCTGCTGGTAGAAGGTGATGCGGGCGTCGTCGTCCAGGTCGCCGATGTGCTCGACCTTGTACTTCTCGCCGCGCTCCTCCATAAGGGCGATGGCCTCGGCGCGGGGCTTCTCGTACACGGAGAACTTGAGGTTCTCCTTGACGATCTTTTTCATCTCGGCCTCGATCGCGGGGAAGTCGTCCTCGCTGATCTTGACGCCCTCGGGCAGGTCGACGTCGTAGTAGAAGCCGTTGTCGGTCGCGGGGCCGTAGGCAAAGTCGGCCTCGGGGTACAGGCGCTTGATGGCCTGCGCCATGATATGCGCGGCGGAGTGACGGATGACGTGCGTGACCTCGTCCTGCGGAAGCTCGGCCACCGAACCGTCATTGTAGAGTGCCTTCATGGGTATGTTTTCTCCTCTCGGATGCCTGATGCAAGTGCGTGCGCCCGGCGCTGGTGCGGCGCTTGCAGGCGCGGCGTTTTTGACTTGCATCATTATAGGCAGGTTGCCTTGGTATACAAGCGCCCGCCGCACCTTAATGGCACAGCGGGCGATTTTCTACGCATGCTTCATCGTGTGGGGCGGGGTGCGGGTGGGTTGCGTGGCGCCCGTGGCTTGCGGCCGGCCCGGCGATGAATGCGTTACTGGATGCGAGTTCGGCAGTAAGGACAGACCTTCCAGTGCGCGTCGAGCGGGCGATGGCAGCTGGGGCACACGTTGCGAACCTGGGTATCGCACACCGGGCACACGACAAAGTCCTTCTCGATGGGCGCGCCGCACTGCGGGCAGGTGCCGTACTGGGCAAGCTGGCGCTCACGCAGAGCCATGTCCAGCTCCTGCTCCTCGCGGTCGGACGCGTAGGAGTGCGGACGCAGGACCAGGTAGGCAATGAGGCCCACAAACGGGATGAGGGCGATGATGCCCCATGCCACGTAGGCGCTGGCGCCGCGGCGGCGAGCGTCGATGAACACATAGACGACCGACAGCACATACAGGGCGATGATAAAGCCAACAAAGGCATAGATGACGCCCATAAGTTGCGGCGACATGAGCTCGGAGATGTACTTGGACATTACGGGTACCTTTCGGATTATTTACAGTCCGGTCAAGTTTACCACGGGGTTTGTTTATATGGGACCACGGCTAGGGGCGGGGCTGGCGCGGACACAAACATCTCAATCTGTAACATCTACGGGTCAAAATCTCGGCTAAACGTTACAAATCGAGACGAAGAAAAATCTCCGAACCCAATGTCTCAATCTGTAACAACTACTCAAGAAAATCGGCTCCAGATGTTACAAATCGAGATAAACGGGCAAGCCGTCAGCCAAACATCTCAATCTATAACATCTGAGCCCCAAAATCTCCCCTTCCTGTTACAGATAGAGACATTCAAAATCCGCCGGAAGGTTTGTCTTGATCTGCCAATCTTTACTGCGCCCGTTTTACCTGCGGGTTTGTTGGGAAATATCCCAATTTATCCCAAGTGCGTCACAAACGGAACGCGCCACCTGCTCGCGGGAGGGGCGAATATAATGGCGGCCCGACACGCCCGGCAGGGAGCGACCCATGAGCATCTCCATGAGGTCCCAGGGCATGTGCAGCTCCATCTCGCAGATGGTTCGCCACGAGTTGCGGAGGTTCGACCATGGGATGTGCTCGACGCCCTCGGCCTCGCACCACTTCTTCCATCTATGATTGCACATCCCTCGGTTCATGGGCAGTCCGTCCCCGCGATCTGCTAGCCACTCGGAGCCTGCCGCGCGGCGCTCGTCTGCAATTTCGAGCAGGCGCCCGGCGGCATCCGGCAACACCACGACGGTGCGTATGGACTTCTGCGTCTTGAGTACGCCGTCCGCCGTGGGCTCGATGCCCGCTTGCTCCATCTGGCGCACGAGGTCGACCGTCGCGAGCGTTGTGGATTCCGCCGCGAACGACAGAACCTCGTCGGTGCGGATGCCCAGCGATTCGCCCGAGCGGCATGATCCGAAGCACGCCATGATGAACGGCGCCTCGAGTGAGGTTCCGTGCAGGCGGCCCAGAATGTCCTTTGCCTCGGCAAGCGTGTGCAGGCGCTTGGAGCGCTCGCGCGTCTTGCGCGTGGGCATGGTGTATTTCACGGTGGCGGCAAACGGGTCGATGGGCAGCACGACAAAGCCCGACACAATGCCGTAAATCTTGCGCAGGGTGAGTAGGGCAGTGTCCGCCGTTGCTGCGGGGAGAGTCAGGAGTCATTCCTGCAGGTGCACGGGGCGCAGCTGGTCGACCGGCATCGAGCCCCAGCGGGGCCGACATAGTTTGGCCACGACCTTGTGACGAGGCTGCGGGTGTTCGGCGCGAGCGTGCCAGCCGCGACCTGTGCCGCCATGGTCGGCTCGAGCCATGTGCCGTATGCCTGGGCGATGGTCAGCACCGGCTTGTCATCGGCACGCTCGACGTGGATGCGGTCGAGTTCGGCGCATGCCTCGCGATAGGTGCCGTACACCGTCTTGGTCTTACGTTTGCGTCCGCACGGCGTGTTCTCCTGCCATCGGAGGATGTATTTCTTGCCACGCTTGGCCTCGGTGATTGAGCCCCACGCGCGGCGCCTCTGCTTGCGTGTCATATAATGTCCCAAGGTTGCCCGGAGCTATCTCCGTGTTACTCCGGCATCCTTGCTATCACTCCAACGCGCCAAGGTTCCAGCCGTGCGCGGTGGGGTTTCTTTTCGTTTAAGGTCTCCAATCTCCATAACGTGTTCGGTTTACATTTTGTTGCAATGCGGCATAATATGGGTAGCCCTTTGCTTAAAGCTCAGGACGTGGCCAGCCTCGGAGCCGAAATCCGGGGCCTTTTTTATGGGCGGATTTTCTCCACCAGCTCTCCTCTTTCGCTAATCTTGCAGGAATATTTTTTGTCCCCTGGATAGGCTGTTCTGAGGACATAGCCCTTTTTCGTTACGCCGAGGATAACGACATAGTCTTGATCGATTCCGGATGCGACAACTTGAACTTTGTCTTCGCGGCCCCTTTGCCTTTGAAGGTAAACGTTGGCGGGTACCCTGCCCTCCACTGTTGCTTTTAGGACCGGAAGCCTCACAACCCTGTTGAGATCAAGATTGACCAATGGGTTGAATTGCTCTCTGCTCTTCCCGTGCTTTGAGACGAGATGTAGCCATGTCGACTCGTATTGCATGTTTGTCACGGGGGACCCATCCCATGCGACAAGGTCCAGCAGATTGTCGTCATAGTATTCTCTGGAGAGATGTGACGCGCGCAGCATATCGCACGTAAGGCCTTGGTAGCAGGGCCCAAGGTCGAGATGCCCGTCGCGGTCGAGTGAGTATCCTGTTCGCATCACATATTCCTTCGCCCACGAAAGTGGAACACGTTGAACTTCTGCTCGGAAGGCCATGTCTCATAGCTCGCAAGAGTACTTGTATTTAAATTTCGACAGATGTCTCGGCATATTTGCAATTTTGCGGCACTTGACCCTTCGAGCTGCAGGTGTCCATTCCTTGAGGCGGCAAGGGCTCCGATGAATAAGTCTGCGAGCTGTATGAGGTCGTTCTCATGCGACTCGACTTCTTCGACAAATTTTACCGAATTGCCAAATTGGAATGTGTCGATCAGGCACCTCCTCAATGTGTCCACTCGGTCACGTTCGTCAATGCGGCGATCGATAAATAGGCGGTATGAGTCTCTCCTGTCAAGCCAGTTGTTAAATACCTGGTAGTAGACCTTCTGAAACATTTCCTCAGTATCATCGAAGTTTGTCTCGCGCCTACTGACAACGACTGCGCGGAATCTCAGCTCGGGGTTTGAGAAGAACAGGTCAACCAAAGCCTGAAAGAAGGAGAGTCTGGACGGGCACACCGTTTTCCACCCAAATTCTCCCTGCACGTTGTAATAGACCCTGAGTCGGTCAACCGTCCTTACAATCTCTCTCTTTTGGTCCAGGGGGCACATGATGCCTCCTATGGCCATAAAATCGTCTGCAAGAGAAGATGTGACGCAGCTTTCGTCACAATAAACGTTGTAGGTCGTGCGCTCCTCGTTTTTATGCGCGGCATCACTTCCTGCTTCGCAGTTCGCCCAGACATCATTCATGTTTAGCGGTCTCATGTGATCGCGCCCTTCTTCGGATTGCCAAATTTGTATCAGATATCGCGGTGCTAACGATTTGATTCGCGGCACCGCACCTAGGCGCCGAAGAGCTTCGCGAGCACACCGAGGGCCACCAACGCCTTGGGTACGAGATCCACGCTCTTCGTTGCAAGGTCGATGACCCTTGCAGCGTGTTCGGCGAACCCTGCCCTGTTCTTCGCCTCGGCTGCCATGCGTGCCCGCGACAGCGCCAGCTCGAGTGTCTCTTTCGTCTCGTTGTCGAGAACGGGGTCGTTGCCGATTTCGGTCACCGCCTGGCTTACCTCTACCGAAACGTCCGCCGTCGCCGTGGCCTGTGAGACGCTGCTGGAGCTAACCGTCGTGCCGTTTCCGCTGTTCGTGAGCGTGGCCATGTTTGCCACGAGCCATCCCTTTGCGCGCTTTACGCCATCCAGAGTCTTGTCTCTGGGAATTGTTAGCGATCCGGTGCACCTGAGCGGGAAGGAAAACCCTTCCATCTGCAGCATGAGGTCGTCGATGTGTTCCTGGGTGCCCTCACCATAATCTCCCGCAGTGATGCAGTCGCACTCGTAGATGAGATCCTCCACGTGCGTCTCCGCTAATGATTGAGACATGGTTATTACTCCTTCCCATAAATGAATTGAATAATGCGGTCTACGCGGACCTTACTTGATCCGCCTCCAGCCCTTCGCCTTCAGGCGCTGCAGCCTGAGCTCGGGACAGCTCGGCCTGGTCGCGTGCCGTCTCCAGGATCTTCGAGCGCCTCTTCTCGGTGCTCTGCCGGTAGCAGGTGATCAGCTCGCCCTCCGCGCCCGCCGGCGCCGTCGGCTTGTCCTCGGGATGCTCCTCGTACCAGCCGAGCAGGTCGTTGGGATCGGTGTTGAATACTTCGCAGAGCGCACCTACGAGCTCTGCATTCGGATAGCTCTCCTCGCGCTCCCAAGACTGAATAGTTCGGAATGACTTGCCGACATTTTGTGCAAGCTCCTTTTGGTTTAGCCCCAGGGCCTCCCGGCGCTCTCTTAGACGAAGGTTCATCCTCGCTCCTTTCTTTACGTTAAGTGAATAGTAAACAAAAAATGTCTTTACGCAAAAAAATGTTGCATATTCGATTGATAGGGACATAAGACTGTTCGTCATTTAATTCAACAGACAGAAAAACATCTCTAAGGAGAAACGAACGGATTTCAGTAAGGAGCTGGCTGGGAATATCCGCGCCGTACACGCCCGAGCTGACCTTTCTCAGGCTGAGGTCGCTTCCAAGCTCGGAGTGAGCGTCAGCATTTTCGCGAAGTACGAGAGCGGCGATTACATTCCTGGAGCCGAAAAACTCTTGGCCATCTCGCAGGTTCTTGGTTGTCCGCCCAACGACCTGATGGGCTGGAACACGGATGAGACCGCATAGGAATGGAGGAAGAGGGATGACCGGGAGGAACTACGAGCTGCCCGACGACATCACGACCCTGGGCGGTATGGTGATCTTTGAGTTAATAAATTGGGATATTCGGGGTGCACGCCCGCGTGGCTTTCATATCCCCAAATTATCCCAAGTGCGTGTGCTAACCCGTTTTTACGCGCTTGTGCCGTTGTTGCCGTACTTAAACCCGCAGGTAAGCAGTGTGTTCGTTTTTGCCGTTCTTTCGAGTCAGTACTGTAACATCTGGAACCCAAATCCTCGTCTAACTGTTACAGATCGAGACGAACGTGCGTCTGCGGACTCAACGTCTCGATCTGTAACAGGTAACGGCGCAGACCACGAGGTTGGTTGGAAGGAACTCGCGGCCTCACGTGGTCGACATCCGAGCCGGGTCTCCCCTCGTCTGCCGTTGGCGGGTGTTACGGGGCTGTTCGCCGCATTGCCGCCGCTCTGGGGGTGTGTAGACCGTAGGATAGTCTTATTGACATCCTGTCAACTTGTCTTGGAGGCACCGTGACAGAAACGTTTGATATCGCGATTGTCGGCGCGGGCATTACCGGATGCGCCATCGCGCGGCAGCTCGCGCGCTATGACCTGTCCATTTGCGTGGTCGAGGCGGCTAACGATATTGCGCTGGGCGCGTCGAAGGCCAACGGCGGCCTAGTGCACGCTGGCTACGATCCGGTGCCGGGCACGGTTAAGGCGCACGTCAACGCCCGTGGCTGCGAGTTATACGATACGTGGGCGCAGGAGCTGGGATTTCTGTTCTGCCGCACCGGTTCGATGGTGCTGGGGTTTAACGACGAGGACCGCGCGCATCTGGAGCAGCTGCGGCGCAACGGCCTTGCCAACGGCGTGCCCAGGCTGTCGATCGTCGGACCCGACCGCATCCACGAATTAGAGCCGCGCGCCAGTGCCGATGCAGCGTGCGCGTTGTGGTGCCCTTCGACCGGTTTTGTCGATCCGTTTGAGGTTGCCATCGCCGCGCTGGAGAACGCCGTGGCCAACGGGGTGACGTTTATGCGCTCCGCACCCGTGGAGGCGATTGAAGTTGCGGGCTCGGGCGACGACGCGCGCTTTACGCTGGCGACCCCCGCTGGCAACGTGCGCTGCCGCTATCTGATCAACGCCGCGGGCAACGGCGCCGCCGACATCTCGCATATGGCGGGCGCCGAGGAGTTCCAGATGGTCTGGCGTCAGGGCAACATCGTGGTGCTGGACAAGGAACCGCGCACGCTCATGCCGCTCTACCCGGTGCCGACGCCGATATCGAAGGGCGTCATCGTCACGGGTACCGTACACGGCAACACCGTGATTACCGCGACGGCCGCCGTGCGCGAGCCGGGCGACACGCAGACCTATGCGAGCGATGTAAACGCGCTCCTGAACGGCGCGCGCAAGCTGGTGCCCGATCTGGATACGCGCCGCGTGGTGCGCGCATTTGCCGGCGGGCGTCCGGTCATTCAGGGTACGAACGACTTCTTTATTGGGCAGTCGGCCGTGGTGCCGGGGCTTTTCCAGGCGGCGGGCATTCAGTCGCCGGGCGTGGCGAGCGCGCCGGCCCTTGCCGAGCGCATGGAGCTTGTGATGCGTGAGGCGGGCGTGGAGCTGCACGAGCGGGCGGACTGGAACCCAATTCGCCGCGCGCCGGACGACTTTGACCGCGCACCGCTGGCGCGCAAGGAGGAGCTGATCGAGTCCGATCCCGCGTGGGGACAGATTGTCTGCCGCTGCGAGACGGTGCCCGAAGCCGAGATCGTGGCCGCGATCCGACGCCAGCCGGGCGCGGTTTCGGTGGAGGGCGTCAAGCGCCGCTGCCGCGCCGGCATGGGCAGATGCCAGAGTGGTTTTTGCCAGAGCCGTGTGGTGGCGATCCTGGCGCGCGAGTTGGGCTGCGACCCCAGCGAGGTATTACTGGAGGACGCCGGCTCCTGGCTGGTCGAGGGACCTTTGAAGGGGGTGCACTAGGATGGCGGAATTCAAATCGAGCGCGATTGATTGCGGCGTCGTAGAAGCCGTACAAACGCAAGCCTTCGACGTGGTTGTTATCGGCGGCGGACCTGCCGGCATGGCGGCCGCGCTGGCCGCGCATAAGGCAGGCGCACGCGTGGCCATCGTGGAACGCGAGCAGCACCTGGGCGGCATCCTCCGCCAGTGCATCCACCCCGGCTTTGGCCTGTCGCACTTTAAACAGGAGCTCACCGGTCCCGAGTACGCGCAGCGCTTTATCGACCAGGTGCGCGCAACCGACATTGCGCTGTTCCTGAACAGAATGGTGATTGGGATTGATTCAGGCGAGCCTACGGAAGACACCGCGGTCCACACCGTCATGCTCATGAGCCCTGCCGGCATGCTGCAGCTCACCGGGCGCGCGGTCGTCCTTGCCATGGGTTGCCGCGAGCGCACCCGCAGCGAGATCAAGATTCCCGGCAGCCGCCCCGCCGGCGTCTTTACGGCGGGCCTGACGCAGCGATACATCAATATCGAGAACCTCAAACCCGGCTCGCGCGCCGTCATCTTGGGCTCGGGTGACATCGGGCTGATCATGGCACGCCGCTGCACGCTCGAGGGGATTTCGGTCGAGGGCGTGTACGAGCTCATGCCGTACGCCAACGGCCTGCGCCGCAATGTGAAGAACTGCCTGGACGACTTTGGAATTCCGCTGCACCTTTCCACCACCGTCACACGCGTGATCGGGCACGACCGCGTGGAGGCGGTCGAAGTGAGCAAGGTAGACGAGCATCTTGCGCCTATTCCGGGGACCGAGCGCGTTGTTCCGTGCGATACGCTGCTGCTTTCGGTGGGCCTGATTCCCGAGAACGAGCTTTCGGTTGCCGCGGGCGTTGAGCTTGACCCACGCACGCGCGGCGCCGTGGTGGACCAGAGTCTGCAGACGGGCGTGCCGGGCATCTTTGCCTGCGGCAACGTGCTGCACGTGCACGACCTGGCCGACAACGTGACAACCGAGTCCGAACGCGCCGGCGCAGCTGCGGCGGCGTGGGCGTTGGGCGAAGTCGGGGCGAGCGCTGCAGGCACGGGCTTCGAGCTCACGGTCTCCCCTGCCGGCATCGCGGGCTACGCGCTGCCGGGACGCATTACGGCCGTGGCGCTCACCAAGCTCAACTTCCGCGTACGCCGACCGGTCGACGCCGCCCGCGTGCGCATTCTGGCAGGAGACGAGGAGCTGTTCGCCGGCAAGGTCCGCCCGTTTAAACCGAGCGTTATGGAAAGCTTCCCGCTGCCGGCAAAGGCGATTCAGCGCGCACTCGACCTGGGTGCCAGCGGGATTGTCCTGTCCGTCGATCCCGTTGAGGAGGCGTAGAGTCATGAGCACGAACGCGATCGAAACGCTCAATTTCAACTGCACGACCTGCCCATCCGAATGCCTTCTGACCGTAGAGGTGGAGCGCGACGCCAATGGCGCCGTGGTGGAAGTGCGCTCCGTGACCGGCAACAACTGCCCGCGCGGCGATAAGTTCGCACATCAGGAGCTCACCTGCCCCATGCGCGTGCTCACGACGACCGTGGCCGTCTCCTGCGGCGACGAAGCTCTGCTCCCCGTGCGCACGGCCGAGGCAATCCCACTCGAACTCCACGCCCAAGCCATGGCCCTCATCCAAGACCTTGTCGTCGACGCCCCCATCCGCATGGGCGACGTCGTGCTGGAAGATCTGCTCGGCACCAACATTGACCTCGTCGCCAGCATGGACATCGATCCAGCCTAAGCAGCTAATTTGGAACGGGGCTCTTTTAGCTACCCCGCCATCCACCCCGACCCTCCTCAATTGCGGTGAAATACGGACTGTTTTCGGCTCTAGGCCGCCCAAAAGCCCGCATTTCACCGCAACTTCTTTGATGATCGCGTATTTGGCTGTCACTCGGTTAGTGCCATTTCAAAACTATGCCGGATTACGGGGCAGGTTCGGAGACCCCCATCCATACCGGCAATTTTCGATTTTTGATAAGCCGTCTACCTGCGGTTTTAATTTCGCGATTTTTCTCATGGTCAAGTAATACAGGTCCAGCCCCGTAATCCGCCATGCTTTTGAAACCAGCCCATTTGGGACGAGCCTCTTATGACTACTTTTGCCCGAACGTCCGCTCAAATGATTTTTCTGGGACGGGGATTAATAATCATTGGGTGCCGAAAGATTATTTAATCCCCGTCCCAGAAAAATCATTCCGCATGTTTGACGCAGCCAAAATAGCCCCGTCCCAAATTGACTACCCTGGCATTGGGGATACCATGGTGGCAGCCTAGCGAAAGGATGTTTCATGGCACATGTCGATGACCAGCGCGTGGCGCGCGTGCTCGATGCGCTCGAGGCTCAGCACCCCGGTGCGCAGCTGCTCGTGAATGACCCGTGGTCGATCTATTACCTAACCGGCTTTTATGCCGATATGTTCGAGCGTTTTTGCGGCGTGCTGCTCGCGCGCGATTGCGAGCCCGTGATCCTGGTCAACGCGCTGCATCAGCTGCCCGAGTATGATAATGCGCGCGTTGCCTACCACAACGATACCGACGTCGTGACCGACGCCATCGCGAGTGAGATCGACCCAGCCAAGCCGCTTGGCATCGACACCGTCATGCGCTCCGGCTTTTTGATGCCGCTCATGGAGCGCCACGCCGCCAGCGAGTTCTTCCTAGGCGACTTTGCCGTCACCGCCGCGCGCACCCACAAGGATGCCGCCGAGCAGGAGCTTATGCGCGTGTCCTCGGCAGCCAACGACGCCGTGATGGCCGACGCGATCAAGCTCGTCCACGAGGGCGTAACGGAGTGCGAGATCGCCGACCAGATGCTCAGCCTGTATCGCAAGCACGGCTGCGAGGGCTTTAGCTTTCCTCCCATAGTGAGCTTTGGCGCCAACGCCGGCGACCCACATCACGAACCCGACGGCACCGCGCTCAAGCGCGGCGACGTGGTGCTGTTCGACATTGGCGGACGCCGCCGCAACTACTGCTCGGACATGACACGCACATTCTTTTGGGGCGAGCCGGACGAGGAGACGACACGCATCTACGACATCGTGCGCCGCGCCAACGAAGCCGCCGAGGGGCTCATCGCCCCGGGCGTGCGCATGTGCGACCTGGACCGCGCCGCACGCGACGTGATTGAGGGTGCGGGCTACGGCAAATACTTTACGCATCGCCTGGGCCACTCGATTGGTCTGCAGGACCACGAGCCGGGCGACGTCTCGCTGGTCAACGAGCAGGTTGTAGAGCCAGGCATGACGTTCTCCATCGAACCGGGCATCTACCTCCCCGGCCGCACCGGTGTCCGCATCGAGGACCTGGCCCTGGTGACCGAGAACGACGTCGAGATTCTCAACGCCTACCCCCACGATCCGGTCCGCCTCGACTAGCCAATGCGCCAAAGGGACAGCCCCGTTGACACATTCCGCTAACGTCGCGCCACGAAAGCGGGCTATCTACTACGTTTAACCCGCATAGGTCGACCATGCGGGTCTTTTTTAAAAATCAGCAAGCCGTCTACCTGCACTGATAATTGTTCTCGGGGGAAGCGGGCACTGCGGGGCGCGGCGA
>CABSNU010000029.1 GCA_902479135.1 uncultured Collinsella sp. | reverse complement strand
CGGTTTTAAACCGGGCTCGAATGAACATGCCTATTGACAATGGCTTTCTCATATTAAAAGACGGCCAACCGAAGTTGACCGTCTCAACAATCTTTGGGTGGGCCGTCAGGGGTTCGAACCCTGGACCTTGGGATTAAAAGTCCCCTGCTCTGCCAGCTGAGCTAACGGCCCGCGGGTGGCATTGTACCACGGTCTGGGACTATTCCCAACTCCATTGGCCGTTCTGGAAAATCACAACTTCACGTCCATCAGGCGTAATGCCCGTAATATCGATGTCGTCCGTGCCGATCATAAAATCGACGTGCGTGCTCGAGACGTTAACGCCATGCTCCAGGAGCTCCTCCTTGGACATGTCATACCCACCCTCGATGCATTCGGGGAAACCGACACCTAGCGCGAGATGGCAGCTGGCGTTCTCGTCATAGAGCGTATCGTAGAACAGAACACCACTTTCGCGGATCGGCGTGTTCTTGGAAATGAGCGCGACCTCTCCCAGGTGAGCAGCGCCCTCGTCAGTATCGATGATACTTGCGAGCGTTGCCTTGCCCACGCGGGCGTCGTAGTCCACCACGCGGCCGCCCTCGAACTTAATCCAAAAATCGTCGACTTTATTGCCGTGGTGGATGAGCGGCATGGCCGAGTACACGATACCGTCGGCGCGCATGCGATCGGGCGAAGTGAAGACTTCCTCGGTGGGGATGTTGGGGAAGAAGGGATGTCCATCGGGCGTCTTGCCCTTGCCGCCGGCCCACTCGTGACCCTTCGTCATGCCAATCGTCAGATCGGTTCCATTTGCCGCGGTGTAATGCAGGCGGTCGAAACGATTGTCGTTCAGGAAACGCAGGTTCTTTTCGAATGCGGCGTCATGGAGTTCCCAGTCGCTCTCTGGGTCCTGGCCATCGGCGCGAGCGGTGTGCAGAATCGCATTCCACAGCTTATAGATTGCAACCTCATCGGCGTCTCCCGGGAACACCTCGCGCGCCCAAGCCACGACCGGAGCGCCGGCGATGCACCACGGATTGATGTTGTAATCCAGTCCACGGCGGAAAACTTTGCACTGCGTATTCCTCGCCTTGGATGCCGCGGCCGGCTTGGCTGGATCGATGCCCTTGAGGGCCGCAGGATCCGCACCCTCGATAAAGACAAAGCAGGCACCATCCTGGGCCAAGGAATCCAGCTGCATGCGCTTCCACTCGGGCGTCTGCTCAAAATAGCCTTTCTCGACATGCTCGTACGTGAGCCTCGTCACGGCATCATCGGCCCAAATGACCGTCACGTGGCCGGCGCCGGCAGCATAGGCCTCCGCGACCACCACGCGCGCAAACGGCGCGCACTCGACCGGAGACTGAACGACGACCTCCTGGCCGGGCTTGACGTTTACGCCCTTGCGGACGACCAGGCGCGCGTAGTTTTTAATCTTGGGCTCCAGGGCCTTCATACCCTCCAGAGCCTCTTCGACCGTCAGGGCAGCTCGAATCATGTGCCACTCCATCTATCTATAGAACAGTAAAAAGGCGCGCCGCAAAAACGACGCGCCTTATATCTTAGCGATAAGTATGTATGCAAACGCTACTTCTTCTTGGAGTCCTTCTTGTCCTCCTCGGCAGCTGCGCGCTCGATAAGAGCGTTGAGCTTGTTCTCGGACATGCCCTCGGCCTGCGCGCGGTACATGTTGCGCAAGGGGCGAATGCGAGCGAAGTCGTAGATAAAGTCACCTAAGATGATGACATAGGACAAAACAATGCCGACCATCTGGACGGGACTGGACACCGTGCCGCCGGGAGCGAAGTAGAGCGAAGCCCAAATTGCCACGACGAGTACCATGCCGATGGCGAGCACGGCCCACCAGATACGACGGCGCTTGGTGTAGTCCTCGTCCTGCTTGAGGAGGATATTCGACACCGTGTAGATGCGGTCCTCCTTGGCGCGCTGCTTAGCCTTGCGGGCGCGCTTCTCCTCTTTAGAGAGGCCCTCGAGGTTCTCACCCTTCTCGAGCTCTTTGCGGCGTGCCTTAGACGAAGCCGGCACGACGCGAACGGAGCTCGCTGCCTGGCGGGCGGGTTTAGCAGATGCGGCGGACTTGCGCGCAACCCCGGTAACCTCGTGGGATTGCGTGCGCTTGTTCGTGGCGCTACGGGTACTCACTTATGCGTTCTCCTTCATGCTTGTGAACTGGGAGCCCGTGATGATCTGGAAGGCCTCGCGATAGCGCTCGGACGTGCCATCGATGACCTCGGCGGGCAGGTGCGGGGTCTCCCCCGTCATATCCCAGTTGGCCTTGAGCCAATTGCGGACGAATTGCT
Organism: uncultured Collinsella sp.; assembly: GCA_902479135.1. Taxonomy (GTDB): domain Bacteria; phylum Actinomycetota; class Coriobacteriia; order Coriobacteriales; family Coriobacteriaceae; genus Collinsella. The sequence goes on along the minus strand of CABSNU010000029.1, from coordinate 12,657 downwards.
TGTCGTAGCTGGGCTGAATCTTGCCCTCCTCGTAGCTGGCGGCAGGCCAGAAACGGCTGGAGTCGGGCGTGAGGCACTCGTCGATCAGCGTAACCTTGCCATCGATGACACCGAACTCGAACTTGGTGTCGGCGATGATGATGCCACGGGTCGCTGCATACTCGGCAGCAGCCTTGTAAATCTTGAGGGACAGGTCGCGAATCTGTGCGGCGATGTCCTCACCCACGATCTCGCAGCAACGCTCGAACGAAATGTTCTCGTCGTGGTCGCCGATCTCGGCCTTCGTGGACGGCGTGAACAGCGGCTCGGGAAGCTTGGAGGCCTCGGTCAGACCCTCGGGCAGCTGAATGCCGCAGACGGTGCCGTTCTCGTCATAGGTCTTCTTGCCCGAACCGGTCAGATAGCCGCGGACGATGCACTCGATAGGAATCGTCTGGGCCTTCTTGACCAGCATGGCGCGGCCTGCGAGGTAGTCACGATACTCGGCAAACTCCTCGGGGAAATCCGCCGGGTCGATGGAAACGAGATGGTTGGGGACGATGTCGGCAAACTTATCGAACCAGAATGCCGAGATGCGATTGAGCACCTCTCCCTTAAACGGAATCTCGTCGGGAAGAATGAAGTCGAACGCAGAAATGCGGTCGGTGGCGACCATCAGCAGGTTTTCACCGGCATCGTAAATATCACGAACCTTGCCACGGGAATCCGGACGACGCTCCATCGTTGTCACGTGAGTCACTCCTTACCTAAATACGACAGAAATGCGGGTTCTTTCCCGCATGTTTTCGCAAACTCGGAGCGGCAGGGACGCGGCCCCTCCTTCACCGAATAGCGAAAAGCTAGTGCTCCATTGTAGTAGATGCCGCGTCTGCCGTGTGCTCGCGGGGCAGATGAATTGTAAAAGTCGTACCCTTTCCAAGCTCCGACTCCACGGATATGTAGCCATGGTGACGCTCGACGATCTGCTTGGTCACGGCGAGGCCAACGCCCAGGCCGCCAGCTTCGCGGGCGCGGCTGGCATCGGCGCGCCAAAACCGCCCGAAGATGCGCGACAGATCGTCCTTGGCAATACCGATGCCGGTATCAGAAACGGCAATGCTGACGTGCTTGCGGTCACTGAGCACCGACACCACGACCCAACCGCCCTCGGGGGTGTAGCGCATGGCGTTGCTCATGAGGTTGATAACACATTGCGTGATCATGTCGGGATCGGCCTCGACGACATCGTCGTGACCCTGGGTCTCGTCCGCAAAACGCAGGCGCAGATCGCGGTCGACAAACAGGCGCTCCTGGGCATTGACGATGGAACGCACGAAAGGAACCATGTCCACCGGCTCAAGGTTGAGCGGAGCCGTGCTGTTTTCCATGCGCGACAGGTCGAGCATCTGCTGCACCAGACGAGCCAGGCGACGTGTCTCGGAAGCAACGGTCTCCAAATGCTCATCGTCAGTGGGATACACGCCATCCTGCATGGCCTCGACCGTTGCGAGCATGGCCATAAGCGGCGTGCGAAGCTCGTGTGCAACGTCTGAGGTCAGGCGCTTCTCGTGTTTCATATCCTTCTCGAGCGAAGTGGCCATCTCATCGAAGGTCTCACCCAGCTGATCGATCTCGTCATCACCGCGCAGTCCCGTGCGAGCCGACAGGTCGCCGTCACGGATTTGCTTTGCGGTACTGGTGATGCGATGAATCGGCTTGGTGAGCATGCGCGACACGAGCGATCCGATAACGACCGAAATGCAGATTGCAACAACCGCGGCGAGGGCCATGGCGTTAAAGGTCTTCTCCCTAAACGCAGAGTCCGCCTTGGTGAGCAGAGCGTCGGAGCCGATGGCCCACAGCTTTACCTGTCCGACATGCTCGCCGGAAGACGTTACAATCTCGACGTTAGCAACGCTATCGGAGTCGGTTGGAGCAGACGAGACCGGGCTATGCGATGCCCTCTTGCCGCCCGTGTCGTCGGTCGTAGCCTGGTTTTCGCGTACATCGGCGGTGGCGCTTGCCGAGGGCCAGGAATCGTCATAAACGATCACGCCCTTTTTATTGACGACCTGCATGCCCAGATCGTCGGAAACCAAACTCGACGTTGCGACCGTGCGCAGTTCTCCCGCGGTCCAAGAGCCGTTTTCCTCATATGAGGTCGCCAACTTCTCGGCAGCGGAATTTGCGATTTCGACGATATTGGAGCGTGTGTAATCCGAAAAGACCGTGCCCCACACAACAGAGACAACGCCCACCAGCACCAATACTGTCATGAGCGATGTCAGGGCAAAAGCAAGTGCCATGCGCGAGGGATAGCTCATCGTTGGCCGTGAATCCGAACGAGGCGTGTTCCAACTAGCCTTGGAACCCGCCTCGCTCTCCTGCTTGTGCTTTTGTCCGATTTCAAAGCGCGCAGGTGTCATATGTGATTTCCCAATTTCTCGTCCGACTTATCGGTCTTGGCCGGAGCCTCGAAGCGATAGCCAACACCATGGACGGTGTAGAGCCACTTGGGCTTCTTGGGATCATCGCCCAGCTTGGCGCGAAGGTTCTTCACGTGGCTGTCGATGGTGCGCTCGTAACCCTCAAAGTCATACCCGAGCACTTTCTCGACCAGCTCCATGCGGTTATACACACGGCCGGGATGACGGGCAAGCGTGGTGAGCAGCTTGAACTCGGAAGCCGTCAGATCGACTTCCTTGCCCTCGACCAAGATCTTGTGGCCCGAAATATCGATGACCAGATCGCCGAAGTCGAGCACCTCGACGGCGGGCTCGTCGGCCTGATGGGCACGGCGGAACAGAGCGCGAACGCGGGCGACGAGCTCGCGCGGCGAGAACGGCTTAATCAGATAGTCGTCGGCGCCGAGCTCAAGACCGATAATACGGTCCTCGATCTCGCCCTTAGCCGTCAGCATGATGATGGGGACATCCGAGGTATCACGAATGGTGCGGCAAACGCGCTCACCAGGGATCTTGGGGAGCATAAGGTCGAGCACGACCAGGTCGAACTGATGCTTCTCGAACTCCTCGATCGCGGACTGGCCGTCGCCGACGCCCACAACCCAGTAGCCTTCGCGCTCGAGATAGGCAGCGACGGCGTCACGGATTGCCTTCTCATCCTCGACCAGCAGAATCTTTTTTGCATCTGAAGCCATAACACGGCCCCCCTGTCTCAATTAGCTAAGAACAAGCCCATTTTAACGCACCCGAGCCCGCCGGATGCCGCTATGACGCGGCAGCTCGGCGGGCGGTACTCACAATTACAACGCGTTTATTCCCCTGTTGGCGCCTTTTTAACCCCTCTAAACTTAAAGAGAGAACAGGCGTGCAGTGACCGTCTCTGGTATACCCTGGCTGTTGCGCACCGTGGCGTACGTAAGGAATGAATCCGATTTTCCCGCCGTAGCTGGATAATCGCCATACTCCAAAGCGCGGTCGGGCGACAGCAGCGAGCCATAGGTCTTGGCAGAGGTGTCGATCAGAAAATGCGACGCCTGTACCTTAACAAGGTATTTATTCTTCTTGCCAGCCGCACATGCGAGCGGCTCGCGTGACAGGAAGAGGTACGGCCCTCCCTCATTACCGATATACGTGCCCATATTGCCCAGGCTGCCCACGCCACTATAGGCCGCCTCGATAGAAAACACGAAGGTATCGCCCATATATACGGCCTCGAAAGGCGAAACTGACGAAGGGAGGACCAGCTGGGCACGCTTGGTGTTGTTGCCGTCGGTCAGATCGATTGCCGTTATGCCGTAGTAGACGCCCTCGTCGTTGCGGACACGCGGCGAGATGGTCAAAATGCCGTCGCTCGCGCGCGGGGCCGATGCAAAGCGGCCCGTCGATTTCCAAATTGCCTCGGCCTTGGATTCATCAAGCGAGCGACGATAGCAAAACGAATCACTACTCGTTTTATTGCCGCCTGCCGAAGGCATTTTATACCAGATAACCGATGACCCGAACGCCGTAAACAGGGGCGGATCATAGTCCTTGCCACCTCGATCGAGCTCAACCACATCGCCAGAGAGCGAAGCGCCCGACAGATTTTGAGCGTAGAGTTTCCACGATGAATTGGCAAAGTTCATCTCAACCCACGCGAATACGCCGTCGCCGGCACGGACATCGTAGAATGCATATCCCGTGCCCTCGATAGGATCCTCGATTAATGTGGTAAGCGAGCCATCGCCCAGGTTGAGCACACCGAGTGTGTTGGCGTGCAGTGCCGATGCAGGCGCCATCATCGCCGCGGCGTAATCGCCGTCGCAGTAGTACAGCAGCGTACCCAGAGGCAGCGTCCACGACGACGCCGGCTCAAGATCGATGTCGACTGCCTCGTACTCATCCGTAATCGAGATGATTTTGGAATCGTCCTTGATAACCTGCGGCTCGCCAGCGGCGTCATCGCTCGTACCCGTTTTTTTCGAGCAACCGGCCAGTACGGCAGCGGCACCGGTAGCGGCGCCACCCAGCACAAAACCTCGACGCGTTATTCCATTCTTAAAGCGATCAGCGATGCCCATTAGGCGATCTCTGCGCGAGCGGCCTCGATGGCGCGCGTGAGCTGGTCGGCGCAAGAGGTCTTTTTCATACCGCAGGTATTACCGGCGAGAACCTCGATTACGCGATCGGCGGGAGCGCCCTCGACCAGCCTGGAGATGGCCTTGAGGTTGCCATCGCAGCCGCCGGTAAACTCGACGCCCAGCACCTTGCTGCCATCGTCAGAGAGATTGAGGTGAATATTGCGAGAGCATACACCCTGAGGCTTGTAGTCAAAACTAATCATTGAGATCCCCTCTCAGAAAGAAATTTCAGACGTCTATTATCCCCGCCTGGACCGACTTATTATCGCAAGCACCGATTCAACATCCTACGATGCTTGGACTGGTGGGGGCAAGATTAGCAGTCCGCACCCTGTACGTGGACCATGCGCTTCTCACGATACATATTGTGGTCGGCGACGCGATATACATCGGCCAGCGTATTTCCAGCCGTCTCGACGGTCGCCACGCCAATCGATGCGCTGACCGTCAGGGTCTCATCGCTTACCGCGGCAAGACCGAGACGAAGGTCCTGTTCCAGCCCGAGCGCAGACTCGTTGTCAGTATGGGGGCAAACCAGCAAAAACTCGTCGCCGCCAACGCGCATCGGCAGGTAATCCGCACCAGCCACCCGCCGCAGCACGGACGCCGTCCGTCGCAGCAGCTCATCCCCCATCTCGTGACCATAGATGTCGTTGGTCCGCTTGAGATAATTACAGTCCACCATAATCACGCTCACCGGCAAGTCCTCGTTTACCAGGCTATCTCCACGCGATTCAAGATAGTTGCGGTTGCGAAGCCCCGTCAGTTTATCTTGGTATGACAGCTCCTCGGCATGCTTGACCATCGATATGTTGTGCGTCGCCACGACAACCGACTCCAGCCGGCCTTGCTCATCGCGATGCTGGGGGACAACCTGTAGCGAGTACCAAGCGCCTCGACAATCTCGCACCTCGGCAGCCAAGTATGGTACGCCCTCCATACGTTCACGAAGCGTACTTATATCTACGAGTCCCACAACCGCTTCGCGGCTTTCGGGGCTCACGATATCCCGGCAGACTGTGTCCATAAAGTCATATGCCTCGTTGTGCTCGGCAAATATCTTCGCTATCGCCGGCGACATATTGATTCCCTCGATCTCGAGGGTGTCGAGATGCAAAAGGAAGGTCGAATCGTAGATGGCGCTTATGGCATTGATAATGCCGAGCTGTTTATCCTTTTCGACCAAATTGCGGTGGTCAACGATATTTCGAGCCAACAGCACCACGACCCAAAACGCAAGGCACACCAAGACGCCGGCGGCGACAAATGAAATCCTGTCAGACATGACCTCAGATTTGGGATAGAGCGCAAACAAGCGGTAGTCCTTATATGCCGCACGCACGGCATACCATTTGTCTCCTCGATATTCGATACGTGTCAGGCCTTCGTCTTTCCACTCGATTCCAGATCCGGTAAGGAGCCGAGCGAGCGACACGTCGACATCGGGATCATTAGAGGAGACGATCTCCGCACCCTCCATAACAAGCACCGTGGGGCCCTGGTGGAAGGTGCTATTTGCAAGCACGTCGGCTATGGCATATGAATAGTCGTCTGCCGTATCGGGGACGAATGAGCGGTATGCTAGGACAACGCCATCGCCATACGGGGCAGCACAGACGGCGAAAACGACATCGCGGCGCTCAACGACAGTTGAATAGGACACTTTGGAACCTTGATACATCGATATGACCGACGAGCAAGCCAGTTCTTCTCGCCACAGCATGAGCGGATCGCGGCCATCGATGTCGTAGTGGGCGGTCATATGGCCATCGGAGTCCATGACCAACAGCCCCGAAAGGTTCTCGGCATGGGCATATTGCTCAATAAGATCGTCGTTAACCTCAACGCGATCAGGGGGCAGGAACGTCGCAAACGATTCGACCGCAGCATCCAAATCGTGCGTCGCCTCGGTTTTTCTTCCCTGTTCGTAGCGATCATATTTTTCGCAAGCGTTTTCCAAAGACGCCATGGCCTCTTGACCGAATCCAAGCGTTTTATTGAGGCAGCGATGCGTGCCGACCATAAACAGCAGATTCAGCAAGACGATACTGGTAACAACGCTGACGACTATGACAACCAGGTTCTTTTTGTGCAAGGGTCGCTCATCATTTGTCATGGATTCGCTCCTTGCCCGCTCGTCGTCGCTCCCGCCTTGTAATTGCCCACGATACGGTCAATCGTGCCATCTCGATCCATGGCAAACAATGCGGTATTGAGATTCTTGACGACCGGCCCTTCATAGCCGTTCTCAAACGCGACGCCAAGATCAACCGTCATAACGTTGTCAGCAAACACACGGTAAAGGCCGGGATACTGGGCGATGAGTTGGTCAAACGATTGAACGTCCGCCATCCAACAGTCAACATACCCTTTGGCCAGAGCGGCTTTGCAGAGTTCGACAGAGCCATATGATTTGATTTGAACGTCCGGCGAGATCCCCAGATCCCCCGTAAGCAATCGCCGCTCACTCACCGAGCCCGCAATCACCGCAATGGTCCTACTTCCATCGAGATGTGCCAAAGACTTGATACCACTCGCTTTCTTGGCGGCAACCGAGACCGTCACGGTTAGATACGGCTCAGTCCAGTAATACTTATCCTCACGATAACAGGGCGAATAATCGCACCATAGGCAATCGATATCACCGTTTTTGAGCAGCCGGTCGCGATCGTTCCAGTCAATATCGACAAACTGTGGCTTGAGCCCCGCACGCTTGCAGGCCTCGCGGGCGATATCGATATCGATACCGGCGTAATCGCCCGTGGTATCGACATACACATAGGGGTCGTTATCCGTAACGCCGATTTTGAGTACCGGGAGGTCTTTGTCGGCTTCATTCGAGGAGGAAGAACTGCTTCGAACGGTATACGTCAGGGCGGCCACACAGGCGGCAACAAGGAGCATGAGCGTAAACGAGACGATGGCGGCTCGCTTGGTGCGTCCGGGCACGCGCCTCCCTTCATCGAAACAGCAGTCGGATTTCATGGTATACCCGGGGCTGATGCGGCAATAAAAAAGCGCCTCACCCAAGATGGGCAAGGCGCCAAAGGTTGAAATGCATCCGCAAGCGGTCGAATTAGGTTAGCCCTACTCGAAGTTCAGCTGCTCCCGAATGCACCCCGACCGCTGCCTCGTTCAGGCCGTTGGCGCCGACCGCGTATCTGGCGGTTTCCGACGCGCCGCACTGCACGCGACACACGGGCTGAAGTCTTTAACGTAAAAGCCCCGTTGGTAAAACGAGTTACCAACGGGGCTTGGACTGAAAGGTCGCGCTTAAACGAGAGGGCGCCCTAACACTCGAGACGTTTGCGCATAAGCGCGAAGGCAATCAGCGAAGCGCCGACAACGGTCATAATAAAGGCGACGGCAAGGGTTTGGTCGCCCGTGTTGGCGAGCGCACCCTTAGTAGTCTTAGCGGACGTTTTGGTTACCTTGGTCGTCGTCTGCTGACCGGGTTGGGACGGCGTCACGGGCTGCGCAGGCTGAGCCGGCTCCCCCTTGGCCTCCTCGCCCGTCACCACGTACGTCGAGAAGTGGCTCGTGCGGAAGCAGAGGTAGTCGCCCTCGGTCCACGTATCCATAGCCTGAGTGGAACCATCCTCGGCAACGTAGAGCACCTTGAGATTGGTGAGCGCCTTCATGGCGGCAGTCATCTTGACACGGACGATGAAGGACATGCCTTCGTAGTCCTCGATAACCTCGCCGTCCTTGAGAAGCTTGATATCGAGCTTATCGGCAACCTTGGTAGTCCCCTGCTCAAGGCCGGAAATCGTAGCATTGGCGGCATCGGTAAGATCCGTCGGTTCCTCGACCACAAGAGAGATGCTGTTGTTCTGGGCAATGCCGGCAGCGACATTGTTCTCGGCGCTTACGCTAACGTCCGTTCCGTTGCTACCCGCAACGCCTGCAATGGTCTTTGCCGCTACGATAACGGCGCAGGTCGCGGTTTTGTCGCCACAGGTGGCGGTAATCGTGGCGGTACCGGCCTTAAGCGGCGTCACGACGCCGTCTTTGACCGTGGCGATCGACGAGTCGCTGGAGGTCCAGCTCACCGTCGTATCGTCTGCATCGGCAGGACTCACCGTTGCGGAGAGCTTTGTGGAGGCATCACCGACGGTAAAGGACAGGCTCGTCTTGTTGAGCTCAACCTTTTGGGCGGGATTGGTCACGGTCACCGAAACGGTCTGGGAGAGCGACCCTGCAGTGATGACAAAAGAACCAGAACCGGTCTTGAGGGCGGTAACGGTGTAGGAGCCATCACCGTTGTCGACAACCTTAAACGCCTTCGAAGCGCCCGTGTCATCCAGAGCAAGATTGGTCTCGTCGACCTCACCCGCAAGGGTTCCAGCAAGAGAAACCTTCACGGTGCCCTCTTCGCCCTTCTTGAGGCCGAGGACGCTCTGGTCGACCGTAAGGTTCGTTGCGGGATTAGAGACGGTCACCGCGCAATCCTGAGAATAGGTGCCGTCTTCAGTCGAAACGGTGATGGTTGCGGCGCCCTTGGAGACAGCCGCCACCTTTCCGGTTTGATCGACTGTAGCGACACTTTCGTTGCTGGACTTCCAGACAATCGTCTGGTTAGCCTCCGCGGGAACGACCGCCGCCTTAAGCTGCTCGGTTGCAGCGCCCACAAGCACGACCTTCTGCTTATCGAGCGTGATGCCCGTAGCAGGCTGAATAACCGTCACCTTGCACGTGGCGCTATGCTCTCCGTCCTCAGTGGTGACGGTAATCGTAGCAACACCTGCCTTGACCGGGGTCACGACGCCGTCTGCAACCGTGGCGACCGTAGGATCGCTCGACGACCAGGACAAGTTCTTGTTCGTTGCATTATCGGGCTCAACCGCTGCGGTCAACGTCGAGGGCTCACCGCCCACAGCAAGCTTAAGGTTTGAAGCGCTGAGCTTGACGCCCGACACCTTTACAACCGGAGTGGTTACCGTAATCGCATCCGTGGTTGCAGAGACCCCATCAACCGTTGCCGTGATCGTGGCATCACCGTCACCGACAGCGGTAACAAGACCGTTAGCGTCGACGGTAAGGACGCTCTCGTTGGAAGAGGACCAAACAACTTGGCTGGCCTTGTCATCAGGGGAGACCTTTGCCTTCAGCTGCTGAGTCGTGCCTTTATCCATGGAGGTTGAGTAGCTGTCCGCAATGGAAACCGCAGTCTTTGCAGGCTCCTCGCCAGGCTTGACAACATGAACGGTCATCGTGTCGCAGAGACGACCACCCAAGTACATTGAAACCGTTGCATCGCCGTAACTATGAGGCACTAAATACCCCAAGTAACTGCCACCACTAAACATCGGTCCTTTTACCTCGAGGACATCCGGATTATCTGAAGTGAAAGAATACTTTGCGCCGGCATAGGAGTCCATCAATTCCTCAGCGCTTTTACTCAGCACGCCCTTTGGATATTCAAACCCCCTGTCACATTCCAGCCAAAGCCAATCTTTGGATATACTATCTGAACTGACCTCACAGGGAAATGTATAATCGCTCGACACAAACTTAGCCTTCGAAAGGCTCACTTCCGCAGGGTCGACAACCTCTATCTCAAAGGGATGGTCATTGCCAAGGCCATCACGAGCATGAGCCTTAACGGTGCCAGGCTTTATTGCCTTAAACGAGTTTTCACCATCGATAAGCTCAACGACATCGTTGCTTTCCAGAGAATAGGTTACAGCGCCAAAGTCCGCACCCCAATGTGCGCGCTGGCATGCCTTCAGTACTTCATTTGGAGAAACGTTGAGAATGGCAGTCAGATAAGAGCTGTCCCCAACCAGCATCTTTTGCTTTTTGTTCCCACGCTCATTGAATCCGGGCTCCTGATTCTCGGTTACAACATCACATAGCTTCTTCGTCTCAACTTCACCGTTGCAATAGTCGACAAGAACCTTGGCCTCTTTAGCATCTTTCGACAACGCCTCGAGTTGCAAAGAAGCGCTTAGCTCGGAAGTTCCATATGATGAATAATTCGAATTCACCCTTGCCTGGACTTTGGAATCCTTTGAGGGGTCTTCCTTAATAACAAAATATGTGGCCGCACGGCTCTCGTCCACGGGACGAACGTCAACTCTCCCCTCTAGTAATGCATAATGCGTGTTCCCGCATTTTTGCGGACAATCATCCGTGTAACCCAGCGTTGCGGTGTTTGTTGTCGCACCAGATTGGTCGTAAGAAACGAAACTGACCTTAATTGGATTGACTTTAGCCACACTTTTAATCTTAAGAGAACCGTTTAAACTCTCGTCGGTCTTGCTCTTCAGGGTTATAGTCGTTGTGCCAACTTTGGTGGGGCTAATTGTCAATACCCAACTATGTGACTCATAACTTACCTTAGCGATATCCTCGTCAGACGATGTGATATCGATATCGCTAGGGTCAATGTGCGCCCATTCGTGATTTTTATTAAAAAAGGAAAGCCTTCCTTTCACCGTCTGTCCAACAGCGACATCAAATTCTGACCACACATCGCCTGTAGACGAATCGTATGGGAGAAACGATGCACCCATGGAACCGTCCTGCGACTCCAGCATGACAGCATCCGCATGCGGAGCGGCCACCGTCAGCCCAAACGTTGCCGCCGTTAAAGCAACACAGATGCCTGTGGCTATCCTCCAAAACCCTTTTCTCATTCCCCTAAGTCCAATCTCTCGTGAAAAAACGCAGCATTCTCCCACACCTTAAAATTGGCTTAAGGATACCCCCCCCCCGACAGTTACCGGCAAGGTAATGTTTGTCAGATGTCTCAAATTATCGGCAAGCAGCACAGTTGACGCGCATATATCGCTGACGTCCAGCTTTCTAGGTGCGCTCATGCACAAGCCCCGCTGGCAGAGCGAGCTGCGAGCGGGGCTTGTGTTGGAAAGTCGCACTCGAACGAGGGCCGCGGAGAATTGATCGATTTGACTACCTCCCCGATCGGTCAATTAGAACTCGAGCTGCTCCAGGCGATCGAAGACCGTGTCGATGCGGGTGAGGAAGTCCCACGGGTCAAAGATCTCGTCGAGCTTCTCCTGGCTGACGGTGCAGCGCGGATCGGCCTCGAGGCGCTCTTTAAAGGTAGGACCGGAGACGCAATCCTGCACCTCGTGCCACGTGGCCATGGCGTTTTCCTGCACGATGGCATAGGCATCCTCGCGGGTGATGCCTGTATCGACGAGAGCCAGCAGCACCTTGGAGGAGAAGATGAGGCCGCGGGTCTTGTTGAGATTGGCCATCATGCGGGCAGGGTACAGCTGCAGGCCGTCGATGACGCGGATGAGGCACTGGAACATGTGGTCAAGGGCGATGAAGCTATCGGCCTGGGCGACGCGCTCGGCAGAGGAGTGCGAAATGTCGCGCTCGTGCCACAGGGCAACGTTGTCAAAGGCGACCTGAGCGTTGGACTTCACGACGCGCGACAGGCCACAGACCTTCTCCATGGTGATGGGGTTGCGCTTGTGCGGCATGGCGGAGCTGCCCTTTTGGCCCTTGCGGAACGGCTCCTCGGCCTCGAGCGTATCGGTCTTCTGCAGGTTGCGGACCTCGGTAGCGATACGCTCACAGGTGGCCGCGGTGGTGGCGAGAACGCCGGCGAGGTAGGCGTGATGATCGCGGCTGATAACCTGCGTGGACAGCGGGTCGTGAACCAGGCCCAGGTGCTCGCAGACATATTCCTCGACAAACGGCTCGATGGAGCTGTACGTGCCGACAGCGCCCGAGATGGCACCAAAGGCAACGTTCTTGCGGGCATCCTCAAGACGGTCCAGATCGCGCTTGAGCTCCCAGGCCCAAGAGCCAAACTTCATGCCAAAGGTCATCGGCTCGGCATGGATGCCATGAGTACGGCCGGCGCAGAGCGTGTTGCGCTCCTCAAAGGCGCGACGCTTGCAAATCTCGCCGAGCTTCTTGACATCCTCGATGATCAGGTCGCAGGCCTGGGTGAGCTGGTAGCACAGGGCCGTGTCGCCCAGATCGGAACTGGTCATGCCATAGTGAACCCAGCGGCTGGGCTTGAGGTCGCCCTCGGGAACATCGGCATCGATGTACTCCTTCATGTTGGTCAGGAAGGCAATGACGTCGTGGCGCGTGACTTCCTCGATCTC
>CABSNU010000028.1 GCA_902479135.1 uncultured Collinsella sp. | reverse complement strand
GGGTCAGCCCGTGGGAGGCCAGGGCGCCGCTGACCGGTGGACGGCACCGAGCCGTCATCGAGATTGAAGAAGGGGGAGGCCTCGCGGCCTCCCCCTTTTTGCGTTTACGGGGCGTAAATGACTCAATTACACCAGACGATCTAGTTGTTTTTGGTAGTGAGCCTTTATTTAAAGAAAACAAATCGTATAACAAGGGCAACTGCTATGGCCGCAATGAGCAAAAGCAGAATTGTCAGCTGATGCTGCTTGCGTCGTTTACTTGATGAAACGAAGATTGATTTTCCCTGTTTTGGCGTTTCGAGATAGCGAGCCGAATGCGTTAAGGTTTGCTTGGGTCGAGGTTCTCTTTGTTGATGAGCGGCGGATGCTTTCATCGGCTCATCCCTATCTGCGCTGTTTTTAGATAATGGTGCGTCTTTCAGATACACAGGGTCACCCGAGGCCACGCCCATATGCTTGCGTCCCGTTTGCGCATCTTCGAGTGTTTGATATCGGTTTCTTGTCACATATTTGGGCTCTGGATCATTGATGGGCTCTTGCGAGATGTGGGGGCGATGGAATCGAATCGGTTGCGGGCTGGATGCTTCGTCCTGCTCCGGCATAAACGTGTTGTCCTGTTTTTGATCGTCCATGATGCCCTTAGTTCGTCATCAATATCGTGTATGCGCCCATTGTAAGCCAGCCGTCTAGTTTTGATGGGATTGCATACATTATTTAAGTCTTCGTTCAAATTCCGTTAATAAGACAAAACCTTAGTCAACTAGACTTAGATATGCTTACATCAATAGACTTAAAAAACTTTATAGTCGATGTATATATAAGAAGCAGCTGGGCATATATAAGAGCGTCAAAAGAAGTCCCAGTCACCTAGAAGATGGCTCGGCAGTCCTTACAAGGAGTGGTAAACATGGCAAGCATGGTTCCTTATCGTTCGGTTTTTGGCGTTCGTCCTTCTGCTAGCTCGCTTTTCGATCTGTTTGATGATATGACCGATCTGGCAAACAACTCGATCGCCTCTAAGGCGTTTCCCGTCGATGTTGAGGACAAGGGCGACGGTTACGAGGTCAAGGCTTATTTGACTGGCGTCGCTAAGGACGACATCGACGTTGAGCTCAATGAGGGCCGTCTTTCCATTAGCGTGAATGTTGAGGAGGGCGACGAGAACGAGGGCAAGAACTTCCTGCAGAAGGAGTTTAGTTCGTACAGCGCGACGCGCGGCGTGTACCTGAAGGATGCTTCGAGCGAGGGCCTTTCTGCAAAGTACGCTGACGGCATCCTTACCGTCACGGTTCCCAAGATTGTCGAGAAGAAGAACGTTACGAAGATTTCTATTGACTAACGATGGCTCTGCTTCAATCGAGAGTATGAATTAAGGGGGCTGGGAAGTGATTCCCAGCCCCCTTTTGTTGTCTTGAGTGGGCTATTGAATAGTTGTCGGTTGATACTGACTTGCAGGGCGTATCGAGATCTTCCGTGGCCCTTGAAGACAGGTGGCTGAGCTGCCGAGCTCATCATCGAGACTTGCATCAAGCGCGTTGGCATAGCTTTTGACGGTAAGGCTTGGACGATTATTGTCCTGGCTGATGTGCATGGCGATGAGCTGTTCTGTGCGATCGGTAACAAGTTCTCGCGCGGCTTCGGCGGCTTGGTTGTTGGAGAGATGCCCCTTTGTGGACAGGATGCGCTCCTGAAGAAAGCGTGGGTACGGTCCTTCGCGCAACATAGTTACATCGTGGTTGCTTTCGAGCGCGAGAACTCGACAGTCTTTGAGGATGCCTATGGCCTTGCTCGACAACTCTCCGGTGTCGGTGGCAAACCCAATGGAATCATCGAGAGCATTGAATCGATAGCCGACAGGATTGATGACATCGTGCGATGTTGAGTAGGTTTGTACCTGGATGCCGGCAATGGGGAGCGTGTCGCCGGGGTCAAATTCCTCCACGGGCAGGTGCGCGAGGTTTTCTTTGCATGAAAGGGTGCCCCTACTGGCAAAGAGGGGACCATGCCAGTGCTTGCACCATACATCGAGCCCCTTGATATGGTCTCCATGCTCATGAGTGATTACAAGAGCGGCGACGTCGTCTGCCGAGAGGCCAAGCTCCGCCATGCGTTTAAGTGTCTCGCGGCGGGACAGGCCGTTATCGATCATGATGAGCCCCTGAGGCCCCTCGACGAGTGCGCAGTTGCCTTTTGAGCCGCTGCCGAGGATATGAAGGTGCAGGCGAGACATAAGATTCCAAAGGATACAATGGGTGCGGACGAATAGAGGAGGAAGCGAATGCCAACGGTATCTCAGCACTATGGACATCATGCCGCGCCGAGGACGAATAAGAACGTTCTGGCAACGCGGCAGACCGCTGCCCCCGTAGTGCTCATGGTATCAGGCGGTGCGGACTCGACGGCGCTGCTCCTTATGGCTTGCACATCAAAGCTGGATATCCAGGACGGGCGCGGTATCGCTTCCATTGCACGCGAGCGTTTGCACGTGCTGCATGTGAACCATCATCTGCGCGGGGAGGCATCCGATGGCGACGAGGCCTTTGTACGTGATTTGTGCGTGCAATACGGCTTGCCGCTGTGCGTTGAGCATGCCTATTTTGATGACGAATCGGGCAATATCGAGGCTGCGGCCCGCGAGGTGCGCTATGCCGCAGCACGGAGATATGTTCGCGAACTTTGTGCCGAATCGGGCGCACCGCGGACGGCGGCTCGTATCTGTACCGCGCATACCTCGTCGGACCGCGCGGAAACATTTTTGATGAATGCCATTAAAGGGTCGGGTCCCGCGGGTCTATCAAGCATTCCACGCCGTCGGAACATTGTGGTGCGCCCCTTGCTCGACCTCACGCATGATGAGCTCGTGAGCTATCTGCAGGTGCACGGTCAGCCATGGCGGGAAGATGAAAGCAACGAGGACGTTTCGTACCTGCGTAACTATGTGCGCCATCGGGTGATGCCGGTGGTGGCGCAGCGCAACACGAACGTCTGTAAGACGATTGGCGCCGCTTGCGAAATTCTGGGCGACGAAGACGCCTTTCTTTCCCAGCTTTCGGCACAGTCGTTTCGAAGCTGCCTGCGCAAGGAAGCGGCGGGCGCGCTGGTGCTCGATGCCAGGCGCCTTGCTGCGGCCGAGGTGGTAATCGCGCGGCGCATCGTGCGAATGGCGATCAAACGCATCGATCCGGACGCTCGTCCCGAGATGCGGCATGTGGAGCGCGTGCTCGCCTGTGTCGCCGAAGGCTCGGGTTCGGTCACACTGCCGGCGGGAATTGACGTGCGCGTTGAGTTTGGCATGCTGGCGTTTAAGGCGCCGGCGGCTCGCGAGGGCCTGGTCGCGGACTGGGTTACCGTACCCGGTCGTTTGCCGCTGGGCGGGGGACGTATGCTGGTCACAGAACCGATGGCCGTTGAGCCGGGATGCGATATCGTGCGCCGCGCCCGTGAGCTTGCGGCTGCCGGGGAGGCGACAGCTTTGGTAGACGCGGCTGCCCTGGGTTTTGCCGACAGCGATAGTGAGCGGATCTTGGCGGGCTCACGTGGCGAGATCCCTGCCGAGGCGCGATTGGCGCGCCTGTGGGTGGATGGTCCCGCACCGGGAGACGTGATGTGTCCGTTAGGGATGAGTGGCCGAAGCAAGAAGGTATCTGACTTGCTAGGCGAGGCCCGCATTCCCGTTTCCGAGCGCGCCGGCGTGCCCATGGTGAGGACGGCGCCGGGAGGTGCCGTGGTGTGGGTCGTCGGAGTTCGCGCGGACGAGCGTTTTAAATGCACGGCCGCAACGCGCGTGGCATATCTACTTCGTGTGGTCGATGCGGAATAGCACTTCGCGCGAGCTATTCTGTGCGACGTTGACGGTATTCCCGCGCTGATGGCGCACGTGCTGGTAAATATACCCCGTGCGCTGCTAGAATGTGTAGTTCGCGTCCATGCGGCGGTGTGTGGGCGATAAGCACAAGAAAGGGTTGTCATGGCTTCTCAACATCCGGATATCGAGAAGGTTCTGTTTACGCAGGAGGATATCGACGGTATCGTCTCTCGCCTAGGCGAGCAGATTACTCGCGACTACGCGGGTAAGGATCTGGTGCTGATTGCGGTCCTGCGCGGCGCCGTGGTCTTTATGGGCGACCTGATGCGCAAGATCGAGCTGCCGACCAACATCGATTTCATGGCTGTTTCGAGCTATGGCGACGGTGTGAAGTCCTCGGGTATCGTGCGTATCATTAAGGACCTGGATATCGACATCCGCGGTCGCGACGTGCTAATCGTCGAGGACATTCTGGACTCGGGCCTGACGCTCAAGTATCTGATGAAGAACCTCGAGAGCCGCAAGCCCGCTTCTCTGGAGGTCGCCGCCTTCCTGTGGAAGGACGTTGAGGACCGTACCTCGGCCATCACGCCCAAGTATGTTGGAACCCATTGCCCCGATGCCTTTGTGGTGGGCTACGGCCTCGACTATGCCGAGCGCTATCGTAACCTTCCGTATCTGGGCATTTTGAAACCGGAGGTTTATTCGTAAGATGCCCGACGACCGTAACGATAACAATTCCCAGACTCCCCGGGAGCCTAAGATCCCGGGGATGCCCGGAGGCAAGAAGCCCACGCGTACGGGCTGGCTGTATTTTATTTTGGCTTGCGCGCTCCTGGGCTACGCCTTCTTTAACATGGGCTCCGGCTTTGCCAATTCCAGCAATACCGTTAAGCTCGCGACGAGCGAGATGGTGAGTGCCATCAAGCAGGATCGCGTCGAAGATCTGACCTATACGGTTCAAGACGGAAGCGTGACGGGTCATTACTGGAAGACAAAAAAGGACAAGGGCGATACGAGTGAGCTCAAGAGCTTCTCCTCGACCTATGTCGGCTCCGATTCGCTTGCCGAGCTTATGGCGGAGCACCCCGATACCAAGTACATCGTCAACACCAATGACCCCGATTTTTGGGGCGACTTGGCGATGAGCGTGCTTCCGACGATCGCCCTGATCGCCATCATGTTCTACTTTATGCGCCAGATGATGGGCGCCAACAACAGGAACATGCAGTTTGGCAAGACCAACGCCAAGACCAACGAGGCCACGCGCCCCAAGGTCAAGTTTGAAGACGTTGCCGGCGTGGACGAGGCAGTCGAGGAGCTCGAGGAGATTCGTGACTTTTTGAGCGATCCGGACCGCTATCGCAAGCTGGGCGCCAAGATTCCGCGCGGCGTGTTGCTGGTGGGCCCTCCGGGCACCGGTAAAACGCTGCTGGCCAAGGCTGTAGCCGGCGAGGCGGGCGTGCCGTTCTTTAGCATCTCGGGTTCCGACTTTGTCGAGATGTTCGTGGGTGTCGGCGCCAGCCGTGTACGTGACCTCTTTAAGGAGGCCAAGTCCCAGGCTCCGTCGATCATCTTCATCGATGAGATCGATGCCGTGGGACGTCAGCGCGGAGCCGGCCTGGGCGGCGGCCACGACGAGCGCGAGCAGACGCTCAACCAGCTGCTGGTCGAGATGGACGGTTTTGAGGAGAGCGAGTCGGTCATCCTGATTGCTGCGACCAACCGTCCTGACATCCTGGATCCGGCATTGCTGCGTCCCGGTCGTTTTGACCGTCAGGTCACGGTCGACCGTCCGGATGTGAAGGGCCGCGAGCAGATCTTGCGCGTGCATGCCGAGAACAAGCCGATGGACGAGGACGTG
Source organism: uncultured Collinsella sp. (assembly GCA_902479135.1). Classification (GTDB taxonomy): domain Bacteria; phylum Actinomycetota; class Coriobacteriia; order Coriobacteriales; family Coriobacteriaceae; genus Collinsella. Next base: position 11,401 of record CABSNU010000028.1, on the reverse strand, counting down.
AAGTTTGAGAAGCTCGCCCAGATGACCGTTGGCTTTACCGGCGCCGACTTGGCAAACCTGCTCAATGTGTCTGCACTGCTGGCTGCCCGCCGTCATCGTTCCGTGATCTCGATGGACGAGGTCGAGGAGTCGATGGAGCGCGTGATTGCCGGACCGCAACGCAAGGGTCGCGTGATGACCGAGGCCGAGCGCACCACGATTGCCTACCACGAGAGCGGTCACGCTTTGGTGGGCCACATCCTGGAGCACTCCGATCCGGTCCACAAGATCTCGATCGTCAGTCGCGGCCAGGCCCTGGGCTACACGCTGCAGCTGCCGCAGGAGGACCACTTCCTCAAGACCAAGAACGAGATGCTCGACGAGCTCGCCGTGTTCTTGGGCGGCCGCGTTGCCGAGGAGCTCATGTGCGACGACATCACGTCGGGCGCGAGCAACGATCTTGAGCGTGCGACCAAGATGGCGCGCGAGATGGTCACGCGCCTGGGCATGAGTGAGGAGCTGGGCACGCAGGTCTTTGGCGAGGCGCAGCATCAGGTATTCCTGGGCCGCGACTATGCCGATCACCAGGATTACTCCGAGGAGACGGCGCGCCGCATCGACATCGAGGTTCAGCGCATCATGCGTGAGGCCCATCGCCGTGCGGTCGAGATCCTGGATGCCCGTCGCGATCAGCTTGATCTGATGGCCAAGGTGCTGCTTGAGCGCGAGACTGTCGAGGGCGATGCCGTGAACGCCCTGCTTGACAACGAGTGGGACGCCTACCTTGAGTGCGAGGGCGATATCCTGGCGGCCAAGGAGGAGCGCAATGCCAAGGCGGCCGGTATGCCGGCCAAAAAGCGCGCGCCTCGCATGAGCGAGGAAGAGCTGGCGGCCGATGCCGCGGCCTTTGCGCAGGCGGCTATGCAAGAGGATGCCGAAGCCGCATCTGACGACGCCGGAGATGCCGACAGCGGCAATACCGGCGCCGACGAATAGCTCTGCTACGAAAGCCTCTGCGGGGAAACCTGCGGAGGCTTTTTACTTTTGGGCGATATGGGGCCTGCTTGTCGGTTATAGGTGAAGTCGCTAGATTTCGGTGCGCATTGCTGCCGTACTTTGCTCAACTAAAGCGTACAATACCGCCTATGCGAAAGGGGAACAGATGATTAACGAAACCATGTTTGCTCGCGGTGCCGAGAGCTCCATCATCCGCGAGATCTTTAGCTATGGCCTTGAGCGCAAGGCGCAGATCGGCGCGGAGAACGTGTTCGATTTCTCGCTGGGCAACCCGAGCGTTCCTGCTCCCGCTGCCGTCGCGGAGTCCATCAAGAAGGCGCTTGAGCTGCCGAGCGAGCAGCTGCACGGATACACGCCCGCGCCGGGCCTACCGCAGTGTCGCGCCGCCGTGGCCGAGTCGCTCAACCGTCGCTTCGGCACGAGCTATGAGGGCAAAGATGTCTTTATGACTGTGGGTGCCGCTGCTTCGCTCACCTGCACGCTCAACGCCATCACCAATCCGGGCGATGAGGTTATCGTCATTGCGCCGTATTTTCCGGAATACCGCGTATGGATTGAGAAGGCAGGCTGCACGTGCGTCGAGGCGCTCGCCAACGAGGATACGTTTCAGCTGAGCGTGGGCAACGTTCTTAAGGCTATTACCGATAAGACGGCGGCGGTCATTATCGACTCTCCCAATAACCCGACGGGTGCCGTGTATACGCGCGATACCTTGACGCGCCTGGCCAATGTCTTACGAGAGGTCAACGCCAAGCGCGATCCCGAGAACCCGATCATGTTGATCTCGGACGAGCCGTACCGCGAGATCGTCTATGGTGCCGAGGTGCCGTGGGTGCCTTCGATCTACGAGCACACCATCGTGTGCTACTCGTATTCCAAGTCGCTTTCGCTTCCGGGCGAGCGCGTGGGCTGGATTCTGGTTCCCAATACGAATCCGCAGGCCGCCCGGCTGATGCCCGCCGTTGCCGGTGCCGCCCGTACGCTGGGCTTTGTGTGCGCGCCGGCGCTCTTCCAACGCGTGATCATCGACTGCATCGATGAGCCGAGTGACGTTGAGGCCTATGCACGCAACCGCACCGCGCTTACCGATGCACTAGCGGAGTACGGCTACACCTATGTTGAGCCGGATGGTGCATTCTACCTGTGGGTAAAGGCGTTGGAGCCCGATGCGAACGCCTTCTGCGAGCGCGCGAAGAAGTACGAACTGCTCGCAGTGCCCTCGGACAGCTTTGGTATGCCGGGCTGGTTCCGTTTGGGCTACTGCGTGAGTTACGAGACGATTGTCAACTCGCTGCCTGCGTGGAAGCAGCTGGCAGATGAGTATCGTTCAAAGTAAAGCGCTCTGCTTGTAATGTTTTACGTGAAACGGGGTTTGGTGTTAAGCCGGACCCCGTTGTCTGTGCCGTTGTGTGATTGGGATGAAGCGGTTTTACGACTGCCGAAGGCTATGCGTACAATGAATATACGCGACGGCCATACCGGATAAGGAGACCCGATGCCCTACCTGCTTTCTTGTGATATCCATACTCATACGATGTTCTCTGCGCATGCGTATTCGACCATTGAGCAGAACATATATTGGGCGGCCGAGCGCGGCCTTCAGGTGCTCGGTTCCGCCGACCATCTGAGCTCGATGGTTACACCTTGTCCCAATGACCTGCGTAGTTTCCAGTTCTTTATCAACCAGGATATCTGGCCGCGCATTTGGAGCGGCGTGCTGTTGCTCCGTGGCGCCGAGGCCGATATCGTTTCGCTGGACGGTAGCTTGTTTGGCGAAGACATTCCCGTTTCGCTCGATATCGCCGGCGATGCGTATAGCCGTCAGCATACGCTGTTCGATTTGGTGACGCGTAATTTGGATTATTTGGTGGCAAGTGTGCATAATCCGCAGTTTGCTGAGGGCGCGACGCTTGCCCAGACGACCGAGATGTATATCAATGCCCTGGAGCACCCCAAGGTGTTCATGTTGGGCCATACGGGTCGCTCGGGTGTGCCCTTTGATATCGACGAGGTCCTGTTAGCGGCCAAGGACAAGCACAAGATCATCGAGATCAACAACCATAGTCTTGAGCATGGCAACGATACCGAGCATTGGGACGTGTGTCGCAAGATCGCCGAACGTTGCGCCGAGCTAGGTGTGGGCATTGGCGTTTCGACCGACGCGCACATCGGCATGGCCATTGGCAAGCTCGACCATGCCCGTAAGATGCTCGACGAGATTCACTTCCCGTTGGATCTGATTGTGACACGCGACCGCGAGACACTGCTGCGCGAGATGGCGGCGGCTGGTGTGTGCGACCTGCGCAAGAGCATGTAACGGCGTTCGCATCGCCATGAAAAGGGGCGGTCCAGACGGGCCGCCCCTTTCTTGTGCTGGTGATTAGCGGCGCTCGAGGACCGCAACGGTCTCGGTGTGGTCGGTATGGGGGAACATGTCGACTGGCGTGATCTTGAGCAGGCGATAGCCGCCGTCGAGGAGCTGGTGTAGATCGCGCTCCTGGGTGACGGGGTTGCAGCTGATATAGGTGATGCGGCGCGGCTTGAGCGCACAGGCGGCCTCAAGGAACTCGGGTGTAGAGCCAGCGCGCGGTGGGTCGATGGAGAGAACATCGACGCGCTCGTTGTTGTCGGCGGCGTCCAGGATGTAATCGGTCGCGTCGTCGGCCATAAACCACGCGTTGCGGGTAAGGCCGTTGAGCTCGGCGTTGCGGCGTGCATCGGCGATGCCGGCAGGGTTGCGCTCAACGCCGAGCAGCATAATGCCGGCGCCGTTGTCCTGAGCATCTTTTGCGGCGCACAGACCGATGGTGCCGCTGCCGCAGTAGGCGTCCATAAGCACGTCGCCCTGACGCAGGTCCATACCGTCAATCGCAAGCTGATAGAGCAGCTCGGTCTGCTGCGGGTTGGTCTGGTAAAACGCGGTAGGGGAGATATCGAACTCGCAGCCGAGCAGCTGGTCACGCATGCACTCGGCGCCATAGACGATGCGAGTCTCCTCGCCCAGAATGGCATTGCCGGGACGGCCGTTGATATTTTGGGCAACGGTGACGATGTGCGGATCGAGTGCGGCGACGGCCTCAAAGAACTCCTGCGCATGCGGGAGGTCGCGCTGGGCGGTCACAAGGGTAACCATGATCTGGTCGGTACGCCAACCGCAGCGGACGACGGCATAGCGGAGCAAGCCCAGATGCTTGTCCTCGTTAAAGGCGGGAATGTGCAGGCGCTCAGCTTCACGCGCGATGCCGTTAAGAATTTGTCGGGCGCCCGGTGCCTCGACGGGGCATTCGGGTACGGCAACGATCTTGTGCGTGCCGCGCTCAAAGAAACCGCAACGGACAGCGCCCTCCTTACCGGGAGCAAAGGGAGTGGCAGCCTTATGACGAAAGCCACGCGGCGCAGGATATTTGCCCGGGTCGCCCAGGGTGACGCCCATACCGCGAATAGGATCAACGGCGATGCCCTCACGCTCACAAAGCGAAGCAAAAAGCTCCTCCATAGCAGCCTGCTTGGCGGCGAGCTGCTTCTTATAAGGACGATTGAGCGCCGTGCACCCACCGCAAGCTTTCATGATCGAACAGGGGGACTTGGGGTCCACAGCCTTACGAGCAGACGAAGCCGGATCTTTATGCGAGCGCTTGGAGCGAGTCTGAGGCGTCTTATCCCCGTCTCGACGAGAGTCAGAACGCTTGGTCTTAGCCCTGCTCTTGGTCGATTTGCTTTTTGCAGCTTTAGAAGACTTGGATTTCGTAGAAGATTTCTCCTCCTTTGACCCCTCAACCGCCTCCATCAAAGCACGACGAGTCCTACGCTCCGCACGAGATTCTGCCATGAATTAACCCCACTAATTTATAAATTTAAAGCTACAAGCATTGTACCGTGCCAAGCCAACAGACGATATGCAAGCGGTTTATTGGTATCAGTGATAGGTACAACGATGATTGCCCGCTGGGCTCCGGGGCGGGGGCTAAGTTTATCGCGAGTTCCGCACGAACAGGAGGCCACTTAATGTGGCCTCCGTCGTGAGCAGGACTGTAGAGCAGGAAACTTAACCCCCGCCCCGGAGCCCAGCGGGCAACCCCTCCCTTGTGCTCTATCACGCTAAAGTGTATGATTCTAAACGTTACATGACTCACTTTACCTAACTAAAGTGCCATCAAGGGGGAATACCATGAATACCGATATGTCTCGTCGTCAGTTTGTTGGTCTAGCTGGTTCGCTTGCCACGGTGCTTGGCCTTGGTCTTGTCGGCTGCGGCGGTGGTGCCGGCAAGGGCTCCGTTGCCGGTTCTGCCGCAGCCAAGGACGTGAAGGGCGCTGCGGAGTCCAAGAAGCTCGTCGTGGGCTTTGACAAGTCCTATCCTCCGTATGGCTTTGTAGGCGACGATGGTGAGTACACTGGCTTTGACCTCGACCTTGCCAAGGCCGTTGCCGATAAGCAGGGCTGGGAGGTCAAATACGAGGCCATCGATTGGGATGCCAAGGACACGCTGCTCAACTCGGGTGCCATCAACTGCATCTGGAACGGCTTTACCATGGAGGGTCGCGAGGACGACTACACGTTCTCCGAGCCGTACATGCTCAACGAGCAGGTGCTGGTGGTCAAGAAGGATGCGGGCATCAAGAGCTGGGACGACCTTGCCGGCAAGACCGTGATTACCCAGACCGATTCCGCTGCGCAGGACGTGCTTGAGGGTGACCAGAAGGATCTGGCGGCGACGTTTGCCACGCTCGACACGATCGGCGAGTACAACACGGCCTTTATGCAGCTCGAGAGCGGCGCGGTCGATGCCGTGGCTTGCGATCTTTCGATTGCCCAGTATCAGCTTGCCGCCAAGCCCGATGCCTATACGCAGCTTGATGAGCCGCTGTCCAGCGAGCACTATGCCGTCGGCTTTAAGAAGGGCGACACCAAGTCGGCCGACGCCGTGACCGAGTCGCTCAAGGCGCTCTACGAGGACGGCACGGTCAAGGACCTCTGCGACAAGTACGCGGATTACGGTCTGTCTTTCGATAATTGGGTGCTCAAGTAATGTCTATTCAAGTCATGATGCAGATGCTTGGCCAGGGATTCTTGGTCAGCTTGCAGCTGTTTGTGCTGACGCTGCTGGGGTCGATTCCGTTGGGAATCCCCGTGGCGTTTATGCGCATGAGCAAAATTGCGCCGCTTCGCTGGATTGCGCGCATCTATATCTCGGTCATGCGCGGCACGCCGCTCATGCTGCAGATGTTTGCTATCTACTTTGCCCCGTACTACGTGTTTGGCATTTCGCTCACGCCCGATTCCAAATGGACGGCGTGCGTCGTGGCGTTCATCATCAACTACGCCGGTTACTTTGCCGAGATCTATCGCTCGGGCCTGCAGTCCATACCGCGTGGTCAATACGAGGCTGCCGAGGTGCTGGGCTATTCGCGCATGCAGACGTTTCTGTACATCGTGATGCCGCAGGTCGCCAAGCGCATTTTGCCGGCGATGGGCAACGAGATCATCACGCTGGTCAAGGACACGTCGCTGGCGTTTGCCATCGGTGTGGGCGAGATGTTCTCGACAGCCAAGGCGCTGGTCGCCTCGCAGGTGAGCATGGTGCCGTTTGCAATCGCGGCGCTGATTTACTGGGTCTTTAACTTTGTGGTTGAGATGCTGCTGGGCGCTGCCGAGAAAAAATTGGATTACTACCATGACTAGGTCGTTCCGCCGTTCTAACGAACGGCGGACTGCTTGACGCTGCGCGCGTGCCTGACGGCCAATCTGCTCCTCAAACCGTCGCTTGCGTACAGAAGTACGCGGCACTCCTCTTTCGGAGCACATTGTCTCGCCAGTCACACGCTCGCTGACTTTTTAAACACATGGAGGTTCCCGTGTCCGGAACGGTAATGGAAATATCGAACGCTCGTAAGGCGTTTGGCGGCAATGAGGTACTCAAGGATATCTCGCTCGAGGTGAAGCGCGGCGAGGTCGTGGCGATTATCGGGCCTTCGGGCGGCGGTAAGTCAACGCTGCTGCGCTGCGCCACGCTGCTCGAGACCCTCGACGGCGGCTCGCTCTCGTTTGGTGATCTTGCGGTCGCGACGGACGCAGGGTCGGGCGCGGTTTATGCGAAGGGCGATGTTCCCAAGCAGGCCCGCTCGCGATTTGGCCTGGTGTTCCAGAACTACAATTTGTTCCCGCACTATACGGTGATGAAAAACATCACCGACGCACCGATCCGCGTGCTCAAGCGCCCGCGCGAGCAGGCGGAGGCCCGTGCACACGAGCTGATTGCACAGATGGGGCTTACGGGCAACGAGAACAAAGTGCCCTGCGAGCTTTCGGGCGGTCAGCAGCAGCGCGTGAGTATTGCCCGCGCTCTGGCGCTCGATCCGGAAATCTTGTTCTTTGACGAGCCGACCTCGGCGCTCGACCCCGAGCTGACGGCCGAGGTACTGCGTGTCATCAAGGACCTCGCGGCGCAGAATATGACGATGGTGATCGTGACGCACGCGATGCAGTTTGCCCGCGACGTTGCCGACCGCGTGGTCTTTATGGATGGCGGCTGCATTGTCGAGGAAGGTCCTGCCGAGCTGGTTATCGACCATCCGCGCGAGCAGCGTACACGCGAGTTCTTGAGCCGTATCGAGGGATAGGTTCAGGTATTTACTCAACTAATAATTGAGGCGATGCCGCCGCAGATGTTATGGTCTGCGGCGGTTTTTATTTGCATCCGTGGGGCTCAATAATCGCCTTGCATGCTCGTCCCCTCCTCTCGCCGCCCGTATCCATACGCGTGCCGAAAGGTATGCATGGACAGGTGGCTGCAAGGGTAGGGTGGTGGCATAGGACATTTGGAGGGTGAGTCGGCTCGGTTGCCGACCATGCTGCTCCCGGGACGGCACCGACCGCGAACTCTCCCCGTTGGCGTCGCGCATGGCGCGCGACCCTGCAAGGAGGTCATCATGGGTGCTCCCAAGACCGGTAATGTAAGGAACGTGGTGCTCGTAGGCCAAGGCGGGGTGGGCAAGACTTCACTCGCCGAAGCCATGCTCCACCTTTCCGGCAAGACCGCCCGCCTGGGCGGCCACGACGGCACCAAGCCTACGCTCGACTATGACCCCGAAGAGGTCAAGCGTGCATTTTCCATCTCGACGACCATCGCGCCGATCGACTGGAAGGGCGCACGCATCAATGTGCTCGATGCCCCGTGCTACCCCGATTTTATCGGCGACGCCTTTGCCGCGATGAGCGTCTGCGAGACGGCTCTGTTTGTGGTCGACGCCGAGGCCGGCCCACAGCCTACGACGGTTAAGCTCTGGTATGCCGCCGAGGACCTGCGTCTGGCGCGTGCGGTGTTCGTAAACCGCCTGTCGCGCTCCGAGGCCAGCTTTGCGACCACGATGGACCTGCTGCAGGAGCGCTTTGGCACGCGTCTGGGCGCCGTGACCCTTCCCTGGGGCGAGGGCGAGGACTTTGACGGCATCATCGACCTGGTGCGCATGAAGGCGCGCCACTGCAACGGCGTCGAGGCCGTTGAATCGGAGATCCCCGAGGAGTATCGTGCCCAGGCCGAGGAGGCCCACGACCATCTGTGCGAGCTGGTGGCCGAGGCCGACGACGAGCTGATGATGAAGTACTTGGAAGGCGAGGAGACGCTGACGCAGGAGGAGCTCGAGGGCCTGCTGTCGAAGGCAATTGCCGAGCGCATCTTTGTGCCGGTCTTTGCGGGCGATTGCATTAAGGAGCAGGGCGTCAACTCGCTGATGGACGACATCGCCACGTACTTCCCCGCGCCGACCGACTACGGCGAGATGCCGCTCATCGACGGTGATTCGCTCAAGATTTCGAGCGACGATGACCGTCCGGTGGCGTTTGTGTTTAAGACGCTGGCCGATCCGCAGCAGGGTCGCATCAGCTTTATCAAGGTGCTGACGGGCACGCTTGAGCCGGGCCTTGAGCTAATCAATGCGCGTACGCGCAAGGGCGAGCGTCTGGCTCACCTGTATGTGATGTGCGGCCGCGACATGACCGAGGTCGGTCACGCCTATGCCGGCGATATCATCGTGGCGCCTAAGCTGGCGGCCGAGACGGGCGATACGCTCTCGATTACCGGCAAGGTCGAGGCTGCGGCGTTTAAGTTCCCCAACTCGCAGTACCGCATCGCCATCGAGGCCGAGAACCGCGGCGATGAAGAGAAGCTCTACACGTTTATTGAGAAGGCATGCAAGGCCGATCCGACCATGAGCATCGATCGTGACGAGGAGACCGGGCAGACCATCATCTCGGCGGTGGGCGAGGCGCAGGTTTCGGTGCTGCTCAACCGTTTGGAGGACCGTACCAAGGTTGTGGCAAAGAGCGTGCCGATCCGCATTCCGTATCGCGAGACCATCCGCCGCACGGCAAGCGCCCAGGGCCGCCACAAGAAGCAGACCGGCGGCGCCGGTCAGTACGGCGACTGCTGGCTGCGCGTGGAGCCGCTCATTGGGCCCGACGGCACGAGCGACGGCTATGAGTTTGTTGACGAGGTCGTGGGTGGCCGTATTCCGCGCTCGCTGATCCCCGCCGTGGACAAGGGCGTTCAGGAGACTATGAAGGACGGCATCATTGCCGGCTACCCGCTCACGGGCATTCGCGTGGCTGTGTACGACGGTTCGTATCACAGCGTCGACTCCAACGAGATGGCGTTTCGCGCGGCGGCTCGCATCGGTCTGCGCAAGGCATGCGCCGATGCCGACCCGGTGGTGCTGGAGCCCATCGAGGAAATCACGGTGACTATCCCCGAGAGTTACGCCGGCGCCGTGATGGGCGACATCTCGGCCTCGCGCGGTCGCGTGACGGGTATGGAGACCGATGAGCGCGGAGACACCGTGGTCATTGCCCAGGCGCCGCTGGCCGAGCTGACGGATTATTCGACGCGCCTGCGCTCTATCACGCGCGGCACGGGCGACTTTACCATGAAGCCCGCAGGCTATGAGCAGGTGCCTTATGACGTTCAGGCCAAACTGGTCGAGCGCTATGAGGAGGGCCGCGCCAAGTAACGCGTGGTTTTGCCTGCAATGTAGGTACTGACGAAAAGGCCGCCCAGGGTAACCGGGGCGGCCTTATTTGATCCGTATGCGACGGAAGGATTGCGGATCATTTTTTGGGTTACGGACGGCGCGGTCGGCACTAGTCTCCGGATGCCTGGTTGCGGCCGGTGGCGTAGTCGATCTGCACGTGCGGCTGCAGGTTGTAGCAGTACACGTGGAAGCACAGGGTCTTACCGTGGTCCTCGATCGATTGTGCTTCCAGACGAACGCCGCGACAGACGAGTTCCTCTTCGTTGTACATGGGCGTGACGCGGTAGAGCACATGGTTGCCCGTGTCGCGGATGTAGTCGAGGATCTGCTCTTCAAACGGCAGCATGCCCGTCTCGTTGAGATAGCGCGTGCCGGTGAGGAGATTCTTGCGATTGGCGTTTTCGCTGCAGAGCGACCAGGCGATGAGGTGGCAGCGGTTGTAGAGGCTCTGGCCCGGAATAAAGTCGTAGCGCCGCTGGTGCCATCCAGCGGGATGGATACGCGAGATATCGCCGCGCTCGCCCTGACCGAGCGATTCGGGGCCTACGCAGGCGAGCGCCTTGCGGGTGCGGCCCAGGCTGTCGAGCTTGGAGAATTTCTTAAAGCAGCCTTCTTCGGTGGCACGCTCATACTCGTCGAGCGTGAATGACGGTGTACCTAGCGGGTGCGTGCTGTCGGCGCGAAGGGCAACGTAGGGGTTGCCGGCGTAGTCGGGAATGCTGCTGAGATATACGCCGCGGGCGCGGTTGAGGTCGGGGTTTTCGACCTCGTCGATGGGGGTGGCGGCACTGTCCTCGGCAACGTTGCCGTTGGTGTTGGTCGCGGTGGATTCGGAGCCATCGCCAGAGTCTTGGCTATTTTGAGAGTCCGAGGAGCTCGCTGTTCCCGATTCGAGCCGGGCAACCAGGTCTGCCTCGTCGTCAGTGCGGCTGGGACTCTCGTCTTGCTTCTCGGCCAGGGCTACCGCCTGCTCATCACTTTGCGGCGAGAGCAGTCTGGGCGCCCCGTCGAGCGACCCTGTGAACAACGCAAACCCCAGCACCACGGCGGTGCCGATGGAAAGTGCTTGCTTGTAGGCGGACTTGCGCGACATGGAGGCTCCTGGATGGACGGTTGGGAATCTACCAGTCTAGCAGGAGCCGGCAGGGGCCGTTCTATCGAACAAATACTCAAGATTTGGGATAGACGCTACTGATTAATTTAGGCTCTGTTAGACCAGGATTGACATACATGTGTCCCCACGGTGCCATATCGTTGACCCCGTAGACCGCGATGATGGGGGCAGCATGAACGCCGAAGACCTGGTCCTCAACTTCAAGAAGGGCATGGCGAACCTCAGCAAAACCGAACGCCGCCGCGCAATCGAATCCGTCAGGGAA
>CABSNU010000027.1 GCA_902479135.1 uncultured Collinsella sp. | reverse complement strand
CGGTTTTAAACCGGGCTCGAATGAACATGCCTATTGACAATGGCTTTCTCATATTACAAAAAAGGTCAGGCACTAGGTGCCTGACCTGCAAACTTCTGGTCGGGACGACTGGATTCGAACCAGCGACCCCTTGACCCCCAGTCAAGTGCGCTACCAAGCTGCGCCACGTCCCGAAGCTTTTGTTTGTTGCTCTGCTCTCGCTCGCAACAGGGAGTATATTAACCCGAAACTTTGACCTTGTGCAAGAACTTTTTTAATTATTTTTGAGCAAGTCCAAAATTGTATCTGCGAGCTGGGGTTTTGTTAGCACGGGGAGTTCTTGCGTGCCCGCTGTGCTCGCAATCCAAGCCTTGTTGGTGTCGGTTCCAAAGCCCGAATCGGCGCGCGAGACATCGTTGGCGATGATTGCATCGCAGCCCTTACGGGCTAACTTGCGCTCGGCGTACTCGACGACGCTGTCGGTCTCGGCCGCAAAGCCGATCACACAACGCTCGCCCTTCTGACGCGAGAGCTCAGCCAAGATATCGACCGTCTCGACAAGCTCGATGCAATCGAGGCGCTCGTTAGCCTTTTTGAGCTTGTGGTCCGCAGGGGCCGCGGGCGTATAGTCGGCGACGGCAGCCGCGCAAATGGCCGCGTCGGCCGTCTGGAAGGCACTCAGCGCCGCTTGGAGCATCTCTGCGGCGGTCTGCACGCGTATGCACTCAACGCCGCGGGGAACGTCAAGCGACGTCGGTCCCAGCACAAGCGTGACGGCAGCGCCTCGGCGTGCGGCCTCCCCTGCCAAGGCGATGCCCATCTTGCCCGACGAGCGGTTGCCGATAAAGCGCACCGGATCGATCGGCTCGTGCGTGGGGCCTGCCGTGATGACGATGCGCTTACCCGCGAGGTCCTGCGGTGTGGGATTGAGCACTTCGCAGATGGCCTCGACGATGTCCTCGGGTTCGCTCATACGCCCCGTGTCCACGTCGCCGCAGGCAAGGTAGCCGCTACCCGGGCCCACTACATGGACGCCGCGGTCGCGCAGCGTGGCCATATTGGCCTGGGTGGCCGGCGCCTTCCACATACCGTTGTTCATTGCCGGCACAATCACGACGGGTCGCGGCGTTGCCAGCAGCGTGGTGGAGATGAGGTCGTCGGCGATGCCGTTGGCCATCTTGGCGATGATATTGGCCGTCGCGGGCGCCACGACCACCAGGTCGGGCTCCTGCGCGAGCGAAATATGGTGGATGGGGTCGGACGGGTCGTCGAACAGACCGATTGCGACGGGCTCGTTAGTGAGCGCGCGGAAGGTGAGCGGCCCCACGAACTCCGTGGCATGCTCGCTCATGACGACCTTTACGCGTGCGCCGCGCTTTTGCAGTAGGCGCACGATATTGCACGACTTATAGGCGGCGATCCCGCCGGTAATACCCAGCAGGATCGTTTTTCCCTCAAGTTGCATTGAATTGTCGGGTGCCGCCATCGTTTACGCTTCCTTGCTCGGGAGCACCAGCAGGCGGTGGCAATACGGGCAGTGCGTAATTTCGCTTCCGTCGTGGTTGAGGTCGCTCATGGACGATGCCTGCAGCGCGGTGTGGCAAACCGTGGGGATGTTGCCCTGGATGGTCTCGACGGCCAGGCCGCGGAACTGCTTGAGCAGTCGCTCGTAGTCGGTGAGCACGTCAGTCGGCAGCGTGGCGGCAAGCGCAGTGCGCTCCTTGGTGGCGGCGTCGATCTGAGCCTGCAGGTCGGCAGCCTTGGCGCGGGCAGCCTTGGTATCGGCCTTCACGCCCTCCTCGAACTTGGCGATGATGGCCTGCGCGCGAGCCTCGCGGTCGAGCGCCTCCTTATGGGCGACAACGACGTCCTTGCGGGTGTGCTCAATCTTGTCCAGACGCTTGGCCAAGGTGGCGAGCTCGTTCTCCAGATCCTGAACCTCGCGGTAGTCGGAACCGTCGACATGGCGCTTCTTGGCAGCCTCGATGGCGTTGTTGGTCTGGATCTCGGTGGTGTTGAGATCGTCGAGCTCAATGTCCAGGTCCTTGCGCTGGGCGTAGAGCTTGGTCATCTCGGACTTCAGCTTCACATAGGTCTTACGCTTGGAAGCGAGCTCCTTGAGCTCCGGCATATTGGCAAGTTCGCTCTTGTTGCGGGCGAGCTCCAAATCGATCTGTTGCAGCTTGAGTAGCGTAGCGCCGGCGCTCATAAGTTCTCTCCTTTTGTCACAGTCCACCATTGGCAAGGGTTCAGTATTTTAATCGCATGACGGGGGTCGACCCCGGCGTCAACTGCAGAGTTCATCAATATATCAACGAACGGTTCTTCGGAGCGGTCGTGGCCGAGTAAGATCACCGGCAGCCCGCGCAAGGCAAGGTCTTGCGCCACATGGTAGCCCGCCTCGCCCGTCACGATAACATCCGCATTCGCGGCGATGGCAAGCTCGCCAAAGTCGCCCAGGGAGCCGCCCAAAATGGCGACGGTTCGGCACGGGCGATCGGCTTCGCCCCATACGCGCGGGTCACAGCCAAAGGTCGCGGCGGCACGGGCGGCGAGATCGCGCAAACTGCAGGGGTCGTGGAGGGTTGCGATTGCGCCCAGGCCGCAGGCCTCGGGGTCGTCCACATGCTCGAGCGAGCTCACGGGCACAGCACCCAGTAACTCGCTCAGGCAGATGCGTGCCTCGTGCGAGCGGTCCAGGTTGGTGTGGAGCGAGATGATGCTCACGCCGCAGCGGGCTGCCTCGTAGAGTGCCGCGCTGCACTGGGGACGCGCGGAATCGGCCGGGCAAAAGGCCTCGGGAGCCTTGATATAGATGGGATGATGCGTCAGCAGCACGTTAGCCTCGGCCTCAACAGCGCGTTGCACGTTGGCTTCGGTCGCATCGAGTGCGCAGACAACGCCGGTGATCTCGGCAGCGGGATCTCCGACGGATAACCCCACATGATCCCAGCCCTCGGCATCCGCCTTGGGATAGCGTTCTAACAGCGCGCGTTCAAGCTCGGCGACGATCATGCGGCACCCACGATCGAGAGTAGCGCCTGGGCAAATTCATCAAGGTCGGCAGGGTTCACGCGGTCATCGAACGAGATGCGCAGCGCACCCAGCGCCTGCTCGCGGCCGATACCCATGGCGCTGAGCACGTGGCTCGGATCCATGCTGCCGCTTGAGCAGGCAGATCCGGCGGAAACCTCAAAGCCGGCGGCGTCGAGCTTGATGATGAGTTCCTCGGAGTCCATGCCGTCAATGTAGATCGACACCATGCCGGGCAAACGGTCGGCCTGCGCATAGTCACCCATGGTGGCGTGAATACGCGGATGTGCGGTAAGCGTGGCGTAGAGCTTGTCGGACAGGGCCTGCAGCGTCGCGCGCTCCTGGGCCACGTTGGGGGCCAGCGCAGACGCGGCGGCGGCAAAGGCCAGCTGCGTGCGCAGGTCCTGCGTGCCAGCACGACGTCCGGCCTCCTGTCCGCCGCCAAAGATGCGCGGGCGCAGCGGCGTGCGGCTCTTAAGGTAAAGCGCGCCGGAGGCCACGGGGCCGCCGATCTTGTGTGCAGCCACGGTCATGGCATCGACGCCCAGCTCGGTGACATCGAGCGGAATATGCAGGTAGCCCTGGATGGCATCGGTGTGGAACAGGGCGCCGGCAGCATGTGCGGCGGCTGCTAGTTCGCGGATGGGCTGCACCACGCCGGTCTCGTTGTTAGCGACCATAATGCTCACGAGCGCCACGTCGTCGCCTAGCAAGTCGCTTAGCGCGGCAGGCTCGATGTAGCCCGCGCGGCACGGCTGCACCAGGTCGACGGTAAAACCGGCGGCGCGCAGCAGCGGCAAGTTGTCCAGGATTGAATCGTGCTCGATAGCGGACACGATCACGCGGTCGCGCTTGCGATCGCGCTGGCGGGCGCCCTCGGCAAGGCCGAGCAGAGCCAGCTGGTTGGCCTCGGTGCCGCCATTGGTCAGAACGATCTCGGACGGGCGGACGTGCGCGCCAAAGCTGTGGACGATCTCGCGACGTGCAACCTCCAGGCGCGCGGCGGCCTTGCGGCCCAGCGAGTGCAGCGAGTTAGGGTTGACGCCCGCGAGCTCGCTTTCGTCGTAGTCGCGCTGCGCAAGGAGCGCCTCGGCGCGCATGGGCGTCGAGGCGGCATAGTCAAGATTCACGGGTATGCGGTTTTGACCTGCGGTCATAAGGGTTTATGCCTCCTGTGCGGCCTCGTTGCCCAGCTCCTGCAGCAGTGCAACCTCGGCGGCGGGATCTTCGGACTTAAATACGGCAGAACCGGCAACGAGCACGTTGGCGCCAGCCTTGACGACTTCGGCAATGTTCTTGGAAGAGATGCCGCCGTCGACCTCGATCAGGGGCGACACGCCGTGACGCTCGCACATGGCCTTGAGCTCGTGCAGTTTGGCAATGGTACCGGGAATAAAGCTCTGGCCGCCAAAGCCGGGGTTCACGCTCATGAGCAGCACCATGTCGACAACGTCGATGATGCTCTCGAGCACGCACACGGGGGTGGCGGGGTTGAGCACGACGCCGGCCTTGACGCCGCGCTGCTGCAGATGCGTGAGCGTGCGGTGCAGGTGCGTGGAAGCCTCGTAGTGCACGGTGATCATGTCAGCACCGGCGTCGGCGTACCAATCGACCGTCTCGTCGGGGTTCGACACCATGAGGTGCGCGTCGACCGGTACATCGGTGGAGCGCTTGACGGCCTTGAGGATGTCAACGCCAAAGGTGAGGTTGCCGGTAAAGTGGCCGTCCATGACGTCGAAGTGCACGTAGTCGGCGCCGGCGATCTTGTCGAGTTCTCCCTTGAGGTTGGCCATATCGGCCGAAAGGACGGACGGAGCGATTTTAATGGAACCCATGGTAGAAGCCTTTCTGCGCTAGTCGGTGAGTCCGTAGAACTCTTGAGAGGGGACGCGATCGGTAAGAATCTCGAGCGCCCTATCCAAAGTAACACCGTTGTAGAGCGTTTGCTCCACGGCAAAGGTGAGCGGAATGTCTACGCCCAGTGAACGGGCGAGCTCGCTGACGCTGCGGGCGGCGACGGCGCCTTCCACCACCATATGCGTGCGCGTCTGGTACTCATCGAGCGACACGCCGTGGGCAAACTCGTAGCCAAAGGTACGGTTGCGCGAATGCTCCGAGGTGCAGGTGGCAATGAGGTCGCCCATGCCGGCAAGTCCCATGCAGGTCATAGCTTGACCGCCGCGGGCGTGCACCAGACGGCTGATCTCGGCCAAGCCGCGCGTCATGATGAGGGCAAGTGTGTTGTCGCCCGCGCCCGAGCCCGCGGAGATGCCGCATACGATGGCGATAACGTTCTTCATGGCGCCGCAAACCTCGACGCCGGTCATGTCCTGCGATAGGTAGATGCGGAAGGCCGTGGAAAGCAGCAGCTCCTTAAAGGTCTCCCCTATCTGCGGGTCTTCGCTGGCGATGACGGCGGCAGAAAGCCCGCCGCGGCAGATTTCCTCGGCATGGTTGGGGCCCGAGAGCGCCGCAACACGTGCCTCGTTGCCGATCTCGCTGGCGATGACCTCGCTCATGAGCAGGCCGGACTCGGGCTCGATGCCCTTGGTGAGGCAGAGCACCGGGGTATCGGCGGCGATAAAGGGCGCGGCCTGGTGGCACACGCTGCGCAGGTGCGTCGAAGGAACGGCAAAGATGATGGCATCGGTGCCTTTGAGTGCCTGCGCCAGATCCGTCGTGGCAACAACATTGGTCGGCAGTTCATAGTCCACTAGGTAGCGAGGATTACGGTGCTCGCCATTGATGCCGACGGCGGTCTGCTCGCTATGGGCCCACATGGTCACGTGCTCGGCTCGCGCGGCGGCAAGGCCGGCGACGGCGGTTCCCCAGGAGCCGGAGCCAATCAGCGCAACATTCATGACTCTCTCCTACTTATCGTCGGGCTCGGTGACGCGCTTGGTAAACGAGAGCTTGGACTCCTTACCGGCCATGAGCTTTTTGATGTTCGCACGATGGGCCCACACCACGGTGATGCCGATCAGCGCCATGCAAAACTTGAGGCCCAGGCTGCTGTACGGAAAGACCGCACAAGAGGCGATGGGAAGACCGATGGCGGCGGCAAGTGAGCCCACCGACACGTATTTGGTGATGGCAACGGCCACGATAAACATGCCCAGCAGCGACAGGCCAATGGGCCAGTACCAGGCGAGGATGACGCCCAGGCCCACGGCAATACCCTTGCCACCATGGAAGTTGAGGTAGGGCGAGAAGATGTGGCCCCACACCGCTGCCAGGCAGATGACACCGAGCATCCAGTCGCCGGGGGCTCCGGGCGCCATGATGCTTACGGGGAAGCCATAGCCCACGCTCGCGATGAGCGGACGCGCGATAAGGACGCAGATGGCGCCCTTAAGGCAGTCGAGCAGCAGCGTGAGCGCGGCCACCTTGGGGCCGGCCACACGCAGAGCGTTGGTGGTGCCGATGTTGCCGGAGCCCGCCTTGCGAATGTCGGTGTGGTTGAACACGCGGCCCAGGATCAGGCCAAACGGAATCGCTCCGATAAAGAACGAGACCACGGCGCAGATGGCGGTCAGCAGAATCGGATTATGCATCCTTTTGCTCCTTCTTCCTAAAGAAGAGTCGAATGGGCGTGCCGGCAAAATCGAAGGTCGAGCGCATGCGGTTCTCCACGTAGCGCTGGTAGGTGTCGTTGACCAGGTCGCTGTGGTTGACGAAGAACGTAAACGTCGGCGGGTTGATGCCCGTCTGAGTCACGTAGTGCATGCGCAGGCGGCGCTTGCCGTCCACCACGGTGTGGCCGAACTCGCGCAGGTCGGTGAGGAAGGTGTTGAGGCGCGAGGTAGTGATCTTTTGCGAGCGCGTCTTCTCAGCGGCGTCGACCATCGCCCAGATCTTCTCGACGCTGCGGCCAGTGAGGGCAGAGATGCGCAGGTACTGGGCCCAGGGAGCCATGACGCCCAGACGGCGGTCGACGGTCTCCATGCAGGCCTCGCGCTTGCGGCCGTCATCG
Organism: uncultured Collinsella sp.; assembly: GCA_902479135.1. Lineage (GTDB taxonomy): Bacteria > Actinomycetota > Coriobacteriia > Coriobacteriales > Coriobacteriaceae > Collinsella. The sequence goes on along the minus strand of CABSNU010000027.1, from coordinate 11,254 downwards.
AGCAGGTCCCACTTGTTGAGCAGCACCACGATGGCGCAGCCACGCTCGATGGCCAAGCCCATGACCTTCTGGTCCTGTTCGGTAACGCCCACGGAGGCGTCGACGACGAGCAGCGCCACGTCGGCGCGGTCGATGGCGCGCAGGCCGCGGACCATCGAGTAGTACTCGATGTTCTCGTACACGGTGCTCTTCTTGCGAATACCCGCGGTGTCGACCATGCGGTAGTGCTTGCCGTTGCGCTCCACGACGGTATCGATGGCGTCGCGCGTCGTGCCGGCAATGTTGGACACGATAGAACGGTCGGCGCCCAGAATGCGGTTGAACAGCGACGACTTACCGGCATTGGGGCGGCCGATGATAGCGACGTTCAGCGCATCAGGGAACTCATCGGCGACCTCGTCCTCTTCCTCCGGAAGCAGGGCCACGATGTCGTCGAGCAGGTCGCCCGTGCCGTGGCCATGCAGGGCCGAGAGGGGCGTGGGCTCACCGATGCCGAGCGAATAGAACTCCCAGATGCTGTCGTTCTCGCGTTCGGGGTTGTCGAGCTTGTTTACCAGCAGAAAGACCGGCTTGTCGCAGCGCTTGAGCATGCGAGCGACCGACTCGTCCTCCTCGGTGACGCCGGTGCGGCCGTCGACCACAAACAGGATGACGGCGGCTTCCTCGGCGGCGGCGAGCGCCTGATCGCGGATGGACGTGGCAAAGACGTCGTCGCTCTTGAGCGGCTCGATACCGCCCGTGTCGACGATGGTGAACTCACGGCCGTTCCAATCGGCCGTGTGGTATGAGCGGTCGCGCGTGACGCCGCGGGACTCATGGACGATGGCGTCCGAGGTCTGGGCCAGGCGGTTGACGAGCGTGGACTTGCCCACGTTGGGGCGTCCGACGACGGCGACGATAGGTTTCATCTGCTCTCCTTTAATGGATAGGGTCAGCGGAATTAGTAGAGTCGGCAGGCACAATGCCAAGGATGTGCTCCAGGGTATCGAGCAGCTCATGAGGCATGGTCGACACCACATGAACCTCGGCGCCGCGACTGGTAAGGCTTGCGAGTAAATCGTCACGATGATACTCGTCAAGCGTCATGCCGTCAGCGTTGAACATGAGCTTAGGCACAAAGAGCATAACCCCCGACAGGTCTTGCGGCAGCTGCTCCAGGATATCGCTCGCGACGATGAGGCCGGTCACGTCCACGTTGCCGCCAAAGTAGCGGTTCTTGATGGCCGTGACAGTGCCGCCGAGACCATGCGGCGACTCCACAAAGCGCGCCACGGTGTCGCGCGCGCTGGCGCCGGAGAGGCACAGAAGGCGCTGGTTGCGCTCGGCGATACCAGCGCGGACGCGGGCCAGACGCTCGGCGTCGGCGGCAAGCGCGTCGTCGGTCTCGTCCAGATACGAGCGTATCATGCCGATGCCGTCGTAGTACTGCGGGTAGCCGTCGTAAAAGTCTGCCTCGGGCGGCTCGATGCCGGCATCCAGGTAGAACTCGTCGCTCATCTGGAAGGTGTGGCGGCCAAAGCGCTCGAAGGCACGGTCCTGGAAGGGCCTGATCATGGCGATGGTCTCGCGCGCGAGCTCAGGTTTGTCGCTGTATGACCAGGTAAATCGGTTCTGGTGCTTGGTAAAGCCCAGCGGCACGATGCCCAGGCTCGTGATCTGCTCGTGCTCCTCGCAATAGCGCAGGGTCTTTTGAAGCTCCTCGCCGTCGTTCATGCCGGGGCACAGCACGATCTGCGCGTGAATCTCGATGCCGGCGGCCATGATGGCCTCGAGCACGTCCATACCGCGCTGGGCGTTGCGCCCCATCATGCGGCGGCGGACGTCGGGGCTCACGGCGTGGACTGACACGTTCATGGGGCTCATGTTGCGTTGGATGACGTTTTGCACGTCCTCGTCGGTGAGGTTGGTGAGTGTGACAAAGTTGCCCTGCAAAAAGCTCAGACGGTAGTCGTCATCGCGAATATAGAGCGTGGAGCGGCCGCCCTTGGGGAGCATCGTCATAAAGCAGAACACGCAGGCGTTAACGCAGGTACGCATGCCGTCGAAGATGGGGCCATCGAACTCCAGACCCCAGTCCTCGCCGGGAAAGCGATCGAGCTCGACGGGGGTGACGGTGCCGTCGCGCGGATCGAATACCTCCAGATCGACGGTGTCGTCGTCGGCCTCCCAGAGCCACACGATCATATCGGTCAGCTGCTCGCCGTTAACCGTGAGCACGCGCATGCCCGGCTCGATACCCACATCCCACGCGGGCGATTCGGGACGCACGTTCTTTACGAGCGCGCCCTCACCCGGCTCGGGGTCGCGGCTGCGCCCGTAATCGGCCACCTCGGTGGCGTATGCGGGTACGGTCTGGTCCATGATTAGCGGCAAAGCTCCTTGATGCGCGTGACGGCGCGTTCGATGTGTTCTTGCGGGGTGGAGGCTCCGGCGGTGATGCCGATGTGGCGTGCGTCGGTAAACCACGCGGCCTCGAGCTCGCTTGCCTCCTCGACATGATGCGTGCGCTCGCAGGCATCGGCGCAGATCTGTGCTAAGCGGCGGGTATTGCCCGAGTTCTTTCCGCCCACGACGACCATGCAGTCGCAGCGGTTGGCAAGTGCGGCGGCGGCCTGCTGGCGCTCGCTCGTAGCAGCGCAGATGGTGTTGATCACGCGCAGTTCCTGCACACGCGGGGTGATAGCTGCCACGACCTCGGCCAAGTTCTGTGCGGTCTGGGTGGTCTGCACAACCAGACCCACCTTGCCCTTGAGCGGCAGGGCATCGGCGTCGGCGGCACAGCTCACGACCTGCGCGTCATCGCCGGCGTGGCCCAGGATGCCCTCGACTTCGGGGTGGCCCGGCTCGCCTACGACCACCACACGGTAGCCCTCGCGTACCAGGCGCTCCGCCGCCACGTGAACTTTTTTCACGTAGGGGCAGGTGGCGTCGACCACGTTGAGGCCACGCTCGCGTGCGGCATCGATCACCTGCGGCACCACGCCGTGGGCGCGGATGATCACGGTGCCCGATGCGGCATCGTCTAGGGTCTCGGCCAGACCGACGCCCGCTTCGGCAAGCTCGCGCACCACGATGGGGTTATGGATGAGCGGACCCAGGGTGTGGACCTGAGCGTTCTCCTCCGCCTGCGGGGCGGCCGCCAATGCCATATCGAGCGCGCGCTGTACGCCGTAGCAGGTGCCGGCGTGAGCTGCAATCTCGATGGTGGGCGCGCCGTCCTGATCGGGCGCAGCCGCGGCGGTGTTCGTCACGTTTTCGCTCATGGCTAGAACCTGCCCGGGTGCTCAGCGCACAGGTCGTCGCGCATCTTATAGACACGGTCCATGGCCTCGGACTCAAACCAGGCCAAGCGCTCCGTGCGCTTAAGTCCGGCCGGCGCGTCCGAAAGCGAGACGGCCTTGCCGGCACGAATCCAGCATTTCTTGGGACGCATGAGCTTTTTGCCCGCGGGCGTGATGTCGGACCAGCCGCAGATGGCGAGCGGGTTAACGGGCGCCTTGCCCATCTGAGCGATGAGCGCAAAACCGCCGTGGACCTCGGGCTTGATCTCGCGCGAGCGGATGCGCGTGCCCTCGGGAAAGATCAGGACGTCCTCGCCGCGCTGCAGCGCATGCTGAGCGGCGCGCAGGCACTTCATGTCGGCGGTGCCGCGCTCTACGGGGATGCCGCCAACGCGGCTAAAGGCCCAGCGCACAATCTTGCTCTTGGCGAACTCGGACTTAAAGATGGGACGAATGCGGCGGCCCCCAAAGAATAGCGCCGTCTCCACGGCCAAGAGCTCGGCCATCGAGGTGTGGTTGCAGATGACCACGCTGCCGCGGCCGTCCTCGCGCTCAAACAGCAGATCGGCATCTTCGACCTTCCAACGCCACATGAGCTTGGAGAAGGCCCAAAGGATGGCCATGACTACGACGACGGTGCCGCGGATGAGCGCTGGAAACTCGGCGTAGGGGGCGTTGTAATAGTCCTCGGGCGTCTGCTTAAACAGGCGCATGGGCTACCTCCTTTGGTTGATGAGGTCCTCGATTATCGAGACGACCTCGTCGATGGTGTGGGCGGTGGAGTCGACGTGCACGGCGTCCTCGGCGGGCACGAGCGGGGCGACCTCGCGGCTGCTGTCGAGCTTGTCGCGCTGCTTAAGGGCGTCGAGCGTCTCGTCGACCTCGGCCTCGAGCTGCTCGGACGTGAGCGGCTGAGCATCGTTTTGGTGGCGCTGAAGCACGCGGCGGCGGGCGCGCTCGCGCGGGTCGGCTGTCAGGAAGACCTTGACCTGCGCGTTAGGGAACACGACGGTTCCGATGTCGCGACCCTCGGCCACGATATCGCGGTCCTCGGCGGCACGGCGCTGATGGATGAGCATGGCGGCGCGCACGCCCGGATAGGCCGAGACCTTGGACACGTTGGCGTCGACCTGCGGGGTACGGATGGCGGCCGAAGCGTCCTGGCCGTCAATGGTCAGGCGCGTGTCCTCGCCGGTGCCGTTGGTAAAGCGGATTTCGATCTGCTCGGCGAGGGCGTCGATGGCTGCCTCGTCGTCCAGGTCAATGCCGCGGTCGAGCGCGGCGAAGGTGACGGCGCGGTACATTGCGCCCGTGTCGAGCTTGTTAAAGCCCAGCTGGCGGGCGATCTCCTTGGCGATGGTGGACTTGCCGGAACCGGCGGGGCCGTCGATGGCGACGATCATGCAATGCTTCCTTTCGATGGTTGACGTGCTGGTATGGTTCGCGGTCGTTGGGGCGCGGTGGGTTGCCTAGCCCGTGTAGCGCTCGCGGTAGGTGTTGCGCTTGGGTGCGGAGCCGTGGCTGCCGTGGTGACGCGTGCGGCTGGCGGGTGTGTCTTGAGGCTTGCCGCCGCCGCGCTTGGCGCTCGCCTGCTTGGGCGGGATGCCGCCCGCTTTAAGGATCTGCACCTCGCGGTCGGTGAGCTCGCGCCACGAGCCCTTGGCCACGTCCTTGAGCTCCAGGCCGGCAAAGTTGCAGCGATGCAGGCGGATTACAGGATGGTGGATCTTGCTCAGCATGCGCTTGACCTGGTTCTTGCGTCCCTCGCGGATGATGACCTCCACGGCGGTGGTACCGGGCTTTACGCCTTGCGGAGCCACGGCCTCTGCCTCGCGCGCGGTGATGACGCGGCAGATTGCCGGCTGGCACAGGCCGTCGTCGAGCTCGATGCCACGGCGGAGTGGCGTGAGGTCGCGATCGGCCAGTTGCCCGTCCACGAGTGCCTGGTAGGTCTTGTAGACATGCTTGCTCGGGTGCAGCAAGTCTTGCGACAGGTCGCCGTCGGTGGTAAAGAGCAAAAGGCCCGTGGTGTCGCGGTCCAGGCGGCCCACCGGGAAGAGCCCCGGAAATCGGTCGCGGGGGACCAGGTCGGCCACGCAAGGGCGCTCCTGCGGGTCACTCATGGTGGTGAGGTAGCCGGTCGGTTTGTAGAGCATCAGGTACACGGCGCCCTGGTTGAGCTTGACGGGCATGCCGTCGACCTCGATATGGTCGCGGTCGACGTCGACCTTGGTGCCCAGCTCGGTCGCGACCTGGCCGTTGACGGTCACGCGGCCGGCGGTCATCAGGTCCTCCGAGCCGCGGCGGCTCGCCATGCCCGCGCGCGCCAAAAAGCGCTGCAGACGCATGGTGTGCGGATAGACGGGCTGGGCGTCGGTTGCGGGTACTGCGCCCATGACGCGCGTCTCCCCTACTTCGTTAGTCCTCGTCATGCAAATCCTCCGAGGTCTCGTCGATGACCAGGGTTTCCAAGTCCTCGACTGCCTCAACATCGTCAACATCGGTATCGAGCAGTTCGCGCTCTTCGTCCAGGTCATCGGCCTGCTCCTCGAGCGTGGACTGGATGCTGCGGCCGCTCAGGCGCTCGCGGATAAACTGACGCGACTGCTCGTCGGGGGCAAACTGCTCCAGATCGGGCAGATCGCGGGTGGAGCGCAGGCCGAACTTTTCCAAGAAGGCGTTGGTCGTGCCGTAGATGATGGCCTGACCTCGCTGGGGGTCGCGGCCGAGCTCGCGCACCAGGCCCTTGTCCACGAGCGACGCGATGACGCCGTCGGAGTTGACGCCGCGGATGCCCTTGACCACTTCGCGCGTCACGGGCTGGTGGTATGCGATGACGGCCAGGGTTTCGAGCGCCGCCTGCGACAGCTTTTGCGTGTCCCAGCTCAGCACGTAGGCCTCGACCACGTCGTGGTAGGCGGGGTGCGTAAACAGGCGCCAGCCGCCGGCGACCTCGCGCAGCTGAAAGCCGCGGTTGGCCTCCTCATACTCAACCTTGAGCTCGGCGAGCAGCGATGCGCACTCGCCCGGGGCGATATCCAGCGCACCTGCCAGCGCGGGTGCGCTCACGGGGTCGCTCGACACCAGCAGCAGCGCCTCGAGGGCGCCTTTGAGGCTGTTTGCCTCCAGCGTGGAGAGGGTTGACATGGTTGCGGCTCCTATTCGGTGAGCTCGGGGCCCTCGCCGGGCACGTATGCCTCGGCGCCCTCGACTCGGTTGATGCAGATGGTTCCGAAGATCTCGTCCTGGCTCAGCGTGAGCGAGCCGCGCTTGGCGAGCTCGAGCATGGCCAGGAAGGTAACGACGAGCTGCTCGGTGGTGGCATCGCCGTCCAACAGCTCGCGGAAGGTGCAGGTTTGGTGCGCCATGGTAAAGCGGTCGACTGAGGCCACGGTCAGGTCGAGCGGTACGCGATGCGGTGCCACGTGCTCGGCCTCCAGCAGGAAGGTCTGTCGCTTGCCGTCCAGGTCGGCGCAGATGACGGCGAGACCGCGCAGGGTAATGCCGGCAAGGTAGTCGGGCATGAGCCCCAGGAACTCGGGGTCGGGGCCGGCCACACGTGGATGCATACGGCTTTCGGCCTGCATGCGGGCACCGAGGGCCGCAGCCGCGCCTTTAAACTGCTTGTAGGCAATCAGGCGCTGGATCAGGACCTCGCGCAAGGCGTCGCCGTCGAGCGCGCTGAGTTCCTCGAGGTCTTCGTCGAACTCGTCATCGTCGTCATCGGCTTTGCGCGGGGCCTCCTGCGGCACCAGAGAGGCAGCCTTGATGTCCAAAAGGGTTGCCGCGACCAGCAAAAAGTCGCTCGCCACGTCCAGGTCCAGCGCCTCGATGCGCTCGGCCTCGGCAAGGTACTGCTCGGCCACCTCGCTGATAGAGATGGCGCCGATATCTACTTTTTGGCGGGTTACCAGCTGCAGCAGCAAGTCGAACGGTCCGCTGTAGACCTGCGTCGACACGCGATACGACATCTTCGACCTCCTTTGACGGCGCCTTCGCGGCGCGGTTTGGGTGCATTTTACGACCGCTTTGCACGGTCGACCTGTAAGTTTACCTTAGATGCCGGCGATTGCGAAGTCGAGCAGCCGCTCCGCCAGCGGATACACGGTAACGTCGAAATACCGGCCGATCACGTCAATGCCGGTCCACATGGGCAGCAGATATAGCACGATGATAAGTATCGGCATGGCGTATTGCTGCAGACGGTAGTAGTTGGCGAGCGCCTTACCTTTGAGGAATGGGACGATGATCGACGAGCCGTCGAGCGGTGGGATCGGGATGAGGTTAAAGAACGCGAGCGACAGGTTGACCACGATAAACGTGGCGCCGAAGTTCATGATCTGTGACGCTACGGCAAAGGATATGCTTGCATAGAGGTTGCCGTACGTTACTTGCATGAGAGCGGCAGCGAGGCACGCGAGGGCGATGTTTGATGCGGGGCCGGCCACGCTCACCTGGACCTCGTCGCGCTTGGGGTGCTTGAGGTTGTTGAGGTAGACAGGCACCGGCTTGGCAAAGGCGAACACCGGGCCTCCGGCGGCGAGCATCAGCAGCGGCAGGATGATGGTGCCAAACGGGTCGATATGGTTGAGCGGGTTGAGCGACACGCGTCCGCGCGAACGGGCCGTCTTATCGCCGAGTGCCCAGGCCGCGGCGGCGTGCGCGCTCTCGTGGATGACGATACCTATGATGACGGCAACGGCGCTGGCGAGCAGGTTCATGATGTAGCTGCTGGACATGGCGCTCTCCTAGCGGACGCGGCGCGAAGCGCGCGTGAGCAGGTAGTCAATTACAAACAGGATCACAGCGACGATGGCGTAATCCAGGCGGAAGACGCCGCCAAAGGGCGAGGTGATGACGCCGTAGCCGGCGATGGCGCTCGGCAGCGCGCAAGAAAGCTCGACGACAAAGCCGACAATCTGCAGCTTGGCGGTGAGGCCGCTAAAGCACAGCAGCACAGTCATCGCGCTCATAAAGATGCCGCAGATGCGACAGGCGATGGCGATGATGCTCATCGCCACGGCAGCGGCCTTACGAGAGTTCACGCGCGGTCTCCTCTTCGATCTGTGTGGAAAGCTCCAGCCATTCGTCCTCGAGCTTGGGCAGCTCTTGCTTAAGGCCGTTATATTCCCCCAGCGCGGCGTTGAACTTGTCCTGATCGGCATAAAGCTCTTCGCTTGCCATCAATTCCATAAGCTCGTCATAGCGGGCGCGCTTTTTGTCGAGCTCCGTCTCGATCTTCTTGAGCTGGTTGCGCACGCCCTTGAGCTTTTTGTTGAGCGCAGCGCGGGCCTGGGCCTCGGCGCGCTTTTGCTCCTTGGTTTTTTTGCCCTCGGCCGGCTTGGGTGCTGCAGCGGGGGCGTTGGCCTGGGCGGCGCTGGCGGGCTTGGCTGCGGCCGGTGCGCTCTCCCCTGCCGCCTCGGCGGCGGCGCGGGCCGCGAGGTCCTCGCGCTTGTAGAGGTAGTAGTCGTAGTCGCCGTCGTAGACCGTAACCTTGCCGTCGCGAATGTCGATCACGCGGTTGGCCACGGCGCGCACCAGGTGCTCGTCGTGGCTGATCAGCACGATGGTGCCGGGGAAGTTTTGCAGGGCGTTCTCGAGCATGTCCACCGAGTCGATGTCCAGGTGGTTGGTAGGCTCGTCCAGGCACAGGAGCGCCTCGGGCGCCACGAGCATCTTTGCCAGGGCCAGACGTGCTTTCTCACCACCGGAAAGGACGCGGACCTGCTTCTCGATGGAGTCGTTGTCGCTAAAGAGGAAGGCACCCAGCAGGCTGCGCTGCTGCGGCACGGTCCACTTGGGCGTGACGGTGTCGATCTCTTGCAGGACGGTGTTGGACTCGGTCATGCCCTCGAGCGCGTGCTGGGCGTAATAGGCCACGCCCACGTTGGTGCCCAGGTCGCGGGTGCCGGTGGTGGGTGGCTCCAGGCCGGCGAGGATCTTCATGAGCGTGGACTTGCCGGCTCCGTTGGGGCCGACGAGCGCCGCGTGCTCGCCGCGGTAGAGCTTGAGGTCGATGTCGCTGTAGATGTGCTTGTCGCCGTAGGACTTGGATACGCCCTCGAGGCCTACGACCATGTCGCCGGAGCGCGGCGGGTCGGGGAACTTAAAGTCGATATGCTTGTGGCCCTCGGGCAGGATGACGAGCTCCTTCTTGATCTGCTCGATCTTGCGGATACGCTCCTGGGCCTGGGCGGCCTTGGTGGGCTTGTAGCGGAACTTATCGACGAAGACCTGCATATGGGCGATGTCGCGCTCCTGGGCGGCACGCTTGGCGCGCATCTGCTCAAGGTTGTCCTCGCGCTGCTTGAGGTAGCTGCTGTAGTTGCCGGTGTAGGTGGTCACGCGGCGGTTCTCGAGCGCGGCGACGTGGTCGACGCAGGCGTCCATGAAGGCGCGGTCGTGGCTGACGATGAGGACGGCGCCGTCGTAGCTGGCGATAAAGCCGCGCAGCCACTGGACACTCTCGAGATCCAGGTGGTTGGTGGGCTCGTCCAGGAGCAGCAGGTCGGGGTGGCGCAGGAAAAGCTTGGCGAGCGCGATGCGCATCTGCCAGCCGCCGGAAAACTCGGAGCAGGGACGCTCAAAGTCGGTGACCTTAAAGCCCAGACCGGACAGGATTTTGCGGGCGTTGCTTTCGAGCTCGTAGCCGCCTAGGTGCTCAAAGCGGTCCTGGACCTGGCCGTATTCGTTCAGGAGTGCGTCGACGTCCTTGCCCTGCTCGGAGAGCTCGGTGATTTGTGCCTGAAGCTCGTTGGCGCGCTCGCCCATGCGGCGGATTTCCTTAGCGGCCGCCATGACCTCGGCGAGGATGGTGGTGTCCTTGTGCTCCAGGTTGGTTTCCTGCTCTAGGTAGCCCACCTGGCAGTCCTTGGCGTACTGGACCTGGCCGGCGTCGGGGCTGTCGATGCCCATGATGATCTTGAGCATGGTGGTTTTACCGGCGCCGTTGGGACCCACGAGGGCGAAACGCTCGCCGGGGTTGATCTGGAAGGACGCGCCGCTAAAGAGGACGCGTGCGCCGAAGCTTTTTTCGATCTTGTCGACCAGAAGGATCATGGTGCCGCCTTTGACCTTGTGTGCCTATATGAAAAAAGGCCCCAACTTGCGTTGGAGCCTCATTCAATGCTCGGGTGGAGACGAGGGGGATCGAACCCCTGACCTCTTGACTGCCAGTCAAGCGCTCTCCCAGCTGAGCTACGCCCCCGTGCGAAGAAGTACTATACGGGAACTCGGACGGCGATGCAAGGACAATTTTGGAAAAACTTTCGCCGGCGCATCCCGCGCGGTAGCCCCAAGGCGTCCAGAAGCGGGCAACCTGGCCGCTTGCTGGCAGATATTGTTGCCTTTAAAAGCAAACAGGCCAGACAAATTGCCTGGCCTGTTGAAAAACCTGGTGGGCCCTCCGGGATTCGAACCCAGAACCCAGGGATTATGAGTCCCCTGCGCTAACCGTTGCGCCAAGAGCCCTTGTAAGTGATGAACTCGCACAGCCTTAGTAAAGACAATCTTGACAGTTCGCCACGTCGAAAAATACTACCATGCGATCGATGCTCATTCAACGCACGATCTTTCTCGTGGTCTTCGAGCGAAGTAGTATTTGACTGATATGAAAAAAGGCCCCAACTTGCGTTGGAGCCTCATTCAATGCTCGGGTGGAGACGAGGGGGATCGAACCCCTGACCTCTTGACTGCCAGTCAAGCGCTCTCCCAGCTGAGCTACGCCCCCGTGCGAAGAAATACTATACGGGAACTCGCACGGCGATGCAAGGACAATTTTGGAAAAACTTTCGCCGCCGCAATCGCGGATGCGGGACGGGCTCAAGAACGAGGGGCCCGCGACGCCCGATCCGGCCCGCGGGGCTCGCCCCGCGGGCGGCGGCCACGCCGCCGCCCGCCTCGTCGGGGCCATCTGGCAGCCCCGGGGCCACCCGCATGGCCGCCGCCCGCCTTTCCGTTGGCCCTTTCGCCCC
>CABSNU010000026.1 GCA_902479135.1 uncultured Collinsella sp. | reverse complement strand
CGGAAAGAAGCTGCGACGCGGGGGAGGCGACCCCAATGGCTTTCTCATATCGTCTATGACTCCCTTCGCTATCCGTTACTGCTTATATTCCCGCCAGATCGAGTAGAGGTTCCGGGCAATGCCGGTCACATACATCGAGAGGCGCAGGATTTCAAGAAACAAGTTCATAGGCTTCACCCCAATCGGAGATCGGAGCGTTGCCCGCAGGCGGATTCCGCGGCGGTCAAGATTTTACCTCACAGGCCGCGGTGGGAGACATCCTATCCACCCCCTGGTTTGGAGCAGTGTCGATCTGACGGGCAATCAAGCCTTTAGCTCTCTTTGAATTGAGCAAGCATCTGCCCGAAGAAGCTGAGCCCGGATGGCTCATAAATGAGTGAGCCGCCATCTTCGGTCCGGTAGACCCCGCAGGGGAGGTAGCGCCCGTCGGGAAGGACGTAAAGGTTTTCTTCCTCCATCAGTCCCGTTGGGAGTATCGGGGTCTCGTTTTCGCCCATTTGGAACTCATCGATATTCGCGATCTTCCTCTCCATGATGCCTCCTACCTTATTTCTTGAATGGCGCCCTAAAACAAGCAGCTCTCAATCAACTCTTTACCGCGCAGGGTGTCGATCCATTTCTGCGGAATTGCGTCCATGCCGTATGCTGCGCCGGCGAGGGCGCCTGCGACGGCTGCGGTGGTGTCGGTGTCGTCGCCCAGGTTGACGGCGGCAAGCACACAATCATCGTAGCTGTTAGTGTTGACGAAGCACCAAGTGGCTGCCTTAAGCGTGTCGCGCACGAAGCCGCCGGATCTGATTTCGTGCTCGGGTGCATCTTTCAGACAGAGTGTCCATTCGGGGAGCGTGCCGTCCATCTCGGACCTCAACAGTTCGATGAACTTGACACATGACTCGGTCGATGTTCTATGAGCGTGGGTGATTGCAGAGACCTCACGGATCTCTTTGTCTGTTGCATCGACAAACGCCAGGGGTGCGATGCGCATGAGCGAGCCGTTGCCGTTGTCGCGCTCGCCGGAGCCACCCTTGCCGGAGCGAAGGGCGCGGGCGGTCGTTCCTCCGTAGTCGAAGACGCCATCAATCGTGTACTCGTCGTTGGCGATCCAGCTCACGAATTTGTCGCGCATGTCCTCGGTGTCAATGCGGCCGAGCTCTCTGATGGAGTCGCAGGTGGCGAGCGTCATAGATGTGTCGTCGCTCCAGGTGCCGGCGGTCTGCTAGTGCGTGCCGTAGCCGATCATGTCGGTGCATTCGAACGTGCCACGAGGTCTGAACTCGTAGGGAACGCCCAGCGCGTCACCGACGGCAAGCCCATAGATGCAGTCGCGCAGTGTTGTTTTCGGTCTGTGTGTCATGGAAAGCTCCTCTTTTCCCGGGTGATGTGGAGCGCCGTCGGGGGTATCGGTCGCAACGTGCTGCTATCCTTGCACTTCGCCATTAGTCGCTTCGTTGATGGCGCGGTACTCGGCACTCAGCTCGCGTGCCAGCTCTTCCTTGCTTGGAAGATACGGCAGGTATTTGGCGGCAAACACTTGGTCGTTGTCTTCGGGCAGCGTGTACTCGACGATCGAATCGCTTTTGTCCGCGCAGAGCACGATGCCTATGGGCGGATTGTCGCCTTCGTTCATGAGCTCACGCGTGTAGTAGTTCACATACATTTGCATCTGGCCCAGGTCCTGATGCGTAAGGTCATCGGTCTTAAGGTCGATGAGCACGAAACAGCGCATCAGATAGTTGTAAAACACAAGGTCAATATAGAAATGGCGCCCATCAAAGGTGATGCGCTTTTGGCGCGCCTCGAAAGCGAAGCCACGGCCAAGCTCCAGCAGGAACTTCTGAAGATGCGTGATGAGCGCCTGCTCTAGATCGCTCTCGCGAAACGCAGTATCGTCCGAGAAACCTAAAAACTCCAGCACATATGGGTCGCGGATGATATCCTCGGGGCGACGAGCCGGGGCGCGCTTTTGGATTTCCTGGGTGACGGCCTCCTTGTCCTTGCTGGCAAGTAGGCGCTCTCGGAACATGGTGTTGATCTGGCGCTCGATCTGGCGCGTGCTCCAGCGAGAATTGGCGCATTCGTTCATGTACCAGGCGCGAGCATCAGGGTCGGGAATGCGCATCAACCTGCGGTAATGAGTCCAGCTCAATTCGCTACGCAGTGCGTCGCGAATTGGAAACGCAAGAAAGAACTGACGCATATTGCGAAGGTTTGCGATGCCAAAGCCTCTTCCGAAATCCGCGGTAAGCCTTCTGGAGAGGCCCGCGATCAATGCCTCTCCATATGCTGCGCGCTCCTCTCCGCCCTGTTCATCAACAATGCTCTTGCCGATCTCCCAATATGCCTCAACCATCGCAAAGTTAACGGCGGTATATGCCTTGTTGCGAGCGGCGTTGAGAATCGAGGAAACCTGCTTGTAAAAAACTTCTGGCACGATTGTCGATTCCCCGCGGTTTACCAGTTCACCCATCAATATCGCCCGACTTTCCTCTTGAGGAATGCATCTTTATTACATTTAGTTTAAAGCCTCGCGCGGACACGAATTGCTGCGTTGTCTGGCACCTTCGCATGGGGGCCTTGCGGTGGTTAAAATGTGACCATAAAGGCAGTTTTAGCGAACCCCACGGGAGTGACATGCATGGACAAGAACACGCTGCTATTCCAGGACAAAGGTTCGGGTAGGTTTAAAGACGTCAAGATCTACCCTAACCGTATTGAGGTGCTCAAGAAGGGCACGTTTGGTGGCAAGCACACCGAGATTGTTTACCTTAAGGACATCACTGGGGTCAACAGGATCAAGGGCCGCGACGTTTTCCTACGTAACAGGCTGTTGACCGCTTGTGTCTTTAGCCTGAGCAGTCGTGCGAAGGCCCAGGAGTTTGTTAACGCGCTGAACATGGTGATGTAGTCGAAAGCGGCGTTCGGGCCAAGGTAAAAATCGGGGGCACAGAACGGTGTTCTGCGCCCCCGATTGAGTCGATGTGTCTAAAAGGCTGGCTTGCCTATTCGCTGTCGTCCCCAGCGTTTTCGCGGTCATTTGCAAGCATCGCTGCGCCGGCGACTGTCGTCGCCACGGCGGCGGCAGCGAGCCCGGCGGCGATGCCAGAGCCGTCGCCTGTGCCGGCAAGCTTTCCGGCCGAGCTTTTGCCCTTGCCGTTCTTGTCGGCGCTACCTGCGTTGGAGCCCGTGCCACCGTCGGTGCCGGCGCCGTTGCCGCCCGCGTTGCCCGAGGCTGCAACGGTAAAGCTTGCGGCTCCGTCGCTGGCGAGCGTGTAGTTCTGCGCCGCGTCGCCCAAGAGACCGTTCACGCGCACCCAGTACGTTCCTGCGGCAAATGTTTCGCCCTCGGCCATTGCCGTGCCCGGAGCGCCGTCCGCGTCGTGCACAAACTCGAGCTGGGCCGTGCAGGCATCGGTTTCGAGCTTGCCCTCGAGTGATGCCGCAATCTTGGCGCGCACGTCTTCGCCGGCCTTAAGGCCTTCGAGTCCCTCAAAATGGGGCGTCAGCGCGCGTGGATCGATATCGATAGGCACAAAGCCCTGCAGTCTTGTAACGGTCTCGTTGCCCAGGGCATCAACATCCACGTATTCAATGGCAAACGCATGGCCCGAAGCCGCCACGTTGAGTACGTTGCTGCTGTCGACAAGGCGGAAATGGCCCTCGCCAACGGTCTTGCCATCCTGGAGCGAGGCATCGCTCAGCGAGTCGCCGTACGTCATGCGCATGCGGGTCGGGAGGTAGTACGAAGCTGTCTGCTTGTGCTGTGTATCGTAATCGTAATTGCGCTGGTAGATGCTCCGGGCCAGCGCCGCATCAACAAAGTCGGATGCGATGATGCCAATGTGCTCGAGGTAATCTGACTTTGTATCCTCGATGCCGCTGGGATTGATGTACGGGCTCTTATACAGATGCTCGTTGACTACTCGTGCCGAGGTAAAAGGATTGCCTCCGTGCGACAAGCCCGTGCAGCTGGTGTAGTTGATAGACCAGCAACGCTCCTGGACTTGCACCTTGGCCCCGTCATCGTCCGCGACGTCCACCTTGTTGCGCGTGCGCCCGGTCGTTTCCTTCAGCGCATTATCGACCCAGCTGAGCTTGTCGGTTCCCGTGAGTTTGTACTTGTCCTGGGCGTATACCTTGGTGCAATAGGGCTCTTTGTCTCCTGTTTCCCCCGCGGCTTCAAAGCCCCGCGCGTCTTGGACGAGACACATAGTGGCGCTGTCGGAGTGAGCCTTGATCTTGTCATCCCATTCGGTAAGGTCGAGACCCCACGTGTGGCCGCTTACGCTGTCGCCGACGAGTCTAAATCGACGTAGCAGGACGATCTTTCCGCGCACCTCGCCCAGTGTGGGAACGCGACTCGCCGTATAGAACAGATCGGGGTTATCGCCCAAAACCTTGGCGAAAGCCGTCGTAACACTTTCGTCGGTAGCCTCATCGTTGCCGCGCGATACAAGCATGATGAGCGCTTCTGTCGGGTTTTCGTTCAAAAACGTTTTGAAGTAGCCTATGACATCGGAAAGATGCATAAAGTACGCGTCTTTTTTGAGCAGGTAGTAATCCCCGTGGTCGATACCGGGGTCGTCGCCCTTTCCGAGTCGGATATCAAAATAGCGAATGCCTTCGAGCAACTGCGTGGGAATGTAATCCTGCTGGCATTTTACTTGCGAGGATTGGGGCTCAGTGTCGTTGTCCACGCTGCAGGTGCCCGAATCGTGCGTACCCGGGATGCTCAGTTCGTCGAGGTACTTGTCGTCGTCGACGTGGCTCATCCAACATGGCCCATCGACGTAGCTGCTATACGTGATCCAGTCGATGCTGCTAACCGTGGCATCGTTCTTTTTCATGTCGTAACCGATAAGTTCGAGCTCCCACGGAATGCTCTCACTCTTATGGCAGATCTTATTGTTGTCCTGGTCTTTGCCGTTCGATTCTATTGCCAGGTACTTAATGTCTTTTTTCTCGGTTTCTTTCTCGACCGTGCGGTCTCGGATGATATAGGTTCCGTTTGATTGACGCTCGAACGCAAAAGCGCGGCTGGGCTTGTTGTCATACTCGCCACTCCATACGTGGATAACCTTTCCATCTTTGTCCGAGTCGCCGTCGACCGACCAAATGCTGTAGCCCGTCTTTTTATGCTCTTCGAAATTGAGCAAGGTGCGGATAGCATACCAGTTTGTATCGTCATTCTTGGTCGTTACGTTCTCAAGGATGAGCTTGCTGGACGTGCCGTCATTAAACAGATGGCAGACGTTGCCGATGACGTTGCCGTCTTCGTTAACGCTTGCGGTACGAAAATAGCCCGCGGGGCGAAGGCGAATGACGAAATTGTCGAGGCTGACCGACGCTGTGGCAGCGTCGTCTGCAAATGCCGCGCGCACGGGAAGGCCCAATCCCGCGGTTTCGGGCAGGCTTACAAATGGCGACAATGCTGCGAGTCCTAGGCCCAACGTGAATGCTCGACGGCTGATGGCGTGGTGTTCGGTCATAACTTCTCCATTCGCAGAGTGCGGTTATGCGATAGTTTTGGTCACTATACTGCTCAGATGTTTAAAGATGCTGGTTTAATTGCCTGCGCGGCACAATAAATCGGCGGGCGGACGTGTTGGGGCGTTTGTCGTTTTCGTACTGTTGCTACATTTGGAGCGGTTCCGGCGTCCGGCATCCTCGCGTTCGTTGGCTACCGGCATAAGAAAGGGAGGGTCGGTTTACCGGCCCTCCCTGGGTACGAAGCGCTGGGGTACCGTCGCTTGTTTGCACTGCGCCCGTGTTTCCCGCTGCGCTCGCCAGTCGCTTAACGCTTGATCTCGATATCGTCGAGCTTCACGTCCATGGCCTCGGTCTTTGCCTCGGCGATGTCGTCGGCAAACTCGAGGGACTTCATCATGGTCTCGACGGCGTCCTTGTGCTCTTCGACGTTGTCGATGCGCACATACACGCTGCCGCCGTCAACGTCGGTGAAGTACTCGGTCGTCACGCCGCCCGAGTGCGTGTAGGAAGCGTTGCGCCAGGTCTTGCCGTTGTACTTGACGGGGTCATTCTCGGTCCACTCAAAGCTGGCATTCCACTTTGCCTCGTAGTCGAACAGCTCGTCGGCGTTCTTGTCAGAGTCGAAGACGGGGATGAAGCGATCGCTGGCGTGCTCGCTCTCGGTGAACTTAAACTGGGCCCTGTCGGCGGTGTCGCCGGCAACGTCGGTAATCTCGACGCCCTCGGGAACCTCGACCTTAAACCAAATGAAGTCGGTCCTCATATCCACGGCTGGCTTTTCTGCTCCACCGTCACTGCTGCTGCCGGCAGCGCCGCCGCTTCCACCGCAACCCACCAGGGCAACCGCGGCAAAGAGACTCAAGCAGAGGGTGAGAATCGCAAAGGCCTTCTTTTTCATGGTCGTGTCCTCCTCGATCTGTAACCGCCCATGGATTACCTGCCTTTACTGTACGCGTGGACGGCTCGCTAGGGTGGGCCATGTGTCCCATTCTGAGGGCCGGATTTGCGCCGACAAGTGGCAATATGCGCGGGTCCAAAAGAGGGGAGGGCCGATGCCTGTCGGCCCTCCCCGGGGTTGGGTGCCCGTTGCTTTAATGGGGCGCATGTGCGCAGGTGCGCGTAGGCGCGTGCGGGTGTCCCGTTACTTGAGCTCGATGCTCGAAATCTCGACTTCGCGCGCCTCGGAAACTGCCTCTGCCATGTCATCGGGGAACTCGATGGAGTTGAGGAGCGTCTCGGCTTCTTTCTTGTGCTGGTCGAAGTTCGAGATGAGGACGTAGACGCTTCCCGGCTCAACGTCGGTAAAAAGCATGGTTGAGATGCCGCTGTTGTCCTCGTATGTTCCGACGAGCCACGTCCTGCCGTTATACTCGACGGACCCGCCATCCTTCCACTGGAACGTATCCCCCTTCTTTTCTGCCTGGTCGGCGTGGGATTCCTCGGCTGTCATCGCTTTTTTCCAAACGGGGATAAAGCGATCGGCCGAGGCGTTCTCGTTTTCGGGGAAGGTGAGCTGGACCCTGTCGGCATTCTTGCCGGCGGAGTCGCTTACGCCGACGCCCTCGGGCATCTCGACCTTAAACCAGATAAAGTCGGTCTTCTTGGCGACGGGGGCCTTTTCCTTGCCCTCGCTCTTGGATGCGCTGCTGCCCCCGCCCGATGCGTTCCCGCCGCAGCCGACAAGGGCAAATGCGGCAAAGAGGGCGATGCAAAGGGAAAGGATTGATAGGGTCTTTTTCTTCATGGTGGCGTCCTCCTTGTCTGCCAGGGACATCGTGTGCCGCGGATCGCTGGGGCGGCGGTTGCGCGTGCACATGATGACTTTGTTTGCTGTGCGGTGATTCCTCCATTCGTCGTCCGGTGCCGTGATGAGCGTTGCCCCAACATGGGGCTCCTTACCTATATGTATGCCCCAGTTGCCGCTGCCCGGGAGTCTCGAAACGTGGGCCATGTGTCCCATGTTTGCGTTGGCATGGCCTATCGTTCGTCATAGAAATCCGCGATGGCCAGGTGCGCTGACGCCCATGTGCTTATGGGCTAGACTTAGCACCATTACGTGTTCGATGCGGTTGGTCGGCGGTTGCCGCCTGACCGATGTATATGACTTGAAGGTGCGTGCGTATGAGCCAAGAGATGATGGATAAAACCTGTCGAGAGTTTGCCGAGGCACTTGCCGCACGCGAGCCGGTTCCCGGCGGTGGCAGCGCGAGCGCCTTTGTGGGCGCGCTGGGCGCCTCGCTTTGTGGAATGGTCGCTCGTTATGGTGCGACCAATCCTGCGCTTGCCGATCGCGCGGATGACCTGACGCGCGCATTTGCCCAGGCAGATGAGTTGGCCCAGGAGCTTGTCGAGTTGGTTGCCGAGGACGTTCGTGCATATGGGCAGGTGTCCGCGGCGTACGGTATTCCGCGTGGCGATCCGGCTCGAGCGACCGCGATTCAGGATGCGCTGCATGTGGCCGCTATGCCGCCGTATCGCATTATGGATGCCTGCGGGCGTGCACTGGCGCTGCTCGAGGACATGGCTGACAAGGGTTCGCGTCAGCTGCTGTCCGATGTGGCGTGCGGCGCCGTGTTCTGCCGTTCCGCTATGCAGGGCGCGAGCTTGACGCTCTTTGCGAACACCACGTCTATGAAGGATCGCGCTCGTGCTGAGGAGCTCGAGACGGCGTGTGATGAGTTGCTCGACATGTGGTTGCCGCGCGCCGATGCGCTGGCGCGCCGCGCCGCCGACGCCGCAAGGAAGAGGGGATAGCCATGGCTGAACTGCTGAAGGGTGCCCCCGTTGCTCGCGCTTTGACTGAGGAACTTGCTGCTCGCTGCGTGGCTTTGCGCGAGCGCGGCGTTGTGCCGACGCTGGCTATCGTGCGCGTGGGTGAACGCGAGGACGACCTATCCTACGAGCGCGGTGCGCTCAAGCGCTGCGAAAAGGTTGGCATTGAGGCTCGCCGCGTTTTGCTTCCCGCCGATGTTTCGCAGGACGAGCTGTTGGCGGCCATCGAGGACATCAATACCGATTCGTCTGTTCATGGCTGCCTGATGTTCCGCCCGCTGCCCGCCGGCCTTGACGAGGACGCGGTTGCCGCGGCACTCGATCCTGCCAAGGACGTTGACTCCATGACGCCGGCTTCGCTGCTCACCACGCTTTCGGGGCGCGGCGAGGGTTTTGCCCCCTGCACAGCCGAAGCCGTGCTTGCTTTGCTGGATCATTACGGCGTTGAGCTGGATGGGGCCAAGGTCGCGGTCGTTGGTCGGTCGCTGGTGATTGGCCGTCCCGTTGCCGCCATGCTTACGGCTCGCAATGCCACAGTGACGACGTGCCATACGCATACGCACGACCTTGCTGCCGAGTGCCGTGCTGCCGACATTGTGGTTGCCGCCGTTGGACGCGCGCGTACGATTGACGTGGATGCGGTTCGAGAGGGCCAGACGATCATTGATGTTGGCATTAATTGGGACGAGGCCGCTGGCAAGTTGGTGGGTGACGTCGATTCTGATGCTGCGGAGCCGGTCGTTAACGCCATCACGCCCGTGCCGGGCGGCGTGGGCGCTGTGACGACGGCGATCCTCGCCAAACACGTGATCGAGGCGGCCGAGCGCGCATCGAAATAGGCGTTTTGGGCTGTTTGAGGGGTTAGCTCTATACCCCGTGGACAAAAAATGCCAAATATGAGTACTGTTGCCAAGATAGTCACATATTCTTTAGGTCAAATAGGCTCTCTAACGATATTTATTATCGATAAAGAGCCTATTTTATTGGACCTATGAGGAATTACATCATCTAATTTTTGAACAAATGTAGACTTTTGGCACCCATACGTAGCAAAATTGATGTTACTAAATTGGTGACAGTACTCACATTTGGCATTTTTTGACCACAGGGGTTGCCAGCGCCGCGGTTTCGCCCTTTCTGCGCCGAAGCGATACACTGTTATCGTTTGATTTCTTCGCTCAAGGAGGATGCGCATGCCGTGCACAACGATTTTGGTTGGTAAGAACGCGAGCTACGACGGGTCGACGTTGGTTGCCCGCAACGAGGACTCGTCCAACGGGGTGTTTGAGCCCAAGCGTATGCGCGTGGAGCATCCCGACGAGCAGCCGCGCGTCTACACGAGCGTCCTGAGTCACCTGACCGTTGAACTGCCCGATAACCCCATGCGCTACACGAGCGTCCCCGATGTTGTCCCGGGCCACGGCATCTGGGCCGAGGCCGGTTTCAACGAGCTCAATGTGGGCATGTCCGCAACCGAGACGCTCACCACCAACGAGCGCGTTCGCGGCGCCGACCCGCTCGTCGACTACGTGCCCGCCAAGGGCAACGAGGACGAGGACGGCTATGTTCCGGCGCAGCCCGGCGGTCTGGGCGAGGAGGACATGGTGACCCTGGTGCTGCCATATGCCAAATCCGCCCGCGACGGCGTACGCATTCTGGGTGACCTGCTCGAGCGCTATGGCACCTACGAGAACAACGGCATCGCCTTTAGCGACGTGGACGAGATCTGGTGGCTCGAGACCATCGGCGGTCACCACTGGATCGCCAAGCGCGTGCCCGATGACGCCTATGTGACCATGCCCAACCAGCTGGGTATCGACAGCTTTGACCTGGATGACGCCGAGGGCGCCCAGGCCGATCACATGTGCTCCGCCGACCTGCGCGCTTGGATGGCCGAGTGGCATCTGGACTTGACGCTGGGCGTTGAGGGCGACGGTCCGGCCGCGGTCTTTAACCCGCGCGAGGCCTTTGGCTCGCACAGCGACAGCGACCACGTTTACAACACGCCGCGCGCCTGGTATATGCAGCGCTGCCTTAACCCCAGCGATGTGTGGGACGGTCCCGAGGCCGACTACACGCCCGAGAGCGACGATATTCCCTGGAGCCGCGTGCCCGAGCGCAAGGTGACCATCGAGGACATCAAGTACGTACTCTCGAGCCACTACCAGGGCACGGAGTACGACTGCTACGGCAGCAAGGGCACGCCCGCCACGCGTGGCGCCTATCGCCCCATCGGCATCAACCGCAACAGCCAGCTCGCTGTGCTGCAGCTGCGCCCCTATGCGCATCCGGCCTACCGCGCCGTGCAGTGGATGGCCTTTGGCTCCAACTCGTTTAACGCGCTGGTTCCGCTGTACGCCAACGTCGAGACCATGCCCGAGTACTTTGCCGACACGCAGGCTCGCGTGACGTCCGAAAACTTCTACTGGGCCAACCGCCTGATCGGCGCGCTGGCCGACGTCCGCTTCCATGAGTGCGGCCGCGCAGTCGAGGATTATCAGGAGAAGGTCGGCGGCATGGGCCACAAGCAGATTCATGACGTCGACGCTGCCGTAGCCGTTCTGCCCGAGGCCGAGGTGCCTGCCGAGCTTGCACGCGCCAACGAGGAGTTTGCCGAGCTCGTGCGCGTGGAGACCGATGCCCTGTTGGGCAAGGTGCTCTACACCACGAGCTGCGCCATGAAGAACTCTTTCGCGATGAACGACAACGTGAGATAGGGATTTCCCGTCGATCGAATAGCGCTTAAACGCTTTGTCGCTTTCACTCAATCTTGGGTACAAGAACGCCAATGCAGTTGTTTGTGATTGGAGACAACCATGGTTATGAAACTCGATCAGCTTGTTAACGGCGCCATCAACGTGGGCTTCGGCGCCGCCGCCGTTGCCGTCGAGGGCAGCAAGAAGGTTCTCGACGACCTTAACACCAAGGGCGAGCAGGTGCGCAAGGACGCAGGCGCCCCCGGTATCGCCCGCAGTGTGTCCGACATGTTCGAACAGGCCGGCGGTACCATCTCCGATCTGACCGAGCGCTTGGGCATGCAGGGCGAGACCGCGGCCCAGCGCGTGCTCGACGAGCTCATTCTGGCTCGCGTCCGCGTCATGACAGCCCCCGAGCGCACGGCCTTCCTGGCCCATGTGCGCGACATCGTCGATTCGGTCGAGGACAACGTGACCTCGGTGCCCGTCGAGTCCGTTGAGCCCGACGATGCGAAGGATACCGAAGAGGCCGAGTAGCAGCGCAGATGGCAGATTCCACCACCGATTACAACAATCTAGATCCCTTGGGTGACGAGGCGGCGGTTGTCGATGAGGTCGATGCCGCCGTCTCGGGCGCTCGCAAGAAGCCGCGCGCTGTCGATATGGTCCCCGAGGAGCCCGACGCGATGGCGCCGGATGAAGAATACCAGCTCACGCCGGCGGGTCGCCGCGAGCGCATCGGGCAGATTGTTCGCCTGGTCAAAAAGTACCGCGTGTGGGATAACCTCACGCCGGTTCGTTTGCGCCGCCTGCTCGAGGAACTCGGCCCCATGTTCGTCAAGATGGGGCAGATTCTGGCCAACCGGTCCGAGATTCTGCCGCAACGCTTTTGCGACGAGCTGCGTCGTCTGCGGTCCGACGTGGAGCCGGTGCCGTACGAGGTCGTACTCAGTTGTCTGGAAGAAGAATACGGCCTGCGCCTGGGAGAGATGTTCGATGCGATCGACCCTAATCCGCTTGGTAGCGCATCGCTCGCGCAGGTGCACCGCGCCCGCCTGGTGACCGGCGAGGACGTGGCCGTTAAGGTGCAGCGCCCCGGTGCGCAGCAGGTGATGGCGCAGGACATCGACATCATTCGCTCGGTGGTGCGTATCGTTTCCAAGTTCGTCAACACCGACCAGTTTGTTGACCTGCACGGCGTGGTCGAAGAGCTGTGGACCTCGTTTCGCGAGGAGACCAACTTTTTGGCCGAGGCCAAAAACCTCAACGATTTCTATGACTTCCACAAAAGCGTGCATGGCGTATCGTGTCCCAAATCCTACCTGGACCTTTGCACCGAGCACGTGGTGGTCATGGACTACATCGACGGCATCTCCATCGCCGATCCCAAGCGTTTGGCAGCCGAGGGTTATGACTTGGAAAAGATCGGCGCCGCGATCGTCGAGGACTACTCAACGCAGGTGCTCGACGACGGCTTTTTCCATGCGGACCCGCATGCGGGAAACATTATTCTCAAGGACGGCATCGTTTACTTTATCGACTTGGGCATGGTCGGACGCATGTCGAGTCACGATCGCGGTATCGTCAAGGACATGATTTTCGCCGTGGCCGAGGGTGACGTGCCCAAGCTCAAGGATTCGCTCATGCGCTTTGCCGTGACGCGCGGCGACTCGGCTGAGCTCGATCATTCGGCCTTTTTGTCCGATTTGGACTTTATCGTCGCAGACTTTGCGGGCCTTGACCTGAAGGATCTGGATATCGGCGAGTTTTTGACCTCGCTGTTAAACCTGGCGCGCAAAAACGACGTTGAGCTGCCGAGCGTGGTAACGATGTTCGCCCGCGGCATGGTGACGCTCGAGGGCCTGCTGACTGAGTATATGCCCAACGTCAACATGATCCAAATCATCCAGACGCATATCAAAAACGAGAAGAGCACCTATGCGCGCGTGCGTGATATGGGACGCGATCTTGCCGCGAGCAGCTATCGCGCGGCAAAAGGCTCGCTCGAGGCGGCCGAGTATCTGGGCTTGGCTTCGCGTATGCTCACGCGCGGCCAGCTTAAGGTAAACACGCAGATCATGAGCAGCGATAAGGCGCTGCGACAGCTGGGCGGAATTATCGACCGCATGTCGATGGCAATTGTGATCGCTGGTCTGTTTATCGGTTCGTCGGTGGTGTACTACGCACGCATCGAGCCGGTTGTGTTTGGCATCCCAGTCATTGGCTTTATGGGCTACGTGAGCGCGCTGGTGCTGGCGCTTATGCTGGGCCGCAATATCTGGCTCAACAGTCACGGCGGCAAGCACTAGAGGCTGCGACCGTCACCGCATTTTCCTATCGCAAACAATAGCTTTTACCTTGGGCTTCGCCTGCGTGCGAGGCCCTTTTGCGTGATACCATTTTAAAGATAATAATCGATGGCCTAGATGGTGGTGCGGAGACTCACGAATGCGCGGTTTTCCTGCGCGTTTGGGAGAATCGGGGTGCAAGTCCCCGGCTGTACCAGTAACCGTAATTCCTCTTGGCTCGGGATGTTCGCGTCGCAGATCGGACGGCGCGCCTGAGCCGTTAAGGTTAAGTCGGATCGCCTCCCATCTTGCATGCGGCTGCGGCGTATGCCGTCGGTGTGCATAGGGCTCTGGAGGGAAGGGGACCCCGATGGGGGAACTCGAGCGCAACATGCGCGATGACGTGGGGCAGCCTCAAGGCAACGCTCCGAGTACAGACAATGGGGGACAAATGGATATGTTTGAGGACGAGCGCGAGCGCGCCTCGTTGCATCGCCGTGGCGCGATTGCACGCGGTGTAGCCAAGCGCTGCCTGGTGGCATTCCTGGCCTTCGCGATGGCCTTTGGCACCACGCCGGCTCAGCTGTGGGCCGAGGGCGCCGAGGGCATTGCCGAGGCTGTGGCTCAGGCTACGACGCCGAGTGAGGGCACGGTGGCCGCGGATGGTGCTGCCGACCAGGGCAACGCCGAGGCTTCGGATTCTGGGAGCGCGCCCGCAGCTAGTGCCGCCACAACAGGGGCGGCAGCTGGCGACGAAGGTTCGGCGACGGGGGAGAACCCTGCCGCGAGCGAGCAGTCTTCGACGGTATCCGCTGGCCACGCAGGATCTGCCGCCGCGGCTGCCGTCCAGACGGAGAGCCCGACAGAAACCGGCGATGTCGCCAAGAAGCAAGTCGAGGTCTCGTTCTCGATTATCGGCACCGATGCCGACGGCAAGGCTCAGACCTGGGTGGCGCCTACGCAGCTCAAGCTCGACGAGGGCGCGACGGCTGCGGATGCCTTTATTAAGCTGCAGGAGAAGACGGGCTTCAAGGCGGACTACGATCCGAACACGGCATACGGGTTCTACCTCAAAAGCATCACATCCCCGAGCGATGGCCGCACGCTTGCCTACGATCCGACGACTTATGCCTTCTGGCAGCTGTTCGTCGACGGCGCGTCTTCCTCGGTTGGCGCGAGCAGCGTCAAGCTCACCCAGGGGCAGAAGATTGAGTTTGCCTATACGGCTGGTAGCGCGTCCCCTGTCGTTAAGGACCAGGTTTCCGCAAATGTGACCGTCATTGGTCGCGATGCCCAGGGCAAGACTCAGACTTGGGTCGATAACGCGCAGTATGTGGTGACGTCCGGCTCGAGCGCACTTGACCTTACGAAGGTCGCGCTCGAGGCGAATGACATCGACGCCGTTGCTGCGGGCTCCTTCATTCTGAGCCTTAAGTACAACGGCGTTGAGCTGGGTACGCCGCTCGATTATTCGACCTATTGGCAGCTGTTCATCAACGGCAAGTCGAGCGACTACACGGCGGACAATGTCACCATTCATACTGGCGATACCGTTACGTGGTTCTACGGTGGTTGGGGCGACCAGTTGCCCTCTGATTCCGTCCATGCGTCCGTTCAGGTCCTCGGTAAGGACAAGGACGGCAAGCAGCAGGTGTGGGCCTCGACGGGCCAGACGAGTCTCAAGGCGGGCTCTACTGCCAAGGATCTCCTTGAGCAGACCGGCCTTAAGCTCGATGCTAGCGAATCGTCTTGGGGCTGGTTCCTCAACGGCATTTATTCGCCGTTCGATGGTAAGTCCTATGGCTGGGATGCTGCGACCAATAGCTATTGGCGCTTCTACGTAAATGGCAAGTTCGCCGACGTTGGCGCCGGTGCCTACAAGCTCCAGGAGGGTGACGCCGTCACCTTTATGTATGGTGCTGACGCCGATGCTCTCCCCGGTCAGGTTCTTGGGTCCGTCGATGTTATCGGTCCCGATGTCAACGGCAACAATACTCGCTGGGGCTCGGCAAGCAATGTTTCTCTGCCCGAAGGCTCTACGGCCCAGGACCTTATTGAGACGGTTCTGAAGGCGAAGGGCGTTACGTACAACGCCTCCCAGAGCGGTGCATATTGGTTCCTGAATTCCATTACTTCGCCGTTCGATCACAAGCCGTATGTATGGGATGCTGCGACCAATAAATATTGGCACCTGTATATCAATGGAGAGCCCTCCTTACTCTGCGCCAATCAGATTACGCTCAAGAGCGGCGATAAGGTTACGCTTGCCTATACCACCGACGATTCGGCCATGCCCGATCCCGACAAGATTGTCGTGGACCCGAGTGCGACGACTCCTGATTGGGATGCCGAGTGGGCCGGCTACGGCAACAGTGGCAACGGTTCGACCGTAACGGATGCCAAGACGCCTGCGCAGGCCGCCGGTCTTAAGTGGGCCTTCGATTGGAAGGCCGAGTCTGGCCAGCAGTATGCCAACTGCAGCGAGCCTGTCATTGCTAACGGTTTTGTGTACATCGCGACCGAGAACGAGCTCATTAAGATCGACTCGTCCACGGGCAAAAAGGTTGCCTCTGCGCCGCTTGCCTCCAAGGTGAGCTACACCTCTCGTCCGATCTATACCAACGGCCTTATCATCGTTCCGCTCAACGGCGGTGCGGTCCAGGCGATTACTGCGGACAAGCTGATCTGCAAGTGGCTGACGCCTGGTTTGACGGACTTGACGCAGAGCTCCTGCACCGTGATTTCGGACGGCGAGTACGTCTATGTTGGTACGGTCGATATTTCGTATGACGAGAACTACAACGCGACCTACGGCAACGGCTCCCTGAAGCGTATCAAGATTGCCACGGGCGAAGTCTCTTGGCAGAACATTGACCCTTCCGAGGGCTATTATTGGACTGGTGCTGCGCTGACGGATAAGTACGCCATTGTTCCTACGAGCGCGGGCACGCTTAAGTGCATTGATAAGACGACGGGCGATGTCGTTTCGACTATGAAGCTCGGTGCTCTCGCGAACGCCGACTGTGTCGCCGATCCGTCCAATGGTTCGACCTTCTATCAGATGACGCACGATGGAAAGCTCCATGTGATTTCGCTTTCGGCGAAGGGCGTACTAAGCGAGCAGAAGACGGTCGACCTGGGTCTTACTAATAACATGAGCGCACCGGCGGTGGCTGGCGAAAACTTGATTGTCGGCGGACAGACGGCTACTGGCTCTGCTCTGGCTCTCTATAATCTGAAGACCGGTAAGACCACGATGGTCACCGCTGCTGACGGTAAAGAACTGCCGGCCGGATTTAACGGTATTGCTGCTACTCCGCTGGTGAGTGTTCAGGGCGGCAAGACCTATGTGTACTTCACCGTTAACAGCGCGGATAGCAAGGATTACGTCAACTACTCTGCTGGTGGTGGCGTGTATCGCTATACGCTCGGCGATGCAGAGGCGACGCAGATTTATGATGCGGCTGGCCATTACCAGCACTGCGACTCTCCGGTCATTGCTGATGCTTCTGGCAACCTCTACTACATCAATGATTCGGGTACGCTGTTCAAGCTGGGGGCTGTCGAGTCTTGGACGGTTGCCTTTAATTCCAACGGCGGGTC
The DNA here is from genome assembly GCA_902479135.1 of uncultured Collinsella sp. GTDB lineage: Bacteria > Actinomycetota > Coriobacteriia > Coriobacteriales > Coriobacteriaceae > Collinsella. Next base: position 5,889 of record CABSNU010000026.1, on the reverse strand, counting down.
TGCTTGCGACACTAAGTTCGTTGCTACGGCCGATGGCAAGCTGGTCAAGCCGGCCGATCCGACGCGCGATGGCTACACTTTCGGCGGTTGGTTCACCGATGAGGCTTGCACGCAGGCGTATGACTTCAGTACGCCGGTGACGGCCGATCTGACGCTGTATGCCAAGTGGACCAAGAATGCTGTTAACCCTGGCGGCAATGGCGGTTCTGGCACTAATGGTGGCAACGGTGGCGCTGGCAACGGTTCTGGTGCTGGTGCCGGCACTGGCACGGGTTCCGGCTCCGGCACGAAGGGCCAGCAGGCCGGCGGCGCTATCGCCCCGGGTCAGAAGCCGGTGACCAAGACGACGGTGTCGACCAAGACCGAGACCAAGGACAACAAGTCCGACAAGAAGGACACCGATAAGTCCGATAAGAAGGACGAGAAGAAGTCCGACAAGAAGTCTGACAAGAAGGACAACAAGTCCGACAAGAAGCCCGATTCCAAGTCCGATACGGGTGCTGCTTCCACGACCACTGCTAAGAAGTCCTCTAGTGCTTCCGAGCAGGAGACTGGCACCAACCCGCTCGCCATTGTTGGCGTTGCCGCCGGCGTCATCGGTCTCGCCATCGTCGGCGTGTTCGTGTTCACCAAACGTCGGTAGGTGAGGGCTGTGTCCAATAAATCCAAGGACGCTGACCCCAAGCAACCAGATTCCTCGTTCATTCAGTTCGACGAAGCAAAGCAACAGGGCGCCGCTTCGGCGGCGTCCGCCCCTCGTCGCAAGACGCTCCTCGGCGTCCTGACTGCCGCGTGCACCATTCTGATCGTCGTCTCGCTGGGTTTCGTCCATCCTTCCGAGAGCGGTGCCTGGTCCATCGACTGGATCATTCAGACCGTGACGGGGGAGAGCGTCGTCACCAAGGACACCAAGGTGTCTGGCTCGACTACGACTTCGGGCGAGGCCAGTTCCAAGGATTCCAAGTCATCGAATGACGCAAAAGATGAGTCCAAGCATTCTGATGAGTCCAAGTCCAAGGACGATTCCGAGTCTTCAAACAAGGAATCGGACAAGAACTCGGATACCAAGAAGTCCGAGGACCAGGACGGCAAGAAGTCTGGCGATAAATCCGCTGCCCAAAATACGGGAGCCGGTGATACTTCCAATGCGTCTGGCGGTGGTCAGTCGTCTGATGGAGCCTCATCCTCTAATGGTGGAAACGCCTCCTCGGGCGGCCAGAGCGGCTCGCAGGAGTCCAGCTACATAACAGTGACGGTTTCGGTCACATCGAGCGCTGTGGGCAATCCTGTGTCCTCTGGTGGCACCTTTACCTTTAACGAAGGCGCTACCGTCTACGATGCCCTGTGCGCGCTGGGCCTTTCCGTCAACGCACACGGCTCATCGTACGGCACGTATGTTTCTGCGATTGGTGGTTTGGCCGAGAAACAGTACGGCGGCACGAGTGGCTGGATGTACTCCGTCAACGGCTCAACGCCCATGACGGCCTGCAGCAACTACGTTCTCTCCAACGGCGACAACGTGGTCTGGTATTACGTTACAGGCTAGAGGCTTCGACATAGCGCGCCAGACGGGCGGTTCGGACAGACATCCGGGCCGCCCGTTTTTCATGCGAATGGGATTGGGTCGCCGGGTCTCTCGGCAAACAAAAAACCGGTTGGAATGGGAATTCCAACCGGTTATACATTCAAGCAAATAGCGAATCGACTACGACCGTGCGCCCTCGAGGAAGAAGCGGCGGCTGAAGTAGTTGTACCAGGTGACGAGGAACGTGGCGATGGCCTTCATGGCCTGGTAGCCGATGCTCAAAAACGTGACGCCCACAAACATGTACAGGTCGTTGAGGCCCAGGCCGATCACCGACAGGATGGTGAAGATCGTGAACTCGCGCTTGCGGCTCATGCCCTCGCGATGGTCGAACACGTACTTCATGCTGAGCCAGTAGTTGACCACGACGGACGTGGTAAACGAGACCGTGGTGCTCATCAAAAAGTCGAGGTGAAACAGCTCGACGAGCGCAATGAGCATACCCCAGTCGATGCCAAAGGAGATAAGACCCACGACAGCGAACTTGAGGAACTGCTTGGTATGAGGTTGTGCCAGTGCCTTGCGCACGTAATCACATCCAATGCGTTGATGAATCGAGCAGAGGATACTTTAGAGCTTTTGCAAGGGAAACGTAAGGTCCTTGCCAAGAACTATACGAACTCGCCAAATTATCAAGAGCTAATCCGCAAACGTTGAAAATTTGCCCGTAAACGAGCAATGCCCACGAACAACACAGCGCACGACGCGCGTCATCCGTGGGCATTGTAAAGCTGTAAGGTTGCGAGTTACTTGGTCTCGTCGCCCTCCAGGAAGATCTTTCGGGTCACAAAGTTGTAGACCATGACAAGCGCGGTGGCGCAGATCTTGGCGATATTGGCCTCGAGCCCCAGACCGGTGTTGAGCGCCAGCACGATACCGTCGTTGAGTGCCAGGCCTATCACGGACAGCATGACAAAGATAATGAACTCGCGGCGGCGGCTCATGCCTTCCTTGTGCGCAAACACGTACTTCATGCTGGCGACGTAATTAAAGATGAGCGAGACGATAAAGCCGCTCGTGTTGGCGATTAGGATGTTGAGGCCCAGACCGTAGTGGAGCAGATTCATAATGCCAAAGTCGATAACCGTGGCAATGACACCGACGACGCCAAATTTCATGATCTGCGCAAGGAGCTTTTGCATGGTACCTGCCTTAAGCTGGCGCCGAAGCGCCGCGGGGATGACAAACTCAGCAAGTTTAGCCAATCCCCGCGGGTGGTGCTAGGCGCGCTCCTCGATAGCACCGTTTCTATATGCATCGAGCAGCTGGCGCAGGTCCTGGATCTGGCTGCGGATCTTGGCGCCAGTATCGGTGTCGCTCACCATGCGGCGACGGTCTGCTTGGTCAAAACGGTTGGTCTCGCTTTCGATGTCCACGTTGCGCGTGAGTGCCTCGGCAACCGTCGTAAAGGCCCGGTGCGACTTGAGGCGGCAGCCGCGCGAGCTCGAGATGAGCGTATAGCCGGCGATACCCGTCTTGGGATGGTAAGCGCGGCAAAAGCCGCCATCGATGACCAGCAGCTTGCCCTCGGCGCGGATGGGTTGCTCGCCCTTGGTGGTTTTAACAGGCGTGTGGCCGTTGATGATGTGGCCGGTCGGTGAACATGCCATGGGCGCGACGCCAAACTCGCGCATGATGTCGTCGCAGACCGAGGGCGACTTGGTAAGCGTAAAGTACGGATCCATCGGCTCGACCCAGGTGCTCTTATCGGCGATATAGGCGCGCTCAAAGGTACGCACCAGGCGTCCGCTGGCGGGTGAGTTAAAGCCAATCCACAGGTACCACATCCAGTCGAGAGCGTCGCGGTCGCCCACGCGCCAGGCGCGGCGGGCGATGTGGTCGCAAAAATCGAGATAATCGCGGCCAGCGTGCCAGGTGCCCAGGCAGTTCATGCTGCTAAAGGTGCCGTCTTCGTTGAGCGGCACGCAGCCATGGAACAGCAGGTTGCCGTTGGCGACCTTGTATATCGAGCCGTGGGAATAGAGGAAATCGATATGGCGATGCAGGTGATCGGCGGTGACAAACTCGGACACGAGCTTGTCGATGATGTGCTGCTCCTGAGACGTGAGCGTATAGGGGTCCGCCGGGTCGACGGTGGGGAAGTCGCTGGTCGTGAGCGGCCACACGCTGCCGTCGGCGAGCGTGACCGTGCCGGTGTCGTGGTCGATCTTGTCGAGTAACAGGCGATCGGTCATATCGAACTCGGGGTGGCGCTGGATAATCTGGCCCTCGAGCTTAAAGAGTAGCACGTTGATGGCCTTGATCAGCGGGGTGATGGACTCGCCGGCGGTGTAGGTGGCATCGGCAAAGGCAACAAGCTCACGCAGCGAGATGCCGTAGTCGTTCTCGAGGATCTCGTAGTTGTCATAGCGTAGGTTGTTGCGCAACACCGTGGCGATGCAGGCGGGCTCACCGGCCGCAGCACCCATCCACAGCAGGTCGTGGTTGCCCCACTGGATGTCGAGCGAATGGTAGGTGAGCAGACGGTCCATAATCTTGGCCGCGCCGCCGCCGCGGTCGAAGATATCGCCCACCAGGTGCAGGTGGTCGACGGCCAGGCGCTTGATGAGCGAAGCGAGCGACTCGATAAAGTCGTCGGCGCTGGCGGTCTCCAGGATGGACTCCACGATGCGCTCGTGATAGCGCACGCGATAGTTGTTCTCGCCCGGGTGCGTGTGCAACAACTCGTCGATGATATAGGCGTAGTCGCGCGGGATGGCCTTGCGCACCTTGGAGCGCGTGTAGCGGCTTGAAAGCGAGCGAGCGACCATGATGAGCTGGTCGAGCATCGTCTTGTACCAGGTGGGCGAGTCCTCGCGCCGGCTGCGGACAAGATCGATCTTCTCGCGCGGGTAGTAGATGAGCGTGCACAGCTCGCCCTTCTCGTCAAAGGAGAGCGTGTCGCCAAAGATCTCGTCGACATGCTCGCGCACGACGCCCGAGCAGTTGTTGAGGATGTGCATAAAGGCTTCGTACTCGCCGTGCACGTCGCTCATAAAATGCTCGGTGCCCTTGGGTAGGTTGAGGATGGCCGAGAGGTTGATAATTTCGGTAAACGCGGATTGTTCGGTGGGGAACTGTCTCGACAGCAGGCGCAGATACTTGAAGTCTTGCGGGTTGCGATCGAATGCGACCATGAAACACCTTCCGATGGGGCTGGTAAAACTGATAAACAGCGTCAAACGTTTATCAGTATGCGCCGCTTTTGTTTCCATTTTGCGCCAGCGGCTGAATTGTCGGCTGAACGGTTTGGTAAATCGATTTAGTGAAGGTAGATGTGTCGGTTGGGTGGAGACGACAGAGGGTGTTTTCTCAGATAATTATGCGTGGGGTCGGTGGAGACGATGGTGGTAAAGATGTTCGCTATTATTGCTTCGATTTGGTAAATAGTGGACATATGTACCGTATGTAGGCTCACTGTGCGATAATTTGCGCAGTAATGAGTAAGGAGCCTCATATGAGTGATTTTGTCCTGACCTGTGAATCCGCCGCCGATCGAACCCGTGAGTTCTTTGCGTCGCGCAATATCCCTGTCGTGTGTTTTCATTACGAGATCGACGATGTTGTCTATACGGACGATCTGTATCAGTCGATTACGCCGGACGAGTTTTTTGCTCAGATTGCCGCGGTTGCCATGCCCAAGACGTCTCAGGTGAGCGTGGGTGAGTACGAGGAGTTTTGGGAGCCGTTTGTTGCCGAGGGTAAGGATGTGCTGCACCTGACGCTATCTTCGGGTATTTCGGGTACGTATGGTTCGGCTTGCGTTGCGGCGCAGATGCTCGCGGATCGCTATCCCCAGGGCGGCAAGGTGCGCGTCATCGATTCGCTGGCGGCGTCTTCGGGCTTTGGCCTGTTGCTGGAATATGCCGCCGACGTGCGCGATGGCGGGGCTTCACTCGATGAGACGGCTGCCTGGATCGAGGAGCACAAGCTCAACCTGCACCACTGGTTCTTCTCGACCGATCTATCGAGCTACCTGCGCGGCGGTCGCATTTCGGCCGCGAGCGCGATTATCGGCACGGCGCTTAAGATCTGCCCGCTCATGACGGTCGATTGTGAAGGTAAGTTGTCGCCACGTGAGAAAATTCGCACTAAGAAGCGAGCGATTTCCGAGATGGCTAAGACCATGATGGCGCACGTGCTGGACGGTGCGGATTATTCGGGTAAGTGCATCATGTCGCACTCGGCGTGCCGCGAGGATGCCGAGGCAGTTGCGGCGCTGATTGAGGAACAGGTTCCGCAGCTTAAAAGACGATATGAGAAAGCCATTGGGGTCGCCTCCCCCGCGTCGCAGCTTCTTTCCG
>CABSNU010000025.1 GCA_902479135.1 uncultured Collinsella sp. | reverse complement strand
CGTGACCTGGCCGAGCTTGCCGACAAGGGCCTTCTTGTGCGCGTACACGGAGGGGCTCAGCTTCCACACTCCGCCCACGGAACAGCCCTTTCACGTTTGACCCCGCATGAGGAGAAACGTCGTTTTCAAGTTGATCAGAAACGTGCCGCTGCTATAGCCGCCGCCCAAACCGTCTCAGCCGGCGATACGATCTTTCTCGGTGGAGGCTCCACTCTCGAGCTCATGTGTTCGTATTTGCCCCAGGAGGACATACGCGTCGTCACCAACAGTCTTCCCGTGCTGAACCTGCTAGCCGACAATCCACATATAGATCTATTCTTTGTTGGTGGCATGATGCGTCACGACACGCGAGTTTTCACCATGCCATACAACGGCCGCGGCCCCTACGGTCTATCCGCTCCCAAGGCCTACGTCTCGGCAACCGGTATTTTTGGAAACGAGGTCTTTGGCTCTCGTCCCGATGCAGCCATGGTCCTCTCAGACGCTCTTTCTCGAGCTCAGGAGCGTTATCTTGTTGTAGATGCTGAAAAAGTCGGAAGGCGCGACTTCTGCCTTTTCACCACACTGGAGGATATGACCGCGGCATTCATTAACGAGGACGCAGACCCCCGGACCATCGAGGCCCTCCGCGCCTATACCTCCGTCATTACCGCATAATCCAATTGGCAAGCCATGCTTAAACCCGAACGTCACGAACAATTACTTGAGCTGTGCGCTCAGCGCGGAATGGTCACTGTTGCCCAAGCCGCAACAATCTTTGGTATATCTGAAATGACCGCTCGAAGAGACTTCGATGAGCTCTCGCGACGCGCTGGCGTCATCCGCGAGTACGGTGGCATCCGACTTTCAAGCGGCTCCCCCATTGCCGAAGAGGTCCCGTTTTTTGAAAAGCTCTCAATCCGCTCCCCTGAAAAAGAGCATATCGCACGCACCGCTGTCAACCTCATCAGAGAGCGCGACACCATCTTCCTCGGACCCGGTTCGACTTGCGCTCTCATCGCCCGTGCGCTGCCGCGCATGCGGCTGCGCGTCATCACAAACAGCATCATCGTGCTGAACATGCTCCAGACGCGTAACGATGTGGAGATCTGGGCCCTGGGAGGACAGTATCGCAAACGATCGGGTTCTTTCGTCGGGCCCATCGCCGAAGATGCTCTCGCCCCGCTCGGTATCGACACTTGCTTTATCGGCACCAACGGCGTACTCGCCCAATCCATCTCCTGTTCTAACCTTGAGGAAGGACGCTTACAGGCGCTCGCTTGCGATCGCGCCGCCAAGCGTTACCTTGTCTGCGATTCAAGCAAGATCGGACAGATGGACTTCTTCGGCTTCTTCAATCTCGATCAAATGGACGCACTCATCACCGATGCAAATGTCAACGACAAACAGCGTTCCATGGTTCTCGAATCAACTCGCATCATCGTCGCAGAATAGGCCTGTTTTGATTTAGCTGGACACCACAGCAAAGACCCCGATTCGATAAAGCCGAATCGGGGTCTCATTATTCGCATCAAATCGCAAATAGGTCAGCAGCTACTTCTCAGTGTAGACGCTCTCGCCACCGAGATAGGTCTCGACGAGGGATAGGTCGGGGTTGAGGACGACAACCTCACCCACGTAATCGGAGGTGCCGGCACCGGTGAGCACCACATTGAGGCGACCGTCGCCCATGGCGCGGGCGTCGGCCAGGAACGCCTCGACGGCCTCAAGGTTATCCTTGTAGATGTTCAGCGTGTCAAGCCAAAGCTCGGGAGACGACACGTTGATGCCTGCTTAACTCTGCTCGCTCAGGCTAAAGACTTTGTTGAGGATCGATGATCTGCTGCAAGGTGAACTTACATTGGGACGTGTCGCATTCTTCTTGCGAATCCTCAAAATCAAAGATCATGATGGCGCAGTTGGGGAGTTTTGTTGGGAGCTCGAAGCCCTCTGGGGCTGCAGCTTTGATGAATTGGCGGCTGGCGCTGCCGTGGCTTACTGCTAGGAGGGTTTCGATGCCCTCGGCGCCCATGAGATTGGTGAGGGTGCCCACCATGCGCTCCTGCAGGGCATGGCTTCCTTCTCCGCCAAATGGGATCAGGTCCTCGCCGGGGTCCCAGACGTCGGTGGGTAGGGCGTCGTGGGGGCCTTCTTCGAAGGTGCCGTAGCTGCGCTCGATGATGCCTTCGCAGGGCTCGACTGCTGCATCCCGGCCGAGGAGTTCGGTTGCGACGAGACTTGCCGTGTCCATGGCTCGGCCTAAGGGCGAAGAGACCACTTTATCGGGGACGACGTCGTGGGCCTTGAGCCATGCGGCTGCCATTCCCGCTTGTTTGCGGCCCAGGTCGGTCAACGGTGAATCGCAGCGGCCCTGGACCAGCTTTTTGACGTTGAACTCCGTCTGACCGTGGCGGAGTAGGTATAGGCGCTTCATGCTCTCCCCTTCTGCATAACTTGCTTTTTCGGCACAGCCCTACTCGTGGGTATGGCCTACGTAGTCCTCGTCAATCGTGATCTTGGCGACCGACTTGGGATATTCCGATTCGACCCGTTTCGCCAGCGCGCGCTTCAGGTCCTCGGCGCTCATCGCCAAATCCGAGGGACGTACGCAGTCAAAGATCACGTTGGTGTGCGTGGGGCCCGGAACACAGCGTAGGTCGTGGATCGAGAGGCGGCTATCAATCTCTTGAGCCATAGCGTTGATGCGCAGACGCATGCTCGCCACCTTTGGATCGTCGGTCACGATGGGGTCGTAATGGAGCGTGACAATCATGCCGTCTTCGTTCCTAAATGCCTGTTCAATGTTGTCGAGCGTGTCGTGACTTTCCAGCGGGCTGGCCTCGGCCGCCATCTCGGCGTGCGCACTTGCAAACTTCCTGCCCGGGCCGTAGTCGTGAACCATCAAATCGTGAACGCCCAAAACGCCGGGATAGCTCATGATCTTGTCTCGAATGTGCTTGACCAGCTTAGGATCGGGTGACTGGCCCAAAAGCGGGCTTACCGTATCTTGAATAAGTTCAAGGCCGCTCCAGCCAATATAGGCGCCAACGGCAAGGCCAACCCATGCGTCAAGATTGATGTGCGTCACCTGCGAAACAATCGCACATGCCAGCACGGCGCCTGTGGCAAGGACATCGTTCTTGGAATCCTGCGCGGTCGCATGCAGCGTCTCGGACTCAATGCGATCGCCGAGCTTTTGGTTGAGGGCCGCCATCCACAGCTTTACAACCATCGAAAGTGCCAGGACTGCCACCAGGGCAAGCGAGAACTCGACAGGCTCCGGGTTGACAATACGCTCCACCGAGGACTTCACCAGTTCGATGCCAATAAGCAGCACGAGCGCCGCCACGACCAAACCCGAGAGATACTCGTAGCGACCGTGGCCGTAAGGATGCTCGGGGTCGGCCGGCTTGCTCGCCAGCTTAAAGCCCAGCACGCTCACGATATTCGAGCTGGCATCGGACAGGTTGTTCATGGCGTCCGCCACAATCGAAACCGATCCCGACAGCACGCCAATTGCACCCTTCGCAGCGCAAAGCGCAACATTGGCGAGAATACACACTATGCCCGTCAACGTTCCCACGCGCGCACGGTCGCCCTGCGCACGACGAACAATCCACTCGACCATCCTCATCAGTCCCCACGGTACTACCTATATATCTATTGCTCAAACGGATTGTAGTGTAGCCACTTTGTCCCCCAGATACAAAAAGGCCGCAACCCACACGGGCCGCAGCCTTGGAATATGACAAAGGAATCGTCCTTTTGTCGCACAGATTTATGCGCTTGCTTCAGCAGCGCTCGCCACTGTTTCGAGCGAATCAACTTCGTGTTCTGCCGCCTGCACCTTTGTCGGCACCACGCCAAAACAGCAGCTCAGCGCCGCAGACACCGCAAATGCCGTGCCACCGGCAGCGCAGCACCACAGCAGGTCCGAAATGCCGCCCGTGGCAAAGCCAATGACCATAAGGACATTCGTCATGCCGATGGTATAGGCCGTAACGTGGCCCACGGCCGCAACAAGGCCTCCGACGGCGCCGCCAATGGCCATGCATGTCAGACACCTGCCATATTTAAAGCCGCATCCGTACAGCGCTGGCTCGCTTACGCCGCCAAGAATACCCGAGATTGAATAGCCCAGCATGAGCGCCTTCTCGTCCTTATCCGCAACGCGGAGCGACGCGCCAAAGGGCATACCCCAAACGGCGAACGTCGCCATCGTCGCAGCGATCAGAATGCACGAATCCGTTCCCACACTCATAAACTGCGCATAGGCGAGCGATAGGACAACGTTGCTGACACCCGCGATCTTAAGAAACTCCCAACCCGCGGCAAGCCCCATAAGCGTGAGCAGCGACACGATGCCACCGGAATTGCCAAGCATAAACATAAGCTGTCCCAACAGCATGCCCAGATAGCTGCCCGCCGGCGCCGTAATACACAGCGAGACCGGAACCATGACGAGCATGGTTGCAAACGGAACAAACGAAAACGCCACGGCCTTAGGGATAACGCGCTGGAAGAAACACTCCACTCGCCATAGCACGGGTACCGAGATGAGAACCGGAATAACAGTCGTTGTGTAATCGTTGACCGGCGCGGGAAGCAGACCATACACGAAAGTCATCGATGCCCCCGTCGTCGATGCGGCATCGACGAGCTTAAGCAGATCGGGCGCAATCAATACGCCGCCCAGCATCATGCCCAGCTGCTCCGAGCAACCGAGCTGGCGGGCGGCCGCCCAACCAAGATAAATGGGCAAAAAGTAGTAGCCGGCGTTATACAGCCAGCTGTAAAACAGGCGATAGATTTCGGAATCGGCAGACCACAGGCCCAGCATGCCTTCGCCCATAATGACGGCGGCGGTGCGGAACAACGCCGCGCAAACAATAAACGGCAGCGCCGACATCATGCTTTTGGACAGATAGTCCACCACGGCCATGGCGTTTGATGAAACCGTCGTTGTAAACGAGGTGTTAGAAACTTGTGACATGGAACGCCTTTCCCAATGTGACATGCGGGCTGTCCCTTTGTCACATCGTGCGGTACTGACCGATTGCGCGGTACTTTTCGTAGCGGAGGTTTGTGAGGGTCGCGTCGTCGAGCTGCTCAAGCGTATCGAAGGCATCAAATGCCGAGGACATGACGACACCGGCGATCTCCTCATGCGACAGGCCCCTATCGTCAACAATGCCGTCGATGATGCCGAGCGCCAACAGATCGGGGGCCGTGAGCTTAAGCGCCTCAGCGGCCTCATTCGCGCGCTCGGTATCCTTCCACAGGATCGACGCACAGGCCTCGGGGCTCACGACCGAATAGGCCGAGCTCGAGAGCATCAGGATGCGGTCGGCCACGGACAGCGCCAGCGCGCCACCAGAGCCGCCCTCGCCTGTCACCACCGAGACAATCGGCGTCTTAAGGCCGCTCATCTCCATGAGATTCTGGGCAATCGCCTCGCCCTGGCCGCGCTCCTCGGCACCGATGCCGCAAAACGCGCCCGAAGTATCAACCAGGCACAGAACCGGCCGACCAAACTTTTCGGCCTGGTGCATCAGGCGACGTGCCTTGCGGTAGCCCTCGGGATGTGCCATACCAAAGTTGCGACGCATGCGCTCTTTGGTCGTGGTACCGCGCTCGATGGCGATGACCGTTACGGGGCGTCCGTCTTTCCAGCCAATGCCAGCCACCACAGCGGCGTCGTCGCCAAAGTAGCGGTCGCCGTGCAGCTCTACGAATCCGTCGAGACCCAACGAGATCATCTCGCCTGCCGTGGCGCGGTTCGCCGAGCGAGTCTGTTTGACGATTTCGAGCGCGCTTTTTGGTGCGGCCGAGCGCTTAAACAAGTGTCCCAGCTTTTTGTCGCGACGACCCGTATGCACGATCTCATGCGGTGCCCCCAGGCCGGGCGCGTGCCCTTCGTGCAGCGCCAGCAGCTCGCCTACCGTGAGCGCAATCTCACCACGCGGAACAACGGCATCGCAAAAGCCGTGCTCCAGCAAAAACTCGGAACGCTGGAATCCCTTGGGCAGACGCTTGTGCATGTTCTGCTCGATCACGCGCGGGCCGGCAAATGCCGTCAGGGCATCGGGCTCGGCCAGGATAATGTCGCCCTCCATGGCAAAGCTCGCGGTTACACCTCCGGTCGTGGGATCGGTGAGCACCGTGATATACAGGCCGCCCGCCTCGCTGTGGCGCCTAACCGCTGCAGAAATCTTGGCCATCTGCATGAGCGAGGTCACGCCCTCCTGCATGCGGGCGCCGCCCGATACGGTAAAGCCGACAACTGGCAATCCCAGCTCGGTCGCATGCTCAAATGTGCGACAGATCTTCTCGCCCACCACGGAGCCCATCGAGCCCATCATAAAGTTGGCATCCATAAAGAAGAGTGCGGTATCGCAACCGCAGATTTTGCCCCTGCCGCACACAACGGCATCGCGCTCGCCCGAACGCTCGCTCACGCTCTTGAGTTTGTCGGCATAACCGGGAAACGAGAGGAAGTCCTCCGACGCCAGATTAGCATCCCATTCCTCAAACGTGCCCTCGTCGACCGTCATGCGCATACGGTCGCGCCCACTCACGCGAAAGTGCTTGCCGCAACGGGGGCACACCTCGAGGTTGTCGTGCAGGCGTGCCTCATCGATCACACGGCGGCACTCCGGGCACTTGATAAACACGTGGCGCGCGGGAAACTCGGCGCATGACTCGGTCATCGGCCCCTCGAGGACGTTGACCGTCTTCGCTTTCCTATTCATCAGCATAGAGATGCCCCATCAGATCGGTGTGATACATGCCCGACAAGAACTCGTCGTTTGCCAGCACGTCGAGCTGAAGCTCGCTGTTTTCGCTCACGCCCCCAATCACGAGCTCGCCCAGGGCCGAGCGCATCTTGCGAATGGCGCCGTCACGCGTGGGCGCACACACGATGAGCTTGCCGAGCATGGAGTCGTAGTACGGCGGAACTTTCGCACCGGTAAACATGGCGGAATCCCAGCGCACGCGCGGGCCACCCGGCACACGCAACGCGGTGACCGTTCCGCACGACGGCAGAAAGTCCGGCGTTTCGGCATTGATGCGGCACTCCATGGCGTGGTTGCGCACCGGCATGTCCTCCTGCTCAAAGGGCAGAGGCTGGCCGGCTGCCACGCGCAGCTGCCACTTGACCAAGTCGGTATCGGTTACAAACTCTGTAACCGGATGCTCCACCTGCAAGCGCGTGTTCATTTCCATAAAGTAGAAATTGCCGTCGTCCGAGTACAGAAACTCGATGGTGCCAGCGCCCTCATAACCGACGGCACGAGCCAAGTCGCGCGCCGCCTTGTGCATACGGGCACGAATATCGTCGCGTCCGTCGAGGCACGGCGCGGGGCTCTCCTCGATCAGCTTTTGGTTGCGGCGCTGCACCGAGCACTCGCGCTCGCCGAGTGAAAACACATGGCCCTGCTTATCGGCCATAATCTGTACCTCAACGTGATGCGCCGGCGCGACGAACTTCTCCATGTAGCACTCGCCGTCGCCAAAAACGGCCTCGCCCTCGGCACGCGCCTCGATGAACGCCTTTGCCGCGTCTTCCACGCGCTCGACCTTGCGAATACCGCGACCGCCACCGCCGGCACGCGCCTTGATGAGCACGGGACAGCCGATGCGCTCGGCCTCGGCCGTCGCCTCCTCGGGGCTTTTGAGCAAATCGCAGCCCGGCACGATGGGCACGCCCGCGGCAGCAGCCGTTCGGCGTGCGGCGTCCTTGTCGCCCATGCTGTCGATCACCTCGGCCGAAGGACCGACAAACGCCAGACCGTACTTGTCGCAGTCGCGCACGAAGCTCGCCTTCTCGGAGAAAAAGCCATAGCCGGGATGGATCGCCTTTGCCCCCGACTTTACGGCACAGGTGAGCACGGCATCGTCGTTGAGGTAGCTCTCGGCAAGACGCGGGCCGCCGATGCAATACGCCTCGTCGGCAAGCTGCACGTGCAGCGCGTCCGCATCGGCCGTGGAATAAACGGCGACGGTCTTGATGCCCATATCGCGGCACGCGCGGATAACACGGACCGCGACTTCGCCGCGGTTGGCGATGAGCACTTTGTCGAACATGAAGCCTTCCTTAACTTTCGTGCATGAGTGCAAAAGACATATCGGCGCGGCAGCAAACCTCACCGTTGACGCTCGCAGTACCCGTCGCAAAGCGGAACGGCCCGCGCGCACGCGTGATGGTGCACACCAGATCAACCGTGTCGCCCGGGCGCACCGGACGCTTAAAGCGCACCTTGTCCAGACTCGTGTAGAACGGCGTCGCGCCGCGCGCTTCCTCATCGCCCATCAGCAGCACGCAACAGTTTTGGGCGAGCATCTCGCACTGAATCACGCCGGGGACCACCGGGTTTCCCGGAAAATGCCCCTGCAAAAAGTACTCGTCGCCCGTAATCGTGATCTTGCCGTGGGCCTCGTCGCCCACCAGCTCGGCCTCGTCGAGCAAAAGCATCGGTTCGCGATGCGGCAACAGTTCCTTAAGCTCTTCTTTGTTCATGGATATCACCTATCCGATCCTCATGAGGCAGCTGCCAAACTCCACGAGGTCGCCGTCGGCCACGCAGATCTCGAGCACCTCGCCGTCTGCCTCTGCCGTTACCTCGTTGAGAACCTTCATGGCCTCGATGATGCAGAGCGTCTCGCCGGCCTTGACCTTAGAGCCCACGTGCACAAACGGCTCGTCGCCCGGCGCCGGGGCAGCATAGAAAACGCCGACCATGGGAGCGGTCACCTCGGTGCCCTTGGGCTCCGGTGCGGCGGCAGGTGTCTGCGCGGCGGGCTCCGGTGCGGCAGGCGCGACTGTGGGAGCTGCAACTGGAGCGGCCATAGCGCTCGGCATGGGCATGGGCACGGCAACCGGCTGTGCGGCGCTCGCGCGCTCGAGTTCGACCGCGGTGCCATCGGGCTCCTCAACGCGTACGCGCGTGAGGCCGCGGTCCTCCATAACATCGGCTATCTCGGCAAGTCTTTTGGAATCCATGCTCTAGCTCCTCGTATATCTACGCAGCGCGATGGCGGCGTTGTGTCCGCCAAAGCCCAGGTTGGTCGAAAGCGCCCAGGTAAGGTCGGCGCGAACCGCGCGATTGGGCGTGTAGTCAAGATCGCAGGCGGGATCGGGCGTGTGGTAGTTAATGGTCGGCGGCACCACGCCCTGCTCGAGCGCCATGGCGCAGGCCATGACCTCGATGGCGCCCGTGGCACCGATCATGTGGCCGGTCATCGACTTAGTCGACGAGACGTGCGCGGCGCGCGCCGCGTCCTCGCCGAGCGCACGCTTAATGCCCGTCGTCTCGGACGAATCGTTGAGCTTGGTCGATGTGCCGTGGGCATTGATGTAGAGACCCTCGGAAGGCTTGACGTCGCCCTCGGTCACCGCCAGCGATATCGCGCGGGCAATGCCGGCAGCCTCGGGATCAGGACTCGTGATGTGATAGGCATCATCGGTGTTGCCGTAGCCCACGACCTCGGCATAAATGTGCGCACCGCGCGCCTGCGCATGTTCCATGCTCTCGAGTACCAGCACGCAGGCGCCCTCGCCCATCACAAAGCCGTCGCGGTCTGCATCGAACGGACGGCAGGCCGTCGCGGGATCGGGGTTGGTGGTCAATGCGCGGCAGGACGTAAAGCCCGCAACGGCATCGGGGATAATTGCAGCCTCGGCGCCGCCCGCGAGGATCGCGTCGGCATAGCCGTGCTTGATGGCGCGGAACGCCTCGCCCACCGCATGGGCCGAGGTTGCGCACGCGGTCACCACGGGCAGGGTCGGGCCCTTTGCCTTGTGGCGGATTGCGATATTGCCCGATGCCATGTTGGGGATCATCATCGCGATCATATAGGGCGATGCGCGGCGGGGCCCACGTTCGGCAATCGTATGGACGTTGTCGACGAGCGTCGTCATGCCGCCCACGCCCGAGCCCACGTAGACGCCCAGGCGCTCGCGATCGATGGCGCCTTCGACATCAAAGCCCGCATCGTGCATGGCTTCGTCCGAAGCCGCCATCGCAAACTGAACGCAGGGGTCGAGATGCTTGGCGTCACGCTTGCCAAAGTACTCGTTGCTGTCAAAGCCCTTGACCTCGGCTGCCACCTTGACGGCAAACGCATCGGTATCGAAGTGCGTGATCGGGCCGATGCCGCACGTGCCAGCACACATTGCCGCCCAGGTGGCAAGCGCGGTGTTGCCGAGCGGCGACACGGCACCGATACCGGTGATTGCAACTCTCTGTTCCATCATGGTCTCCTCATCCAAGCCGTTCTTCGGCCCTGGTTTCTACATCGCCATTCCGCCGTCGACGCGCACGACCTCACCCGTAATGTAGGCAGCCGCATCGCTCGCCAAAAAGCGCACCACGCCGGCCACCTCCTCGGGGCGCGCCATACGCTTAAGGGGAATCTGCTCCTCGGTTACCGTACGCACCTTCTCCGAGAGCTTTGCCGTCATATCCGTCTCGACAAACCCGGGGGCAACCGCGTTCACTCGTACGCCGCGGGGCGCAAGCTCGCGCGCCACCGCCTTGGTCAGGCCGATCACGCCCGCCTTGGAGGCAGCGTAGTTGGCTTGCCCAGCATTGCCCATCAGGCCCACGACCGAGCTCATGTTGACGACGCAGCCGCCGCGCTGGCGCATAAAGGTCTTGGTGAGCGCGCGCGTCGTGTTAAACGTTCCTTTAAGATTGACATCGAGCACGCGATCGAAGGCGTCATCGCCCATGCGCATGAGCAGGCCATCGCGGGTGATGCCAGCGTTGTTGACGAGCGCCCAAATGGAGCCAAAGTCGTTGAGGACCGCTTCCACGCACGCGTTGACGGCAGCGGGGTCGGCCACGTCGCATTGATATGAGCGCGCCGTGGCGCCAGCCGCCTCGCAGGCGTCGCACGTCTCGCGCGCCGCATCGACGCTGCCGGCATAGACGACGGCGATATCGTAGCCATCCTCCGCCAGACCGATAGCGCAGGCGCGGCCGATACCCCGCGAGCCGCCCGTGACCAGTGCCACGCGACGTGAGTCGTTGCGCTCGAGCGCGCCATTGTTCAAGTTGCCCATGTCATTCCTTTCGGGTTACAGCCCTGTGGACTATGCGAGCTCGTCGGCAATAGCTGCGACCTGCTCGGCCGTCTCGCACGAATACACACGAACGTCGCTCAGCGTACGCTTGACCAGGCCGGACAGCGTTTTGCCGGGGCCGACCTCAATAAATGTGTCGATGCCTTGATCCTGCAGAGCATGCAGCGTATCGACCCAGCGTACGGCATGGCTCACCTGATTGGCCAAGACATCCGATGCCGTCTGGGGATCCGCCGGATAGGGCGCCGCTGTCATATTTGCCAAAACAGGAATGAGCAACGGGGACGGCGCGTGACCGGCCTCAATATATGCGGCAAGGCCACAGGTCGCCTCGGCCATATAGGGGCTATGAAATGCACCCGACACCGCGACCTTCATGGCGCGGCCGCCAGCCTCTTTTACTAGGACGTCGAGCTCCTGCAGCGCCTCGGGCGCTCCGGCCACAACCGTCTGCTGTGGGCTGTTGTAGTTGACTGGCCAGCAGTCCTCGCCGGCCTGTTTTGCCAGGCCCTCGACTTGCGCCGCATCGAGCTTGATGACGGCGCGCATGCCGCCCGGATGGCGCTCGGCAGCCGCGGCCATCAGCGCCGCGCGCTCGCACACGAGCTCAAAGCCCGCTCGCGTATCGAACGCCCCCGCAAAGGTGAGCGCGGCGACCTCGCCCAGCGAGAATCCCGCACAGGCGGCAGGTACCACGCCGCGCTCACGCAGGGCGGCAGCCGCTGCTAGGTCGTGAACGAACACGCACGGCTGCGTGTTCTCGGTCTGCGAGAGCTCCTCCTTGGAGGCACTCCGGCATTGCTCGCTGGTCCCCGGGCGCACCTCGTCGGCAATGGCGAACACCTCGGCGGCCGCCGGCGATGTCTCGATCAAGTCGACGCCCATCGCGGGGTGCTGGGCACCCTGGCCGGCAAACAAAAACGCTACGCCACCCATGCGCACGCACCCTTCAGGACGTGCTCGGCGCCATCGACCAGGTCGTCAACGATTTCGCGTGCGCTCTGGCGCTCGTTGACCATGCCGGCAATCTGTCCACACAAAAACGAACCCTCTTCGTAGTTGCCGTCCTTGGCGGCCTTACGCAGCGCACCGGTTCCCATAGCACCGAGCTCCTCGGCACTCGCGCCGGAACCCTCGCTCTTGGCATAGGCGTTGGTGAAGGGGCTCTTGAGGGCACGCACTGGATGTCCCGTCGAGCGACCGGTCGCACGCGTTGAAGTGTCGTTGGCCTTCAGGACCATCTCTTTGTACTGCTCCGAGACGGTGCACTCGTCTGCGACCAGAAAGCGCGTACCCACTTGCACGCCTTCGGCGCCCAGCATAAAGGCGGCCGCCACGCCGCGGCCGTCGGCAATACCGCCGGCGGCCACGACGGGAATGTCAACCGCATCGACGACCTGCGGCACCAGTGCCATCGTCGAGGTCTCGCCAATATGGCCGCCCGATTCGGTACCCTCGGCAACAACCGCCGTGGCTCCACGACGTGCCACGAGGCGCGCCAGCGCCACCGAGGCAACGACCGGGATGACCTTGATGCCCGCCTCGTTCCACGCCTTCATGTACTTGGCGGGATTGCCGGCGCCCGTCACGACGACCGGCACTCGCTCGTCAATCACGACCTGTGCAACCTCGTCGGCAAACGGGCTCATGAGCATGACGTTCACGCCAAAGGGCTTATCCGTCTTGGCGCGCAGCTCATGAATCTGGTCGCGAAGCCAGTTGGCGTCGGCGTTCATGGCCGCGATGATGCCTAAGCCACCCGCCTCGGACACTGCGGACGCCAGCGAAGCATCGGCAATCCAGGCCATACCGCCCTGGAACACGGGCTTTTCGATGCCGAGCAGATCGCAGAGAGGAGTCTTGAGCATCTCTACTTCTCCAATGCCGCCTCGACCGTATCGGCGAACTCGCCGACCGTCTTGGGGTTCTCCTCGGTATCGAGCTGAATGCCAAACTCGTCCTCGACGGCGACGAGGATCTCGACGGTACCCAGACTGTCGAGACCAATCTCCTCGAGCGTGGAGTCGGGCTTCATCTCGACATCGTCAAGACCGGCGGTCTCGCGGATAACGTCGCAAACGCGCTCGAAGGTCTTCTGATCTGCCATGGTAGTTCTCCTTTGGTTGTGCCCTAGGGCGTTTTTATTTCCTATGTGCGACTACTTCCAACGAAGCAGATAGCCACCTATATCCAGACCGGCGCCAAATCCAACCAAGGCGATGGTGTCGCCCGTGTGAAGTGCACCGGCGTTTGCCAGCCGGTCGAGGGCAAGCGGAATGCATGCGCTCGAAATGTTGCCGGTCTCGCGCAACGTGCGAACCACGCGCTCGTCCGGCACGCCCAGGCGCTTGACCGCCTGGCTCAGGATTCGTTCGTTAGCCTGATGGAATACAAAATGATCGATGTCTTCGACCAAAATGCCCGCATCGATCGCAAGCTTATGGACCGTGTCGCAGATGGCGTTGACGCCGAACTTGAACACGCGGCGGCCATTCATGGACAGCACACTCACGCTATCTGCGGAAGCCTTAAACGGCGAGGTACCGACCAGACCGGGAACGCGCAACGTCTCGACGTCGGGCGCCGTCGAAAGCTCAACGGCAAGGGGGTTGTCTCCCCCAGCTTCAATCACTGCGGCGCCTGCCCCATCGCCAAAAAGCACGCAGGTGGCACGGTCGGTCCAGTCGAGCGCGCGCGTCATCTGCTCGGCAGCAACGACAAGCACGCGCTCGGCACGGCTGCGGGCGATATAGCCCTCGGCGACATCGAGCGCAAATACGAAGCCGGCACAAGCCGCCGAGACATCGAAGGCAGGGCACGTCGCGCCTAGTCGCTCAGCAACGGCACACGCCTCAGCGGGAACAAGGTGGTCACCCGTCGTCGTCGAGCAGACGATCAGATCCAGCTGGCTCGCGTCGATTCCGGACACCTGGAGTGCCCGCTCGCTCGCCGCTACGGCAAGGTCGTCAAGTGACTCGGTGGTGCAGACGTGGCGGCTCTTGATACCGGTGCGAGTAAAAATCCACTCATCCGAGGTATCGAGGAACTCAGACAGCTCGTCATTGGAAACACTGCGCTCAGGAAGTGCCGAACCTGTTCCAAGAATCGTGAAACCCATCACTAACCTCCTTTGAGTTGTTGACGTGTTTACATCGACCAAGAGAGGATAACGCATTTCAGTCTTTGTTGACGTGTTAACATTAAATTGTCCAAATGCGACAAAGGCTTCACATTGTGTCTATCTCTCGACACCATTACGCGATTGCCTTATTACCTTAGGAGGTACCAGCTGTTATGGATTTACGTTTAACAGTGGTCGACGTAACCGGATCGACCAACGATGACCTGCTCGAAGCAGGAAAACAGGGGGCGCCGCACGGCACAGGACTTGCCGCCCGGGCTCAGACAGCAGGACGCGGTCGGCGCGGGCACAAGTGGGACTCAACCGCCGGCAACCTATTGCTTTCGATTGTCCTGCGTCCATGCGTTAATCCCGCAAAGTACTCTGGTCTTGCCGCTGTCAGCGGCCTAGCGGTGCTCGAAGCACTCGAAAAGCAGGGTCTTGCAAACGAGATTGGCCTCAAATGGCCCAACGACCTGGTCGCGAGTGGACGCAAACTCGGCGGCATTCTGGTCGAGGCCGCACGCGATAACGAAGGCAACCCCTTTGCGGTCTGTGGCATCGGCGTCAACGTGAACTATGTGCCCGCGGAGGTTCCCGATGGCGGCCTGCCCGCAATCGGTCTCTCGTATCTCAACGAGAACGTTCCCGCCGTCGATGTGCTACTCAAACAGGTCTATCACGCAGTCGTGAACGCTGTAGATGCGTGGGCAGAACGCCTCAACGCCATGGAAGAAGACGCCGGACCGCTCGCGCCCGTCCACGATGATTATGTAGCTCACCTCAATTGGATAGGGGAAACCGTAATCGCCCGTTCCCCTGTCGGTGACGAGCTGGCGCGTGGCATCTTTAAAACGGTCGATGGCTTTGGTCGCGCGTGCATCGAAACGGAAGACGGCTTTCGATCTTTCCATTTTGAGGAGGCATCGCTGCGTCCCATGAGCGAATAGGGCGCCGCAACCACCTACTCGGCAGCATTACCCCGCAGTCCAAACCATCATTCAAAACAAAAGGGCCCCACTGCCGTTACGGCAGCGGGGCCCTTTAAGCTATGAGCGATATCGCTTAGAGCTTGATGTCGATGTCGACGCCAGCGGGGAGGTCGAGACGCATGAGCGAATCAACGGTGCCCGAGGTGGGGTCGAGGATGTCGATGAGGCGCTTGTGGGTGCGCATCTCGAACTGCTCACGGGAGTCCTTGTTCACGTGCGGCGAGCGGATAACCGTGTACAGGTTGCGCTCGGTGGGCAGGGGGACAGGACCGGAAACGCGAGCGCCGGTCTTCTGAGCGGTCTCGACGATGAGCTTCGCGGACTGATCGACGACCTCGTGATCATAGCCCTTGAGGCGAATGCGGATCTTCTGGGTAGCCAACTTAAACCTCCAAAGAGTGCGAGAGATGTTCTCGCGGATTACGTAACAGGGAGCTCGAACTTAGGCGTTCTTGCTCATGACCTCGTCCACGATGGACTTGGGCGCGGGCTCATAAGAGTCGAACTGCATCGTGTAGGATGCACGGCCCTGGGTCTGGGAGCGAAGGTCGGTAGCGTAACCGAACATCTCGCCCAGCGGCACCTTGGCACGGATGAGCTTGCTGTTCTTGCGATCCTCCATGCCCTCGATCTTGCCGCGGCGACCGGAGAGGTTGCCCATAACGTCGCCCATGTACTGCTCGGGGGTCTCGACCTCGACAGCCATGATCGGCTCGAGCAGCTGCGGATCGGACTTCTTGAGGGCGTCCTTGATAGCCATGGAACCGGCGATCTTGAAGGCGGCCTCGGAGGAGTCGACCTCGTGGTAAGAACCGTCGAACAGGGTGACCTTAACGTCGAGGACCGGGAAGCCGGCGATAACACCGGTGTTCAGGGCCTCCTGGATGCCCTTGTCGATGGACGGGATGTACTCTTTGGGCACGACGCCGCCGACGATAGCGTTGACGAACTCGTAGCCGAAGCCCTCCTCCATCTTCTCGAGCTTGATGACGGCGTGGCCGTACTGACCGCGACCACCGGACTGACGGACGAACTTGCCCTCAGCCTTCTCGACGTCGTGACCGGCGGTCTCGCGGTAGGCAACCTGGGGCTTACCAACGTTAGCGTCAACCTTGAACTCGCGGAGCAGACGGTCGACGATGATCTCGAGGTGCAGCTCGCCCATGCCGGCGATAATGGTCTGGCCGGTCTCGTGGTTGGTGGACACCTGGAAGGTCGGGTCCTCCTCGGCGAGCTTGGTCAGAGCCAGGGACATCTTGTCCTGCTCGGCCTTGGTCTTGGGCTCGATGGCAACGTCGATAACGGGCTTAGCGAACTCGATCTTCTCGAGGACGATCTCCTTGCCCTCGGCGCACAGGGTGTCACCGGTGGTGGAGTTCTTGAAGCCGACGCAAGCGACGATGTCGCCGGCGGCAGCGTCGTCACGGTCGATACGCTCGGCGGCGTTCATCTCGAGGATGCGGCCGAGGCGCTCGCGCTGACCGTTGGAAGCGTTGACCACGTAGGAGCCGGACTCGGCGCGGCCGGAGTAAACGCGGACATAGGTGAGCTTACCGACGAACGGGTCGGTCATGATCTTGAAGACCAGGCCGGAGAAGGGCTCGTCGAAGGAAGGATGACGCTGAATCTCCTCGCCGGTGTCCGGATCGGTACCGGTGACGGCCTCGACGTCGAGCGGGCTGGGCAGGTAGTCGACGACAGCGTCGAGCAGCTCCTGAACGCCCTTGTTCTTGTAGGCGGAACCCACGAAGACGAGGTTGAGCTCGTTGGCCAGAACGCCCTTGCGCAGAGCAGCCTTGAGCTCCTCGACGGTGAAGTCCTCCTCCATGAGGATCTTCTCCATGAGCTCGTCGTCAAAGCTGGCAGCAGCGTCAAGGAGCTCCTCGCGCTTGGTGGCAGCGATGTCGGCAAACTCAGCCGGGATCTCGTCCATCGGCTCGGGGTAGGTCATACCCTTCTCGTCGGCCTTGAAGTCCCATGCAGTCATGGTGACCAGGTCGATGACGCCCCAGAAGTTGTCCTCGGCGCCCATCGGGACCTGAGCGGCCACGGCGTTAGCATCGAGACGATCCTTCATGGTCTCGATAGCGTTGAAGAAGTCAGCGCCCACGCGGTCATACTTGTTGATGAAGGCGATGCGGGGGACGTTGAAGGTAGAAGCCTGACGCCAAACGGTCTCAGACTGGGGCTGAACGCCGGCAACGGCGTCGAAGACGGCGACAGCGCCATCGAGGACGCGTAGGCAGCGCTCGACCTCGGCGGTGAAGTCAACGTGGCCCGGGGTGTCGATGATCTGGATGCGGTAGTCCTTACCGTCCTTGTTCCAGAAGCAGGTGGTAGCAGCGGAGGTAATGGTTACGCCGCGCTCCTGCTCCTGAACCATCCAGTCCATGGTGGCAGCGCCCTCATGGACCTCACCGATCTTGTGGGTCTTACCGGTGTAGTAAAGAATACGCTCGGTCGTGGTGGTCTTACCGGCATCGATGTGAGCCATGATGCCGATGTTACGGGTATCGGAAAGCTTGTACTTAGGCTTAGCCATGTTAGTTCCTTACCTTAACTTACCAACGATAGTGAGAGAACGCGCGGTTGGCCTCGGCCATCTTGAAGACGTCCTCACGCTTCTTGACGGAAGCGCCCAGGCCGTTGGAAGCGTCGAGGATCTCGTTGGCGAGACGCTCGGCCATGGTCTTCTCCTTGCGAGCGCGGGAGAAGTTGACGATCCAGCGGATGCCCAGAGCGGTGGAACGACGGGAGTTGACCTCCATCGGGACCTGATAGGTAGCGCCACCGACACGCTTGGGCTTAACCTCGAGCGTGGGCTTGACGTTGTCCATAGCCTTCTTGAAGGTAGCGAGAGCGTCGCCACCCTCGGACTTCTCGGCAACGATCTCGAAAGCGGTGTAAACGATGCGCTCAGCGGTGGCCTTCTTGCCGTCAAGAAGGACCTTGTTGATGAGCTGAGTCACCAGGCGGTTGTTGTAAACGGCGTCAGGCTGAACCTCACGACGATTAGCTGCTGCACGACGCGGCATGTGAAATCTCCTTAAGTGTCTACCGTGCGGCGCTTAGGCGGCACACGGCGAAAGTATCAAAACGTTATCTGGCTTATTTAGCCTTGGGGCGCTTAGCACCGTACTTGGAACGGGCCTGCATACGGTTCTGGACCGGAGCAGCGTCGTAGGCGCCACGGATGACGTGATAACGGACACCAGGGAGGTCACGGACACGACCGCCGCGGACGAGCACGATGGAGTGCTCCTGCAGGTTGTGGCCCTCACCCGGGATGTAAGCAGTAACTTCGATGCCGTTGACAAGGCGAACACGGGCAACCTTACGAAGAGCCGAGTTCGGCTTCTTGGGGCTCGTGGTGAAGACGCGGGTGCACACGCCGCGCTTCTGGGAGTTGTGCTGCAGAGCAGCGTTCTTGGACTTCTTGGGCACGGAACGACGGCCCTGGCGAACCAGCTGGTTAATAGTAGGCAAAGCGTACTCCTTCTCGAATGATTCCAGCTTTCTGTAAAGTGCAACGGCTTGAATCGAGGGGTCAGCATCCCCCTACGAAACACGCAGTTCGATAGGATACGTGGCGTTAGCTGTGCCGTCAACAGACCACGCCGCCGGGCGTATCCCAAAATTGGCACATTTCCGCAAAGCCTACACAAAAGGAATCCCCTCCTGTACGCGGGGACAGATTCCCGGGCCGGGCGGCGCAGGGGTTAAGTTTGCTGCTCTACAGTCCTGGCTCGCACGGAGGCCACATTAAGTGGCCTCCGGCTCGTGCGGAACTCGCGACAAACTTAACCCCTGCGCCGCCCGGCCCGGGAATCCGACGTGCTCGTCGGGGCAACGTTACCTGCTAAATAGGGACAGGTTTATTTTGGTCGGTTTTATCTGGGGAAACAATAACCGCCCATTTAACGCAAAATAGGCCGCTTCCCCTCTTGGGAAGCGGCCCAGACCTTACGAATAGACGATGGTAAAGGGTACTTCTGTTTCGGTCTCTCCTGTTGACGTGCACCTCGTGCCCTCAAGCGTTACTGAGACCACTTGGTCGACATCGATCAACTTCGTTGGCACCCAGATGTTCTCTCCGCTATTGCGCGTATAAGAAAAATATAAGTTGAACGCCCCTGCGTCGTCATCTTCGATAATCTGCTCCGATCCATCCTTGTAGGTAACCGTCAACTTCTTCGTGACTGCGTCAATGCCCAGATCATCGATGTGTGTCTGGATAGAAAACGGGCTGATCTCGAGAGGCGAGTCATCGGAGCGGAGTTCCTTTGTATCGACGTACGCTCCAACGCTAAACTCGGGCGTCGATGCCTCGAACGGCTTCGCATTCTCGCCTTCGCCCTCGGTCCACGAGATATTCCAGGTGACCGCATGTTGAAAACCTCGCTCGCGATCCATAGAAGCAAAGTACATCGTGCCATTAATGACCGTGTCGCTTGATGTGTCCTTATCAATGGTGCAGCGTGTATCAGCCCATTCCTCGCCGAAGTTCATGCTGGGCGTGCCGATGCCTTGTTCTTCTTCACCATAGAGAACAAGTTCGCCTGTCTCTGCTGCCGGCTTGTAGTAGTTAACACCATTTGGATTGGACAACGTAAACGTCACGGCACCGCAACCGTTTTTATCGATAGCCATATCATGAATGTCGAGTGTATAGCCGTTGCCCTCGACGGACAGATTGACCTTCTGTACTGAACCCTCCAAGCTTTGGGGCGCGATACCATCACCAAACTCTCTGGTGTAGGTATATTTCGTCCCCGACGAGCCGCCATTTGTCCAGGTAACGGACTCTCCGTTGCCATGGTTTCCCCAGGCAGAGGCAAAATAACTGGAATTGACAACAGCGTAGGCGACCCCTCCGGTCGCCAGCACTCCGGCAAGACATCCGATTACGGCAACATACAGAGGCTTCGCGTGACCCTTTCGGCGAAGCGGCTCGCCAGCAGCGGCATAAAGAACACGGTCAGCAAGATCGCTATCGGATTGGACGGACTCGAAGGCCTGCTTGATCTGGTTGGATTTCACGGTCGCCCTCCTCTAGGATGAACTTGAGCTTCGATCTGCCGCGAGCTAAACGCGTTCGAACGGTCGCGGCTGGCACATGCAGTAACTCGGCAATTTCTGAAGTCGAGAAGCCCAGATAGTAATAGAGCACGATAGGAATACGGAATCGCTCCGGAAGTCGCATAACGTCTGACAGGACCGCCTTGGTCTCCTCCTGCGCCGTCGAAAGCGAATCGGCCAGATTCTCAATATCCTCCACGCGCCTCCACGGCTTTCGAAAGAGAGATTTACATTCATTGATCGTGACCCGGATAAGCCATCGACGAAGATGCTCCCAGTTTTCAAATTGCGCGTCGCTTTTGAGCAACTTAAGAAAGACGTCTTGAGCGACATCGTCGGCGTCAGCGCGATCACGCAGATACGTCAATGCGATCCGAAACACGACATCCCGGTGGTCTTCGACCGCCTGTCTAAAAGCTTGTTCTTCCATAATCACCTCCCGGTGACATTAATAATTCTTGGTGAGGCCCTCACCTTAGATACGCTCTTGTCGGGCGAAATGTTTCAAATTCAAGCAGGAAAAACCTACCAAAATATACCTGTCCCTTTTTGGCAGGTTTTCTTTAACAAAAAGACCCGCTTCCCTGTTGGGAAACGGGTCTTTGGAAGGACGGTTAACGTACTAGGAAATTACTCCTCGTCGTTGTCCTTGGCCTCTTCGGCGTCGTCGGTGTCCACGAGCTGGTTGAGCAGCTCGTCGAGGGAAGCCATGTCCTCGTTGATCGCGCCGTTGGCGGGAGCCTTCTTGTCGTCGATCGGGGCGCCCAGGAGCTCCTCGTCGGCGTCGGCGTGATGCGTCGGAGCGGAGGTACCCAGCAGGATATCGTCCGGACCGTCGGGGCTAAAGACCATCTGCAGCAGTTGCGAGAGGTCTTCCTCGTCGGCAACGTCGTCGTTGTTCTCGAGGATGTAGAGCAGATCGTGGGCCTCGAGGCCGTCACGGAGCTCCTCGATCGCCTTGGCACCGATGCCATCGATGCGCAGCAGATCCTCCTCGGACTTGCCGACCAGGTCGCCGACCGTCTCGATGCCAACCTCGCTGAACTTGTTGGTCCAGCGCTGCGACACGCCCAGGTCGTCGAACAGGTACAGACGAGCTTTCTCGGCGGAGATGGTGTGGCCGTTGCGGGTGAACGAACCGTCAGCACCACCGAACTCGTCGTAGCCGGCCCAGTCGAGCTGCTGCGGGAGCTGCTCGTCCAGGTCCTTGAGCTCCACAGGAGCCCACTCGGGCAGCGACTTGGCGTTGGGCGAAGCCGGACCGTCGATGTCGACATAGCCGTCGGCCGTGCGATACGTCAGCTTGGCGTTGGCGTACGGCTTGAGGCCGGTACCAGCCGGGATCTTCTTACCGACGATGACGTTGGACTTAAGGTCGAGCAGGTGGTCGACCTTGCCCTCGATGGCAGCCTCGGTAAGGACGCCGGCGGTACGGATGAACGAAGCGCTCGACAGCCAGGAGTCGATGTTGGACGCGACCTTGAGCGTACCCAGGATGACGGGCTCGGCCACGGGAGCCTGACCGCCCAGACGGGCAACGCGCTCGACCTCGTCGGCGAACTCGTAGCGGTCGACGTACTGACCAAGCAGGTACTTGGAGTCGCCGGGGTTGGTGATCTGAACGCGACGCAGCATCTGACGTGCGAGCACCTCGATGTGCTTGTCGTTCAGGTCGACGCCCTGGCTGGTGTAGACGTCCTTAACGCTCTCGACGAAGGTGTGCATCGTCGACTCGATGTCGGTCAGCTTGCGCAGGTTGCGGAAGTTGACGAAGCCCTTGGTGATCTGGTCGCCGGCGCGAACCTCGCAGCCGTCCTCGATCTCGGGCATAAAGCGCACCGATGCGGGGACGCGACGCTCGTCGAGGACACGGGTGTGATCCTCGGAGTCGGTGAGCGTCAGCACGTACTCGGACTTCTCGGGCTTAATCGAGAGGTGACCGGAGTACGGAGCCAGCTCGGCCTCGCGGCCCAGGATCTTCTCGTTGACGTTGCCGACGATATCGAACATACGGCTGACCGTAGGCAGACCCTGCGTAATATCGTCGACGCCAGCGACGCCGCCGGAGTGAATGGTACGCATCGTAAGCTGCGTACCGGGCTCGCCGATGGACTGGGCGGCAATAATGCCGACCGCGGTACCGATGGCGACCGGACGACGGGTGGAAAGATCCCAGCCGTAGCACTTCTGGCACACGCCGTACTTGGAGCGGCAGGTGAGCAGTGCGCGAAGCTTGACCTTCTTGAGGCCCGCATCGACCATCTTCTGGATGTCGGCGACCTTCTCGATGTAGCCGTCCTGCTCAAAGAGCACGGTGCCATCGGGAGCCACGACGTCCTCGATGAAGCAACGGCCGACGAGGTCGGTGTTGAGATCGGTGGTGCCGGGGATGATGAGGTTGTAGGTGACGCCCTCGTGCGTACCGCAGTCCTCCTCGCGGACGATGACGTCCTGGGCCACGTCGACCAGACGACGGGTCAGGTAACCGGAGTCCGAGGTGTGGGATGCGGTATCGACCAGGCCCTTACGGGCGCCGTAGGTCGAAATGAAGTACTCGAGCGGCAGCAGGCCCTCGCGGAAGTTCGCCTTAATGGGAAGGTCGATCGTCTCGCCGGACATGTCTGCCATCAGGCCACGCATGCCGCCGAGCTGACGCAGCTGGGTCTTAGAACCACGGGCGCCGGAGTCGGCCATCATGTACAGCGGGTTCTCCTCGTCGAACAAGTCGAGCATGAGCGCTGCGACCTTATCGGTACAAGCGGTCCACTCGTTAACGACTTCGATGTGGCGCTCCGTCTCGTTGATGAAGCCCTCCTCGAAGTACTCGTTGATCTGGTCGACGTTGGCCTGGGCGCGGTCGAGCAGCTCCTGCTTCTCGGCAGGGATGAGAGCGTCCCACACCGAGATGGTGAGGCCGGCGCGGGTAGCGTAGTGGAAGCCGGAGTACTTGATGGCGTCGAGGATCGGACCGACCTTGGCCTCGGGATAGCGATCGCAGCAGTCCGCAACCAGCTTGGCCACATCGCCCTTGACCATCTTGTAGTTCATGAACTCATAGTCTTCGGGCAGGCACTGGCGGTTGAAGATGATGCGGCCGATGGAGGTCTCGAAGCGCGCGGTCTTGTTGCCGGTGACGTCGTAGTCGACGAACTCGTTCTTGCCGTTCTTGACGCGGAAGATACGGGTGCCGTCCTCGTTGATGACATTGGCGTCGGCAGCGGACACGCGGACCTGGATCTTGGCCTGCATGTCGACCTCAGAGCGGCAGTCATAGGCGTGCAGCGCGTCGTCGAAGCTGGCGAACACGTGGTTCTCGCCCGGCAGACCGTCGCGGACCTGGGTGAGGTAGTACACACCGATGATCATGTCCTGCGAAGGGATGTTAACCGGCTTGCCGGATGCCGGCGAGCGCAGGTTGTTCGCAGAGAGCATGAGCACGCGGGCCTCGGCCTGAGCCTGGCTGGACAGCGGCACGTGGACAGACATCTGGTCGCCGTCGAAGTCGGCGTTGAAGGGCGAGCAAACCAGCGGATGCAGGTGGATAGCCTTGCCCTCGACCAGCACCGGCTCAAAGGCCTGAATGGACAGACGGTGCAGGGTCGGTGCACGGTTGAGCAGCACGACGCGGCCGTCGATGACCTCTTCGAGGATATCCCACACAAAGGTGGCACCACGGTCGATAGCGCGCTTGGCACCCTTGATGTTCTCGACCTTGCCAAGCTCGACCAGGCGCTTCATGACGAAGGGCTTGAAGAGCTCCAGCGCCATGGTCTTGGGCAGACCGCACTGGTGCAGCAGCAGCTTGGGGTCGGTAACGATTACCGAACGGCCGGAGTAGTCGACACGCTTGCCCAGCAGGTTCTGACGGAAACGACCCTGCTTGCCCTTGAGGGCCTCGGCGAGCGACTTGAGCGGGCGACCGCCACGGCCAGAGACCGGGCGACCACGACGGCCGTTGTCGAACAGGGCGTCCACGGACTCCTGGAGCATGCGCTTCTCGTTGTTCACGATGATCGCAGGGGCGTCCAGGTCGAGCAGGCGCTTGAGTCGGTTGTTACGGTTGATCACGCGACGATACAGGTCGTTGAGGTCGGACGCGGCGAAGCGGCCGCCGTCGAGCTGGACCATCGGGCGCAGATCGGGCGGAATGACCGGGATGACGTCCAGAATCATGTTCGCGGGGCTGTTGCCGCCCTTCAGGAAGGCGTCAACGACCTCAAGGCGCTTGACGGCTTTCTCGCGCTTCTGCTTCTGGGAATCCTCGTCGGCGATGATGGCCTTGAGTTTCTCGGCCTCGGAGGGGAGGTCGATGGCAGCGAGCAGGTCGCGGACGGCCTCGGCACCCATACCACCCTTGAAGTACATGGAGTAGTAACGGGTCATCTCGCGGAACAGCGGCTCATCGGAGATGAGGTCGCGCTCGGTGAGCTTCATGAAGGCGTTGAAGGCGTCCGTGCGGAGCTGCTTCTCGTCCTTGCACTCTTCCTCGATATCGACGATGCCAGAGGCGATCTCCTCGGGGGTCAGCGGCTCCTCGTCGGAGAACTCGTCAAAGTTCTCGGGGTCGCCCTGCTCCTTGAGGGACTCGATCTGGCGGGCGCACTCGGCATCGATCTCTTCCAGATCGGCGGCGAGCTCCTCGCGCAGGTCGTCAGCGTCGGCCTCGCGAGCCTCGTAGTCAACCTCGGTGATGATGTAGCTGGCAAAGTACAGAACCTTCTCGAGGTCCTTGGACTTGATGTCGAGCATACGGCTCATCGGGAAGCTCGTGGGGCTCTTGAAGTACCAGATGTGGGACACGGGAGCGGCGAGCTCGATGTGGCCCATGCGGTCGCGACGCACCTTGGCCGAGGTGACCTCGACGCCGCAGCGCTCGCAGACGATGCCCTTAAAGCGGATACCCTTGTACTTGCCGCAGGAGCACTCCCAGTCCTTGGCGGGACCGAAGATCTTCTCGCAGAACAGGCCGTCCTTCTCGGGCTTGAGGGTACGGTAATTGATGGTCTCCGGCTTCTTGACCTCACCGTGCGACCAGGAACGGATCTGGTCGGCGGAGGCAAGGGAGATCTTTACCGAGTCAAAATCAGTAGCTTCGAAATCTGCCACAGTCAACTACTCCTTATCAGTGGTCGTGGCGGCGACAGCCTCGGGTGCCTCGGCGGTCTCGGCATCCTCGGCCTCGACGTCGGCGTCAACGCCGGCGAGCGCAGCCAGGTCGTCGAGAGCAGAGGTCTCTTCGGCGGTCACAGGGGCGGAGGCATCCTCGTCGGCATCGTGCATGGGCTCGATGTCCAGCGCGAGGGAGCGGATCTCCTTGACGAGAACCTTGAAGGACTCGGGGATACCCGGAACCGGGACGTTCTCGCCCTTGACGATGGACTCGTAGGTCTTGACGCGGCCCACGGTATCGTCGGACTTGACGGTCAGGATCTCCTGCAGGACGTTGGACGCACCGTACGCGTACAGTGCCCAAACTTCCATCTCGCCGAAGCGCTGGCCGCCGAACTGGGCCTTGCCGCCCAGAGGCTGCTGGGTAACCAAGCTGTAAGGGCCGGTCGAACGGGCGTGAATCTTGTCGTCGACCATGTGGCCGAGCTTGAGGATGTAGGACGTACCCACGGTAATGGGCTCGCGGAACTCCTCGCCGGTGCGGCCGTCGAACAGACGGGTCTTGCCGCGCTCGTCAAGCTGGGTGACGAACTCGGGACGCATGTGATCGCCAAAGGCAGCGGTGGCCTTGTTGAGCATGTTCTTGTTGGCACGACGAATGACCTCGGCGATCTCGTCCTCCTTGGCGCCGTCGAAGACAGGCGTGGCGGTGAAGAACGGACCGGGGACGTACTTGTCGGAGTCGGCCTGCTCGGTATCCCAACCGCAGGCAGCAGCCCAGCCAAGGTGGCACTCGAGCAGCTGGCCGACGTTCATACGCGAAGGAACGCCCAGCGGGTTGAGGATAACGTCGATCGGGGTACCGTCAGCCATGTAGGGCATGTCCTCGACCGGCAGAACGTTACAGATAACACCCTTGTTGCCGTGGCGGCCGGCGATCTTATCGCCCTGCTGGATCTTACGACGCTGGGCGACGTAGACGCGCACCTGCTCGTTGACGCCGGGGGCCAGGTCGTCGCCGTTCTCGCGGCTAAAGCGGACGACGTCGATGACGCGGCCGTAAGCGCCGTGAGGCATCTTAAGGGAGGTGTCGCGGACGTCGTGGGCCTTGGCACCGAAGATGGCGCGCAGCAGGCGCTCCTCGGCGGTCAGAGCGCTCTCGCCCTTAGGCGTGACCTTGCCGACCAGGATGTCGCCAGGGCCGACCTCAGCGCCGATGCGGATAATGCCGTCCTCGTCGAGGTTGGCAAGCATGTCCTCGGAGAGGTTCGGGATCTCGCGGGTGATCTCCTCGGGGCCGAGCTTGGTGTCGCGGGCGTCGATCTCGTGACGGGTGATGTTGATGGTCGTCAGCAGGTCCTCGGCCACCAGGCGCTCGGACACGACGATACCGTCCTCGTAGTTAAAGCCTTCCCACGGCATGTAGGCCACGGTGAGGTTCTGGCCCAGTGCGAGCTCGCCGTGATCGGTCGAAGGACCATCGGCCAGAGGCTCGCCCTGCTCAACGGTGTCACCGACGCGCACGAGCGGACGGTGGTTGATGCAGGTGGACTGGTTGGAGCGCTGGTACTTGGCCAGGTGATACTCGTCCATGCCGCCGGCATGCTTGACGATGATCTTGGCGGCGTCGGCAAAGATGACCTCGCCGGCGTTCTTGGCCAGGGTGACCTCGCCGGAGTCCAGAGCGGCGCGGCGCTCCATGCCGGTACCGACATAGGGAGCGGCGGGGTGAACCAGCGGCACGGCCTGACGCTGCATGTTAGCGCCCATCAGCGTACGCTTGGCGTCGTCGTGCTCCAGGAACGGGATCAGCGTGGCTGCGACGGAGAGCATCTGACGCGGCGAGACGTCCATGTAGTCGACGTCCTCGACGGGCACGTCGGCGGGAGCGCCGAAGGAGCCGTCGAAGTCGCGGGTACGGGCGATCACGCTGTGCGGACGGACGATCTTGCCCTCGGCGTCGGTCGTGATGAACTCGTTGGTCTTGGGATCGAGCGGCGTGTTGGCCGGCGCGATGACGTGCTTCTCTTCCTCGTCAGCGGTCATCCAGTCGATCTGGTCGGTGGCAACGCCGTTCTCGACGCGACGGAACGGGGCCTCGATGAAGCCGTACTCGTTGACGCGGGCGTAGAGGGCGAGCGAGCCGATCAGGCCGATGTTGGGGCCTTCGGGGGTCTCGATCGGGCACATGCGGCTGTAGTGCGAGTTGTGAACGTCGCGGACGGCTGTCGGCACGTTGGTACGGCGGCTGGAGCCGGACTTGTGGCCGGCAAGACCACCAGGGCCGAGTGCGGACAGACGGCGCTTGTGGGTCAGACCGGTCAGGGGGTTCGCCTGGTCCATGAACTGCGAGAGCTGCGAGGAACCGAAGAACTCCTTGATGGAGGCCACGATCGGGCGGATGTTGATGAGCGACTGCGGAGTGATCTCGTCGATGTCCTGGGAGCTCATGCGCTCACGGACGACGCGCTCCATACGGCTCATGCCGATACGGAACTGGTTGGCGACGAGCTCGCCGACGGTACGGATGCGGCGGTTGCCGAAGTGGTCGATGTCGTCGACCTTGAAGCCCTGCTCGCCGGCAGCGAGGGACAGGAGGTAGCGCAGCGTCGCGACGATATCCTCGTCGGTGAGCACCGTGACCTCTTCCTCGGTGGTGAGGTTGAGCTTCTTGTTGACCTTGTAACGACCGACGCGGGCCAGGTCGTAGCGCTGCGGGTTAAAGAGCAGACCCTCGAGCAGGCTGCGGGAAGCGTCCACGGTGGGAGGCTCGCCCGGGCGCAGGCGACGGTAGATCTCGATGAGGGCGTCCTCGCGAGTGAGGGCGGTGTCGCGCTCCAGGGTGCGCTTGATCACATCGGAGTTGCCGAGCAGCTCGATGATGTCGTCGTTGGTGACGGCGATGCCAAGGGCGCGCAGGAACATCGTGGCGCTCTGCTTGCGCTTACGGTCGATGGAGACCATGAGCTGGTCGCGCTTGTCGACCTCAAACTCAAGCCAGGCACC
>CABSNU010000024.1 GCA_902479135.1 uncultured Collinsella sp. | reverse complement strand
CGGTTTTAAACCGGGCTCGAATGAACATGCCTATTGACAATGGCTTTCTCATATTAGAAAAGGGTCGGTTGCAGCCGACCCTTTAAGACGATAGCACCTGCGTTGCCCGCGCTTCCAAAGTTGACCGACTGAGGAGCGGGTTCCGCGGCACATCCTGATTTTACCCAGTGGCAAGGCTCTTTTACAGCCGTTCCACCGTTTATTTACATCTGCCAATCAAGACGAGACTACTACGCACCTTTATTACACACGATATTTTCAGCCTGGTATAACCAAGTTCAATAATAGAATGCAAATCAAACCACCGTGTCTGATTACAAAAAGATTTTTGCCTTTTCTGCAGCAAACTCTTCCTCGGTAAGCACTCCACTATCACGCAGCGTTGCAAGCCTCTCAAGCCTTGCAACTACATCAATCACTATCCGCCAGCGTCTCAATAGTCTGTGAAACCTGCGGATACCGCTCAAGCTCCTTCGATAGGGCATCGACTATCTCGGCAATATTCTTTGCATTTTTGCCCCCGTTTAATACGTTTGCCCTGACCTTAGATGACGACTTGACAGTAACGCCAGATCCGCCTTCAACTGGAACAACCGAAATACTGATATTTTCGCCCCAAGACCAAAGGCTCATACCAATCTCGGCTGCAACTGTTCTTGTTGTGGGCGATGCACTATCAACTTTTACTTTAGGCAGCTTTTCCATAGCTGCCTTCAAGGCATTAAACGTGTCGTCAGGAGAATACGGTACCTGAAGCTGAAGCTGCTGATCCGCAAAACCCATAATCTGGCCTCCGCTTCTTACAAGATTAAGGCTATCGGCAATGGTAGCACGTTCCCAGCAGTCTTAAATTCGTCTCATGACCTTGCGATGCAGCCCGACGCCCCGGCTCCGCTTCCCTACTTCCCAAAGATCGCAGCGAACAATCCCTTGCGCTTGGGTTTTTCTTCTCGGTAGGAACCCTCGGCAGCCGCTGCCACCTGACGTGGCTGCTCGTCGCCTCCACGGCGCACAATTTGGTACAGGAATGGCGATTTGATGTATTTAACCTCGACGGGCGTGGCGTGAACGGTGCTTTCGCCGGACAGATGCAGGCTCGGATTGAGCGGCGCCACAATATGCGTCTCGCGCTTGTCGCTAAACACCACCGCCGCCGCACGGCCCGTCTGGCCGTTCACGGCAATGCGCACCTGCTCGCCATTACGTCCATCCGACGCGGGACGATCGACAAAGTAGACCGGCACCATAACCAGGCCGTCCTTGTGCTTGCGGGCCTTGCGCGCCCAGGTGCGGATGCTCTTTTTATTGAGCCCCAGGAAAGTCTCGGCATCGTTGCCAACAATGTCGAGCGCCAGCTTGTCAATGACCACCTGGTCCTTGGTGGACGCATCGACGGAGACAACGCGGAAGTCGCCTTCCTGCATGGCCGGGTCGAACGACCCAACCTTGGCAAAGTCCCATGGCTCCAGAATGCCCATAAGGCGAACGTCCAGGTAGTTTGCCCTGGGATATGCCCAGTCGAGCACCTCGTAGTACACCAGGGTCTCCTTGCTCAGGCCCTTGCCCGGGAAGGACGCCATCATGCGCAGGTCCGCGAGCGCCATGGGGAAGTAGAAGAGCATCATGTCGTTTTGAATCGCGTCTTCCACATCGTGACCGGCAAAGGCGTCTGGATATCGGCGCACCAGCTCAAGCGCATTGGCGCGCGCCTGCTGCGGCGTTATCTCGCAGGGAATACCCTGCTCGGGCACATATTCCGCACCAACGCCCATGGTCAGGCGCTTGCTAAACGTCCCCGGCTTGAGCAGGTCGGCGACACCGATCTTATTGCCGCAGGACGGGCACTCAAACACGCGCTGGGTCGACTCGCCCTCAAAGGACGCTCCGCAGAAGGGACAGGGGATGCTCACGTGCGTGGCCTCTTGGAACTCCTGGGCCGTGCCGCGGTCTTCCCACAGCAGATGCTCCAGAACCGACTGATTGCGCCAGTGCTCATTAAAGAAATACCAGTCGGGGTCCACCGGGCGCTCGAGCTGCGACACATGCGTGAGCTTAAGCAGCCCATCGACAACCGTCAGTGGCGTATGGCGAATGCCCAGGGCGCTCTTGGGCTCCCCCGCATCGGCCTGCCACGGAACGACCGTGCCGCAATAGGCGCACTCAAAGCTGCGTTTAGCCTGGTGTGAGTACATAGGGCCGCCGCAGTTTTGGCATTTAATGGCAAACATCTCGTCCATGAATACGTCCTCCTTTGCACTGGGGCTGTCGACATTAAGTATGTCGGGCAGGTAAGCACGTGCCCATACCCATGTGGCCCAAAATCGAGCACCCAGGCAGACGAGAAGGCTCGCTCGTTAGCACCGGCAGACTATTGCTGCATTTTCTGAGCATCGGTGCACGGCGCCCCCGCGCGAGCTACACTATCCCTTTAAACATGATTGTGAGGACGACCGCTATGCTATTTGTAAATCGGCTGGTACATACGCTTGTTCCCGGCAGCGAGGGCGAGCCGGTCGATACCTCCCGCCGCACCAACGCGGGCTTCGCCGCAAGCCTCATCTGCATTGGCCTCAACATCACCTTGTGCCTGGCCAAGGGCATCGCGGGCCTGCTCGCTGGCTCCGTCTCCCTCATCGCCGACGCTTTCAACAACCTCTCCGATGCCTCGAGCAACATCGTGAGCCTGCTCGGGTTCCGCCTCGCCAGCCGCCCGGCAGACGAAGGCCACCCCTATGGCCACGGCCGCTACGAGTACCTCGCCGGCTTGTTTGTCGCCGTCCTGGTTTGCGCCGTCGGCATCAACCTGATCCTCGAGTCGGTCACCAAGATCATCAAGCCTTCCCCCACCGCTTACACGCTCGTTTCCCTTGCGGCACTGGCTACATCCATGCTCGTTAAGCTCTGGATGGCCGCATTCAACCGCGCGCTGGGCAACCGTATCGATTCCGAAACACTCATTGCCACAGCACAGGACTCCAAAAACGACGTCATCACCTCGGGCTCGGTCTTGGTGGCGGCGCTTATTTCGCAGACGACCGGCTTTGACCTCGATGGCTGGGCAGGCCTGGGTGTGGGCATCTTCATCTGCATCAGCGGCATGGGCCTAGTGCGCGACGCCATCAGCCCGTTGCTGGGGCAAGCGCCCGACCCCAAGCTCGTCCAGGCAATCCGCGACAAGATCATGTCCTATCCGCAGGTCTTGGGCACACACGACCTGATGGTGCACGACTACGGCCCCGGTCGTCAGTTTGCCAGCGCTCACGTGGAGATGCCCGGCGAGGGCGACGCATTTGAGCACCACGAGATCCTGGACACCATCGAGCACGACATCAAGCGCCAGATGGGCATTGGCATCACGCTGCACTGCGACCCCATCGCGACAACCGGCGATGATTTGCGCGGCTGGGTCAAGCGCGGCGTTATGCAGATCGACCCCGCGCTCTCCATCCACGACCTGCACGAGCACGACGGGTTCGTTTCGTTTGACCTGGTGCGCCCCGACGGCTTTGACATATCCGACGAGGAGCTGCTGGAGCTCGTCACGCGCATCGTGCACGAGCGCCGACCCAATGCCTCATGCGTCGTTACGTTTGACTCGGGCTTTAGCTCGCCCGACCGTCCGGCTGAACAGCTGTAGCCCGCTTAACAGCTAGTTTCCCTGCGCGCCCGAGATGCCGTTTTGCAGTGCATTCCAGGCACCCGTCGCCATGTCGCCCAAGTTCTGCGCGGTGTCGCCCAGGTTTTGTGCCGTATCGCCCAGCTCTTGCGCCTTGTCTCCCAACTCCTGTGCCTTGTTGCTCAAGTCCTCCAGCGTATTGGAACTCGAGCTGTCGGTACCGCTTTGGCCGTCGGGCGAGTTGCCCGAGCTATTCTTGTGCGTGAGTTGAATTTCGAGGTTGCCGCTGTCGTTATAGTAAGCAGAAGTAACGACCCAGTTGGCATCGATGACGGGCGTTGAGCCATCATCAGTCAGGACCACGGCATTCGAAAGATTGGCGCCGCGCGACTTGAGAAGTTTCTTGGCGTTGGACCAGTACTGCCCCGGGATATCGCTCAGATCGACGGTGCTAGACGAGGCGGACTCGATTTGCTCGGCAGCGGTATCGGCCGTTGAACTCCCTCGCTTGTTGAGCATGCCCGACACGATGGCAAACACAACCGACAGCGCAAAGAAAATCGCCAGCACGATGAGGATCTTCTTGATCACGCTCGACGAACGCGACGGCTTCTTCTCCTCGTCCTCGCCATATTGCGGAATCGACTTGGGGTACTCGCGATACGGCTCCCGCGACTCGTAGCGAGGCTGCGCCGTGCGAGGCATATACGTCGTCTGCTGAGGCTGCGGAATGGGATTCTGTGGCAGGTCATCATAGGGATTCGGCGTCGAGGCGGCATAAGAATCCTGCGGCGCGTAATCAAACGGGTCCGGAGCTGCGTTGCCATAGGGGCCTTGCGAAGATGCAGCGTAAGAATCCTGCGCCGTGTCGCCATAGCCCATAACCCGGGTGGGCTCGGCAGAAGGCTGCGTCGCGGCGGGGTCGGTATAACCGGGGTTGGGAACAACGCGGGTCGCATCGGCGCTATCGCCAGCCTGCACGGAACCGTAGCCGCCCATCACGGTTGTCTTGTCCTGATCCATGCAACGATTCCTTTCCGTCGCCTGTAAGCATCAAGTTATCCATGCATTCTACCCGCGCAAAAGCCTATGATGGGCAAAGCCCGTCGGTATCTACAAGACATGCGCGACAGGTGGCAACAAGCGAATCGAGGAACGTCATGGCAAAAAGCAAGCTCATCAAAGACACGACGCGTGCCGAGCGCGAGGAAATCATCAAGCTGGCACTCGCCGGCTGCGGCAACGGCAGCTGCGATAACTGCGGAAGCTGCAGCTTGGGAGCCGGCGATCCATATGGCACCTACCAGCCCTACATTGACGGCGAGATGGAAATCGCCGATATCAACATGATGGTCGCCGAGCGCAACGCCAAACTCTTCGGCCTCCAGCGCGGCTAGAAAACAAAAGCCCCGCCGGGCCTTGGGGGCACGGCGGGGCGGGCAGGCAGCTAGGGGCAACAGGCTTAGAACAGGCCGGTGATGTTGCCGTCGTTGTCGACGTCGATGTTCTCAGCCGCGGGGACCTTGGGCAGGCCCGGCATGGTCAGAACACTGCCAGTCAGTGCGACCACAAAGTGGGCACCGGCGGAAACCTTGAGCTCGCGCACCGTGATGCGGAAGTTCTCGGGAGCGCCCAGGGCCTTGGCGTTGTCGCTAAAGCTGTACTGCGTCTTGGCGATGCACACCGGCAGGTTGCCAAAGCCGTTCTCGCGCAGCTCGGCAAGCTGACGCTTGGCAGCCGGCGTAAAGTCGACGCCGTCGGCGCGGTAAACCTTGGTGGCGACGGCCTCGAGGGCGTCAGCCACATCGGCGCCGTCCTCGTAGGCAAACTTGAGCTCGCTCGGCTGCTCAATCAGACGCATGACCTCATCGGCCAGCTCGAGCGCGCCCTCGCCGCCCTTGGCCCAGACCTCGGAAAGCTTAACGTTGACGCCGAGCTTCTGGCACTCGGACTCGATGAGCGCAAGCTCAGCCTCGGTGTCCGTCGGGAAGCGGTTGATGGCGACCACGCAGGGCAGACCATAAACGTTCTGGATGTTGTCGACGTGACGCAGCAGGTTGGGCATGCCGGCCTTGAGCGCCTCGAGGTTCTCCTCGTTGAGGTCAGCCTTGGCGACGCCACCGTTGTACTTCAGCGCGCGAGCGGTCGCGACGACCACGACGGCGCTGGGGCGAACGCCCGTCATGCGGCACTTGATGTCGAGGAACTTCTCAGCACCCAGATCGGCACCGAAGCCGGCCTCGGTAATGGCGACATCGCCAAAGCGCATCGCCATACGCGTGGCCATGATAGAGTTGCAGCCGTGGGCAATGTTGGCGAAGGGGCCGCCGTGGACAAACGCGGGCGTGCCCTCGAGCGTTTGCACCAAGTTGGGCTTGAGCGCGTCCTTAAGCAACGCAGCCATGGCACCCTGGGCCTTAAGGTCGCGGGCACGGACGGGCTCGCCGGCAAAGCTGTAGCCGACGACGATCTCGCCCAGGCGCTCCTTGAGGTCGTTAATGCTCGTAGACAGGCACAGGATTGCCATGACCTCGGAGGCGACGGTGATATCGAAGCCGTCCTCGCGCGGCACGCCCTGGGCCTTACCGCCAATACCGTCGATGACGTGGCGCAGCTGACGGTCGTTCATATCGACGACGCGCTTCCAAGTGATGCGTTTAACGTCAATACCGAGTTGATTGCCCTGCTGGATGTGGTTATCAAGCATGGCGGCCAGCAGGTTGTTGGCAGCACCGATGGCATGGAAGTCGCCGGTAAAGTGCAGGTTGATATCCTCCATGGGGATGACCTGAGCCCAGCCGCCGCCGGCAGCGCCGCCCTTAACGCCAAAGACGGGGCCGAGCGAAGGCTCGCGCAGGGCCACGGCACTCTTGACGCCGCGTCGGCGCAAGCCATCGGCCAGACCGATGGTCGTGGTGGTCTTACCCTCGCCCGCAGGCGTTGGGTTGATAGCAGTCACGAGGACGAGCTTGGCCTGGTGGTCAGTCGGCTCGTTGAGCAGTGAATAGTCGACCTTAGCCTTGTCGAAGCCGTACGGAATAAGGTGCTTAACGTCGACGCCGGCGTTCTTGGCCACCTCGGTAATAGGCAGCGGCGTGACAGAACGTGCGATTTCGATGTCAGTAGGCATGGGCGGTCCTTTCGTTACCGAATGAGAAAAAGACCAATTCAGCATAGCACGGGCGCGCAATAGTAAAACACCCATAACCGATGAACGGCGATATGTTTACCCGATGCCCAGCGATAGCCCAACAGCCCGCCAAAACAAAGCGCCCTAAACGGTAGGTTCAATCCCCAGGTGCTCAAAGGTGCGAAGGGTTGCCTGACGGCCCTGCGGCGTACGAATCATCAACCCGCACTGCAGCAGATAGGGCTCATAGACATCCTCGAGCGTGCCCGGGTCCTCGCCCACCGCGCTGGCAAGGGTCGTAAGTCCCACGGCACGACCGGAGAACGTCTTAGCGAGCGTCTCCAAAATGCGAATATCCATCCAGTCCAGACCGAGCTCATCGATCTCGAAGAACTCGAGCGCCTGGCGACAGATATCGAGCTCGATGGGACCGTTGCCGCGCACCTGTGCGTAATCGCGCACGCGCTTGAGCAGGCGGTTGGCAAGACGTGGCGTACCGCGCGAACGCGAGCCGATCTCGAGTGCACTGGGATGGTCGATCGTCACGCCCAGGATAGTCGCCGAGCGCGTCACAATCTGCGCGAGCTCCTCGACCGTGTAGTAATCCAGGCGATATGAAATGCCAAAGCGGTCGCGCAACGGGCCGGTCAACATGCCTGAGCGGGTCGTTGCCGCTACCAGCGTAAACTTGGGAATATCCAGGCGAATCGAGCGCGCCGCCGGACCCTTGCCAATCACGATATCGAGGGCAAAGTCCTCCATCGCGGGGTACAGGACCTCCTCGACCGAACGGTTGAGGCGGTGGATCTCGTCGATAAACAGCACATCACCCGGCTGCAAGTTAGTAAGGATGGCTGCCAGGTCGCCGGTGCGCGCGATGGCAGGGCCACTCGTGGTCTTGATCTGAGCGCCCAGCTCGTTGGCGATAACCGTAGCCAGCGTGGTCTTGCCCAGACCCGGAGGGCCCGAGAAGATCACGTGGTCGAGCGTCTCGCCACGGCTCTGCGCCGCTTCGATCAACACGCGCAGGCTCTGCTTGATATGCTCCTGGCCGCAGTAATCGTCCAGGCGCTGGGGGCGCAGGGTACGGTCGACATCGAGGTCCTCGGGCGTCAGCTCCGAGCCCACCATGCGCTCGCCATGCGCCATGGATGCCGCCGGCGAGTTGCCGGGCGTCGCCCACAGGTCCTGAGAGTCATCGGCTTCCCACATCACGCATCCATTCCAAGTCGCTTAAGCGCCGCGCCGAGCAGATCCTCGACACGCATATTCTGCCCATCATACCCGCTCAGGGCAACATCGGTCTCCTGCGGGCTAAAGCCCATGGAAAGGAGCGCCGCGCAGGCATCATCGATCGCCGAGGGAGCGGCAGCGGGCACGGGCATCGCAACCTGTCCGGGAACCACGTCGACCGGCACAAAGCCCTTGTCCTTGGCAAAGGTACTCTTGAGCTCCAGGATCAGACGCTGAGCCGTCTTTTTGCCCACACCGGGCACCTTGGCCATGCCCTTGTCGTCCTCGGCCATCACCAGCGAATACAATTGCCCCACGGTATAGGTGGAAAGCACGGCGAGCGCCAAGCGCGGACCAACGCCCGAGACAGACACGAGCCGATCGAACATCGTGCGCTCATCCTTAGAGGAAAAACCGAAAAGTGTCATGGCGTCCTCGCGCACCTGCATACGCGTGTAGAGGCGGACCTCGCCGCCGGGCGTCGGCAACGTGGCCGCAGTACTGCCCGAGATGCCGAGCTCAAAGCCAACGCCCGACACATCGACGACAGCAGAGCTCATCGTGGCCTCGACAAGCGTTCCGTGGAGCTGGGAAATCATCAGTATCCGGTTCCTCTCTGTTGATAGAACTCGCCGCCGGTAAGCGCCCGGGTGCGGCTGAGGTTAACGTGGCAGATGGCGCAGGCCAGGGCATCGGCGGCATGGTCGGGATGCGGGTCGTGATCGAGCTGCG
This sequence comes from uncultured Collinsella sp., assembly GCA_902479135.1. Classification (GTDB taxonomy): domain Bacteria; phylum Actinomycetota; class Coriobacteriia; order Coriobacteriales; family Coriobacteriaceae; genus Collinsella. The sequence goes on along the minus strand of CABSNU010000024.1, from coordinate 25,054 downwards.
TGAGCGTGCGCACCATGTAGGCGACCTGCCGCTTATCTGCGGCACCGGTACCCACCACAGCCTGCTTAATCTGCATAGGCGTGTACTCGCCGATCTCGAGCGCGCATTCCGAAAGAGCCACGAGTGCAGCGCCGCGGGCATGCGCCGTAGGGATGGCCGAGCGAACGTTGGCGCCAAAGTAAATGCTCTCGATGGCAGCGGTATCGGGTCGATAACGCTCCACGACGCCCTTGAGGTCGCGGGCGATATGCGACAGGCGCACCGCGAGCGGACTTCCGGCACTGGTCTCGATGCAGCCATAGGCACGGCAGCGAACCTCGCCACGCCGCTCCTCGATAATCCCCCAACCCGTATGAGCCAAACCGGGGTCGATACCCAAGATAACCAAGCCAACCTCCCCTCGCCACAAGCGCAGCGCAAGACAAGGCCCCGCGCATCATTCACGAACGTCTGTTCTAGAATAACACAACGGGGCCAAGATGCTTAGTTGAAGTGTCGGGGTTGGAAGCGAATCCTATCCCATAGTTAGTTCTGCGAGAAAAAAGGAAACTGACGGGGATCCACCGGCGGATGCGGCATCGGCGTGCCCTGGGGTCCACCCTGCGGGCCACCCTGGCCGCCCATCATCTTATCGATGGCGTCCTGGACCTCGCCCTCAAACTTCTTCATGCCCTCGTGCAGGCGGCGCTGGCCGTCCTCGGAGCGCAGCTCCTCCATCTGCTCGGGCGAAATACCCAGCAGCTCACCCAAAATGCCCATCATCTCACCGCGCATGCGCTCGCTCGTATCCTCGTCAGCAAAACGGCGCACCTCGGCGCGCGCCAGCGAATCGACCGTCATACGCTCCTTGCCGTTGAGCCCCAGATCGGACCACGCGAGCATATACGGCCAGGCACGCTCGGCAAACGAACGGGCCGAGACGATCGGCGCCGTCGGCAACATGCGGCGGGCAGCCTCACCCTGTCGAACGAGCATCAGCAGCAGCGAGCAGGCCTCAGGCTTGCCAGCGACCATCGGGATGTCGTCGAAAGATCGATTGCGGTCCACGTGCGCCTCGAGCGCGCCATCGACCTCACCCGGTTCAAGCCCGCCGAGCAGCTGTGCCGCGCGGTCGAGCATATCGACCGGACCGTCGAGTGTCGAGAGCGCCTGCGCCAGCACTCGCTCCATACAATCTTCCACCGCGTTGAGCGTCACGAGCTCTTGGGGCACCACGGCAGACGTGCGGTTGCGCACACGCGCCACAAACTCAAGCGTCGACAGGTACACATCGCCAAAGGGCGCGTAATCGCCCTGGTAGCCGCCGCAAAGCGCCGGCGCCGCCAGCGCGTACTCGGTTTTGGACAGCGGGCTCAGCGCCATCGCACCCAGCTCGAGCGCCGTGTCCTCCAGCATGAGGCCCAGCGTGCGCGAGCGCAGACGCTCGGCATCGCCCGCCGACACGTCGCGATCGAGCACACGCGCCGCATCCGGTGCATCGCGCTCGACGGTGCGAATGTGCAGACGCTCGGCGATGGCGCGGACGGCGGCACAGCGGGCAGCCTCGGCCTCTTCCTGCGCCGGCGTAAAGATACGGTTGCGCCCCAGCACCAGGCCAATCACATTACGCGGGCCCAGAGCGTCGACGGCCAGCGCCGCCAGCAGGGACGACGGCAAGTCGCCCTCGAGTGCCACCACAGCACGCGACGCACCGTGGGCTCGGGCGTTGTCGCGCACGGCGAGCACCAGCGCCTGCCACAGCCACTCCTCGGAACGGAACTCGGGCAGTTCGTGATCTTCCAGGGCATCGAGCATCACGCCGCGCTGAATCTCCTGAACCAGCAGGCTCTCCTCAAAACACGGCGCCTGGGCCACCACGCGACCACAGTCGTCGAGCACAAACGAACCGCCGGTATACACCGACTCGTCATAGGCACCGACCGGCGCCATGCAGGCAAACCACACGCTGCGCTTGGATGCGATCTTGCGGTAGGCGCCGCTGCGTACGGCGGCAATGGCGGCAGTCTCGCGGTCGGTCATGTCAAACGCGTTGAATTGGAAATACGCAATGAGGTCAACACCGGTCGGCAACATCTCGAGTTCGCGGTCCAAGTCAAAAATCACGGCAATGCGCACGCCGTCCACGTCGAACACCGGCGGCGCCCAACGCGTGTCGTTGTTCTCACCACGCTGCAGGGCAATGCTCGAACGCGCCGGCACCACATGACCGTCCTTGAGCATCATGTAGTCGAGCAGCGGCTGGCCCTCAAACGAAACCGCCGCGGGCACGATGCAGATCATGTCAAGCTCCTGGATACGCTCGGCGACACCAGTCAAGCCGGCAAGCATGTCGTGCTCAAAGTCGGCAGTGCCCACCAGGCCCCCGGGCATGGCGCCCATAAAGAGCGGAGCCGGAACGCACAGCACGCGCGCCCCGCGCTCGTGGGCCAGACGAGCTTGGTCCTCGATGCGGCCGCAAATGCCCTCAATATCACCCAGGCGCATATCGATCTGTGCAAGCGCGAGCTTCATGGCTCAGCCCTTTCCGTCGTAAACCATCGAAATCGTAGTAAAAGCGCCGGCCGCATAATGCAGTCGGCGCTTGCATGTGCATATGCTAGCTATGATACCCCGAGCGGGGGCGCGCTCCTAGAATGTCGCGGACCACAGCCCGTGCAGGTTGCAGTAGGCATAGACGGTACCGGTCTTGGAACCGCCGGCAAAAAACGTCGCGGGCTTCATGCCGGGCTCAAGGTAATGGACCTCTAAGCGGCCCTCGGCCTCAAGAGCGATCCACTCAATATAGTGCTCGGGCAGGCTGGGGTGCTCGACCGAGCCCACGCGTGCGCGGATCACGTGACCGTCACGCTCGCTCTCGACGACCGGCACGTGCTTCTCGTGCGCCGCATCCTCGGTGTTCGCGGTCAGCTCCGTGCAGCCGGCAGGGGTTGCAACGTCGTTGCCAAGGGCGGCAATGAGCTTGCCATTGGGGTCCTTAAAGAATTTCGCCATGATGTTCTCCTTTGCTGATGTGCCAATGTTCTTGATGGTTCTTATGCCCAAAGGCAGACAAACCATCCACGGCATTGCAAATGAACACATAACGGGCGGGGACGATGGGGCAGCGTGTGCCATCCGCTCTGGCGGCCCCACCCGAGCGGGTTAGCGCCCGTCGCCGCCGAGCAGCGCCAGAACATCCTCGCGGGTAAACAGCGCCGAGGAGATGCCGTCGCCGCCGAGCACGCTGTTGACCAGGTCGCGTTTGGACTCCTGCATCTGCATGATGCGCTCCTCGATCGTGTCCTTGGCGATGAGCTTGTACACGGTCACGGTATGTTGCTGGCCAATACGATGCGCGCGGTCGGTCGCTTGGTCCTGCGCCGCCACGTTCCACCACGGGTCGTAGTGAATGACCACGTCGGCAGCCGTCAGGTTAAGGCCCACGCCGCCCGCCTTGAGCGAAATCAAAAAGACCGGAACCTCGCCCGCTTGGAACTGCGCGACCATCTTGGCGCGGCTCTCCTTAGACGAAGCGCCCGTGAGCTTAAGGAAGGCGATGTTCTCCTTGGCCAAGCGCTTACCGATGATATCGAGCATACCCGTGAACTGGCTGAACAACAGGATGCGATGCCCGCCGTCGAGTGCGCCGCGCACGAGCTCCATGCACGTATCGAGCTTGGCGCTCCCCGCCTTGTAATCCTCGTAGTGTAGACGCGGGTCGCAGCAGATCTGGCGCAGCTTGGTGAGCTCGGCGAGCACCTTGAGTTTGTCCTTCTTAAACTCCCCAGCCTCGCGGTGCTGCACCTGCTGGGCGATGCGGTCCTGGTTGGCCAGGTAGAGCTTGCGCTGCTCGCCGGTAAGCTGCGCCATGACGGTGTCTTCGATCTTCTCGGGCAGGTCGGCCACCACGTCTTCCTTAACACGGCGCAGCACAAACGGCGACACGAGCGCCTGCAGGCGAGCGGCGCTGTCACCCTCGGCGTGCTCGACCGGGCTTTCGAAGCGCTTGGCAAACGACTCGCGCGTCCCCAAAAGGCCCGGCATCAAAAAGTCGAAGATGCTCCAGAGCTCGGACAGGCGGTTTTCGATGGGCGTTCCCGTCAGGGCAAAGCGCACGCCGGCCGGCAGGCGCTTGGCAGCGCGCGCCACCTGCGTGAGCGGATTTTTAATGTATTGTGCCTCATCGAGCACCACGCGGGCAAAATCCTGCTCGACATATTCGTCGATGTCGCGGCGCATAAGGTCATACGACGTCACGACCACGTTGTGCTCGGCAGCGCCGGCAATTTGCACGCGACGCTGCGCCTTGGCGCCCACGATGGCGCACACATCGAGCGAGGGCGCAAAGCGCTCCAGCTCGGCAGTCCAGTTGTACACGAGTGAGGCCGGGCATACCACGAGCGTGGGCTTGGTGTCCCCCGCCTCCACGCGCGCCAGGATATGCGCGATCATCTGGAGCGTTTTGCCCAGGCCCATGTCGTCGGCCAAGATGCCGCCAAGGCCCAGGTGTTCGAGCGAGCCGAGCCACTGGTATCCGTCGACCTGGTAGCCGCGCATCGTTGCCTTGAGCGATGCCGGCACCGTAAAGTCCATCTTGCCGAGCGTGTCCAGGCGCTCGACGGTACGGCGGAACGCAGCGTCGCGATCGGCCTCGAGCGCCGGCGTGCGCGCGAGCATGCTATCGACAAAAAGGGTGCTCGACGCGGGAAGCGACACGCCGTCGAGCAGGTCGACGGCATCGACACCCAGATCTTCGGCAAGGCCAAACGCGGCGCGCGCTCCCTCATCCAGGCGCACGATGTCGCCAGACGTCAGGCGCGCAAACGTCTGGTGGCGCTTGTACGAGTCCAGATAGATGGCAAGATCTGCCGCCGAAAGCCCGCTCGCGCCCAGCTCGACGTCGAGCAGGTTACTCTTGACGGTCGCACGCACCGAAAGCTTGGGCGCAGGGCGGACCGAGACCTGGCGCAGGCGGTCGCTGAGCATGACCTCGCCCAGCTCGGACAGGGCGGACAGACCCTCGGTCAGCAGGCAGAACAAGCTCTCATCATCGCGCTCCTCAAACGCCAGGCCGCCCTCTTGGAAATCGAAGTACATGGCAGCCGTGTCCATAACGCGAAACTCCGCCACCACGTCGCGGGGCGGCACGCCGGGGCGCTGCTCTTCAAAGGGACTGCCCGGAGCGCCCAGGCTAAAGAGATCTGCCGACCAATCGCCGTAGGTAACCGTAATTTTGCAGGTCACGAGCCCATCGTCGACGCCGATTGCCATGGCAAAGCTCGGCTCGGGCGCCACGGTATCGAGCGCGGCGGGCGCGGTGAGGTCGGTGTAGTCGCGCAAAATGGGCAGCGCCATACGGCAGAACTCACCCACCTGCTCGGCGGCAATATGGGCGGGCGTGCGGCACGGCAGCAAGCGCGACAAAAAAGGTGCGGCATGCTGAGCAAATGCAGCGTCGGTACGGCGCGCGCGGCGCGTGTCAACCAAGTAGGCAGCATCGCCCGACGCAAAGCAGTACATATCGGCGGGCAGGCGCAGGTCATAGCTACCACCGGCCGCCGGCGCGATTTTGGCGGCAAGGAGTGGTGGGCGCTTAGCGGACGCCTCGTCCTCCCCTTGCGGAGATAGCTCAACCGCCACGTCGTAGGTGCGATGCGTCGTCGTCCCCCGCGACCAGGCGGGCTCAAAGGAGATGGTCCGGCCACGCAGCAAGTCCAGCATGTACACGATGTCATGCTCGGACAGCGGCAGCTGGCGCTCGGCGACAAAGCCGCTGCGGGCAAAATCGTACGACGCCGAACGCGAACTCGTGATGTCGCTCAGATACGCAACCGTTGCCACAACAAGGTCGAGCAGGCGCACCGAAACCTCGTCGAAGGCTTCGGGCGTATGGACAAACGTGAGCTTCTTGCCGTACGAGAAGGTGCCGCCTCGAACATAGGCGTCGGCCATGCCGTCGATATCCTTGACCACGTAGGACACCGAACCGCAGCGAATGCGAAACTCGAGCGCCCAGCTAAAGCGGTCGGCGAACAGCGGATTGTAGTACGGCACCAACGAGGGCTCCAACGCCGCTTTGGGGGCGTCGGGATCAACGGCACCGGCGAGCTTGCGGCGCATGCTCGCCAGCTCATCCATGCGCGCGTCCGAAAGATCGGAGAGCGCCGCCACAAGGCTCGGGCTCGTGGGGACGGGCGCCGGAAAGGGAAAGTTGGGATTGACGGCCGGCGCTTTGGGCGCGGTGCGCGCGGGCTGTTTCGGCTGCGCCGTAAACGTGCGGACCGGCGTGCGCAAACCTTCGACGGGCTCGGCGCCGCTGGCATCCAAATACGCCAGAGCCGTGGCAATAGCGTGCTTGCACATACCGGGGTAACGATAGGCGGCGGGGCAATCGCAGTCGTAGTCGATCACCTCGTGCTCGTCCATGTCGAGCGCCACGTGCGTCTTGTACAGGTCGCCGCGCGAACCGCGCACCGAGCCCTCAACCGTCACGTTTTTGGAGAAGCGCGAGCCGCTGTCCTCGATCGACAGCACGGCGCCGTTGAGCATGAGCGAACGCCCCTTCATAAAGGTGCCGCTCAGCGCCGCCTCTTTCCGGAGCGCCTGCACAAACGTCCCCTGCGCCATCACTTCCTCCAATCTCACCCCGGGTAGCTTAGATAACCGTCACGCGGCCCTGGTTACCCACAATCGCCTTTGCCTCTGCCAGCAGCGGAATCGAGCGTGCGTTGACCTTGGCCGGTACCTCGGCACGTAGCACGCGCCCGTCGACTTGCTCAATAAAGATCTCCACGCGGTCGCCGCCCGGGTTGGTAGTGAGCACCGTGGCCAGGCGCGCCATATTGCCCTGGCTAAAGCGGCTGTTGGGCACCATGACCTCAAACACCTTGGGCTTGTTGTTCTCCTCGTTGAGCTCGAGCGGCACGATCTCCTGCGCGATGATCTGGTCGCCGCGGTCCGAGCGCTCGAGCTTGCCCTTAATGCGCACAAAGGCATCGGACAGCTGCGCGCCGGTCTCGGGATCGACCTCGCCGTACAGGTACCCCTCGGCCTCCTTGTAGGTCTTGGGGAACACCACGACCGTGGCCTCGCCCTCCATGTCCTCGAGCTGCACGATACCCATGGGATCGCCGTTTTTGGTCACGCGCTTGGACACGCTCGAGACCATGCCGGCCCACCACAGCGCCTTGCCCTCGGGAATCTCCTGGTTGATGGTGCCGCCCGTGGGGTTCTGCACTTCGTACCCGGTATCGATCTGCGAGAACGAGAAGTCGCGCGCCTTGGCTAGTGCATACTCAAACGGGCGCAGCGGGTGGTCCGAGACATAGATGCCCAGAACTTCCTTCTCCTGGCTCAGCTTAAGGTGGCGGTCCCATTCCTGGCCATCCGGATCGGGCACGCTCACCTCAAAGCCCGAGCCCTCAACGTCGCCGAACATGTCGAAGAACGACGTTTGGCCGCTCGCGCGGTCCTTTTGGCGCTTTACCGCGGCATCGATGATGTTCTCGGGGTTGTTCTTGTCCACAAAGTGCATCATCTGGCGACGCGGATACCCCGTGGAGTCGAAGGCGCCTGCCTTGATCAGCGATTCGATTACGCGGCGGTTGGCCTGGCTCGAGTCCACGCGCTCGACAAAGTCGTGCAGCGTCTTAAACGGTCCGCCCGCCTCGCGCTCGGCGATAATCGTCTGCGCCACGCCGGTGCCCACGCCGCGAATGCCGGCCAGACCAAAACGCACGCCCTCCTTGGTAGCCGTGAACTCGGTACCGGACTCGTTGACATCTGGCGAAAGCACGGGGATGCCGTCGTGACGGCACGCCGAGACGTAGTGAACGATCTTGTCGGTCTTGCCCGTATAGGACGTCAGAACGGCCGCCATGTACTCGTGCGGATAGTGCGCCTTGAGCCACGCCGTCTGCATAACCAGGATGGCGTAGCCGGCGGAGTGCGACTTGTTAAAGGCGTAAGATGCGAACTCGAGAACATCGTCCCAAATCTTCTGGGCGACCTCGCGCGTATAGTTGTTCTTGATAGCGCCGTTCATCCAGTGGTCGTAGGTGGTCTCGTCCGAGCCATCCTCCCAGTGGAGTACCGTCGACGTGAGCAGCTTGATCTTTTTCTTAGCCACGGGCTTACGGATACGCGAGTCCGATTCGCCCTTGGAGAAGCCGCACATCTCGACGGAGATGAGCATAACCTGCTCCTGGTAGACCATGGTGCCGTAGGTTTCGCCCAGGATGTCGTCCAGGCGGTCGTCGTAGGAGACGGCCGGCTCCTTGCCGTTCATACGGTTGATGTAGGACGAAACCATGCCGGCGCCCAGCGGGCCCGGGCGGTACAGAGCGATCAATGCCACGACGTGCTTGTACTCGGTGGGCTTCATGTTCTTGATCGTGGCCGTCATGCCGGCGGACTCGACCTGGAAGACGCCGGCGGTGTGGCCGGAACCCATGAGCTTAAAGATCTCGGGATCGTCAAAGGGGATCTCTTCCTCTTTGATGTCGATGCCGAAGTTCTTTTTGATGTTTGCCTTGGCCTTGGAGATAACCGTCAGCGTGCGCAGGCCCAAGAAGTCCATCTTGAGCAGGCCCATGTCGGCAACGGTATGGCCCTCGTACTGGGTAATCTCGACGCCGCCCTTGGTGTCGAGCTTGGTGGGCACATGCTCGTTGACGGGGTCGCGGCAGATCAGAACGGCGCACGCGTGCACGCCCTCGCCACGGGTGAGGCCCTCAATCGAGAGCGCCGTGTCGATGATGCGGCGGGCGTCGTCGTCCTTTTTATAGGCCTCGGCAAAGTCGGGGTTAAACAGATCCTCTTTGCCGGGTTGTTTTTCGAGTACCTGCTTGAGCTTGACCTTGGGGTCGCTCGAGACCATCTTGGACAGGCGCTGACCCATGTAGACCGGGTAGTCCAGGACGCGCGCGGCGTCGTTGATGGCCTGCTTGGCCTTGATGGTCGAGTAGGTGATGACGTGGGTGACCTTCTCGGGGCCGTAGAGCTGGCGAACGTGCTCCACGACCTCGAGGCGCCGCTCATCGTCGAAGTCCATATCGATATCGGGCATCTCGGTACGCTGCGGCGACAGGAACCTCTCGAACATTAGGCCGTTCTCGAGCGGGTCGAACGCGGTGATGTTCATGGCGTAGGCGACGATAGCGCCGGCGGCCGAGCCACGGCCGGGGCCGACGCCGATGCCGTTGTCCTTGGCCCATTGCACGTACTCGGCAACGATCAAGAAGTAGGCGGCAAAGCCCTTGTCGCAAATGACCTTGTATTCGTACTCAAAGCGCTCTTTGATGTTGACGCCACCGATCTCGCGCGTGGCCCAGTCGTCGCCGTAGTGCTGGCGCAGGCCCTTCTCGCACTCGCGGCGGAACTGGCTCTCGTGCGTCTCTCCGGGATCGAGCAGCGGGAAGCGCGGCAGGATGATGGAGTCCCAGTCGAGCTCGACGTAGCACTTGTCGGCGATCTCGAGCGTGTTGTCGCAGGCCTCGGGGCAATACGGGAACATTGCCCGCATCTCCTCCTCGGTCTTCATGTAAAACTCCGAGCCAGTCATGCGCATGCGGTTGGGGTCGTCGACTTTGGCGTTCATGCCAATGCACATGATGACGTCCTGCACGGGCGCGTCCTCGCGGCGCAGGTAGTGGAAGTCGTTGGTGGCGATAACCTTGACGCCCACCTGTTTGGCGATGTCGATGAGCGTGCGGTCCATCTGCTCATCGGTCAGGCCGTTGTCGGTGGTGATGCCATGTTCCTGGATCTCGATGTAGAAGTCGCCGGGCTCGAAGGTGTCACGGAAGGTCTCGGCCCATTTGATGGCGCCTTCCATGTCACCACGGTCGATGTATTTGGGGATGATGCCCGCAATGCAGGCGCTCGTGCAGATCATGCCTTTGGCGTGGCGGCGCAGGTTGTCGAGCGTCACACGCGGCTTGTAGTAAAAGCCCTGCACGGCGGCCTCGGAAACCGTCTGCATCAGGTTGACGTAGCCCTCCTGGTCCTTGGCCAGAAGAATCATGTGGTAGAGCTCGGGCTTGTGGTCGCGAGCAAGGGTCTCGTCCGGCGTAAAGTAGACCTCGCAGCCAAAGATGGGCTTGATGACCAGCGGCGGCTTGAGCTCGTCGATGTTGCCCTTCTCGTCCCACATGGCCATGTCCTTCACATACTGGGCATGCTCGCGCGGGTTGGCCTCGGGATCGGGCTCCTCCAGCTCGTCGCGGCGGTCCTTTTCCAAGAAGGCCTTGTCGTGGCTCCACGTTTTGTACTCGGGCGTGTTGTGGTTAACGGCGTCGCAGGCCAGCGCCAGGTCGGGCACGCCGTACATGTAACCGTGGTCGGTAATGGCCACGGCGGGCATGCCCAGCTCAACAGCGCGGTTGACCATATCCTGGATACGGGTTGCGCCGTCGAGCATGGAGAAGACAGTGTGATTGTGCAGATGGACGAATGCCATGTGATGAGCTCCGATGCGGGTTCGTGTTCTGACTGAACGATTTTACCGCACGGCACGGACAGCACCCGAACCTAGCCAAACCCACACGGCTCCTATTGAGTTGCGGTGAAATAGTTCCTGTTTGGCCCTTCTGAGCCGTAAAACAGGAACTATTCCACCGCAACTTCAAAGGGCCCGAGCGACCCTCCTGAATTGCGGTGAAATACGGACTGATTGGCGGCTTTTCTGGCCAAAACAGTCCGTATTCCACCGCAAGTTATTGAGGGCTAGAGGTTGTAGGTGACTACCTGAGGCTCGGCGGGTTCGACGAAGAGGGTCGGATCCGGCTGCTCCACGCGGACGAACTTGACGGTCACCGTCTCATAGCCCGCCTTGTGCAGAACGTCCGAATAGACGCGCGCCTGCAGGGCATGCTTCTCCCGCAGCTGCTCCGGCGTCTCGTCTGGTGTGCCACCCGTCTTGTAGTCGATGACCAGCGCGCGTGACGAATCCGCCGGGTTCGTCGCCAAAGCGTCGATGGCGCCTTCGGCATATGCACCGTAGCGAGCGATGTCCTCGTCCTCGCAGCCCAGCGAAAAGAACGGCACCTCGGCGCGAACGCACGGCCAGGCAAGCAGCTCGGCACGGACCGCCGACTTGAGCCAGCGGTCCAGGGCAACGTCGAAGCGCTCGCGCTGCTCCGGCGTCAGGCGCCACAGACGCGCCAGCGCATCGGCACGCGCGGCGGGCAGCTCATCGGCACCCATCTCGATCAGCCACTGGCAGGCGGCATGGAACGCCGAGCCCAGCGCCATGGGGTTGCCGGCGGGCTCAACGGCGGCCACGCCTGCATCCGTCATCTCGAAACCATCCGACTCCGCATCATCGCCGGCCTCGTCCATGGGCACGTGTGCCTCGGCGGCACGGTCCTCGGACTCGGCATGCAGCGCCGCGGCGATTGACGAGTAGCTGTACGAATCGCGCGCCGGATACGGGCAGGTGCCCATGCGCACGCCCACCGCCTGGGGATACACGAGCTCAAACGCATCGGGCTCGGGGTCGGCAGGACCGGGAACGGCGGCGCGGGCATCTGCACCGGCACCCTCCGGCTCCGCATCGCCGCGGACAAGCCTGCCCTCGGCATCCAGCGAAGCGTTGGCCTCAAACGCCTGCTCGCCAAAGGTAAAGTCCGAAAGCGAAATGAGCTCGTAGTCGCCCGGCTGGGAGTTGTCGAACACCAGGCGGTCGGCATCGAGCTGCGGCATGTCCAAAGCGTCGGTCGGCAGGATGCGGCGCAGCACGTCGTAGGTCAGATCCGTCTCGACATCGAAGGTCGGCGCCGTCACCTTGCCACGGCTCACGCCGGCATCCATCGCCAGAATGACCAGCTCTCGCGCACGCGTCATGGCGACATAGAGCAAGCGAGCCCGCTCCTCGAGCGAAAGCTGCAGGTCGTCGTTGCGCAGGCGAACGAATGCCTCGGCGGGAGAACCCGTCGCGCAGACATCCTCCATGAGCTCCGGCGGCAACCATAGCGACGTGCCCTTACCCTTAAACGCATGCTCAAACTGCTTTTTGACGTCATCGCCCTTTACGAACGTGCCGTCCGCGAGTTTAACGCCGTCGAAGCGTGCCGGCAGCGCCACGACCTGCGCCCCACCGTCGACGCGGCCCATCTGCGCCGCACCGGACGATTTGCGCACGCCAAAGCACTCGGCAACCGCTACGACCGGATACTCCAGGCCCTTGGACGCATGCACGGTCATGATGCGCACCGCGCCGTCGCCCTCCTCGTTGAGGGCGCCTGGGGCCTCCTTGCCCGCCAAGAAGCGGTCGAAGGCAAGCGCAATGGAACGCGGCGAGTTACCGAACTCGGCCTCCGCCTCGGCCACGGCATCGAGCGCCTTAAGCACGTTGGCGGCAATGGCCTTGCCCTCGGGACCACGCTGTGCCAGACGCACAAACCAGCCGGAGGCGTTGACAGTATCGCGCGCGATGGCGGCGAACGAATCGCGCCCCACACGGCGAAGCGCGTAGCGCAGCACCTCGCGGGCGCGCGTCACGAGCGGCAGGTTTTGCAGGCCCGGCACATCGGAATCGCTCATGATGCCCGCATCGATGTTGCGGCGCGAGGTCTCCCCCGTCTGATCGTCAAGCTTGGTCGCCAGCGCCAAAAACTCCTGGGCGCCCAGCGCAAACATCGGCGATGCCAGCAGCGGCATGAGGCCCTGCGCCGTATCGGCCGGATTGGCAAGCGCGCACACCAGGGCACGCACCGTCTGAACCTCAGCTGCCTGGGCAAAGACCGAGCCGCCTGCGATCACGCAGTCGAGCCCTTGGTCGCGGAAGGCTTGCGCATAGATATCGGCATTGGTCATGCGCCCCAGCAGCAGCACCATACCGCCCTGGGGCTGGCCCGCTTTAACGAGTGCTTGGAATCGCTCCGCAATCGCGCGAGCTTTCGCCTGCGTTCGCTCCTGCGTACTGCCACCGGCAACGAAGATCGACTGGCGGCGCGATGCCTTCGCCTTGAGCTTGTCCTCGCGTTTGTCGCTCGGTTCAAGATCCAAGAACCCCTGCATCAAACCACCGGTGTCGCCGTCAAAGACGCGCGCCACATAGCGCAGCACCTCGTCGTGGCTGCGGAAGTTGCGTACAAGCTTGACGAGCTCGCCGGCGGGGGCATCGGACGTGGCGACCGTCTCGGGCGCCGTCGTCGAACCCACCTTGCGCTCCTGGCGACGGAACACCTCGACCTCGGCACCACGGAAGCGGTAGATCGACTGCTGCGCATCGCCTACGGTGCACAGTGCGCGCTCCCCCGCGCCCGTCAGGTAACGGATCAAATCGACCTGCATCTGGTCGGTATCCTGGAACTCATCGATCATGACCATCTTAAAGCGACCCTCATAGGCCGCTCGGATGGCGGGATAATCGCGCAGCGCCTCGTACGCCATGCGCAGCAGGTCGTTGTTATCAAGCGCGGACTGGTCAGCCTTGAGCGCGCGGTATTCCGCCTCCACAGCACGAGCAAGCCCCACCAGTGCATCGAGCGCGGGACCACCGCAGGCGAGCACGATATTGATAAATGCATCGGCAGCCTCGGCCTTGAGCAGCTCGGCCTGCTCCTTGGGGAACGCTTTGCTCGCCCGAGGCATGCTGCACGACATCATGAGTCGCGCCGCATCCTCCATGGTTTTGCCGCTCGCCTCAAACGCGTCGATGGCATCGAGTGCCACCTGCGCTTTCTCGGTCGCGGCCTTGCTCGCACCCAACGCCGCGCGATAGGCGTCGGCAAGCGCAGAGGTGTCAGCCTGGCCGCGCGCCACGCACACATCGTCCATGCCGCCCGGCAGCTGGCTCGATAGCTCCAGCAGGTCGCGCACCAGCCCTTTGATGGTGGTACCGGCGCCAAACGGCCCGCCCTCGCCCGCCATGGGATACCAAGCGTAGAGGGCCTTAAGCGGGGCGGCGAGCTCAGGCGCGGCATCGGGCGCCGTCGCGCGCCCCAGCACATGCTCGACAGCCTGATCCATAAGCTCATCGGTATCGGTAAGCACCGTGAACTCGGGATCGATGCCCAGCTCCAGCGCGTGCGCGCGCAGGATACGCGAGCACATGCCGTGAATGGTCGAGATCCAAGCGTCGTCGACGGTCAGGGCCTCTTCGTCCATACCCTCGTCGATAAGCGCACGACGCACGCGGTCACGGATCTCGGCCGCGGCATCTTTGGTAAAGGTAATGGCGAGCACCTGGTCCAGATGCTCAACGAACGGACCGGATTCGGGCGAGAGCGCGTAGACGATGCGGCGCGTGAGGGTAAAGGTCTTGCCCGAACCGGCACCTGCCGAAACAAACAGCGGACGGTCGAGCGTTTTGACGATCTGCAGCTGTTGCGGCATCAAAGTCGAAAGATCCATGGTCTACACGTCCCTCCTTACAAACGTTCCTTCGTGGTTATACGAGCAGCGCGCATGCACGGCCTGAGCCGACGTCGGGTCGACGGCGGCAACGTTGCCTGCCTCGAGCTCGCGTAGGCGCTCGGCAATGCCGGTCTCCACGCGATCGAGCAGCGCATCGAAGTCCATGCTGCCACCCTCGCCGGGGAAACCTTTCTTAAGGCCCGGGATGCGACCGTCGCCGCGCTCTTCCTCGAGCAGCTCGGTGCTCGCGGCGCCGCGCAACGCCGGCTTGCCGCCCTTGGTCGAAAAATAGAGCGCGGCGCGGGTATCCAGATCCAGCGCCCGACGCATGGCCTGCGCGTAGATGAGTGTCTGGGTATGGGGCGGCAGCCAGCGCGGGTCGTCGATGGGGGCCTCGCCCGACTCCTCGTCGCGCACCGTGGGGTCGGCGAGCTTAAACTCCTCGACACCCGAACGATGCTTATAGTCGATTACCACGGCGCGATTCTCGGCATCCACATCAACGCGGTCGATGCGCCCGCCAAGCGGCCAGCCGGCATACTCGACCTTAAGCTCATTAAAGGCGAACTCAAGGTAGCGCGGGGCAAAGGGTGCAAGCGCCTCGGACTCGTAGGCAAGCACGCCCTCCAGCTGCGGCAAAATCTCGGCCACCTGGCGCTCCTCCACTGGAGAGAGCGGCACCAGCGGGCCCTCGGTACCGCGCTTGCCGGCGTGCTCGGCCAGGGTCTCGGCAAAGACCTCGTGCAGCAGCTCCTTCGCGCGCGGCAGATTCATGGGCGTCACGCGCTCCATGCCCACCTGGGGCAGACGGGCATGCAAGTGCTCCAGCACGTCATGGACAAAGTTGCCCTTCTCCATGTTGCCAAAGCCGGCGTCGATCGACTGGGGTTTGACGCGATACGAGACGAACCAGCACAGCGGGCAGGTGGAATAGGCCTCGATCTGCGAGGCGGACGTCAGGCGCGGCACAAGCGGCGCGCCCTCGCCCTCGCCGTCACGACGGCGCAGGACCAAATACGGCACGGCCTCATCGCTCAGATGCTGAGGAGCTTCGCAGGTCACGCGCTCGCGCCTAAGACCTTCGCCTGCCGCGGGATCGAAGTCCCTTACGATATCGCCCTCACCCACGCACTTCGCCTTGTCGGCGCCAGCGGCCTTAGCGTTGTCAGCAGTCTTGTCGGCGTCAGCGGCCTTAGCATCGTTAGCGGCCTCGGCATGCGCCCGCAACTCGGTCCACACGGCCGCCGGATAGCACTCGCGCGCTTGACGATCGTGGGTCACACGGGCGAGCGCAACCGGACCACGCGACGCTTGCATCGCGCGGCCAAAGCGTGCGCGCAGCAAGGCCGCAGGCTCAAGCGTCACGCCCTCGCGACCAAGGCTCGCCGTCAGCGTGGCCAGTGGCCCCTCCTCGTGTGAGAGCGGATAGCTGTCCAGATCGACATCGGCAAACAGCACGGCATCGTAGCTGCCGGGGCGCAGAGCCGCCGCATCGGCAAGCGAAGCAAAACGAACCTGAGCACGTGGCGCACGGTCAACCTCGTAGGTCTCGTAATCGTAGGCGGTGCTACGCTTGTCTACCTTGGTGCGAATGCCATCGAGCACGGGCACGGTCGCGGCCTGCGATACGTCGAGCGCGCGAGCATCGTTCATAAGGATGTCGATGACGTGGCGCAGCAGAGCCACCTCCGCCTGGCGACGGGCTTGGCCATCCAAGCTGCCCAGCGAGCGATCGGGCAACGCCTCGGCAACGGCAAACATGGCCTTGAGCGCCGTCACGGGCTTGTCACGCCACAGCGCCTGGAACACGTCCGAAACCACACACGGCACGTTCTTAAACCAGTTCTCGTCGCTCGCCGCCTTGCGCACGCCCCTCACCTGGCCTTGGACGCTCTGCAGCAGGCTCTTAACGCCCGCGGTAGTCTTGCTGCGCGACAGGCGCATGTTCTTATCGAAGGTTCGCGCGCTGGCGGCATCGGCGCCCGAAAGCGGACTGTAGATCCAGTCGGTAAGCTCCGGCGCGGGCCACCATTCGGTCTTTGACGCCGTGAACTCATCGGCGGCCTTCATGCGCTCGATCAGGCCGGCAAGCGCCGCAAACTGCTTGCCCGCAATGGATTGGGAAAACGCCGTGAACTCAGTCGTCTCGGCCGCAATGTGACGCGCCGCCAAACGGGCAGCGAGTTCGCCGAACAGCTGGGGTGCCCGGGCGGAAACAACGAGCACACGCGTGGGGTCGGAGTTTGTCGCGGCGCCGTCGCGCGACACGGACTCCTCGCATGCCGCGACCAGGTTCTCAAGAGCATCCACATAAGCGCGGGCGCGGGCATGGGGGCCGGCCACCTCTATAAAAATAGGCTGAGCGGCAGGCGCAGAAGCGGTCTCGGACGCGCCGGCGTTCTCCCCCAACGGGGCGGCCTCAAACAGCACACCGCGGGCATCAAAGGCGGCAGCCAGGTCCTCGCGCATCGCCGCCTGCTCGCGGGCAAGCAGCACGACGACCTCTCCCCCATTGTTCGCCACAGCAGACAGTAACTCGAGCAGGCCGTGCGTAAACGACGTGATACCGCGCACGCATACGGCGCGGGTACACGCCGGCAGGTTATCGGCCAGGGCACCGGCCATAATGTCAGCCGCCTCGCAGGGCTCGACCATGTCTCGACGGTCCAAGCCGCTCGCATAGGCGCACAAAAGTTCAAACACGCGAGCCTCGGCGTCGCTTCTGGGCTTGGGCTTGCAAACGTTGTCGCAGCAACGCTCGGCACCTGTCCCTGCCACACCCGGCAGCACATCGCGAGCCATACGCGCGAGCATACGCACCGTGCCCTGGCTGCGCGAAAGCGGCTGCAGGTCGGCGTCGTCGAGACGCGCTACCATGTCCGAAAACAGCATCTGGCGCTGCAGGTTGTCGACGAAACCGCGCCCGTCGCCCAAAAGCTCCCAAAGCGAGCGAAGCCACGATGTAGGCGTCTTGTAGTCAATACCCAGCGAAACGCCGGCTTCCGCCGCATCATGACGGCACAGGTCGAGCTCGGCAAACGCTGGCGCCAGCAGCACGGCGCGCCCATGGCGGGCAACAAGGTCGGCGAGCAGCGCCGCCTCGGCATCGCTCAAATCCGTGCCGGCATTGGTGGTATAGATTCGAACAGGCATGGTCCTCCGCTCAAACTGTTCGCAATAATCAATGCATCCATCCTACCCGCCCACGCGGACAGATTTGCCCCACGCCAACAGATTTCCTCCGTCCCCAAGGGATCAAAAAACCGCCCCCGGAGGGACGGTTCTTCGTAATTCATTGTTGCCGCTGACCTACTCGCCATCCTCCAGCTTGATGAGGATCTTGCGATAGCCACCGTACTCGCCGTTCAGCGCCTTTGAAACGCGGCTCACCGTAGTGGACGAAGCGCCGGTGCGGGCCTGAACCTCAACATAAGGCTCGCCCTCATCCAGATAGCGCGCAACCTGCAGACGTTGCGAAAGATCGCAGATCTCGCGCGGCGTGCAGATATCGGTCAAAAACGCTTGGATATCCTTCTCGTCATCCAAAAGACTAAATGCGTGGACCAGCTGCTTGACATCAGGCTTGTCAAACATGCTCTCGATATTCATCGATCACCGCCAAACCCGCCAAAAGGCATCGAAGTTGATACTGACATCGGGCATCGTTCGCCCGTTCTATGCAATAGGGCAACGCCTGTGGCTTTTGCCCGTAGCAGTTTAGCACACCACCAAACTAAAGCGGCAAAACTCTCTGCCAGCGGCGCGTTTTCTAGGACGAACGCCGTTTTGAAACCGAATGCGCACGCAAGCTCCACGAATATCTGAGACAATGGGCGCCCAAACAGGACCGTGCCCCGCACCCATCCAAGTTGCAAAGGCATGTGCCCCTTACGCTCCCTCACCACGCCATGCGCAAGAAAGGATTCACACCATGCGCTTTATGCTTAACTGGCTCTTTACCTCGATCGCCATTGCGATTGCCACGTTCCTCGTTCCCGGCATCCAGCCCTTCGGTTTTGCCGAGACCTGGGTCTGTTTCGCCTTCGTGGGACTGTTCCTCAACATCGTCGATTCGCTCGTCAAGCCGTTCCTGACGGTCATCTCGCTGCCGCTCACGATCATTACGCTGGGTATTTTTCAGCTTGTAGTCAACAGCTTTATGCTCGAGCTGGCCAGCTACCTGTCGGTCAATCTGCTGGGCGCGGGTATCTCCATCGCCAGCTTTGGATCGGCCTTTATGGGCAGCATCCTGGTATCCATCATGCGCAGCATCCTCGACAGCATCGCCGAGGGCTAAAACGGCCATTCCGGCCGCGCCCGTCTCAACAGCCCAAAACGAAGGCCGCCCATCGCAAAAAATGGGCGGCCTTCTTATTTGCCAAGTCTCAAAGGGCGAGAGGATCTGCCATTTCCACCCCGTCCCCACATGGCAGGTGGGGCTAGATCACGTAGTCGTAGCCCTCGTTGGGGGCGACAAGCGCATCGAGCGTCACGCCGTCGAGGTAGTCGTTGATGAGCTTGTCCAGATTCTTCCACACGTCGAGCGTGGGGCACTCATCAGATCGCGAGCAACCCTTGCAGTCGCCATCCAGACAGGCGACCGGCGCCAGGCTGCCCTCGGTCAGGCGCAAGATCTCGCCCACCGTGTACTGCTCGGGCGGGCGTGTGAGCACATAGCCGCCGCCCTTGCCGCGCATGCCCGAGAGCATATTGGCGCGCACGAGCGTCGCCAGAATATTCTCGAGGTACTTCTCCGAAATACCCTGACGTGCCGCAATCTCTTTAAGCGGGATGCGACCGGCCGCTTGGTGCTCGGCCAGATCGACCATAACGCGCAGGGCATATCTGCCCTTAGTAGAAACCAACATATATAGTGCTGCCTTTCGGTCTTTTAGTTCGTTGAAATTCTAGCCGAAAAATTGGCTTTGAAAATACCCGTTCCGGTCAAGATGGTTAATCAACTTGCAATAAACTCCTATTTCCTATTGCATTACTAGGATTTAGTGTCTAGTATGCTTCCCAACAGCAAAACGAACAACCTATAAGGTTTGTGGGTTTCGCTGCTACACACACCGTAAAACCACACGGTATCCAGTCATTTGAACACTTTGGAGGTTCACCATGAGCAATGTTTACACGTCCATCGATCAGCTTATCGGCCACACCCCGCTTCTGGAGCTCACCCACTTTGAGGCCGACGAGGACCTCAAGGCCCGCGTGCTCGTCAAACTGGAATACTTCAACCCCGCCGGGTCCGTTAAAGACCGCGTCGCCAAGAACATGATTGACGAGGCCGAGAAGGCCGGCAAGCTCGTGCGTGGCGGCGATTACACCATCATCGAGCCCACGAGCGGCAACACCGGCGTCGGCATCGCCTCGGTGGCGGCGGCCCGCGGCTACAAGGTGATCATCACCATGCCCGAGACCATGTCCGTCGAGCGCCGCAAGCTGATGCAGGCATACGGTGCGCAGCTCGTGCTCACCGATGGCTCCAAGGGCATGAAGGGCGCTATCGCCAAGGCGGAGGAGCTGCAGAAGGAGACTCCCAACAGCATCATCGCCGGCCAGTTTGTGAACCCCGCGAACCCGGCCATTCACAAGGCCACGACCGGCCCCGAGATCTGGGACGACACCGACGGCAAGGTCGACATCTTCGTCGCCGGCGTCGGCACCGGCGGCACCGTGACCGGCGTGGGCGAGTTCCTCAAGGAGCAAAACCCCGAGATTCAGGTCGTCGCCGTCGAGCCCGCCACCTCCCCGGTGCTCTCCAAGGGCCAGGCCGGCCCGCACAAGATCCAGGGTATCGGTGCCGGCTTTGTGCCCGACGTCCTCGACACCCAGGTCTACGACGAGATCATCCCCGTCGAGAACGACGACGCCTTTGCCACCGGCCGCGCCGTGGGCCACAAGGAGGGCGTGCTCGTGGGCATTTCGTCCGGCGCCGCCGTGTGGGCCGCACTGCAGCTGGCCAAGCGCCCCGAGAACGAGGGCAAGACCATCGTGGCGCTGCTCGCCGACACCGGCGAGCGCTACCTGTCCACGGCACTCTTCCAGGACTAGAGCTCTCGTTCCTAGAACGAGCCCAGGGCACGCCGGTCTCCCCTCTCTTCTGGCAGCCTTAGCTCATCCCAACAGGGTGTCCCACAGGACGCCCGAACTTGTTACAATGTCTGCGGCGCGGAACCAGCCTCCCGCGCCGCTTTTCTTTTTTGGCCACATGCCACCAAGGAGAACCTCCCCATGCACAACAAGCGCGTGCTCGTCGCCATGAGCGGCGGCGTCGATTCCAGCGTGACCGCGTATCTGCTCAAAAGTCAGGGTTACGAATGTGTCGGTGCCACCATGCGCCTCACCTGCCCCGCGCCCGATCCCGCCACGGGCATGAGTAAGGTCGACCGCGACATCGCCGATGCAAAGGCCGTCGCCGAGCGCCTGGGGATACCCCATCACGTGCTCGACTTGCAGCAAACCTTCGACCGTAACGTAATCGAGCGCTTTGTGAACGCCTACCAGGAGGGGCTGACGCCCAATCCGTGCATTATCTGCAACCGCCATATTAAGTTTGGCGCGTTGCTGGATGCGGCGCTGGATATGGGCTGCGACTACATCGCCACAGGCCACTATGCCAAAACGAGCCAGGCGCCCGATGGCACCTGGCAGCTGCATCGCGGCGAGGACCCCAAAAAGGACCAGAGTTACTTTTTGTATTCGCTCACGCAGGAGCGCCTGGCGCACACGATCTTTCCGCTGGCAGGCCTAGACAAAGAGCGCGACGTGCGCCGCATAGCCACCGAGCAGGGCTTTGTTAACGCCAAGAAGGTCGAAAGCGAGGACATCTGCTTTATTCCAGACGGCGACTACGCGGGCTATATCGAGCGCCGCTGCGGACATGCCGCTGCACCGGGCAACATCGTATGGCGCGACGGCAGCGTGGTTGGGCGCCACAACGGCGCGCTGCGCTACACCATCGGCCAGCGTAAGGGCTTGGGCGTCGCGATGGCGCATCCCGTGTACGTAACGGGTGTCGACGCCGTCAATAACACCGTGCATCTGGGCGAGGCAGAGGACCTGACGGCCACGGCGCTCACGGCCAACGACTGGATTTGGAGCGCCCCGGCCGACCGCATGGAGGCAGAGCTCGATGCCGGCGGCATTCGCGTGGGCGCCAAGTACCGCTACCGTCAGAAAGACCAGGCAGCGACCCTTACGCGCGGCGAAGACGGGCAAATGTTGCTGACCTTTGACGAGCCGCAACGAGCCATCGCCCCCGGCCAAGCCGTCGTCGTCTATCGCGGCGACGTCGTCCTGGGCGGCGGCACCGTTACGGCAGCCATCAAATAGCCCCATCCCCTTTATAAGTTGCGGTGAAATAGGGACTGTTTAAGCGTTTAAAACCGCCAAACAGTCCCTATTTCACCGCAACTTTGAGAGGACGGCCTCGGTCGGCGCTATTGTGTCAGCCGAGGCCGCTGCATCGTTAGCGCTGAACGTAGGCGCGAACCAGCTCGTAGGTATTGCGCACGCCGTCGATGTGGCTGCGCTCGTAGTTGTGGCTCGCGTACACGCCGGGGCCGATCAGACCATGGCGAATGTCGTAGCCGGCCGAGAGCGTGGCCTCGACGTCGGAGCCGTAGTGCGGGTACACATCGATGGCGTAATCGAGCTCCAGCTCGCGCGCGATGTTGGACAGTGTGGTTACCAGGTCGTAGTTGTACGGACCGCCCGAATCCTTGGCGCAAATCGAAACCATGCGCTCGGTGCAGCCCAGGTCGTCGCCCACGCAGCCCATGTCCACGCTGATCATCTCGCGCGTGTCGGCCGGCACAAAGGCACCGCCGTGGCCGACCTCCTCGTACACCGTAAAGAGCAGCGAAACCTTGCGCGAAAGGGTCACCTCGCCGTCGGCAACGGCGCGGGCCAAACCAAGCAGAATCGACGCGGACAGTTTGTCGTCCAAGAAGCGGCTCTTGATGTAGCCGCTCTCCGTCACCGTGGTGCGCGGATCCATAGCGATGATATCGCCCGTCTGAATACCCAGCTCAAGCACATCGTCCTTGCTGTCGACATTCTCATCGAGCAGGATTTCCATGTTCTTTTCGATGGTCTTGACCGGCTCGTCGGCCACGTGCGCCGAAGGCTCGGTGTTGAGGACCACGCCTGTGTACACATTGCCGTCACGCGTGTAGACGGTACAGTTCTCGCCATCGGCCGTAGACCACTGATGCCCACCGAGCGTCGTGGGGCGCAGGCGACCATTGTCCTTGATGGAGCGCACCATGGCGCCCAGGGTATCGACATGGCTCGCCAACACGAGCGGCTCACCCTCGCCACCAAGTTCAACAAGCACATTGCCCTTATTGGAACGCTCAGGCCCAAACCCCATATCGCGCAGGGTCTCCATCAGATAATCAGTAGCCGCACGGGTATAGCCCGTAGGCGAAGCAATCGAGGTAAGCGCCTTCAACTGGTCAGTAATATAGGAGAGCGTCTCCTCTAGAGAAGCATCAACATTAGAAGCCATATGCATCCTTCCAAGTAAAACTAAGACCGAGTCCCGATTTTAACCGTTCTGCACGTGCAATGCCCCAGGAGCCGAACCGCCTCCAGACGTCCCCGCACCGGTTTTCTGCACGCGCACGGTTTACAATCCCAATCTTGCATAAATCCTATCGGTATCTGCATAGAAATGAGGCATCTTTTTGCTTCGTCTCAGGGTACCCCACCTTAGACCGTGCAAAAAACGGAGTATTCAGCACCGTGGGCCCCAACGGCCCCATCACAAACGACATAACGCCGTGGTTACAGCAGTGTTGCAGGCCGGCGCAAACCAAAAACGCGGCGACAGCCATCTCCGCCCATCGATAGCCCGCCCACAAGGACTGTCGATGGGCGCCGCGAGCCACTACGGCCCATTCACAACGTTATGCATTTTTCAGAGCTTGCTGAATACTCCCAAAAATGCACGCCGGGAAGTGCACCACCTATCCGCAGCGGGCAGCATGCCTTGGTTTTGCCCATATCGGGGCATCGGCGCGGAACAAAAGCCCCCGCCGCACGAAGTGCGCAGCGGGGGCTTCCGACATGTCCGAGGACGATTGTGGGGTTAACGGGCAGAGGCCCGCCGAACCAGGTTAGGCAGCCGGGCAGATCTTCTTGAAGAGCTCGATGACGTCTTCGAGCGTCGCCTCGCGCGGGTTGCCCGGGAAGCAGGCGTCGGCCATGGCGTCCTTGGCCAGGACCTCGATCTCATCAGCCTTCATGGCCTCGCAGACGTGCGGGATGTTCACGTCGGCGGAGAGCTGCTTGACGGCGGCGATGGCGGCATCGGCGGCCTCGTCGGTGCTCATGCCCGTGGTGTCAACGCCCATAGCGACGGCGACCTTGGCCAGGCGCTCGGCGCAAACCGGCTTGTTGAACTCCATGGCGATCGGCAGCAGCATGGCGCAGGCGACGCCGTGCGGGGTGTCGTAGTGAGCGGACAGGGTGTGAGCCATGGCGTGGTCGATGCCCAAGCCAACATTGGAGAAGCCCATGCCGGCGACATACTGGCCAAGGGCCATGCCCTCGCGGCCGGAGCCGGGCTTGCCGGACTTGGCCTCGGCGACGGAGTCGCGCAGGTTCTCGCTGATCAGCTTGATAGCCTCAAAGTGGAACATGTCGGAGAGCTCCCAAGCGCCCTTGGTGGTGTAGCCCTCGATGGCGTGGGTCAGAGCGTCCATGCCGGTGGAAGCGGTCAAGCCGGCGGGCATGGAGGCCATCATGTCGGGGTCGACGACGGCGACCTCGGGGGCGTCGTTGGTGTCGACGCACACGAACTTGCGGACCTTCTCGGGGTCGGTGATGACGTAGTTGATGGTCACCTCGGCAGCGGTACCGGCGGTCGTCGGCACGGCGATGGTGAACACGGCGTGGTTCTTAGTGGGAGCAACGCCCTCGAGGCTGCGGACATCGGCAAACTCGGGGTTGTTGATGATGATGCCGATGGCCTTGGCGGTGTCCATGGAGGAGCCGCCACCGATGGTCACGATAGCGTCAGCCTCGGCGGCCTTGAAGGCCTCGACGCCGTCCTTGACGTTCTGGATAGTGGGGTTGGGCTTAATCTCGGAGTAGAGGCTCCAAGCGATGCCAGCGGCATCGAGCTCGTCGGTCACCTTGGCGGTAACGCCAAACTTGACCAGATCGGGATCGGAGCAGACGAAAATCTTCTTGTAGCCGCGACGCTGGAGCTCGCCGGGGATCTCCTTGATGGCGCCGGAACCATGATAAGAGATGGTATTGAGAACGAAACGATTAGCCATTGATAGCCTCCCATCGTGTGCGGGGCACCCATTACGCCCCACGCTATGAGTCCCATCCTAACGCTTTTGAAACGAAAAACACGTGAGAACGTCAAATTAGTTAAAGCGTTTCAACATGATAACGGAGTCCTAGACCTTCCCTCCCGACAGCAGCGAAGGCTAGATTATAGAAGCAATCGCCCAAAGGATACGACCACTCAGTCTATAAATTGTTTCTGTTTTAGCAATATATGTTTGACAATACGTTTATAAATGGTTACCTTATAGTAAACATCTTAGTTCACTAAAATAACATTAGTGAAATGAAAGAGGCGGTAGAGATGTTAGTTCTACCCATAAAGACCCTCTTGGGCCACTACATAATATGAGAAAGCCATTGTCAATAGGCATGTTCATTCGAGCCCGGTTTAAAACCG
>CABSNU010000023.1 GCA_902479135.1 uncultured Collinsella sp. | reverse complement strand
TTGCTGAGGTTCGCCATGCCCTTCTTGAAGTTGAGGACCAGGTCTTCGGCGTTCATGCTGCCCCCATCATCGCGGTCTACGGGGTCAACGATATGGCACCGTGGGGACACATGTATGTCAATCCTGGTCTAACAGAGCCAATACGAAACTATTCCGGTTTACTACGATGAATTGAGAAATGCCAACCACGCCGGCTTTTCGCTAAAAAGTGCAAGGCATCTACCTGCGGTTTTAGTTCAACAAGTTTCGGAGTGGTCGCGGTTGAGCGATCCATCGTAGTAAACCGCCATAGTTTTGGCGGAGGCAGTCAGATTTGTGGGTGTTTAACCAAAGAGTGTCCCTTTTGACTAGTCGTTTAAGAACGTCCCCAATGACTAAGTTGCAGGTGGCGGCGGTTGTGTTACACTAACGCTGCGTATATGACGCAAATATCTCGATACAGATCAATGATGTCCGTCGGTATTTGACGGAGCTAGACTGTTTAGCCGCCCTGAAGGTTTATGCAGGGAGCATGTGATCACAGGGCTTGAAAAGAAAGTTGAGCAAACACTGTGTCTGATCAACAGCAAGAAAACGAAATAACGACGACGCAAGCCGCTCCCGCTGCACCGGTTGCGTCGGACCAGGTCGCGGCGCCCGCGCAAGCCTCGGCTCCTGAGACGCCTAAGGCTGCTTCGACGCCTACGCCTTCAGCGGCTGAGAAGGCCGTGCCTGCAACTGGTGAGGAGGCTGCTCCGGCAAAGCCCAAGCGCACGCGCCGCACGGCCAAGTCTGCCGCTGACGGCGAGGAGGTCACTAAGCCCAAGCGCCGTACCACGCGCACGACGCGCGCCAAGCGCACCGTTGCAGCTGACTCCTCGGAGCCGATTTCCGATGAGGTCGCGCAGGCACGTGCGTTGGCGCAGATTAGCGAGGCTCAGGTGGTGCGTGCCCGCCGTCGTGCTGCCGAGCGCGAGGCCGCGGCTCTGACCGAGCTTGCAGCTCCGTCTGTGCCCGAGACCCCTGCCGCCACCGAGACCCCTGCCGCCGACCAGCCGACCGAGAAGCCGGCACCGCGCACACGCCGTCGCACGGCTGCTAAGGCCGAGCAGGTTTCTGAACAGGTAACCCCCGAGCTCACTGAGGCTTCGGTCCGTTCCGCGGCAGGGGAGGGCGCATCGCCAACTAAGCCCGCTGCGCCTGTCGAGGCCAGCGAAGTTCCCGTTGTCGATCCGGCTTTGCGCCCGCACCGTCGCGGTCGCAAGCCCAAGGCCTTCGTCGAGGCAGAGAAGGCCGCAGCCGCAGCCGCAGCCGCTCGGGATGCTGCGGCGACCGCCGAGTCTGCAACCGCTGCCGATGCACCCGTCCAGGATGCTACGACTTCCGAGGCCGCTCCCGCCGATGTCGAGCCCGCCGACGTCCGCCCTGGTCGCAGCCATCGTACTGCTGCTAAGCGCACGTCCAAGGCCAAGGCTGCCAAGAAGGGCGCGTCCGAGGATTCGGCCGAGACGACCGCCGATGCATCGACTGATGCCGCCGAGCCCCAAGACGTCGAACAGTCTGCGTCCGAGAAGCCCAAGCGCGGTCGTAAGAAGTCCGCTAAGGCCAAGGCGTCCGAGCAGCAGGCTGATGTCGAAGCACAGGTCGATTCCGGCGCCGAGGCCAATGGCGCCGCTTCGGCCAATGCTGACGCCGCCGCAACTGATGGTGCCGCGCCCGCCGAGGCCGAAGACGGCGCTCGCCCCAACCGTCGCCAGCACAAGCGTAACGACGAGCGCAACGACCGCAAGGACGAGCGCAACAACGACCGTCGCAACCGCCAACGCGATCGCAAACAGCGCAACAAGGAGCGCAACGCCGCCCCCACCGAGCCCACGCTTTCGCGCGAGGAACTCGCGGCCATGAAGGTCGCCGAGCTGCGCGAGAAGGCCAAGGAGTTCGAGATCGAGACGACCGGCAAGAAGAAGGCCGAGCTCGTCGAGGAGATCTACACCACTGCCGCGAAGGCCGAGGGTTTCCGCGACATCAAGGGCATCCTGCAGATTCGTCCGGACAGCTCCGGTATCATTCATGCCCACGGTTACATGAAGTCCAACGACGACGCCTTCGTCCCCGCCTACCTCATCCGCTCCGCGCGTCTGCGCACGGGCGACGTCATCGAGGGCTCGCTTCGTCCTTCGCGCGGCGGCGACAAGCGCGCCGGCCTCGCCAAAATCACGACCGTCAACGGTCTAGACCCCGAGCAGATTCGCAACCGTCCCAAGTTCGGCGACCTTACCCCGGTCTATCCCAATGAGCCGCTGCGTATGGAGCACGGCAAGGATTCCATTACCGGTCGCGCCATCGATATCGTATCGCCGATCGGCAAGGGTCAGCGTGGCTTGATCGTGTCTCCGCCCAAGGCCGGCAAGACCACGATCCTTAAGAAGATCTGCCAGTCCATCTCGATCAACAACCCCGAGGTGCACCTCATCTGCCTGCTCGTCGACGAGCGCCCCGAAGAGGTCACCGATATGCAGCGCTCCATTAAGGGCGAGGTCGTGGCCTCGACCTTCGATATGCCCGCCGACAACCACACCCGCGTGGCCGAGCTCGTCATCGAGCGCGCCAAGCGCATCGTGGAGCTGGGCGGCGATGTCGTGGTGGTGCTCGACTCCATCACGCGTCTTGCCCGCGCCTACAACTTGGCGGCGCCCGCCTCGGGCCGCATCCTTTCGGGCGGTGTCGATTCGGCGGCACTGTATCCTCCCAAGCGCTTCCTGGGCGCAGCCCGTAATATCGAGAACGGTGGCTCGCTCACCATCCTGGCCTCTGCCCTCATCGATACCGGTTCCAAGATGGACGAGGTCATCTTTGAGGAGTTCAAGGGCACCGGCAACATGGAGCTTAAGCTCGACCGCGACCTGGCCGACCGCCGCATCTTCCCGGCTATCGACCCCGTTGCCTCCGGTACGCGTAACGAGGACCTGTTGGTTGACGAGCAGATGCGTCCGTTTGTCTTTGGCCTGCGTCGCATTCTTGCCGGCATGAACAACACCGAGCGCGCGGCCGCATCGTTTATCAAGGGCCTCAAGGGCACCAACACCAACCAGGAGTTTCTGGTGCGTTCGGCCAAAAAGCACAGCGACTACGAGCAGACGTTCTAGGTTGTCATCCACACGCAGCGATAGTCATCAATGTAATAAAGGGTCGGGGCTTTGAGCCTCGGCCCTTTTCTATATCGCCACTCGGCGCCAGTTATCGACCATAAGACTGGCAAGCAGCAGGTTTCCCGTTTCAATCCGACATCGTCGCTTGCAATCGACAGGGCGGTTTCGCATAATAGCTTTTAAGCTTCGCGACGGAAAACGCAGATGAAACGAACCATATACCGTTGCTTTGGGGCATAGCCCCGCTTCATCTTCTCTCGCGCAGCCAACTGAATGATGCGATTTGGGTGCTGGAAGATGGGGAGAGCTCATGGCTTCTTCTGATGCAACACAACGAGCAGTCCTTGCCGGACTTTCGTGCGGGATCGGCCTTGCCGCTCCCGTGGTTATGTATGCCGCGACGCTGCCGTTTTCGTCGGTGAACGAGACGGTCGTGGCGGGTGCGGTTCCCTTCGCCGTGGGCGCGGTGGCGGGCGTGGGTATCTATGCCGCCTCGCTGGGTATTTCCGAGTATCGTGCGCAGCGTGAAGAGCGTCTGTTCCAGCCCGATGCCATGGGCGGTGCCGCCAATCTCAATCAGCATCAAAGCGAGTTCAAGACAGCCTCGATTCCAGCCCAGCAGCAGGATGCGACTTCTTACACTGCGGCTTCTGCTTCTCAGACTCAGTCGGAGCAGTCTACCTCGGCATTCCTTTCCGGCCTAACTGGTGCGTTCCAGCGCCGTCATGCCGATGATGGTGTCCCTACCATCGCTCGAGCCGCAGATGCTATGGACGAGGACGAGGCTTGGTCCATGATCGACAGTATGCTCGACGACGATTCGCCGGTGAGCTGCGACCCTGCACATTCGCGCGACGTCTATCAAGTCGCCATCGACGAGCTCACCAACGGCGAGCAGACCGGCTCCTTCAATCGCGACGACATCGCCGCCGCGGCGCGCGCCGTGTCGGGCTCCCAGGCCGCCCCTGCGGGCAGCACGGCGGCTTTCGTGGCACTCGTTGCCAACGCGGCAGCCAGCAATGCCTATAGCGCCCCCTCCACGGACGCGAACGCCCCTGCCGGCGCTTCGTACGCCGACGAAGCCATGACCGCCGACGAGGAGGCCGTTGCCGCTCGCCGTGCCGCCGAAAGTTCGCTGTGGGGCGCTCCCGCCCAGCAGCAGGCGGCTGAGGCTGCGCCGTACAACGCGAATCTTGCCAGCATGCCCATCATTTCCGATGCCGCGGGCGTCGATCTCGACGATCTTGACGAACCTGCTGCCATCACCGCATCGATCGATGCCCAGGATCGCATCGACACCGGCGACCTCCCCGACGCCTCGCTTGAGGTTGATGTTCCCATGGCCGATTACTCAGGCCACGAGGACATGTGGGCCGCCGCCTCCGCGATTCTGGATGAGATCGACGAGCCTGCCCCCGTTGTGGCTCCCGCTCCCGTCGCTGCCCCTCAACTTGCTGCTCCCGCCTATGTCGGCCGTCACAGCGCTGTGTTCCCCGAGGATACCGCCCGTATCTCGCGCGAGAGCATTGAGCGTGCCGAGGCCATTGCCGCCGGCATTATGGAAAACCGTCGTCATGAGCGTGTCAATCAGATCCTCGAGGAAGAGATCGAGCGCCTGCAGTCCTTTACCGCCAAGCGTACGGGCCGTGCCTACCTGAGCGTTATCGAGGGCGGCACCGCCAGCTTTGCGCCGCTTCGTGCCGAGGCATAACTTTCGCATGGTGAAGCTCAATCGAAAATGGGCAGTCGCGACCTGCCTGATGGCGCTCTTGATCTGGGGCAATTCGCTGGTTCCCGGCTCGGGGTCGGGTTCGCTGAGCCTGACGGTCATGGAGGCCGTCCGTGGATTTTTGCACGGCGTGGGGCTTCCGTATGAGTGGGTGACCAACTTTGTGGTTCGCAAATGCGCACATTTTACCGAGTATATGGTGCTCGGCATCTTGGCGACGCACGCCTTTGATTTCGAGGGCCGGCGCACCTTTGACGTGCTGCTGCCCACGGCGGTGTTCCTGCTGTTGATTCCCTCGATCGACGAGACGATTCAGCTCTTTGTGCCGGGACGCGCTGGAATGATCACCGATGTGATGATCGACTGCTGTGGAGCGGCAACGGGCGTTGTGCTCCGATATCTCTTACGGTCGCTGATGTGCGCCAAAAAGGCCGCCTAGGACGTATTGTTTGGTCCTAGGCGGCCTTTTTTATTTGAGGGCTTATATGAGGCGTGGTGGCGTCGTTCCGTAGGTCGGATTTGCCGGGCGTGCCACGCCCCGTGGGTGCGTCTGCTACTGAAGCGCCTGTGCGCCCAGGGCCAGGCAGCCCATGATGCCCTGCTTGCCCTCGAGGCTGTTGTTGACGATGTAGCTATCGATGTCGTTGACCTCGGGCGTGACGATATAGCCGTTGAGCATCTCGGCGCACTTTTTGCGTGCGAGCGGCACGATGGGAGTGTGGTCGGCCACGCCGCCGCCGATGATGATCTTTTGCGGCGCGTAGCACAGCGTGTAGGTCATGAGTGCCTGTGCCAGATAGCCGGCGAGCAGGTCCATGGCCTCCGAGTCATCGGCCATGTCTCCGGCGCTCTTGCCATCCCAGCGCTTTTTAACGCCGGGGCCGGCGATGAGGCCCTCGAGACAGTTGTCGTGGAAGGGGCAGGCGCTGTGCTCGCCAATGGTGTCGCGCGGGTCGCGCGTGACCAGGATGTGGCCGGCCTCGGGATGCATCATGCCGTGCACGAGCTGGCCGCCCGAGAGCACGCCGGCGCCCACGCCGGTACCGATGGTCAGATACACAACGTCAGTGAGGCCCTGGGCGCAACCAAAGGTGACCTCGCCCAGGCAGGCGACGTTGACGTCGGTGTCGTAGCCGCAGGGAATATTGAGCTCGTTTTGGATGGTGCCCAGCAGGTCAAAGTAGCGCCATGCCGTTTTGGGCGTCTCCAGGATCTTGCCGTATTGGGGCGAGGCAGGGTTGACTGCGGTGGGGCCAAAGGCGCCGATGCCCAGCGCGGCGATGCCCTTGTCGGCAAACCATGCGTTGACGGCCTCGACGGTCTCCTGCGGAGTCGTGGTCACGATCTGCTCACGCTCCAGGACCGTGCCGTCTGCATAGCCCGTGGCGCAGACCATCTTGGTGCCGCCGGCCTCGAGCGCTCCGATAAGTTGCTGCTCTTCCATAATATTCCTCTCACTGGGACGAGTTGCTCCATGACTAAAGTATAGAGCTCTAAACCATTTAAGAAAGCGCCATAAAACGAAGCCTCGCAACGCGGCAGGCGGTGCGGGGCTTCTTTAGTTACTTTAGTTGCCGGGCCGTCCTTACCCGCGCGGTTTGATTTTATCACGCAGGGACTTGAGGTTCTCCAGTGCCGCGTTAAGCGTCTCGTCTCGCTTGGCAAAGTGGAAACGAATCAGGTGGTTGACGGGCTCGCGGAAGAAGCTCGAGCCGGGCACGGCGCCCACGCCCACCTTAGACGCGAGGTCCTCGCAGAATTCGAGGTCGCTGTCATAGCCAAACTCAGAGATGTCCATCATGACGTAGTAGGCGCCCTGCGGCACGTTATGCTCAAGACCGATGCTGTCGAGTCCCTGGCAGAACAGGTCGCGTTTGGCGGCATAGAGGTCAAGGACCTCATCGTAATAGCTGTCGTCGAAGTTGAGGGCGGTGACGACGGCTTCCTGCAGGGGAGCGGCGGCGCCCACGGTGAGGAAGTCGTGGACCTTTTTGATGCGCTCGGTGATTTCGGCAGGGGCGATAGTGTAGCCCAGACGCCAGCCGGTGATGGAGTAGGTCTTGGACAGCGAGCTGCAGCTGATGGTGCGCTCGAACATGCCAGGCAGCGTGGCCATGTAGACGTGCTCATGGGGTGCGTAGACGATGTGCTCGTATACCTCGTCGGTGATGCAATAGGCGTCGTACTTTTTGCAGAGGTCGGCGATAAAAGTGAGCTCCTCGCGCGTAAAGACCTTGCCGCAGGGGTTGGATGGGTTGCACAGGACGATGGCCTTGGGGTCGTTGTCGCGGAAGGCCGCCTCGAGGACCTCGCGATCAAAGTCGAATGTGGGCGGGTTGAGCGGCACATAGATGGGCTCGGCCCCCGAGAGAATGGTGTCAGCGCCGTAGTTCTCGTAGAACGGCGAGAAAATGACGACCTTGTCGCCAGGGTTCGTGACCGTCATCATGGCGGCCATCATGGCCTCGGTGGAGCCGCAGGTGACTACGATATTCTCGTTGGGGTTCACCGGCATGCCCATAAAATGCTCCTGCTTGGCGGCAAGCGCCTCACGCATGGCCTGGGAGCCCCAGGTGATGGAGTACTGGTGGTAAAGCGGCTTGGGGTCGGTGGCGATGGTGCTCAGGCTATCGAGCAGCTGCGCCGGGGGATCGAAGTCGGGGAAGCCCTGCGACAGGTTGACGGCGCCATACTTGTTGGAGATGCGCGTCATACGGCGGATGACGGAATCGGTAAACGTTGCCGTGCGGTTGGAGAGTTCTTTCATGCCGGTCCTTTCGAGCATTTGCAGTGGGGCAAGTTTACTCCTATGAAACCGGTGGGATTTGCTCGAAATGGTCTCGAAAAACTCTTTTCAAAATTCTTGAAAATTGGGGCTTGCATCGCGTGGCGTTCCTTGCAATAATAGTCGAGCGTGAAGCGCACAGGACACGGTGGGTGTAGCTCAGTTGGCTAGAGCGACGGGTTGTGGTCCCGTAGGTCGAGGGTTCGAGTCCCTTTACCCACCCCAGTTCTTGCTTCGTGTTGATATCGGGTCGTTAGCTCAGTTGGTAGAGCAGGGGACTCTTAATCCCAAGGTCCAGGGTTCGACCCCCTGACGGCCCACCAAAGATCGTTAAAGCGACTGGCTCAGGCTGGTCGCTTTTTTGTTGACCTCGCATGGGGTCGAACCCGAAAGGGCACGGAGCTGAGGAAATGCGTAAGCATTTACCAACGCAGCGCGCAAGGCGCCTTGGCGCCGCAGCGGCCGCCTGCGCAGCAGGCTGACCCCCTGACGGCCCACCAAAGCAAGTTAAGACGGTCAACTTCGGTTGGCCGTCTTTTTTGTTGACCTCGCATGGGGTCGAACCCGAAAAGGCGCGGAGCTGAGTAATCTGTACCGTGATTCCCTTAGGGAAACACGGCTAAAGCCCCATAAACGTGCTCTCCTTATGAGAATTATGCTCACGGGGCTCGATGCATGTTGAGAAGTTGTGATCAAACTCAAAGTGAGAATCGATTTAGTCTGCTCGATAGTGCGATCCGAGGCTTTCGGTTCGCTTGCGCATGGCTTTGACCATTTCCTGTGCTAGTTGAATCTGCGACTGAAGGCGGGCGAGGGCAGCGATTTCGCTGTCCTGGGCTTTCTGTGTGCTCAAGGTCGTTGCCTCTGTCTTCAAGCCCTCAAGCTCGTGTAGTGCCTCGGATAGGCCCGTCTCTGTGCGGTTGATCATGCAATAGGTGCTCATCGTGTGCTTAAGGCTGTGTGTCAGGCGTTCGGCATCTGCTGTAGCTATGCCATGCTGGGGGAGGGTGATATCCGCCTTCAGGGCTGCCTCAGGCTCTTTCTGCGCTGCAAGGGCTGCCGATGCGCCTGCGATGCGCCCGAACACGATGCCGTTGGCGCTTGACAAGCCACCAATGCGGTCGGCTCCGTGCATGCCGCCTGTCGCCTCGCCGCAAGCGTAGAGACCCTCAACGCCCGTGTACGCGGTCTTATCGATCTTGATGCCGCCGTTAGCGGCGTGGGCATACATCGCAACGCGCATCTCGTCAGTCGGGGCGATGCCGTGCTCGTCTTGCAGCCAGGTGGCAAAGGTCTGCACAAACTCTGGGACATCCTCGCGGGGGAAGTCGTAGTGGAGTGCCAGGCCTTCGACACCTGCCTGATCGATGACGAGATCGATAGCGCGGGAGGCCAAGCGTGACGTGAAGGGACCATATCCAGAGCGCTGCTCGAGCAGGTCGTCCAGCTTGTCGTCGGCAATATCTGCCGGCTGGTCTACATGTACGTAGCGCCAGGTCTTCTCGTTAAAGACAAGGTTGCGCTTGGGCTCGATGAAGCCGGGCATCATCTGCATGAACTCTATATTAGTAAGCGATGCGCCGTGCGCCAGCGCGATGGCCTGTGATGAGCTGAGCACGTCGGCGGAAGTGAGGCTTCGCTCGAACAGGCCACCCGTGCCACCGGCTGCGATGATCGTGGCTTTGGTAGCAAAGGGCACGATTCGATCTTCGGTGAGGTTGTAGAGCACGGTTCCGGTGATTCTGCCGTTCGTGTCCTCAATAAGGTCGATAAGCTCATGGCGGGGGAGCAGGCGAATGCCGAGCGACTCGATCCGGGCTGTCAGAGCGTCCTCAAGGGGCTTGCGGGTGAGGCCGCGCCACATGCGCGTCTTGTGGTCAAAGCAGGGGATAAACTGCTTTTGCTGAGCGCTCTCAGCGTTTTGCGGACGCTTGAGCTCAACGCCCAGGTCTTGCTCGAGCCATTCAATTGCCTGGGGAATGCCGTGGACAAACGTCTGGACAAGCTCGGGGTCGGCGACACCGCCGCCGACGGTCTGGATGGTGTCGATGAGGTCTTGTTCGTCGTCTTCGTTAACGGGTCCGATAAGCCCTAGGCCCCAGGTTCCAGGGAAGAAGCTCGATCCACTCATGGTCTTGCCGGCGCTTGCCACAGCGACGGTTGCGCCCGTGCGTGCCGCTTCGATGGCGGCACAAAGGCCCGCAATGCCAGATCCAATTACCAGTACATCAGTCGATTCCATCGGATTCCTTTCTCGTCCGGCGCATTGTCGCACGGGTGATCGGCAATGGGGCCGCAAAGACCCGGCAAATCGGTAAAGGGCAAATATGGCAGGTGGGCGTCAGGTGGACTCGGCCACTTCGGTCGGCCCATTTGATAAGTTGCGGTGGAATACGGACTGTTTTGGCCTGTATGGATGCAATTCAGTCCGTATTTCACCACAACTGATACATCGGACCCTTTAATAAGAGTAACCAATTTGAGACGGGGCAAACAAAAAGAGCCGCTACCTCGAAAGGTAGCGGCTCCAAAGCTCAACTATATGAGCATCGCGCGGGCGCGATTAGGCCTTGAGGGCCTCCTCGACGGCGACAGCGCAGGCGACGGTGGCACCAACCATGGGGTTGTTGCCCATGCCGATGAGACCCATCATGTCGACGTGCGCAGGCACGGAGGAAGAACCGGCGAACTGGGCGTCGGAGTGCATACGGCCCATGGTGTCGGTCATGCCGTAAGAGGCAGGGCCGGCGCCCATGTTGTCCGGGTGCAGGGTGCGGCCAGTGCCGCCACCAGAAGCGACGGAGAAGTACTTCTTGCCAGCCTCGATGCGCTCCTTCTTGTAGGTGCCAGCGACGGGGTGCTGGAAGCGCGTGGGGTTGGTGGAGTTACCGGTGATCGAGATGTCGACGTTCTCGTGCCACATGATGGCAACGCCCTCGCGGACGTCGTCGGAGCCGTAGCAGTTAACGGCAGCGCGGGGACCATCGGAGTAGGGGATGGTCTCGACGACCTTGAGCTCGCCCGTGTAGTAGTCGAACTGGGTCTTCACATAGGTGAAGCCGTTGATGCGGGCGATGATCTGAGCGGCGTCCTTGCCCAGACCGTTGAGGATAACGCGCAGCGGCTTCTTGCGAGCCTTGTTGGCGTTCAGAGCCAGGCCGATAGCGCCCTCAGCGGCAGCGAAGGACTCGTGGCCGGCCAGGAAGGCGAAGCACTCGGTGTCGTCGGAGAGCAGCATAGCGCCCAGGTTGCCGTGGCCCAGACCAACCTTGCGGTCCTCGGCGACGGAGCCGGGAACGGTGAAGGCCTGGATGCCCTCGCCGATGATGGCGGCAGCCTCAGAAGCGGACTTGGCGCCACGCTTGACAGCGAGAGCGCAACCGAGGGTGTAGGCCCACTCGGCGTTCTGGAAGGCGATGGACTGGGTGTTGTTGACGATCTCACGCGGGTTGAAGCCCTTGTCGGTGCAGATCTGCAGAGCTTCCTCGAGGGAGGCGATGCCGTTGTCGGCGAGGCACTTGTTGATCTTGTCAGCGCGGCGCTCGTAACCTTCGAACGTAACAGTCATAGTTATTTCCCTCCCTTTCTACTCGTGAACCGGGAACACGCTGGCGACGGAGTGAGTCTCCTCGTCGGTGCGCGGGTCGATGTACTTGGCAGCGTTCTCCCACTGACCATAGTGGCCCATAGCGCCAGCGATGGCCTCCTCGGGGGTCTTGCCGGCCTTGACGGCGTCGGTGAACTTGCCGAGGTTCAGGAACTCGAATGCGATGATCTCGTTCTTGTCGTTGAGAGCCATGCGGGTGACGTAGCCCTGAGCGAGCTCGAGGTAACGAGCGCCCTTGGCCTTGGTGCCGAACATGGTGCCGACCTGAGAGCGAAGGCCCTTGCCGAGGTCGTCGAGGGAGGCGCCCACGGGCAGGCCGCCCTCGGAGAACGCGGTCTGGCTGCGGCCGTAAACGATTTGCAGGAAGATCTCGCGCATAGCAACGTTGATAGCGTCGCAGACGAGGTCGGTGTTGAGGGCCTCGAGGATGGTCTTACCGGGAAGGATCTCGGAAGCCATGGCGGCAGAGTGGGTCATGCCCGAGCAGCCGATGGTCTCAACGAGGGCCTCCTCGATGATGCCGTCCTTGACGTTCAGCGTGAGCTTGCAGGCGCCCTGCTGAGGTGCGCACCAACCCACACCGTGCGTAAGACCGGAGATGTCGGAAATCTCCTTAGCCTGGACCCACTTGCCCTCCTCGGGGATGGGTGCGGGGCCGTGGTATGCACCCTTGGCAACGGGGCACATGTTCTCCACTTCCTGTGAGTACTGCATGCCTCTCCTCTCTATCGTGTTGGCGTCCCGTCTGGGGGTCGTGGCTGGCGATTGCCGGGCGACCCTTCGAAAGGGACATGACATGCAGCCCCTATAATACCGCGAAATGCACGGAATATTCGGCGAACGGCTCAGTTTTCGTAGCGAGAAGTCCGGAAGTTTTAATTGAAACGGTTAAACGCTATGTTCTGTGGTCGCGAACTTCCGTAGAGGGGGTCCGTCTTTGGCAAGCTTTTGGTCAGCTCTTGTAAGCGTTGCAGGGGTTGACCTGTTGCAACGGTGCCGTTCGCCGCCTGATTACTGCCTTTGGCCGCGCGAGTGTATTGTTTTGCGTGAATGTTTTGATGGCACGCTTCAATCGTGCTGTATTGGATGGCAAGCAGATCCCGGTGAAGGGAGCGCCATGCAGCGCGTTTGGAGAACGGTTACCGGCTTTTACCATGTCTGTGCCCGCGGTACGGGCAAGCGGCTCATCTTTGAGGGCGATGACGACCGGTGGGAGTTTTTGGAGCTGATGCGCGAGTGCTGTCGCGAGGAGGGCGTGACGGTTATCGCCTGGTGCCTTATGGGCAATGACGTGCATTTGGTGCTTGCAGATTACGAGGACAGGATGAGCGCGGCAATGCACCGGCTGCTTTTGACGTACGCGCGGCGGTTCAATAAGCGCACGGGGCGCACAGGCCATCTGTTCCAAAACCGTTTTGACCGGCGCTCGCTCGATACCGACTGGCAGGTGATGGAGGCTATTCGCTCTGTACACGCCGATCCGCAGGAGGTGGGCGTTAGCCTAATCGAGCGTTATCCCTGGAGCAGCTTTCCGGAACATCTACGCGCTTACGACGGTGATGTGGCCGATGCCGCGAGGGGATTTTCTGATCCTTCTTGTGTGCTTGAGCTTTTTGGCTCTGCCGAGGGCTTTATTGCCTATTCGCTTTCGACGCCCGACGGCAGTGAGCCAGCGCTGTGCGATATGAAAGAGACGGAGTGGGAACGCCACGCCTTTGCCGACAAGATGGCGAAGAGCCTCGGGGTTCCGCTCAACGAACTCAAGACCGTTGCGCCCTCGCGGCGAGACAGAATCATTTTCGCTCTGCACGATGGCGGCTACACGGTGCGCGAGGTCGAACGGTATACGGGAATCAGCAAGAGTACCGTATCTCGTATCGTGCGCGCTTATGCGCGGGTGAAGGCACAGGCTGAGCTCTCGGAATAGAAAATGGCCGAACCACTCTTGTCAAGCGATTCGGCCAACAAAAATCTTAAGATTTGGGACAAGTTCTACTGATTATTTTGTCCCGTGAGCATGCCGTCGAGGGTGCGCCAGGCGAGCTCGGCGCACTTGACGCGGGCGGGCATGTGCGAGATGTCCTGGAGCTGGGCGGCCTCGTCCAGATCTTCTAGGTCCTCCTCTGAGAGCTGCTCGCCGCGGATCATGGCCAGGAAGAGCCCGGCCAGGCGGCGTGCCTCCTCGACCGTCTCGCCGGTGATGAGGTCGGCCATGATATCGGCGCTGGCCTGGCTGATGGCGCAGCCGTGACCGGTAAAGGAGGCCTCCTCGATCACGCCGTTCTCGACACGCAGCTGCAAGGTGAGCTCGTCGCCGCAGCTGGGGTTGATGCCGTCGTGCTCGTGCGTGGGGGCGTCCATCTCGTACTTATAGTCGGGGTGCGAGTTGTGCTCCATAAACGTGGTGGAGGTGTACAGATTACCCATTAAACGTGCTCCAAACGTGATGCAGGCCGGCGATGAACTTGTCGATGTCGGCCTTGTCGTTGTAGAAGGCCACGCTGGCGCGGCAGCAGGCAAGGTTCTCGACGCCCAGCCAGGTAAGCAGCGGCTGTGCGCAGTGGTGACCGGCGCGGATGCAAACGCCGTCCATGTCCATGATGCTCGCGACATCGTGCGGGTGGATGCCCTTGACGTTAAAGCTCACGACGCCGTGATGGTTGTC
Organism: uncultured Collinsella sp.; assembly: GCA_902479135.1. GTDB lineage: Bacteria > Actinomycetota > Coriobacteriia > Coriobacteriales > Coriobacteriaceae > Collinsella. Next base: position 20,986 of record CABSNU010000023.1, on the reverse strand, counting down.
CCAATAGATGGATCCGATGATCTGGACAAAGTCGAGCTGCATGAGCTCGCCCATCAGGTAGTGGACAAGTGCCTGCTCGCGGGCCTGGATGTTTTCGTAGCCCACGGTGTTGACGAGGTAGTCGAGGGCGGCGCCTGTGGCGAAGATACCGGCGGCGTCCTGCGTGCCAGCCTCGAACTTCTCGGGGACGGGCGCCCAGACGGCGTCCTGCTCGGTGACCGAATCGATCATCTCGCCACCGGTGAGCATGGGCGGCATGGCGTTGAGTAGGTCCATCTTGCCCCACAGCACGCCGATACCCATGGGGCCCATGGCCTTGTGCGCGCTAAAGGCAAAGAAGTCGGCGCCCAGATCGGCCACATTGACCGGCATGTGCGGCAGCGACTGCGCGCCGTCGACGACCAGATAACCGCCATACTTATGCACGAGCTTGCCGAGGTTCTTGACCGGGTTCTCGACGCCTAGCACGTTGGAGACCTGACCCACGGCCAGAATCTTGGTCTTGGGACCCACCTTGGCCAGGACCTCCTCGGTGGTGAGTTGGCCGGTCTTGGTGGGATAGAGGTAGACGAGCTTGGCACCGGTCTCGCGGCAGACCTGCTGCCACGGGATCAGGTTGGAGTGGTGCTCCATGATGGTGATGACGACCTCGTCGCCGGGCTCCAGCACCGTGGGCGCAAAGCTCTTGGCGACCAGGTTGAGCGACTCGCTGGTGTTGCGGGTGAAGACGACTTCGTTGGCCCTGGAGGCGCCGATGAGGTCGGCAATCTGCTGGCGGACCTTGGCGATGGCATCAGTGGCCTCGACGGACAGCGAATACAGACCGCGCAGGGGGTTGGCGTTCATGCGCTGGTAGAAGTCGCGCTCGGCGTCGAGCACGCAGGCGGGGCGCTGCGCGGTGGCGGCGCTATCGAGGAAGGCGATCTCGGGATGCTGCTGGAACAGCGGGAACTGCGCCTTGTAGGGGTTGGTCTCGATGTCGACGGTAGGCCAGCCGCGCGAGGCCTCGTCGCTGGCGTCGAGCTCCATAGGCTCCGGTGCGGTACAGGTATCGCATTTAACGTGCTCGGTATCGATCATGCGAGCTCCTCTTCAAAGTTATCGATCAGGTTGTTGCCCAGGCGGACGACGGCGGCGCGGGTGCGCTCATCGGTGGCGGAAAGCGCGGCGTCCTCCAGCTTGGCGCGGATGAACAGATCCTCGGCGGCGTTTTGGTCAAGGCCGCGGCAGGCGAGGTAGAACAGCTGCTCGTCGCGGACGTGGCCGATGGTGGCGCCGTGGTTGCCGGCAACGTCGTCCTCGTCGCAGAGGATGACGGGAACGGTCTTGTTGTCGACGCCCTTGTTGGCGAGCAGTACCGTCTCGCGCTCGGTGCCGACGGCACCCTTGCAGCCGTGCACGAGGTCGATGGTGCCGCGGTAGACCTTCTTGGACGTGCCAGTCAGCACGCCGTTGGCGTCGATCTCGCACTCGGTCTTGCGGCCGCGGTGGCGCAGCTCGTAGTTAAAGTCGCGCACCTGCTCGCGGGCGCCCAGGTAATCGGTATCGATGGTCACCTTGGCGGTGTCGCCCAGCAGGTCGCCGGCAAGGCCGGTGGCGCTGGCGCCGGCACCCAGGACGGTGTGCTGTACGTTGACGCGCGCGCCCTCGTCCAGAAACAGGCCAGTGTCGTCAAGCGCGATCCAGCTGTCGTCGAGCGTCTGCGTGCAGGTCACGTTGACGGTGGCGTACTCGTGGGCGCACACGCGCAGCACGGAGCCCACGACGCCCTCGCCGGCAACGGGAGAGTCGAGGGCTATGTGCAGGTCGAGCGTTGCCTGCGGACGGGCGACGACATCGATAGCGGCGATGGCCGCCGCCGCGTCGACGCCACTCACGCGCACGGTAACCGTGGCGTGCTGGTATGCGGGCACATCGATGACGATGCGCTTGACGGCGTGCTCGGCCAGGTAGGTGTAGGCGGCCTCACCCATGCCGGTCTCGAAGGCCTCGGCAGGGGAGAGCTCCTCTTCGAGCTTGATGGCGCCGGCCTGGTAGACAGAGGTGGCGGGCACGTCGAGCTCGGTCTCGGGCGTGATGCGGGTGCGGTCGGCAGCATCGCCGGGGGCGGAGGCACGGCGCTTGGGGAAGCGCTCGGCCATGGCGTCCATGGCGGTGTCGAAGGCGTCGGCCGAGCCGGCAAACTGCTCATCCAGGCCCTCGACCTCAACGGCCTTGGCGGGAGCGGTGACAAGCTCGTCGGAAAGCTCGAGCTTGGTCTGGTTCATCTTGAGCCAGCCCCAAGTGGCAGCCGGCATAGCGTTGACCTGCTCGAGCGTGGTAGCAGCGGTGTTGGTTTCCTGTTTCATTATCCGATCGCTCCTTCCATCTCGAGCTTGATCAGGTTGTTCATCTCGACGGCGTACTCAAGTGGCAGCTCCTTGGAGACCGGGTTGGCAAAGCCGTTAACGATCATAGTGCGGGCCTCTTCCTCCGAGATACCGCGGCTCATCAGGTAGAACACCTTGTCATCGCCGATGCGGCCGATGGTGGCCTCGTGGCCGATGTCGACATTCTTGGCGCGGATGTCCATGGCCGGAATAGTGTCGGAGCGGCTCTGGTCGTCGAGCATCAGCGACTGGCAGCTCACGGTTGCCTTGGAACCCTCGGCCTTGGGCGTGGCCACGATGGAGCTGCGGAAGGTCTGGATGCCGCCGCTCTTGGAGATGCCCTTGGTCTCGACGGTCGCCGAGGTCTCGGGGGCGTTGAGCACGACCTTGCAGCCGGTGTCGAGGTTCTGACCGGCACCGGCAAAGGTGATGCCGGTAAAGCTCGAGCGGGCGCGGCGGCCGTTGAGCACGCTCATGGGGTAGAGGTAGCCCACGTGGCTGCCGAAGGAGCCACTGATCCATTCGATGTCGCCGTCCTCGTCCACGCGTGCACGCTTGGTGTTGAGGTTGTACATGTTCTTGGACCAGTTCTCGATGGTCGAGTAGCGCAGGTGCGCACGCTTGCCCACAAAGAGCTCGACGGCGCCGGCGTGGAGGTTGGCCACGTTGTACTTGGGCGCGGAGCAGCCCTCGATAAAGTGCAGGTCGGCATCGTCCTCGACGATGATGAGCGTGTGCTCAAACTGGCCGGCACCCTTGGCGTTGAGGCGGAAGTAGCTCTGCAGCGGGAAGTCGAGCTTGGTGCCCTTGGGCACGTAGACAAACGAGCCGCCCGACCATACGGCGCCGTGCAGGGCCGCAAACTTGTGGTCGGTGGGCGGGATGAGCGTCATAAACTTCTCGTGGATGAGCGGTTCCCACTGTGGATCGTGCAGGGCTTCTTCAATACCGGAGTAGACGATGCCCATCTTGGACGCCGTGTCCTGCATGTTGTGGTAGACCAGCTCGGAGTCGTACTGCGCGCCGACGCCTGCCAGGTAGCTGCGCTCGGCGTCGGGGATGCCCAAGCGCTCAAAGGTGTTCTTGATGTCGTCGGGCACCGACTCCCAGTCGTGCTTTTGGTCGGTGTTGGGCTTGACGTAGGTGACGATGTTGTCCATGTCCAGGCCCTCGATGGAGGGGCCCCACGTCGGATCCGGGAAGCGGTTGAAGATCTCGAGGGACTTGAGGCGCAGGTCGAGCATCCACTGCGGCTCGTCCTTCTTGGCGCTGATCTCGCGCACGATGTCGGGCGTGATGCCGGCGTCGAGGCGCTCGAATCCCTCCTCGCCATAGGTGAAGTCGTAGAGGCTGCGGTCGATGTCCGCGACCTCGGTGCGGTTCTTGGTCATTGCGTCGCCCCTTTACGCCTGCTGCTCGGCAGCGGCGGCCTCGGCCTGGGCGCGCTGCTCGGCGGCCTCGCGCTCGAAGGTCTCAAAGCCGTTCTTGTCGATCCAGGGGATCAGCGAGGCGTCGTCCTCGCGCACGATGTGGCCCTTGACCATAACGTGGACGCGGTCGACATCCAGGTGCTCCAGGATGCGCGTGTTGTGCGTGATGATGAGCATGGAGCCGTCGCAGCTCTTGCGGTACGCGTCCATGCCGTGGCTGACGGTGGAAAGCGCGTCGACGTCCAAGCCTGAGTCGGTCTCGTCGAGGATGGCGAGCTTGGGTTGCAGCAGCAGGAGCTGGAGCATCTCGACTTTCTTCTTCTCGCCGCCCGAGAAGCCCACGCCCAGCTCGCGGTTGAGGTAGGCGGTGTCCATGTTGAGCTCGGCTGCGAGCTCCTTGACGCGACGGCGGAACTCCTTGCCCTTCATCTCCAGGCCGGGGCGGCCGGCGATGCTGGCGCGCAAAAAGCTCGACAGCGGTACGCCCGGGATCTCGACCGGGGCCTGGAAGCTCAGGAACAGGCCGGCGCGCGAGCGCTTGTCGGTGGTGAGCTCGGTGATGTCCTGGCCGTCAAAGACGATGCGGCCGTCGTTGACCGTGTAGACGGGATCGCCCATGACCAGGTGGCCGAGGGTGGACTTGCCGGCGCCGTTGGGTCCCATCAGCACGTGGGTCTCGCCGGCGGCGACGTTGAGGTTGACGTTGTGGAGGATGGTCTTCTCGTCCACGGAGGCGGTCAGACCTTCGATGGAAAGCAGCGGATTTGCGCTCATGCTGTCCCTCTCTGTATATGGTGTACTCATGGGTGTACGAAACCCTAGGAATCTTCTCGGAATAAAGTTACTATGGGTTCGGCTTTAGTCAAGGGAAAACCCGACTAATCCACTCGACTTTTCAAATTCTGGGACAAAATAACCTGTTATGTTTGTCCCACTTACTTAAGATTTGGGACAAACAAACCTGGTTATGTTGTCCCAGATGCGATGGGAGGGTAGGTATGCTCATTTCTTCTAAGGGCCGCTATGCCCTCCGACTGATGATCTATATCGCAGCGCTTGGTGACGCCGAGGGCAAGATCGCCCTGCGCGAGGTCGCCGACCGCGAGCGTATCTCGCAAAAGTATCTGGAGCAGCTGGTTCGTCCGCTTATGAAGGCGGGCCTGCTTAAGAGCGTGCGCGGCAAGGGCGGCGGCTACATGATGGCCAAGGACCCGGCCGAGGTGCGTGCCGGCGACATCCTGCGCGCCGTCGAGGGCAGCACGGCTCCGGTGGCGTGCGATGGCATCGACAACAGCTGCGCCCGCAGTGATCTTTGCTCGACCGTCAAATTCTGGCGCGGTCTGGACGACGTGATCGAAAAGTACGTCGACGGCGTGACGTTGGCCGACCTTGCTGCCGTCCCCGAAGTCAACTTCGACATCAAACTGTAGGTTGAGCGCAATTCCTTAAGATTTCGCGGAGGGTTGTTGCCGTTTACCGAGGGGTTGTTGTACAACAACGGGCGAGCTGCAATACTTATTTCTATCTTTGCAAACTGCACTTTAACTACACCAATGCAGGGAGGATCTTATGCAGCCCAAGCATTCTGCGATTGTCGCGGGCCTGACGCTGGCGCTTTCGTTTGGCGCCGTTTCCGCGCCGGCACCCGCCGCTGCCGAGGAGCCCACGCCGGGCGTTGCCTCGGATGCCACCGATATCGATAAGGGTCTTTACACCCAGCAGTCCTTCTCGGGCGTGCTGAGGTTGGTCCAGGGCGTTTCGTTTGTTAACGTGACCCCCGAGATGAAGTACTTTACCAAGTACGAGAGCCATGGCAACTATAACCAGGGCTTTTCGTATGGCGACGGCTATAACGCGCTGGGTTATTACCAGTTCGACCGTCGATGGTCGCTCATTCCGTTTATGAAGCAGGCCTACAACTACAACCCCGAAAAATACAGCATGCTCAAGGATGCGATTGATCGCGGCAGCGAGATTTCCAACACGAGCAATGCCATGTACGAGAACGGCCAGCTCACCGAGTTGGGCCGTATTGCGCAGGAGGCCTTCCAGGGCGCTTATAACACCGACCCTGCTGAGTTTTCGGCTCTGCAGGATGCGTATGCGTACAACTCGTACTATGCGGTGACCGAGGCGTGGCTCAAGAGCGGCTTGGGCATTGATATTTCGGGCCGCGCCGATTGCGTCAAGGGCATGGTGTGGAGCATCACCAACATGTGCGGCACCGGTGGCTGCAGGGACTTCTTCCGTTGGGCGAATCTCTCCAACGATATGTCCGACCGCGAGTTTGTGACGGCGCTCTCTAATAGCGTGGTCAATAACGTCGCTACCAAGTATTCGAGCCAGCCCCAGTATCATGAGGGCTGGAAGAACCGCTACCGCAACGAGCTGAAGGACTGCTTGGTTTATATCGCCGAGGACGAGGCCGCTGCCGCTGCGACGCCCGTGCAGCCCGAGCCCACGCCGGCGCCCTCGCCGACACCTGATTCGAATGACGACTCGAGTGACGATGTCAATGATGACAGGACGGATGCGCCCTCGACCGATGCTGGCGGTGATGGCTCTGCTGGTGGCACTACCAACAACGGCTCTACCTCGAACGGCTCCGATTCAAACGGCTCTGCTGCGGGCGATTCGTCTTCAAGCTCTGCCGGCAATACGGACAGCGCCGCCTCTGGTTCGACCGACGCTGGTTCCTCTGACTCTTCCACTGGCTCGAGCGATTCGTCCGTTGGCACCGGCTCTAACAACGGCACCGGCTCTAACGCAACCCCTGATTCCGATGCTTCCGAGGACGACTCGAATAAGGCGCCGGACGCTCCCGTTGCTTCGCCGGACAAGAAGCCTTCTTTCTCCGTGCAGCTTGGTTCTACGCTGGGCTCTTCGCTGATGGCTGGCGTCAATAACGGCTCGACCCAGAACAAGGACAACTCTGATCAGGTTTCCGCGGAAAAGACCGAAGCCGCAAAGGGCGACTCCAAGGACAAGGCTTCCGAGAAGACCGAATCCGATAAGGGTTCTAGCTCTGAGGAGAAGGACGACAAATCCGCTCAGAAGAAGGACGAGAGCAAGGCCGGGGGCGAAAAGAAACAGTCCGAAGACGACGACAAGAGCGGTGCTGACAACCAGGTCCAGGAGCAGAATGACTCCAAAATGGTGACCACTACAACCACGACGACTACAACTACCAAGTCATCTGGCGGCAATATGCCCAAGACGGGCGATCTGATTGTGATGGCGAGCCTTGCCAGTGCAAGCTTGGCCACGCTGGGTGCCACGTCTATTGTGAGTGGCAAGCATAAGCTCGATCAGCAGAATAAGACTGCTGGTGAGGACGGTTCTGAGGAGTAGCCTCTCGGTTGTCAGATAGCTAAAGAGTCGGGACGGGGTCCGGTGCGAATGCATCGGGTCCTGTTTTGTTGTGCAACGATTAGTTATGCCCCCTCACACCCCATGTTGCTACCGTTGCCCGATCTGATTGCGCACCGACATCAGTACGTGCGAGGCGGTCATTACAATTGGCATCATGCTGCGATTTAAGGGGAACGTTGCGATGTCTGAACAGGCAAATAATGGTTGTGCTGCCGGCTTTGGCGTGCGTCTAATCGGCTGTACCGACGATGTGGTTTTGCCCATCGGCATGTACGACTATGCGGAGGCTCTTGGTTGCTGCACGCTGGTCGACAAGACCATGTTTATTGCCGATATGCTGGATTGCGATGCGTCCGTTATGGTGTGCTGCCGACCCGAGGGTTTTGGCAAGAGCATGAACTTGTCGATGCTCAAGGCTTTTCTGGAGCGTCCCGTGGTTGGTCATGCTTGCCGGAGCTTGTTTGCCGAAACTCAGATTTGGGATGCGGACGGCGGGCGCTATCGGGACGAGTACGCCTGCTATCCAGTGATATCGCTGGACTTTTCTGGCGTTGCGAGGCGTGGCACCGCTGTTGCCGACGTCGTGCGTGATGCTCTTTCGGGCGAATGCGCTCGCTTGATGCCACTCTTGGAAGCTCCGGATTTAGCTCGAGACAAGGTACGTCACATCGAACGCGTTGCGCGTGGTGTGGCGAGCGAGGCCGAGGTTGACTCGGTGCTTGGTCTGCTCATTGAGCTACTGGAGATGGCCTGCGATGAGCAGGTTGTATTGCTCGTTGATGGGTACGACGCGGCGTGGCTGGGCCGTGCGAGCGCGAGGGACGCTTCTGGTGCCGATTCGGTAGAGCTATTCGATCGTGCGCTGTTCGACGCCATTGCCACCGCGGGCCATTCGCTACGGTTGACGTGTCTGATGGGGGAGCGTCCCGGTCCTGCCGAAGCGGCGCTTTCTTTGCGCGGTTGCTCGTATTGTCTTTCGACGCCCCTTTCGACATGGTGCGACCGTTGGTTCGGCTTTTCGGATGCTGAGGTCGAGGCCCTGCTGAATCATGCTGGACGCGAGGAACACCTTGATGATGCGCGTGAATGGCTCGAGGGATATCGGTTTGGCAGGGCCTATTGCTCGAGTCCGGCGCGTGTGATCGGTTTTCTGGACCGAGGCTGCACGGCGCCTGTGCGAGCCGATCTGTATGGGTATGCCGATTGCCTAAGTAGAGTAGTTTGTGACTGGAATCTTGATCGCCTTTCGGCTCTGTTCGATTTGCTCGAGGCCCATGGATGCGTTGAGGTCACGGTTTGTTTGGGTGCTACGGGGCCAGAGACCTCGTCTGATGATGGTTTGTGGACGGCGCTGTATCTGTCCGGTTTCCTGACGACTGATATGACTGAGGAACCGGAGCATGACAGTTGCTCCCGTGCTCTGCGGTTGCCCAATAACGAGCTTCGCCAGACCTTTCGTCTGGTGATTATTGATTGGTTTGAGCGTGCTGCCGAGGACGTTCGAGACGTCGATGCGTTTCGAGACGGGTTGTGCCGTGGGGACGAGGATGCGGTGAAGCGGGCGTTAGACCGCATCCTGGGAGATGCGGGAATCGGTGCGAACAACCCAGATGCGCAGCTGCCATATCACCTGCTCTTGCAGGGGCTCTGCTTTGGCTTGCCGGGCTATGCCAATCCTGCCTCGAGGCGAAAGCGTGGCGCGAATCGCTGGGACATTCAGGTTTTTCCTACGGGCTCTGTGTTTGACGTGGCTGACACGATCGGCATGCTCGAAGAGCGTCCACTGATAACAATCAACTTGATGTATGACCCCGGTGTGGATGCGCTGGGCCTGGAGCTGCTGGCCGTTCAGGCGCTGCTCGACATAGAGCGCGACGGCATCGACAAGATTCGCGTGCCGCGACCCGGTGTGGGCCGTATGCGCTGGGGATTCGGTTTTGACGGGCAGCATGTGGCAGCGGTGTGCCAGCGGCTGTAGGGGCAGGCGATACTGTAAGTGTGCCCGCTACTCTGCGTCCTTCATGGGCGGCATGGGCTTCCAGTCGGGGTCCTTGATAATCTTGCGGGCATCTTTCATGCCACGGCGCAGCGCCGGGATGCCGGTCTTAAAGCACTTGTCGACCGCTGCCAGACGAATGAACTCCTTGCAGAAGGTCGCGGCGTTGCCCAAGCGGAACAAGATGGGGTGGTAGTCGCCGTAAATCTGCATGTAACGGGCCAAAAAGCCGCGATTGCGCATGATGTAGTAGCGGTTGGTGTCGCTCGTTGAGTTGAGCTGGCGTTTGCCGGCGATATCCCAGTTAGAGACGGCGCGGGCACGCTTGAGCACCACGTCGGCAACCACGGCGGCGGGGAAGTGCTGGCTGGCAACATAGCCGTAGCAGGCATCGTCGCCGTAGATGAAAAAGCGCGCATCGGGCAGGCCGATCTTGTCGACAACGCGGCGCGAGAACAGGCCGCCTTCAAAGCACAGCTGGTTCATGGCGCGGTAGCCCTCGGGGCCCAGGTCCCACTTAGCGATGGGGTTGGGGATACCAAGCGAAAGGATAAGCTGGTACTGCCAAAAGAAGGCGCCACCGTCAAAGTCCAGGCGCGAACCCTGGATGACGTCGTAGCGGTCCGCCCACTTGGCCAGGCGCTCAATGCCCTCGGGGATGACGAGTACGTCGTCGTCCATCACCCAAAACCACTGGGCGCCCAGGTCGTAGGCGCACTTGGTGCCGGCGGAGAAGCCACCCGCGCCGCCGCCGTTTTCGAGCTGCGGGGCGTAGATGACGCGGTCGGTGCCGCCCTTTGCATCGGGCTGATCGGCGTCGATGCCCCACAGGTTGGCGAGGCGCTCGTTGAATGCGGCGCACATGGCCTCGGTCTCGCGTGAATTCTCGTTGTCGACGATCACGATACGCCAAGGCGTTGCCGTGAGCTCGGTCATGGAGTCGAACAGGTTGGCCAGAAGCTCCTGGCGCTTATAGGTGACGACGACGATGGCAAGCTTGTCGATGGGAGCGGGAAGGGTGGAAGTCATGGGGGATATATCCTTTCACGCGTGGCGGGCGAGCGCCGCACGGAAGCTATCGAATGCGTCGTTTGGACGGCACCTATTGTAAAGGGTCGCTGCGCCATGTTGGCAAGGTTTGAATAAAACGCAGGAACCTGCCATGGGCGTGGCGACCGCGATTAAGCGCAGCGCTTCGATGACTATGTTGTGTGCGGCTTTGTGCTGCATGACGTCCTTTCGTATCGGTTTGCCTCTGCGGGCTCCATAGATTATATAAACGCCCGCGGGCGGGACGACCCTTTGATACCATTAACGGCAGGTATTTCCTAAGGAGCACATTTGTCTACTAATTCCCCTGGCGGCCCTGTCCTGTCGCTGCTTGTTCCCATCTACAACGTTGAGCGCTATCTGCGCGAGTGCCTCGATTCCGCCGTGGCGCAGACGCTCGAGGACATCGAAATCATCTGCATCAACGACGGCTCTACCGACAACTCGCCGGCGATTATCCGCGAGTACATGGAGCGCGACGCGCGCGTGAAGATGATCGACAAGGCCAATAGCGGTTACGGCGACTCCATGAACCGCGGGCTTGAGATGGCGCGCGGCAAGTACGTGGGCATTCTGGAGTCCGATGACTTTATGGCGCCCGATGCGCTGGAGAAGCTCGTGGCAGCTGCCGAGCGCTTCAATACCGACTTTGCGAAGGCAAATTTTGACTTCTACTGGTCTAAGCCCGAGGAGCGCCGCTCGCTGCACGAGATGTTTAAGGCAAGGGACTGTGACAAGCCGGTGCATCCGAGCGACACGACGCAGTTCTTTAAGCAAAAGCCGTCGATTTGGTCGGCCGTGTACCGCCGTGATTTTCTTGAGCGCAACGGCATCAAGTTCCTGCCGACTCCGGGAGCATCCTTTCAGGACACGTCGTTTGCCTTTAAGGCGATCGCATGCGCAGACAAGGCCGTTTACCTGCACGATGCCGTGCTTTCGTATCGTCAGGACAACGAGAACTCCTCGGTCAATTCTTCGGCTAAGGTCTTTTGCGTCAATACCGAGTATGCCGAAATCGAGCGCTGGATCCGAGAAGATTATGCTCGCGATCACGCAAGCGATGACGTCGCCCGCATGCTCAAGTTCAATCAGCTCATTAAATACGATTCGTATATGTGGAACTATGTGCGCTTGGCACCCAAGTTCTATAAGGAGTTCCTGGTGCAGATGGCCAAGGAATTCCAAGCGGCCTTGGACGCCGGGGAGTTTTCGCTGGACGATCTTAAGCCGTGGAAGCGCGCGAATCTCGCTGCCATCCTCAAAGATCCAGAGGGCTGGGTTGACGAGCATCCGCACTTTGCAACGGATGGTGCCTTGGGGCGCGCTAAGTATTACGCCTCGGTTGGAGGCCCTGGTGTGGTCGCCGCCTTCCTCATCGAATCGCTGAGGGGGTAGGTCGGTATGGGAGAGGCCTCGATTCCCAAAGCGACTATTGTCGTTCCCGTATACAACTCCGCGCGCTCCATTCAGAGATGCCTCGACTCGCTGCTGGCACAGTCTGAGCGCTCGATTCAGGTTGTCTGTGTCAACGACGGTTCGGTTGACGATTCGCTGGGCGTCTTGCGTCAAATTGCGCAGGCCGATGACCGTGTGCTGGTGATTGACCAGGAAAACGCTGGTGTCTCGTGCGCTCGAAATGCCGGTATCGATGCCGCCGAGGGCGAGACCGTCTTTTTTGTGGACGCCGACGATTACATCGACGCCCAGACGGTCGAGTGCGTGCTGCATGCCATGGAGTCTGCAGATGCTGAGGTCGCCGTTTTTGGCGGCGTTTGCGAGCCGTCCGACGCCGCGCCCAAGCGGGTCCAGCAACTCATGAGCCCCAAGGCGGGCACTTTTGGCGCCCGTGATCCCCAGTTGCTGTTCCACGCAAACGCACAGCCCTATGCGTGCCGCGCGGCTTTTTCGCGCGAGCTGCTCAATCGCGAGGGCATACGTTTTGCCCCCGGCTTGGCCTTGGGCGAGGACGTTGTGTTCCAGTTTGCAGCTTACGCGCTGGCCTCAAAGACCGTCGTCATGCCGGTCAGGTTCTACCACTACGTGATGGAGAGCGAATCGGCGACGCACGAGTTCAACAGTGCCGAGGCACGCGCCAAAAAGCTCGACGCACACATGAGGATGCTCGAGGAAGTTATGGAAGACTGGGCGGCCTACGGCCTTTTGGACCTGTGCCCCGGAGAGCTGATTACCTGGTTCTTGGACCTTATCGTGTTTGATTTGGCGCGCTTGGATGCCGATGGTTTCCGTCGCGTGGCCGGTCGCGTCAATATGGATTTCACGACGTTTTTGGGAACGGAGTGGGCGGATATGCCTGCTAAGGGCGCCGTTTGCCGTGTTGCCCATAAGCTCGTTGCGGCGACCTCGGGCGTTTCGATGGCAGACGCCACGCTGTTCTATCTTTCGACCCGCGGTCTCAAGGCTTGCCTGGAACGCTTTATCTAATTCCAAGCGGTGCCGCCCGCCGCAACTCGGCTGCTAAAATAACCCTGTTACACGCTATTCAACAGGAGGTTCTCTTGCAGAACTCTGATACCCCTAAAGTTTCGTTGCTTATTCCCATTTGCAATGTTGAGCGCTACCTGCGCGAGTGCCTCGATTCCGCTGTGACACAGTCGCTCAAGGACATCGAAATCATCTGCATCAACGATGGCTCCACCGATAGCTCGCCGGATATCATTCGCGAGTACATGGCACGCGATGCGCGCGTCAAGATGATTGACAAGGCCAACAGCGGCTACGGCGACTCGATGAATCGCGGCCTGGAGATGGCGTGTGGCGAGTACGTGGGCATTTTGGAGTCCGATGACTTTATGTTCGAGGATTCGCTCCAAAAGCTGGTTGCCAAGGCTGACGCCGAGCACGCCGATGTTGTTAAGGGCGACTTCTACCTGTACTGGTCCACGCCCAGCAAGCGCCGCGAGTTGTTTGGGATTATCGACGAGTATATGACGGGTGCGGCGTATCGTCCCGTCGATCGACCGGGCATTTTCTACCGCAAGCCGTCCATTTGGTCGGCCATCTATCGTCGCGAGTTTCTCAACGACAATCAGATTCGGTTCCTTCCCACGCCGGGTGCCTCGTATCAGGATGCGGGTTTTAACTTTAAGGTCTGGGCAAGCGCCGAGCGTGCTGCGTTTATTGCGGATCCCATTTTGTGCTATCGCCAGGATAACGAGAAGAGCTCCGTTAATTCGCCCAACAAGGTGTTTTGCGTGTGCGACGAATATGCCGAGATGCAGCGCTTTTTGGATGAACGCCCTGAGCTCAAGGCTCGGCTCCAGGGCATTTTAATGCGCATGAAGGTCGATACGTACCGCTGGAATGACGAGCGTCTGATCGATGAGTTGCGTGAGCGGTTTTGGGAGAAGGCGTCTCCCGAGCTTAAGGCTGATTGGGATGCCGATCGCTTTGACCTGTCGCTCTTCGACCCGCGCGGCGAGACCGACCTGCGTTTGATGGTCAAATCGCCCCGTGCCTATATCGATTCGCGCTTTGGCTTTAAAAAGCCGGGCAAGCTCAATACGTTTAAGCACTACTTTAAGATAGGCGGGCTGCCGCTGGTCTGGCGCGTGCTGACGTATCAGCGTACCTACGGCGATAACCCGCATCCCGACGACGTGCCGGCGGCACAGTAGGAGCGCGTGACCATGGCTACCCCTAGGATTTCCGTCGTCGTTCCCATCTACAAGGTGGAGGAGTGCCTGGCATGGTGCCTGGACTCCCTACTCGCGCAGGATATGCCCGATTGGGAGGGCGTGCTGGTTAACGATGGTTCGCCGGATGGTTCGCGCGACATCGCCGCTGCCTATTGCGAAAAGGATACACGCTTTAAGCTTGTCGATAAGCCCAACGGTGGTCTGTCGAGCGCGCGCAATGCGGGCATCGCTGCGTCCACGGCGTCTGTCGTTGCGTTTTTGGATTCCGACGACCGGTTTACGCCTGATGCGTGCCGCGTAATCGTTGATGCCTTTGAGCGTGAGGATTGCGACGTTTTGACCTTTGGCGCAAACCCGTATCCGCTGGAGGCAGGGTATCCGTGGCTTAACTGCGTTTTGAGCCCGCGCGATGCGTCGTTTGAGGGCTATAGCTCCGACCTGCTGTTTAAGGAAGCGTCTCGCCCCTTTGCATGGCGCACCGCTTGCAAGCGCGCTTTTTTGCTGGGCAACGGGATCGTGTTCGATGAAACCGTTAAGTATGGCGAGGACCAGGTCTTCGATTTTGCCGTCTATGGTCGCTCGCGTAAGACCGCGCTTATCTCGAACAAGCTGTACGACTATCGCGTGGCACGCAAGGGCTCGCTCATGGACACCATGCGCTATGACGATGAGACGCGTTTGCTGGAACACGTGAAGATCTACTCGGCGGTGCTGGCCGATTGGCGCCGTGATGGGCTCGATGCCCAGCATGCCGATGACCTGGCGTACTTCCTGTGTGATCTGGTGCTGTACGATGCACTCAGGCTGCTGAGCTCGGGCTGCGGCAAGGTTTTTGCTGCCGTCGCCGCGGCGCTTGATGGTTCTGCCGTGGGCAGTGATGCTGCGCTCGCACAATGCGCTCCTTCTGTTGCCGCTATGGTGCGTGCGGCACTTATCGGTAAGGCTCCTGCTGCTCGTTCGTGCAAAAAGCTCATGTTCGATTACGACGTCTTGAGGTTTGGGCGTCTGGGCGCGTGTAAGCGCATGGCTGCGAATGCTCTGGGAAAGCGAGAGGTGTAGATGAGTGTCAAGCGTTTGGCGCTTTGCCGCAGTCAGGGTCGTCTGTTTGTCCTGCTTCGTTTTGTCGGTCAGGATATCGCGGGGCTTATTGAGCAGGAGGGCTCCCAGGTTTTTGCTCACGCGACGACCGATGGGGCATGCGTGCCGTCCTTGGCACTGCCGGTCGATCACGGCCGCGTGCTTGCGCTTTGTCCCTCCGTTGCCGATTATGAGCGCGAGCTCGTCGTCCTGGTGCTTCCGTTTATGGACGGCTCTACAATTGACGTTTCATTTGCGTCCGGCGGTAAAAGGCTGGGCTCTATTCGCCTTGACAGTCGTATTGCCAAGCTGGAATCTAAGGTTAACTACAAAGCAAAGCCTGCGATGTGCGCGCTTATCCGCGATGCCCAGCGTGGCGAATGCTGTGGTCGCTACGAGATCGATGCCGTTCGTTATTTACCGGCAGATGAGGGCGCCGTCTGGCGCTATGAGGTCAAGTGGGCGGGAGACCCCCAGTGCGCCCCTGAGCTACAGGTCTTCGATACACACATGAATGCGATCGATGCCACCGTGCATGTTTTTGAGTCGCAGGTCGATGTTCTCCAGCAAAACGGATGTCGCGTCAATAAAACGTATCTGAGCGTTGAGATGCCTCAGGATATACGCGATTTTGTCGCGATTGCGGCTGATCCTACGGGTCAATTCCAGAGCGGATTTTGCGCCATGGATGGTCGTTTGTACAACGGCATGGTCGACGACAGCTGGAATCGCATGAAGGATGCACGCGCGGACGACGTCGCTTATCGACGTTGGTTTGAGCAGCATCGCGCAAAGCCGGGTGATTTGACGTGCCAGCGTGTCGCTTCAGCGGCATTCGCCTACAGGCCGCTCTTGAGCATTGTGGTGCCGTGCTATAAGACCGATCGGGTCTACCTGCGTGAGTTGCTGGATTCGGTGTTTGCGCAGAGCTATGACAACTGGGAATTGCTGCTGATGGACGCCTCGCCCGAATGGGATGCGGTGGCCAATCTTGCGGCAGCTGATCGCGACGAGCGCGTCCGTCGCATCGAGTTGCCCGGTAACGGCGGCATCGTGGTCAACACCAACGACGGTATTCAGCAAGCGATGGGTGACTACATCGCATTTTTGGACCACGACGATATCCTGGAGCCGGATGCGTTGTTCCACTATGTTGCCGCTCTGAACAAGACTGCCAAGGACGAGCGCCCCCAGGTCCTGTTCTGCGACGAGGACATGTTCCAGAAAACGGGGGAGTGGGGCCAGCCGGTCTTTAAGACCAAGCTCAACGTCGACCTGCTCTATAGCCATAACTGCGTGACGCATTTTCTGATGGTGGAGAAGGCGCTTATCGATCGTATTGGCATGTCCCCGGAAGACGTAGCGGGGGCCCAGGATTACGACCTGACGCTCCGCTGCCTTGCGGCAGGTGCGCGTTTTGAGCACGTTGCGCACGTGCTGTATCACTGGCGCGTGCACCCTGGCTCTACCGCCGACGGTTCTGCCGATAGCAAGCCATATGCTATCGAGGCCGGACGCCTGGCTCTGCAGCGCCACTTTGACTCACTGGGTGTTCATGGAACGGTCGAGGAGTCCGAGACACCGTTTGTCTACCGCATGCGCTATTCGCTGCCAGAGCCTGCGCCGTTGGTGAGCATTGTGATTCCCACCAAGGACCACGTCGAGACGCTCGACGCCTGCGTGATGTCGATCGCACGGAAGGCCACGTATGCCAACTACGAGATCGTCTTGGTGGAGAACAACAGCGAAGACCCGGAGACGTTTGCGTATTATGAAACCCTGCCGGCGCGCGTAGCCGCTGCGTCTGATGGCAAGGGTGCAGCGCGCGTTGAGTGGTGGCCGGGCGAGTTTAATTACTCCCAGATCATCAACTTTGGCGTTGAGCATGCCAAGGGCGACTATCTGCTGCTGTTGAACAACGATACCGAGGTCATAAGCCCCGGCTTTATTGAAGAGATGATGGGCTATCTGCAGCGTCCCGATGCGGGCGTGGTGGGGGCCAAGCTCTATTTTGCCGATCATTTGGTACAGCATGCCGGCATTTTGGTTGGCGTGCGCGGTGCGCTTGCCCATGCCAACCAGGACTTCTCGGCAAAGCGCGAGGGCTATCTTGCCCGCGCTGTGCGCCCGGGCAACTTTAGCGCCGTAACGGGCGCCTGCCAGATGGTTCGTCGCGACGTGTTTGAGCAGGTTGGCGGCTACAACGAGGAATTCGCCGTCGGCTTCAACGATGCGGACTTTTGCCTACGCGTGTGGGAGGCGGGCTACCGTACTATCTTTACGCCCTATGCCGAGCTGTATCACTATGAGTTCACCTCGCGCGGTAGGGAAGAGGCCAACGAGGAAAAGCTGCGCCGCTGGAAGCGCGAGCAGGCACTGTTCATGCAGCGCTGGCCAGAATTCTTCCTCAACGGCGATCCGTGGTTGGGGCCGAACTTATCCGATGAGAGTGAGTATTTCTCGGTCTAAGGCAATGGTTTTTAGGAAGTCCTTAACTTTCTTTTGCTATGAGCTTGGAAGAAAGCAATGGTGGACTACTAATTAAGACAAATTACGAAAGCTCGATACTTCCGCGATAAGTTTATACAGGCTTATATAACTCGATATTATCGGATATAGTCTGCGATAATTATTTAAACGATGATTGGCTGTTAATCGATTCCCTAGAAAGGCAAACAAGTGAGCGCCACAGCATTCCATAATCCGTTTCGTCCCACTGCCGGCGCTGAGCCTCCGCGCATAATTGGCCGTGACGATATCGCTCTTGAGTTTACCGAGAGCTTGAATGCGGGAATTGGTGCACCTGCGAGGCTCATGCGCATTGCTGGACCGAGGGGCTCCGGAAAAACTGTTTTGCTCTGCGATCTTAGGGATCGTGCTCGAGAGCTTGGATGGAAGACCGCTATTGTCTCTGCTGGCCCTGACCTATTGCTGGACTTGCGGGATCAGGTTGCTGATTCTTCCCTTTCGACCAATGCTTCGGTCGGCGTAAACGCCGGCTTTGTTTCCGCGAAAGTTGACGTTGCGCCCAAAGAGCCGAGCCTTAGAAAGTTACTGAGTTCGGCAGCGAAGTCATCCAAGGGTCTTTTTATTGCCATCGATGAAGTTCAGGACGCTCCGATTGACGATATGCGTGTCATTGCGTCTACGGTTCAGCTTTTGATAGGGGAAAAAGTAGATATCGCACTTGCCTTTGCCGGGTTACCCGCCGGTGTTATGGATCTTATTAACGGCAAGGCGCTTACGTTCTTGCGTCGTGCCCTCCCCGAAGATCTGGCGCCTATCAACCAGGTGGAGGTAGCGCTCTCTATGGGCGATAGCTTTGTCGCTACTGGCTTGACCATAGAGGACAATCTCCTGTCGAGAGCCGCTAAGGCCACTAAGGGCTATGCCTATCTGGTGCAGCTGGTCGGTTATTCCATTTGGCAGCGCGCCAACTTGCATCGTGTCAAAAGTGCCATTGTGAGCGAGCGCGACGTCACTGAAGGCATTGCGCTGGCAGAGGCTCGTTTTCACGATGTTGTTCACGAGCCCGCGATTTCGGGACTGGGGCTCAACGATTTCAAATACCTTTTGGCCATGTGCGAGGATAAACAACAGTCCAAATCATCCGAGATTGCTAAGCGCATGGGTAAAAAGACCAATGAGATCAGCTCTATTAGGGCCAAATTGCTACAAAGAGAGGTTATTCAGGCACCACAGAGGGGTTACGTTCAGTTTGCCGTGCCGGACCTAGATATCTATCTACGAGAGAACGCCGAGGAGATTCTCGAACGGTTCTAGGTCGAGTGAGGGCGACGTCATATTCTTTAAGACTGCTATCAGCGTCGATTGCCATATCGGGGGAGGCGGGCTACCGCACCATCTTTACGCCCTATGCCGAGCTGTACCACTACGAGTTTACCTCGCGCGGTAGGGAAGAGGCCAACGAGGAAAAGCTGCGCCGATGGAAGCGCGAGCAGGCACTGTTCATGCAACGCTGACCGGAGTTCTTCCTTGATGGCGACCCCTGGCTCGGGCCAAACCTATCTGCCGAGAGCGAGTATTTCTCGGTCTAGTTCGAAGTGATGCCAAGATCCGGCAAAGTATCCTCAAGAGCCGCAAGGGCGGTGGGATTCAAATATTCCTCGTTCAAGTGGCTCTTGTCATAGTGAAAACGTGTGTCTCGTGAGCATTCGACGAGTTCTGCGGTAAAGAACTTCTCCCAGCTAAAGAACCTTGAGCTTTCGATGTGTTCAGCGGGATTAAGCAGCATCTCCTTAATGTGTTTGCTGTTGAATAATCCCGAATTCAACACGAGCCATTCAAACGATTCCGGCAGGAATAGTTTGATGTTCTTTCGGCGCAATAGCGCAGTTGCTTCCGCAATTTCAGGTCCAAAGGCGGCACCGTCGGCGATTACAAGGATCTCGTTTTCCGGTGCGTCCATAATGCAGTTGCAGATATTTGATTTCCCGCCTGCGCTGATACACCGAATGTCGCTCTTTTTGCATAGCAAACTGAAGAACTCGTAGCCCGAATTTGAGTCTTCAACGATGACAAGCTCTGGCCTCTCACCTCTAAATTTACTATCACCGTAAATGCGATATGTAGAGGTGTAGACACGAGAATATACGGGATACTTCGTCGTGGTCCGGTTGGTGTTCTTTAGACCGTAAATTTCATCAACGCTATAGGGCAGTTGATGTAACGACTCTCTGGCAACGATTACGAAATAGTTCGAGCTATGCTTCGCTTCATGGGCAAATTCTTCTGTTCGAACAAAAGCGTTGCCTTCATCAATAAAAACGATGCTGTTGGAAATCTCCTGGAGATCTCTGCGCCAATACTTTCCAGTTATTGTCTTGCAGGGCACTTTGCAACTAACTGTTACGCCGCTTTGTGCTCCTAATTCTTCGTGAGCGGCCACCATATCGAGCAACGTCGTTTTGCCTGTAGCACTGTTGCCTTGAATGATAGTCAGGTTTCTATTGATGGTCAGTTTAAACTGAACTCGGTTGTTTTGAATAACTACCCCGTATGATCCGCGCATCAGGAATTCTCCCTAAGGCATTTTCCAGCTATGGGGACAAGGTCGAACATCGTGTGGACTACATCGCCCGTGTTTGCAATGGTCGCCGTGAATTTGCCGTTTCCAAAATCCAGCAAATGATAGAGATTGATTGTTAGATCCTTTTGAGCAGCGATTCTTAAAATCCAGTAAGCACAATTGTCACCACAGTTAGAGGCGTTATATACGTTTTGCGGCATGAAGTACATAAGCAGCAGTGTTTTGGTGCCGCTCGAGAGCTTCTCAGGAGGGATGATGCCGAGGATCTTAGTGTCGATTGCGTTGGGCCCCACCACGGTGCCCTTATCGATGGATTTGATGATCCTTTGAGCAAAGACATCTTGAAACCACTGGGGCGAATAGACGTTATTGAAGTAAACCGACGTATTGTAGATAACGTTTTCCATATCACCATAGTGAATTGTTAACACGTTGGTCCCTTCGGGTTGCAGGTTTGGTGTTCGGTGAAATTGATTATATCGCAGCATACGAGGGGGCATTATTGGCCTGTTGTGTATGTGATTAATGCCCATGGCGTGTTTTATCGGAAGTGTTTAGTTCGATTGTCTTGTACTTGAGTTGCTTTAAAAGCCTGCGTTCTAGATAAAACTTTTTGTGCCTTGCTCCGTGTGGCGGCGCGTAAACGCTGTGCTGTGCTTGGGCAGGTAAAAGTCCAAGACGATTAGATATCCGAGAAGATATCGAGCCCGCGCCGGGGAGAAAAGGTGAGTCCGCGCCGGGGGACTTTAATTCCGGCGACAATTAGGTTTCCATGAGGATACCGCGGCTGACAGCCAGCAGAAAACCGCCTTATACGATTCTTCCGCTTGCCGCGTGCTTAAAGGATTTACGTCGAATTTAATTTCGCGGGCGGTGAGCCTGTTTATAGACAATGTCGCGAACTATAGACGGGTGCCTTGGGGGTATTGCAGCTTGGCTCCCGTCCCCCCAATCTAGTAGACTTGGAAACCGTTGCTAGATTAGGG
>CABSNU010000022.1 GCA_902479135.1 uncultured Collinsella sp. | reverse complement strand
AACTGCGGGAACGGCCTATCCGCTTAATGTGTTCGGCTGAGACTGGAAATCGACCAATGGCAGAAATACCAAAAAGGGGGTTGTCCGGTTGTGGACAACCCCCTTGCTAGAAAACGGTATTTGTTTTCTATTAGGCCTCGGTAGCGAGCACGCGGCCCGTCATCTCGGCGGAAGGCTCAATACCAGCCATGGTGAGCATGGTCGGAGCGATATCGGAAAGACGGCCGTCCTCGATACCGGTGAGCTTGGCCTTCTCATCAACGATGATGAACGGCACGCGGTTGGTGGTGTGAGCCGTAAACGGATGCTTGGAGCCGTCGGAAGCAACGTCAAACATGTGATCGGCGTTGCCGTGGTCGGCGGTAATCAGTGCAAAGCCGCCCTTGGCGAGAATCGCCGGGACAACCTTGGACAGGGCATCGTCAACAGCCTCAACGGCCTTAACGGCAGCGTCGAAGACACCGGTGTGACCAACCATGTCGCAGTTCGCGAAGTTCACGATGTAGAAATCAGCGCGATCCTCGTTGATGGCGGCGACGAGCTTCTCGGTAACCTCGGGAGCGCTCATCTCGGGCTGCAGATCGTAGGTAGCAACCTTGGGGGAAGCGACGAGCACGCGCTCCTCGCCCTCCTTGGGCTCCTCGATGCCACCGTTGAGGAAGAACGTCACGTGGGCGTACTTCTCGGTCTCGGCAGTGTGCAGCTGCTTCAGGCCATTGGCGGCGATAACGTCGGCCAGGACGTTCTCGGGGAACGTCTTGGGGAAGGCGACCTCGACGTCAAACGTCGGATCATACTCGGTCATCGTCACAAAGTGCGAAAGCTTGATCTGCTCGCGCTCAAAGCCGTCGAACTCCTTGTCCGTGAACACGCGGGTCATCTGACGAGCACGGTCGGGACGGAAGTTGAAGAAGATGGCCGCGTCGCCCTCGTGAATGCCCTCGTTGTGGGCAGCGAAGGGCTCGACGAACTCGTCGCCGCGCGGGTCCTTCTCGTAGTAGGCCTTGATACCGGCAACGGGGTCGGTATCAGCATCGGACGCGTTGACCATGACGTCGTAGGCGCGCTGGATGCGCTCCCAACGATTATCGCGGTCCATGGCCCAATAACGGCCCGAGACGGTGGCAACGCGAGCGTCGCAACCGGTCTCCTCGGAGATCTTAGCCAGGAAAGCGCAGAACTCACTCATGTAAC
The DNA here is from genome assembly GCA_902479135.1 of uncultured Collinsella sp. Taxonomy (GTDB): domain Bacteria; phylum Actinomycetota; class Coriobacteriia; order Coriobacteriales; family Coriobacteriaceae; genus Collinsella. Next base: position 33,707 of record CABSNU010000022.1, on the reverse strand, counting down.
CGGCACCGGACTGCGGGTCAACGTCGCGACCATCCATGAAGGCGTGGACGCGAACGGTCTTGACACCGTGCTCGGCAGCCATCTTGACCAGAGCCTCGACGTGGTTCATGTGAGAATGAACACCGCCAGGGCTCATAAGGCCCATGAGGTGGAGAGTCTTACCGTCAGCCTTGACATCGTCCATAGCCTTGACGAAAACCTCGTTCTTGGCGATGGAACCGTCCTTGATGGCATTGTTGATGCGCGAAAGCTCCTGGAACACGATGCGGCCGGCACCGATGTTGAGGTGACCCACCTCGGAGTTACCCATCTGGCCGTCGGGAAGGCCCACGTCCTCGCCCGAAGCACCGAGCGTGGTGTGGGGGTACTTCTCGTACAGGCCATCAAGGAAGGGCGTCTTGGCAGCGGCGACGGCGTTCTCGCCATCGGCCGGAGCAAGGCCGCAGCCATCCATGATAATCAGGAGTGCAGGAAGATGACGTTGTGCCATATGTCCTACTCGCCTGCCTTGACGACCATAGAGGCGAAGTCGGCAGCCTTGAGCGAAGCGCCGCCCACGAGGGCGCCGTCAACGTCGGGCTTGGCGACGAGCTCGGCGATGTTGCCGGGCTTGGCGGAACCGCCATACAGCACGCGGATGCCGTTAGCGAGCTCCTCGCCGAACATCTCCTTGAGGGTCTCACGGATAGCACCGCAGACCTCCTGAGCGTCCTCGGCGGTAGCGGTCTTGCCGGTGCCGATGGCCCAGATGGGCTCGTAGGCGACGACGACCTGCTTGGGGCAGGTGATCTCAAGACCAGCAAGGCCAGCCTTGACCTGGTTCACGACGTGCTCGACATAGGTGCCAGCCTCGCGGACCTCGAGGGACTCGCCGCAGCAGAAGACGGGAACAAGGCCGGCGGCAACGAGAGCCTTAGCCTTCTTGTTCTGGTCCTCGTCGGTCTCGTGGAAGTAGTCGCGACGCTCGGAGTGACCGATGATGCAGTAGGTGCAGCCAGCGGACTTGAGCATGTCGCAAGAGGACTCACCGGTGAAGGCACCCTTGGCCTCCCAGTACACGTTCTGTGCACCGAGGGCAATGGGGGCAGCCTGAATACGGTCATGAACCGTGGTGATGTCGATGGTCGGAGGGCAGACGAGCACCTCGACGCCGGCCGGAACCTCGGGCAGAGCCTGAGCCAGCTCGTCGGCGAGCTTGGCGGCCTCGGCGACGTCGTTGTTCATCTTCCAGTTACCAGCGATAAGAAGGGTGCGATTAGGCATCGAGAAGCGCCTCCACTCCGGGCAGGGCCTTACCCTCGACGAGCTCCATGGAAGCGCCACCACCGGTGGAGATCCAGCTCATCTTGTCGGCCAGGTTGAACTTGTTGACAGCTGCGACAGAGTCGCCACCGCCGATGATCGAGGTGCAGTCGGCATCGGCGACAGCCTCGGCGATAGCCTGGGTGCCGTGAGCGAAGTTGTCGAACTCGAAGACGCCCATGGGACCATTCCAGAACACAGTCTTGGCGCCCTTGACGGCCTCGGCGTAAAGCTCCTCGGTCTTGGGGCCGATGTCCATACCCTCACGATCGTCGGGGATAGCGTCGGAAGCGACAACCTCGGGGACAGCGTCCTCGCCAAAGTGATCGGCAACGCGGTTGTCGATGGGGAGCAGGATCTTGACGCCCTTCTCCTCGGCCTTCTTGAGCATCTCGCCAGCGCGCTCGACCCAGTCCTCTTCCTTGAGGGACTGACCGACGGACAGGCCCTGAGCCAGGAAGAAGGTGTAGGCCATACCGCCACCGATGATCAGGGTGTCAGCAGAGTCGATGAGGTGATCGAGAACGCCGATCTTGGAGGAAACCTTGGAACCGCCGACGATGGCGACGAAGGGGCGCTCGGGCTCGGCGAAGATGCCGGTCAGCGTGTCGACCTCCTTCTCGAGCAGGAAGCCGGCGACGGCAGGCAGGTAAGCGGCGGGGCCCACGACGGAACCCTGGGCGCGGTGAGCGGTGCCGAAGGCATCGAGAACGAAGACGTCACCATAGGAAGCGAGCTTCTTGGCGATCTCGGGATCGTTCTTCTTCTCACGCTTATCGAAGCGGACGTTCTCGAGAACGAGGACCTTGCCCGGCTCGACGGCGGCAACAGCCTCAGCAGCCTTCTCGCCGTAGGTGTCGGCGACAAAGGCAACGTCGAGACCAGAGAGCTCGGCGAGCTTCTTGGCGACAGGCTCAAGGGAGAGCTCGGGCTGGAAGCCGGTGCCCTCGGGACGGCCGAGGTGGCTCATGAGGATGACGCGAGCGTTGTGCTCAACGAGATAGTTGATGGTGGGCAGGGCAGCCTTGATACGGGTGGTGTCGCCAACGACGCCATCCTTGATAGGCACGTTGAAGTCAACGCGGACGAGAACGCGCTTGCCGTCGACATCGATGTCGCGAACGGTCTTCTTGGTAAAGGCCATGTTTGCTTCTACCTTTCGTACGTGTCTGCCTCCCATTACGGCAGACGATTTCTTATAAAAAGGGCGCGACCCTAGGGTGTAAGCCCTATAAGGCCGCGCCCTTCTTTAGACGCTCAACGAGCTATTCGCTAAAAGCTAAATTAAGCAACGAACTTCTCGAAGTACTTGATGGTGCGGACCATCTGAGAGGTGTAGGAGTTCTCGTTGTCGTACCAAGAGGTGACCTGAACGAGGGTCTGACCGTTGCCGAGGTCAGAGCACATGGTCTGAGTGGCGTCGAAGATGGAGCCGTGGGTCTCGCCGATGATGTCGGTGGAGACGATGTCGTCCTCGTTGTAGCCGAAGGTCTCGGAGATGGTGGCAGCGTAGGCCTTCATAGCGGCGTTGACCTCGTCGACGGTGACCTTCTTGTCAACGACAGCGTAGAGGTTGGTGATGGAGCCGGTCGGCGTCGGGACGCGCTGGGCGGCACCGATGAGCTTACCGTTGAGCTCGGGGAGAACCAGGCCGATAGCCTTGGCAGCACCGGTGGTGTTGGGGACGATGTTAACGGCGCAGGCGCGGCTACGACGCTTGTTGCCCTTGCGCTGCGGGCCGTCGAGCGGCATCTGGTCGCCAGTCCAGGCGTGAATGGTGGTCATGATGCCGGACACGATGGGAGCGAAGTCGTTCAGACCCTTGGCCATCGGGGCGAGGCAGTTGGTGGTGCAGGAAGCAGCGGAGATGATGTTGTCCTCAGCGGTCAGCGTCTCATGGTTGACGTTGTACACGATGGTGGGCAGATCGCTGCCAGCCGGAGCGGAGATGACGACCTTCTTGGCGCCAGCGTTGATGTGGGCCTGAGCCTTAGCCTTGCTGGTGTAGAAGCCGGTGCACTCGAGAACGACGTCAACGTCGAGGTCGCCCCAAGGCAGGTTGTTGGCGTCGGCCTCCTTGTAGATCTTGATCTCCTTGCCGTCAACGGTGATGGAATCCTCGCCAGCAACGACCTCGTGATCGCGAGCGTAGTTGCCCTGCGTGGAGTCGTACTTCAGCAGGTAAGCGAGCATATCGGGAGAGGTGAGGTCGTTGATAGCGACGATCTCGGAGCCCTCATGACCGAACATCTGACGGAAAGCCAGACGACCGATGCGACCGAAGCCGTTAATAGCAACCTTTACTGCCATTGTGTCTCCTTTCGTAAGGCCCCCGCAAGCTACAGCGCCCGCCGTTGAGGCCCACAAACTAACCACTCGCCTAATATACCTTTTTTTTGACTTGAATTTCACGAGAATAGTCGAAATTGAAAATCAAATTTACGTTAAAACGTTTTAAAGAATAAAATAGCAGCTAAATCCGTATATAAGTCGATACTTTAAACTACCGATTTGCTTCAATGAGCTTTTCAAGCCTCAAAACTCGATGGTAGAGGGCCGACTTCGACAAGGGAGGGTCAGCCATCTCCCCTAAATCACGCAGCGACAGATCGGGATAGCGCTCGCGCAGGTCGCAAAAGACCGCCAAGGCATCCGGAAGCGCATCGCGAAGGCCGCGCTGCTCGAGCTCATCGATAAGCGCAAGCTGATGTTGGGCAGCACCGGCGCTTCTGGTCTGGTTGGCGAGCTCGGCGTTCACGCGACGGTTCACATCGTTCTTAACCAACTTGACCGCGCGCGCCTCCTCAATCTCGGCAACGCTGCGCTTGGCACCAATCAGCTTTAATAGATGCTCGATTTCCTCGGCGCTCTTAATGTACACGGCATATGACCCCCGCCGTGCATTAACACGAGCATGGACCCCAATCTGCCCCAACAGGTCGCAAAGCCCCTTAGCATATTGCTCGCCCTGCACCGCGATCTCCAAATGAAAATCGCCGCGTGGATCGGCCACGAAGCCGCCCGCGATGAGCGCGCCGCGGATGTAGGCAAGCCTGCAGCAGGGACGGGCAACGATGTGTCGGGGAACACCAGCAACGAGCCCTCCCCTGCGGTCTAGAATGCCCAGCAGCACCAGAGCCTTGTCCAGGTCGGGTTGATCGGGCAGGGTAATGAGATAGTTACGGACCTTATGCAAGACCGATTTACGAACGGTGAATTCCGTTTTGAGCTTAAGAATGCGATGCGTCAGCGTGATCATCGTGCGCGCGACGGCTCCCGTCTCGGTCGCGACCGTCAAACGATACCGCCCGGAGCCGGCCAACGAAAGCGTACCGCTCACACGCGTCAGGGCGGCAAGCGTCGACAAATCGCAGTATTCACATTCGGGTTCGCAGCGCGCAAGCTCGTCACGCACCTCGGCGGTAAACGACATGCAGGCCTATGCTTTCGTGTTGGCGCGCGACAAGTCGCGATGGGAAATGCTCACGTGATACTGGGCGCCTTCCAAATAACGTGCCGTGGCCTCGGCGATGGCAACGCTGCGGTGCTGACCGCCCGTGCAACCGATGGCAATAGAAAGCTGCGGCTTGCCCTCTGCGATATAACCGGGCATGACCGTATCGAGCAGCTGCGTCCAGGCCTTCCAGAACTCCTGCGTCTTGGGATGGTCCAGAACAAAGTCGGAGACTTTCTTATCGAGACCGGTCATGGTGCGCATCTCGGGATCGTAGAACGGATTGGGCAGGAAGCGAACGTCAATCATAATGTCCGCCTCGACGGGCATACCGTGCTTAAAGCCAAACGAGAACACGTGAACGTCCATGAGCTGCTGGTCGGACAACTCGGAGAACGCCATGCGCAATTTGTTGCGCAGCGCAGAGGTGCGTAGGCGGCTCGTGTCGATAATCATATCGGCTCGATCGCGCACACCCTGCAGCTGCAGGCGCTCGCGCTGAATCGCATCGGCCGTAGTCTCCCCCGGCTTGGCAATGGGATGACGGCGGCGATTTTCGCTGTAGCGACGAATCAGTACCTCGTCAGAAGCCTCCAGGAACACGATGTCGCAGCTCATCTCGCGCTCTTCGAGCGCGGCGACCGCATCGAGCAGCTCATCGAACAAGCCCTGGCTACGCAAATCGCAGGTGACGGCGAGATGCCTGCCCACGCCCGTATTAATGCCGACGAGCTCGGCAAGCTGGGCGATCAGACGCGGAGGCAGGTTATCGATGCAAAAATAGCCCATGTCCTCGAACACGTGCATGGCCTGCGTGCGGCCCGATCCGGACATTCCGGTGATGATGACGATATCGGGGATGCGCTCCGAGCGATCCGCCGCATCCATGGCATCTCCCTTTTGCATGTGCTGCCTCCCGAAAACAAGCGCGGGACCCAGCAACCCGGATCCCGCGCGGTCAATTGCCTTTATTGAGTATACCGCCCCGAGCGGATACGAGGCCTGTCTTACGCCTCAAGCGCAGCCTTGAACCAACTTGTAATACTCGTGGGGTGCGTGATGGCGGTGCCGACGACAACGGCCCAGGCGCCAGCATCGATCGCGGCGCGAGCCTCCTCGGGCGTATGCACGCGACCCTCGCAAATGATGGGAAGGCCGGGGAATTCCTCGGTCGCCTGACGCAGGAGCGGCAGGTCGGGGCCATCGGCCATGGTGCAATCGATGGCGGCGACACCGTGAGAGAGCGTGGTAGATACCAGGTCGAAGCCCATATCAACCGCACGGCGAATGTCCTCGATGGTGGCACAATCCGCCATCAGGAGCACACCCTCCTCGTGCAGCGGACGGAAGGTATCCTCGACCGTCTTGCCATCGGGGCGCGGACGATCGGTGGCGTCGATCGCCACGATATCGGCACCAGCAGCAACGCAGGCGCGGGCGTGACGCAGCGTCGGCGTGATGTAAACGCCCTCGTGTCCATCCTTCCATAGGCCAATAACAGGAACCTCACAGCGACCCTTAATGGCGGCAATGTCGGCAAGGCCCTGGCAGCGAATGGCGGCGGCGCCGCCGAGTTCGCAAGCGCGAGACATTTGAGCCATGGTCTCGGGCGTACGAAGCGGCTCGCCCATATACGCCTGAACGCTCACGACGAGCTTACCCTTCAGGGATTGAATCAAAGGATCGACGGTCATAAGGCTGCAACCTTTCTCAGAACAGCCTCCCGAGGCGTGTTGTCTCGGGAGGCTCCTACAGCAGATACGTTTACTTTAACGAAGCGAGAAGATGCTCGGCGGCACCGATGAGCGGAGCATCGCCCTCCAGAGACCCGATGAGAATCGGCGTGTCCTGGAGCGGATCGAGCGCCTGGCTGGCATAGCCCTCGTGCACCGAATCCTTCCACGTCTGCGAACGCCAATCGGGACCCTGATGAATTACGCCGCCCGAAAGCACGATAACCTCTGGATCCAGAATATTGGCAAGCGAGCCCAAGCTGGCGCCCAGCGCAAAGCCGGCGTCATGGATGACCTCGGTCGCCTTTGCGTCGCCAGCACGACACAGGTCGTTCACGTCGCGACCGACCGAAGGACGGCTGGGGTCAACTCGACCGAAGCGTTCGTCGTACATACGGCCAATCGAGGTGCCCGAAGCAACAGACTCAAGATGGCCGGAACGCCCGCAGGCGCAGGGAATGCCGGCGGCAGCCGAGCACTCGATGTGGCCCATATGACCGGCAGCACCATGGAAGCCCTGCATCACGCGGCCGTTCTCGACATATGCGCCACCGATGCCCGTACCGATTCCCAGGCACAAGACGGAGAACTTGCCCTTGCCGACGCCCCAGTGGGCCTCGCCCAGAGCATGAGCCTGCACGTCGCCCACAACGGCAACGGGAAGACCAAGGTCCTCGCGCAGACGCGGCCCCAACTGAACGCCGGACCAGCCGGGCATGATCTCATTGGCATAAGCAATGGCGCCCGTCTTGGGATCGACAACGCCTGCGGCACCGATACCGACACCGAGAACCTCGACATCGGGATTCGCCTCAAGAGCGGCCTTGATAGACGCCTCGATACGCTGGAAGACGGCCTCGCCGCCCTCCTGGGCCTCGGTAGGAATCTCGGCCTCAAAAACGGGATGGGGCACACTACCGTCAGCCGGGTACTCCATGATGGCAGTCGCAATTTTAGTTCCGCCGATATCGACAGAGCAGACGTACTTGTTCTCCATGTCGCTCTCCTTCGGAGATAAAAACAACTACAGGAAATGCGCCGTCAGGCTAGCCGTCACAGCGCAGTAAAGGTTTTCCAGGTGTCCGAGATCGCCGAGAAACCGTGTGGCCATTGACCTAATGGGTCATGGCCACACGGTTGAACGGCGAGGTCGGGTGCCTGGGAAGCTTTACAGGAGACCGTTGTCCTGAAGGACCTTCCTAATCGCCTCGACGTTCTCGCCGGTCATGGCCTTCACCGGGCGCGGCATGGTCGGGCTGTCGAAGATGCCCATGAGGTTCATAGCGGTCTTGAAGGCGCCGACGCCACCGGCATAGCCCTGGACGCCCGAGGTGACGTCCCAGATGTGCGAAATCTCATTGAGGCGATCCTGCTCGGCCTTGACGGTAGCCCAGTCGCCGGCCTGAGCGGCCTTCCACTGGCGCACGTAGCCCTCGGGCTCAACGTTGGCAAGGCCCGGGACAGAACCGTCGGCGCCACCGAGGTAAGCGCCGTCGACAACAACCTCGTGACCGGTGAGGATGCTCATCGGATGGCCGTTCTTCTCGTTCTCCTGAACGAGATAGCGGAACGAGATGTCATCACCCGAGGAATCCTTGACGCCAGCAAGGACGCCCTCGGCGCCGAGCTTGGCAAGGAGCTTCCAGGGGAGCTTGGTGTGAACGCAGACGGGAATGTCATAGGCAAAGATGGGCAGGTCGAGCTCCTCGTGCAGGATGCGGAAGTGCTCCTCGACCTCGGTCATGCCCTGCAGGGCATAGAACGGGCAGGTGGCGACAAGCGCATCGGCGCCCAGCTCCTGAGCGACCTTACCGTGCTCGATCATGCGCTCGGTCTCGGTATCGATGATGCCGACCAGGACGGGCACGCGGTGGTCGACGATACGAACGGCCTCGGCGATGATCTGGCGACGACGCTCATCGGTGGAGAAAACGACCTCGCCCGAAGAGCCCAGGAAGAACAGGCCATCGACGCCGGCATCGATCATGCGGTTGATGCTGCGCTCAAAGGAGGCAACGTCGAGCTGGTGGTCTTCGGTATCGGGAACAACGACGGGAGGGATAACGCCGGTGAATTTCTGAGTTGCCACAAGAATCTCCTTAGTTGTCTGGCGGGCGGCCCTATGCCACCCACTCTTGTTGGCAGTGTCCAGGCCGTCTAGGCCAAAGAACACGGGTAGAACGTTTGGTTAAAAAAGTCGATGACTTCGTTTTCGAACGCGTTGATGCGCTCATGAGCGTATTTGGCATAGATGATATGCCTCCGGTCACACTCAAGACCGTTGAATACGGCAAACTGGCCCTTGGGATCACTCACGGCATCCATGAGCGATGTGCCCATGAGCACCGATCCACGCACCCGAGACGACAACGCCTCGAGGCCACCGGGAATTGGATTGGCAACCGCCGTGCAGGCGAGGCCCCGCTCGTCCAGAGCAGAAACCGCCAGCGCGACTCCGCCGCCAAGGCCCTCGCCCCATGCAAAGATGCGGTCGGGGTCCACGCCATCAAGATTGCGCGCCACCTTCGCCATCGCGCAACCCCAACGGACGCGCTTGACAAAAGCAGGAGAGGCAATCCCCTGCTGCAGCTCGCTGGATCCAATCGCCTCATCGTCCAGCGCAAGCACGGCATATCCCATGGCCGCAAACCTCGTCATGTGATGCCATCCCCGCACGGGTCGGTCGATGTCGTGAAACATCAGACATAGCGGCACAAGCTCGGATGCTCGGGCGCGACCGGCAGGCTCGATCAAACGTGCGTGGACCACATCGCCACCAAGCTCAAAGGAAACCTCGGAGTAGCGGGCATACGGATTGGCGAAATCGATCGCCGTAATACTCGGCCCGCAAACCTCAAGGTCCGAAGCGGCTATCTCTAATTCGGAAACATCCGCAGAAGCATCACCGCGCCAATCCCGGAAATCAGCGAGCCTTGACGAGACCGTTCCGGGAATCCCCACAAGGTCGGAGACAATCAGCTCATTGACATTGCTCTCGCACTTAGACATGAGCCTCCCCTCCCTTGCAGAAAAACGGAATGATCAGATCGTCAAAATCCTGAATCTCCTCGTGGCCAAAGCCTTCAAAGAACTCATGACGCTTTTCACAGGTCAGGTTGTTATAGACCGCAAACTGCGTCGCTGGCGGACAGACGGTATCGGCTGTGCCGGTGCCAAACAGCACGGGGCATTTGACCATAGGGGCAAAGTTCTTGGAATCGAAGTACGCCAGCTTGGCATAGGCTTCGTCGATACGAGTCGAGTCCTCGTCAAACCAGCGAGACCAATAGCGCAGGCCCTCGTAGGCAATGTCGTCGGCATCCAAATCCCAGACCAGGCGGAAATCCGACAGGAAGGGATAGAGGATGGCGGCGCGATTGATAAGCTCGCTGTTAAGTGCACAGGTCGCAATACCCAAACCGCCGCCCTGCGACGCGCCGTTCACAAACACACGGGCAAGATCGATGCCCTCGAGCTCGCGAACGATGCGGCACAGGATGCGAATATCTTGGTGCAAGCGGACATAGTAGAGGTTGGCCGGATCGCCGTCGATACCGGCGACGATATGGCCCGCGACCGTTGTGCCCTCAAATCCACCAATGTCCTCGGAGGGACCTCCTTGGCCGGGGCAGTCGAGGGCGATGAGTGCCATGCCCATGCCCGCAAACGACGCCTGCTCAAACCAGCTGCGGCTTGCACCCGGATACCCATGGAACTGAAGTACCAATGGCACGGGCTCGTCCGAGACGGGTTTAAGGTACTTGGCATGCAGGCGAGCGCCACACATGCCGGTATACCAGAGGTCGAAAAGCTGGCAGGTCACGGCATCGGTGACCGATGCCGTCTCGAACGCATAGTCAAGCCCGACGGCGTCGGCCTCGGCCATGCGGTCCTTCCAAAAGAGATCGAAATCTGATGGACGGGGCATGGCGCCCCGATACCCACCAAATTGCTGTTGTAGCTCCTGAGCACTTGGCATGGCTCGTGAACCCAACCTTTCGAAATCGCAACGGAGGTGCGCCCGGCAAGGGAACCGGGCGCACGGGAGGGAAAGCGAGGCTACTCGCCGAGCTTGGGATGCAGCAGCGACGGCGCAGCACCGAGCAGCATCTTGGTGTAGGGGTCCTGAGGGTGCTGGAAGACCTGCTTGGCCTCGCCCTGCTCGACGATCTTGCCGCCATTCATAACGATGATGTCGTCAGAGATATAGCGGACCGTCTGGATGTCATGGCTGATGAACACCATGGCCAGGCCGAGCTCCTTCTTAAGGTCGGTCAGCAGGTTCAGAATCTGCGCGCGGACCGAAACGTCCAGAGCCGAGGTGGGCTCGTCGGCGATGATGGCATCGGGGTTCAACGACAGGGCACGGGCAATTGCGACGCGCTGGCGCTGGCCGCCCGAAAGCTGGCCGGGAAGAACCTCGGCGGCGGAGCTGGGCAGACCGGTGAGCTCCAGGAGCTCCTTGACGCGCTTCTCCTGCTCGGCCTCGGTACCCAGGTTGTGGACGCGCATGGGGTCGAGCAGCTGCTCGCGAACGACCATGCGGGGATTGAGCGCCGTAGCCGGATTCTGGAACACGACCGAGATGACACGGCCCATGTGGCGACGGTCCTCGGCGGTACGCTTGGTTACGTCCTTGCCCTTAAAGTAGACCTTGCCGCTCGTGGGGGCCTGCAGGCCGCACATGACGTTGGCGGTGGTGGACTTACCGCAACCGGACTCGCCGACGATGCCGATCGTCTGACCGGGCATGAGCCTAATCGTTACACCCTGGACGGCGTGAACCAGGTTGGGGTGCAGAATCGAGCCGGTACGGGTCCTAAAGGTGACGTGGACGTCATCAAGGAAGATGATCGGCTCGACGCCGTTGACTGCGGTCTCGCTCATCTACATCACCTCCGCGTGAGGGGTCAAACCATTTGCCTTGAGCACCTCGTCGGGGAGCTCGGAATAGAAGTGCTCGGTGCCGGGCACGCGCTTGAAGACCGGACGGGTGTCCAGGCCAATGCGCGGATGGCTCGAGCGGGGCGCGAAGCGATCGCCCTTGGGGAAATCGCGCGGGCTCGGAACGGCGCCGGGCACCTGGTGCAGACGGCCCGAACCGCTCTCGATGGACAGAACGGAGCCCAGAAGACCGCGGGTGTACTCGTGGATCGGGTTAGTGAGCAGCTCCTTGGTGGGCGCCTGCTCGATAACCTGACCGGCGTACATAACCGTGATGTTATGGGCGACCTCGGCGACCAGCGCCAAGTCATGCGAGACGAAGATCATGGCAAAGCCGAGCTTGGCCTGAAGGTCGTTGAGCAGCTTGATGACCTGCTTCTGGACGGTAACGTCCAGAGCGGTCGTGGGCTCGTCGCAGATGACCAGCTTGGGGTCGCGGGTAAGGGCCATAGCGATCAGGACACGCTGACGCTGGCCACCGGAAAGCTCATGCGGGTAGCTCTCGAGCGTACGCTTGGGGTCGAGGCCCACGAGCTCCAGGAGTTCCTCGGCACTGCGGGTGCCGCCGCGCTTGGTGAGCTGCTTCATCTGGGCAGAGATGAGCATGGAGGGGTTGAGCGAGGACAGGGCGTCCTGATAGACCATAGCGATATCGGTACCGCGCAGGCCGAACCACTCCTTCTTGCTCATCTTGAGCAGGTCGCGGCCCTCCCAGAGGACCTCGCCGGAAAGGTGCTCGTCATCGTCGGTCAGGCCCATGATGGCCAGCGTGGTGATGGACTTACCGCAACCGGACTCGCCCACCAGGCCCATGGTCTGACCAGGACGGACGTCAAAGTTGACATGGTCGACGACGTTGATATCGCCGTGATGCTCAAACTGAATGCAGAAGTCACGGACCGAGAGAATCGGTTCGACAGACTCGTCGGGCACATGGCGATCGTCACGCTTGAGCTCGACATCGCGCAGGGCGCCAAGGCGAGCGGAGAGGGACTGGGCCTGCTCCTTGTAGGCGCGAACGGGGTCGGAGACCAGCAGGTCGGCCTCGCGACGCTTGGAGGAATCGGTCGGATCCAGGGCGGCGGAGGGAGCAGCGGCCATGGCGTCGGTAATGCCCTCGGAGAGGATGTTGAGCGCCAGGCAGGTGATCATGATGGCCAGGCCCGGGAACAGCGCCTGCCACCAACGGCCGGCGAGCACGCCGCCGCGGGCGTCGGCGAGGATGTTGCCCCAGGTAGCGGTGGGCTCCTGGATACCAGCGCCGATGAAGGTCAGCGAGGCCTCGAAGATGATGGCGTCGGCGACCAGGGTAACGGTGAAGACCATGATCGGGGCGATGCAGTTACGCAGAACATGCTTGATCAAAATCCACGGAGCCTTGGCGCCGGAAACGATGACCGCGCGGACATAGTCCTCGCCGTACTCGGACACGATGTTGGCGCGCACGATACGGGCAATCTGCGGAGTGTACATAAAGCCGATGGCGAAGATGATCGACGGCACGGAGTTGCCCAGGATGGAGACGAAGACGGCCGCGAGGGCGATGCCCGGGATGGACATGATGATGTCCAGGATACGCATGATCGTCTCGGAAACGGCCTTGCGCGAAACCGCCGCAAGGGCGCCCACGACCGAGCCGCAGACCAGAGCCATGGCAGTGGCGCCAAAGCCGATAATCAGCGAGTAACGACCACCGTAGAGCATGCGCGACAGAATGTCGCGACCCTTATCGTCGGTACCGAAGATAAATCCGTTGCCGGGAGCCTGGCGAGCCGTAAAAATCTCGACCGGGCTATAGGGGGCAAGAAGGGGCGCCAGAATCGCAGTCAGGGCGACCAGCACCAACACGACGGCGGCAATCTTAGAAGACAGCGTCATCTTCTTCCAGCCACCGAGCTTGAGCCCCTTGGAGGCAGCCTTCTCGAGCTGCTCGGTTTGCTTCTCTCGAATCTTTACCATAATCTACACCGTCCTGATGCGCGGGTTGATGAGCAGGTAGAGCATGTCAACCACGATGTTGATGATGATGAAGGCAAGAGCAACGACGATAACGACGCCCTGAACCAGGTTCGCCTCGTTGCCCTGAACGCCCTGCAGAATCGCGGTGCCCATGCCGGGGAGGTTGAAGATAACCTCGATGACGACGGCGCCGCCCATGAGGTAACCGATCTTAAGACCGAGGGTGGTGACCGGGGTGATCAGCGCATTGCGAAGAACGTTGATGCCGACGACGACCTTCTCGGGAACGCCGGCGCCGCGAGCCATACGGACATAATCCTTATCGAGCTCCTCGACCATGGCGGTACGCACGATACGAGTCATCTGGCCCGTCAGCGGAAATGCCAAGGCGATAGCGGGCATGATCATACGTCCCAGATAGCCAGCCGGATTCGTGGTGAAGTGAGGCAGAGCACCCGATGCCGGAAGCACCTTAAGGTAGGAAGAGAACAGCAGGATCAACAGAACGGCAAGCCAGAACGACGGGGTTGCCAAGCCGGCGATGGAAAAGACGCGGATCACTTGGTCCGGCCATTTGTCGCGATACAGTGCCGCGATGACGCCGAGTAAAAACGAAACGACCGCACCGATGGCAAGGCCGATGAAGGTCAGCTGCATCGTGACGGGCAGGGCCGTGGAGATGCGCTTGGCAACGGAGTTGCGAGCAGCACCATAGGTGCCCATGTCACCATGGATCAAATCGCCCATATAGCGCACGTAGCGCACAGGCCAGGGGTCGTCCAGACCATACTTCTCATGGTACTCGGCAACCGCCTCGGGCGAGGCACCGTCACCCAACGCCGTGTAGGCGGGGTCGGTCTTGGAGAACGACATAAGGAAGAACACCAGGACGGTGACGCCCAATGCCATGATCGGCAGCGCCACAAGACGCCTTCCAATCAAACGTAGCAAGTTGTTCACGTTCTCTCCCCTTTCTTTTGTCGGTAGGACCAACTGGTATATGAGTACGGATACTCATTACAAGACCCGAGCGACATCGAGGTCGCCCGGGTCTTTGTTTCAACTATGAGGATACGGTCCCAACGACCGACATCCTGCATACAGACTCAAGCGAGTCTTACGCCTTGACGGTCGCAACGCCCCTGAAGGACATGCTCGTCGTACCGATGCCCTTGAAGCCATCGAGGGCCTCGCCGTTGGGCGCAGTGGACGGATCGTCCCAGGAAGCGGAGACGGTCTTGACGTGGACAACGGGGTACAGAACGGCGTTGTCGGCAATGATGTCGAAGCACTCGTTCCACTTCTTCTGCTGCTCATCGCCCTCAGCGGCAAGAGCCTCGTCCATGAGACCGTGGAGCTTCTGCCACTCAGCGGACTCCTTCCACGGGCAACGGGTCTGCATCCAGACGTTGTCGCCGTACCACCAGTTGAGCAGCAGGTCGGGGTCGGCGCCGAAGCAGGAAGGATCGCCAGGGGCAAGGAGGATATCGTAGGCCTCGCCGCCGTCGATGGCAGCGTAGGTGGCCGGCGAGGTATCGGTCTGGATGGTCACATCGAAGCCGAGAGCGTCGAGGTCATTCTTGACCTGGGCGGCCATGCCCTTAATCTGCTCGTTGTCGGTGGTGCGCAGGGTGATGGCACCCGGGGTGATGCCAGACTCCTCGATGAGCTTCTTAGCCTTCTTGGCGTCGGTCTTGTACACCGTGGAAGCCTCATGATAGTTGGTGAAGCTCTTGGGCAGGTAGCAGCTGGCAGCGGTGGCAAGGCCGGCGAAGGTGTTGCTGACCATCTTCTCGGTGTCGAGCGCATACATGACAGCCTGACGGACCTTGACGTTGTTCCAAGGCTCCTTGGCGACGTTGAACATGATGAAGCGGGTGCCGAAACCCTGAACGTTATCGATCTTGCAGCCGGCGCTCTCGAGCTGGTCGACGGCGTCAGCGGTAACGAGCTCCATAACGAGCGTGGAGCCCTCCTGCTGAGCGGTAACGCGAGCGGTGGGGTCGGTCAGGATGCTGTACTGGATCTTCTTATCCTCGGCAGCATACTCACCGTTGTACTCGGGGTTGGGAACCAGGGTGATCTCGGTATCGGAGATAGAGTCGTACATCCAGGGGCCGGAGCCGATCGGCTGCTTGGCGCGATCCTCCTCGGTCTGGGTGGCCGGGGTAACGCGGACGATGGCCAGACGATCCTTGAGCAGGGAGAAGTTGGGGACCTTGGTCTTGACCGTCACGGTGCTGGCGTCCTTGGCCTCGATGGACTCGAAGGGCTGGAAGAACGGAGCATAGGTAGCGGAAGCGGCGCAAGCGGTGTAGGAGGCAACGACATCGTCAGCGGTGACCTCGGTGCCATCGGAGAACTTGGCGCCCTTGCGGATGGTGACCTCGAAAGTGGTGTCGTCCACAGACTTGGGATCGTCGGTGGCGAGCTCTTTGAAGGTGCTGTAGTCGTGGTAATCGATGCCGTAGAGGCCCTCGACGACGTGCCAGTTAGCACCCAGGCCCACAGCGGAGCCGGTGCTGGCGGGATCGAAGCTGGACGGAGCGTAAGCGGAACCAGCGGTGATCACGCCGCCGCCACGGTTGGCGGAATCGGTGGAACCGGAAGCGGAACCCTCGTCGCTAGAGCTGCCACCGCAGCCGGTGAGACCAAGCCCTGCGACAGCAGCGACGCTGCCGGTGAGGCCGAGGAACGAACGCCTGGACATACCCTTGTTGATGATGGCCATGTCTTCTCCTATCAATAGAGAATCTTACCCGGGAGCGCCTAGACGTGCCCCCGCGCAACTTGCGGACGATATATACCTTACCTACCGACGAACCCAACTGAGGTGCCGCGCTCGGCGACCGATACATACATACGCTTGAACGGTATTTGCTACCGTTCACCGAATTCATTGACAAACGATTCGCCAGACAGTATGTATCGACGAGGTGAGATATCAGTCTTCGTCAACCCGCAGGATAGCAGGGTTGTTCACCATGGCTAGTCAAACGTTTTAGCGTTAATTAAACCCGAAATCGGCTGGTAATCGCCGTGAAATAAATGATTGAAAATCACGCAATCATGTATATCAGTTGTTTAGAGGCGTGTTTAGTTTTCGGATTGCTTTGCCGCCGCCTCGGCGCGCTCGGCATTCCATGCAACGAGCGCCTCGTGAACCGCTTTGGCGACATCGGCAGGAATGCCTCGAACTTCCGCGATCTCTTGCTCGCTCGCCGCGCGCAAACGCTTCATCGAGCCAAAATGGCGCATAAGGGCACGTTTTCTGGTGGGTCCCACGCCTGGAACGTCATCGAGTACCGAAACCGTCATGGCTTTATCACGCAATTCGCGATGGAACGTGATGGCAAAACGGTGCGATTCATCGCGCACCTGTTTAATTAGATAGAGCGACGCGGACCCGGTCGGCAGCACGATGGGAGTCTCGTCCCAAGGCACGAAAACCTCCTCATCGGCCTTTGCCAAGCCACAAACTGGTATATCGAGCCCAAGAGCCTCAAGTTGCTTGATCGCAGCGGTCAATTGCGGCTTACCGCCATCGACAACGAGCAAATCGGGGCGCGAGCCAAAGCGCTCGTCGGCCATGCGCTCGGGAGCATAACGTCGTCCCAAAACCTCGGACATCGACACGAAGTCGTTTGCCTCGTCCAATTCGGCCTGAATTTTAAAACGACGATACTGACTCTTGTCGGCGCGCCCGTTGGTAAACACCACCATCGAGGCGACCGTAAAGGTGCCATGCAGTGTAGAGATATCGAAGCACTCGATACGCAACGGCGGCGATGGCAGCGCCAACGCACTTTCGAGCTCCAGGAGCGCTTGATTGGTGCGGTCGTCAGCGTACCCCGTTCGCATCATGTAGCGCATGAGGGCATGGCGCGCATTTTTGGATGCCATATCGAGCAGACGGTGCTTTTCGCCACGCTGCGGCCTATGGAGATGGCAGGAACGCTCACGCTTGCCCGCAAGCCACTCCCCCAGCGCTTCCGCATCCTCAAGCTCGACGGAAAGGTTGACCTCAGCTGGAATATCAGCCGTCTCGTCGTAATAGCGCTTAAGAAAGCCCGACTGGAGCTCTTCCTCGTCAACATCAAGACCCTTGTCGAGAATGAACTCGCAGGTGCGAACTGTTCGGCCCTCGCGAACGACGAAGACGCAAGCGGCGGAGATGGTCTCCTCGCGATAGAAACCGATGACATCTATATCGACACTGGAGGGAAAAACGACTTGCTGACGATCGTCCAGACCCCTGATGACCTCCAAACGACGTTTGACGCGTGCCGCGCGCTCAAAGTCGAGCGCCTCAGCGGCATCCGTCATCTCGGAGGTCAGCTCATCGACGACATCCTTGCGATGGCCCGACAAAAAGCGCTCGACACGCTTGACGTTCTTGGCATAGTCTGCCGGGGAAATCGCGCCGACACACGCACCCGGGCCGCGCCCGACATGGTAGTCAAAGCAGGGGCGCCCGTTTTGCGCGCAAATCATATTGACGATGTCTTCCTCGCCCTTGTGGGACTCGACGATACGGCGACAACGACGCCACTCCGCACAGGATGCGGAGCAGATGGGGATAACCTTGCGCAGCGTATCTATCGTCTCACGTGCCGCGCGGCTATCGGTATAAGGTCCAAAATAGCGCGTTCCCGGCTTATGACGCTCACGCGTGTATTTGATAGCGGGATACAGGTCGCCCTTTGTAATGGCGATAAAGGGGTAGCTCTTGTCATCCTTGAGGTCGACGTTAAAGTACGGATGGTACTGACCAATCAAATTGCGCTCGAGCACCAACGCCTCGTGCTCGGTCTCCACCACGATATAGTCAAAGCTCGCCACCAGCTGCATCATCAGCGGGATCTTCTGGCGCTCGTCCTGCAGCGTCACGTACTGACGCATACGGGCGCGCAGGTTTTTCGCCTTGCCCACGTAGATGGCATCGCCCTTGGCGTCTTTCCAAAGGTAGCAGCCGGGCTGCGTGGGAACGCGCGAAACCTGCTCGGCAAGCGTTGGAATGTTGTCGTGACCGGCCACGCGCACCTACTTGCGACGAATCAGCGCCGAGACCTCGGGCATCTTAAGGACGACGGCAAGGCCAAAGGTAACAGCAAGCGAGACGACACCCGCAACGCAAACGTAGCCAAGAGTAATCAGAATCGAGCCGCCAAGTGCCCCGACAAAGTGCTCAAGCGCCCACATGACGCCGGCGCCTGCGGCAGCACCCAGGCCACCGAGCAAAAGGCCAAAGAAACCGCCATGCAGGATAGATTTAACCTGAAGACCACGCAGACGACGACGCAGCCACCACAGCGAGCAACCGACCAAGATCACGTAGTCGACGACATACGAAAGCGCGATTGCCGGCATACCGAAGCCCAGCACAACGCCAAACAGCAGAACCGAGCCGGCCTGGCCGATGGCGGAATACAGACAATAGCGGCTATAGGGCTTCATGTCGAGCAAGGCAGAGAAGCTCTTCTGCATCAGCACGACCACGCCGTAGAGCGGCAGGGAAAGTGCCAGGTAGATAAGGAACTCCGACACCAGCGCCACGCCGGACTCATCGAACTTGCCAGCGCAGTAGATCATGTTGAGCGGACGCGCGAAGACAATCAGGTACAGCGCGAATGGAATCAGGAAGAACAGCATCTGGGCGACGCCACGCGAAATGCCCGTGCGGACGCTGTCGTAATCCTTCTCCTGTGCGTCGTGAGAGAGCTCGGTATAGAGCGCCGTCGAAAGCGAAGCGGCAATCAGCGCGTAGGGCAGCGTGTACCACAGGCGCGCATAGGCGATGACGGAAGGACCGGTCTCGGGCTGGACCACCAGCGCAGCAGCGTTGGTGATAGAAGTCGAGACAAACATGCACACCGTGGCGAGCAGCGTCGGGATACCGAGCGCAATCGTCTGGCGCAGTGCGGGGTCCTTAAAGTCGATATGGATATGGGGGTGCACGCCGTGCTTGCCAAGCGCGGGGATCTGACATGCCATCTGAACAAAGACACCGAGGGTCGTACCGGCCGCAATCAAGATGATGCCGGCACGTTCGCCAAACTGTGCGGACACGGGCGCAAAGCCCATAAAGCTCGCAATGACGATCACATTGTTGAGGACCGGGGCAAACGTCGACCAGAAGTAGTCGCGGTGTGCGTTGAGAACGCCCGAAAACACCGAGCCCAAACCATAAAACAGAATCTGGATGGCAAAGAAACGGAACATGAACGCAGCGGTATCCATGCTGCCGCCGTCACCCGAAAGGAACGATTGTGTCCAGATAAAGCCCGGGGCGAACACGGTCCCCAGCAACGAAATGCCACCCAGCACCAATAGCAGAATACCGAGCAGGTTGCCCACGTACTCGTTAGAGGCCTCGCGACCCTGCTCACGCCTCACGCCCATGTACACGGGCAAAAACGCCGTCACGAGCATGCCGCCCATCACGAGTTCGTAGAGCATATTGGGCAGGTTGTTGGCGACCTGATAGGAAGACGAGAGCAGCGACATGCCGATAGCGGCCGCCATTGCCCACGTGCGGATAAAACCGGTGACGCGAGACACGATGGTCAGGATGGTCATAAGCCCGGCGGAACGACCAACCGTGGAGTAGTCCGACGAGCCCATGTCGTCAGTGTCATCTCGCGACGCAGAAGCTTCGGATGAGGGTGTCTGAGGCGCAGATTCTTCTGCAAAATGAGCTCCGCGCTTCAATTCTTCCTGCGGCATCGCTCAGTCCTCTCTCGTAATCGCGGCAACTGTCGCCCCGCAAAATGCAATTAAATCATCAGGTGCAAGCTCGAGCTGATAACCACGCTTGCCTCCCGAAATAAAAATGGTATCCCAAAGGACACATGTCTCATCAATGAGCGTCCGGTAGCGTTTTTTCATACCGACCGGGCTGCAGCCGCCGCGAACGTAGCCAGTCGCCGCAAGCAAATCCTTCACATGCATCATGGCCAAGGACTTCTCCCCCGCGGCACGCGCGGCGGACTTTAGATCGAGCTCGTCGGCAACAGGGATGCAGCACACGACATAGTCGTTGGACGGTGTCACACAGACCAAAGTCTTAAATCCTTGACCGGGCTCCTCGCCAAGCTGCTCCGAAATCGCGACCCCCAGGCCCACCGACTCATCACCATCGTCTTCGTACGTATGTAGAACATAGGAAATGCCGGCGCTTTCCAGCTCGCGCATCGCATTGGTTTTTGGCGTCTTTACAGCCTTTGCCATGACATATCCTTTCCCTCGCATTCGGACGCAAGGATTAAGTATATGTCCAATTCGGCTGCATACGTCACTTCGGCACAGCAAGCGCCATCGAATCACAAGGAGTCGATGGCGCCCATAAACTGAATCGTCTATTTATTGAGCATCAAGTTGAGCCTGACGCTCCCGGTCACGCCTGAGCAACGGCGCCAAAAACTTGCCCGTATAACTCTGCGGACAGTCCGCAACCTGCTCCGGTGTGCCCGAAACCACGACGGTTCCGCCGCCGTTACCGCCTTCGGGACCCATATCGATCAGGCGGTCGGCAACCTTGATGACATCAAGGTTGTGCTCAATCACCAGCACCGTGTTGCCCGCATCGACCAAGCGCTGCAGCACATCGAGCAGCTGGCGGACGTCCTCAAAATGAAGGCCGGTCGTCGGCTCGTCCAAAATATAGAACGTCTTGCCCGTCTGGCGTCGATGAAGCTCCTTGGCGAGCTTCACACGCTGCGCCTCGCCGCCCGAGAGCGTCGTGGCGGGCTGGCCCAGGCTCACGTAGCCCAAGCCTACATCGTACAGCGTCTGGAGCTTGCGCTTAATCTGCGGGATATTCCCAAAGAAGGCCAGTGCCTCGGTGACGCTCATGTCGAGCACGTCCGAGATGGTCTTACCACGGTAGGTGACCTCAAGCGTCTCGCGGTTATAGCGTTTGCCGCCGCAGACCTCACAGGGGACATAGATATCGGGAAGGAAGTGCATCTCGATCTTAATTTGTCCGTCGCCCTTGCATGCTTCGCAGCGACCGCCGCTCACGTTAAAGGAGAAACGTCCCGGCGAGTAGCCACGCGCCTTCGACTCCGGCGTACTCGCAAACAGCGCGCGAAGATCATCCCACAGGCCAATGTACGTAGCAGGGTTGGAACGCGGTGTACGGCCGATCGGCGACTGGTCAATGTCGATCACCTTATCGATGCACTCGATACCCTCGAGCTTTTTGTACGGGCCCACAGGGCGCGTCGAACGGTGAATGGCATTCGTAAGGGCAGGCGCAATGGTGTCGGTAACCAGGGAGCTCTTGCCCGATCCCGACACGCCGGTAACAACCGTAAGCGTACCAAACTCGATCTTGGCGGTAACGTTTTTGAGGTTGTTGGCGCGGGCGCCCGTGATCTTAAGGCAGCCGCGACCGGGCTTGCGGCGTTCATCGGGAACCCGAATCATTCGCTTGCCGGTCAGGTAGGCACCCGTCATCGAATCGGGGCACGCCATGATATCGGCAGGCGTTCCCGCGGCGACCACGTGTCCGCCGTTCACGCCCGCGCCGGGGCCCATGTCGATCACATAGTCGGCAGCACGAATCGTATCCTCATCATGCTCGACGACGATGACGGTATTGCCGATATCGCGTAGGCGCTCAAGCGTCTTGATCAGGCGCTCGTTATCGCGCTGATGGAGGCCGATCGATGGCTCGTCCAGAATATAGAGCACGCCCATGAGACCCGCGCCGATCTGCGTTGCCAGTCGAATACGCTGGGCCTCGCCTCCGGAAAGCGTCGCCGAGGCACGGTCGAGGGTCAGATAGTCGAGTCCGACATCGACCAGAAAGCGCAGGCGCTCCAGGATTTCCTTAACGATGCGCCCGCCGATAAATTGTTGGCGCTCGGTAAGCTCCAAGCCCTCAAAAAACTCGAGCGACTCGCGACACGATAGGCAGCAGACCTCGTAAATGGACTTACCGCCTATGGTAACGGCGAGCATCTCGGGGCGCAGACGAGCACCATGGCAACTCGAGCACGGCTCCTCGCGGATGTACTTCTCCAAGCGCGCCTTGGTGTTCTCATTCGTCGTCTCGGTATAGCGCTCGTACAGGATATTGCGCACGCCCGAGAACTTGGTGTCCCACTGGCTGCGGCGCCCATCGAGCTTTTGATAGTCGACCGAAATCTTCTGGTCGCCCATGCCGTCTAAAAACGCGCGACGCACCCGCGGAGGCAGATCCTCCCACGGCGTATCGACGCTCACCTTGAAGTGCTTACAAACCGCAGCGAAAATCTGCGGATAGTAGTTAGAGTTGCCAAACAGGCTGCCAAAGACCCCGTCGGCGATCGACTTCGAGGGGTCTTCGATTAGGGCCTCGGCATCGACCGTCTTCTTAAAACCCAGGCCATCGCACTCGGGGCACGCGCCATAGGGCGCGTTGAACGAGAAATCGCGCGGCTGCAGGTCATCGATGGAGTGTCCATGCTCCGGGCACGCTAACGCCAGCGAATACTCCAGCAACTCGCCTTCGGTCCCCTCGGGAGCATCGCGGTCGGGCAGCAAGTATACGTTCACATTGCCGTGCGCCAGCGCAGTCGCCTGTTCAACGGACTCGGCGATACGGCCCAGCGAGTTCTCGCGAATCACGATGCGATCGACCACGACCTCGATATCGTGCTTGAACTTCTTGTCCAGATCGATCGGATCGTCGAGCGAGCGCACTTCACCGTCGACACGCACGCGGCTAAAGCCCTCGGCGCGAAGGTCCTCAAACAGTTTGGTGTACTCGCCTTTTCGCCCGCGTACCACCGGTGCCAGCACAAACGCGCGGCGGCCCTCCCCCGCCGCCAAGACCTTGTCGGCAACCTGATCGGTCGTCTGACGCTCAATGACACGGCCGCATTCGGGACAGTGCGGGGTGCCCACACGGGCGAACAGCAGGCGCAGATAGTCATAAATCTCGGTTACGGTGCCAACCGTCGAGCGCGGGTTCTTGGATGTCGTCTTTTGATCAATTGAGACAGCCGGCGAAAGGCCGTCGATTGAATCCAAGTCGGGTTTGTCCATCTGGCCCAAGAACTGGCGCGCATAACTCGAAAGGCTCTCGACGTATCGACGCTGGCCCTCGGCATAGATAGTGTCGAATGCCAGCGAACTCTTGCCCGAGCCAGAAAGACCGGTAATGACCACGAGTTGGTCACGCGGAATGGAAACATCGATATCACGGAGGTTGTGCTCACGAGCGCCGCGAATAACGATAGAAGAATCAGACATGGAAGCTCCTTGCCTCCTATTGCATCGAATCATACTGCCGATGAGTTTAGCGCACTCGACGCGCACAGATGTTCGTAATACAAGATTCGCAGACCTTTAGCTTTGCGTATCGGGCGCTTTGTTTCTCGAAATGCCGTGGAAAGGTTACAGTAATCTAATACTGAACTTAATTTGCTGTACCAGAGGAACGTCCATGACCGAAGATATCCCCCTTGAAATCACTTCGAGCGACATGGCCAATCTGCCCATATTCATCGCCGTCCTTATCGTGGCCGCCGTCGTCGTGCGCGTGTATTTTTCAATCAAACGCAACGAAAAGCCACCCATTGCCCGCGTCTTTTGGTGCGCGACGCTCCTCATCCCGCTCGGCGTGGTAGCTGCATGGGTTACGAATCAATTGCTCGTAAATGAGGGCAGCTCCCTATGGGTCCTTTCTTATTCGGCGCTCGGTGCTGCCGCCGTCATGCTTCTTGTCGAGCCCTTGGTTTCGGGACTTATCGACCAAACCGACCTTACGACGGGAACGGTTGCCTGTATTTGCCGTGACATCCTTGTCATCGCCGCTGTTTCAGCGCTCTCGTTCGTTTCACTCGAAATTGCCTGCAACGAAACGTTCTATCGCATTCCCGCCAACTCGTTCGGGTTTTCCGTCGGGCTGCTCGCGACGGTTCTGCTCTCCCTTTATTTGCTGGGACAGCGTCATGGAGGCGTCATGGCCCTCGTGCCCGTCGTCTGTTGCATCCTTGGCATTGCCGAGCACTTCGTCATAACGTTTAAAGGCGAAGCCATCCTGCCAAGCGATATCTTGGCCCTTGGCACCGCAATGGAAGTGAGCGAGGGATACGAGTTTACCTTTACCGCCGGAATCGTAACCTCTCTCGCCCTGCTGGAGATTTCCCTGGGGCTTCTTTCGCTCATCCGACCGCGAAAGCTCCGTACGCCCACCCATGTCTTCCCCGCTATCGCCGCTAACCTCTGTGCTTTTCTGCTAGTGACCGTTGTGGGGCTCTCAGGCTTTTCCAACATCGACTTGGAGCAGGCGCTGGATTTTGGATTTGACCGTTGGCAGCCCATCACCACGTATGCGTCTCAGGGTTTTATCACTTCGTTCACCGAAATGGTCAACGAGTTGCCCATTGAGAAGCCCAAAGACTATACGCCCGATGAGGCGCAGAGCATCGAGCAGGAGCTCGCCGCCGTCTACGACAGCACATATGGCTCGAGCGAACAGCGCGCGGCGGCCGTTGCCCAGTTCAATGAAATCAAGCCGACGATTGTTGCCGTCATGAACGAGAGTTTTAGCGACCTTTCGTGCTTTGAGCAGCTCCAGACGGCCGGGTACACCGGCCCCGCATTCTACAACTCGCTTCCCGACACACTTGTTCGCGGCACCATGCTCGCTTCGGTCGCCGGTGGCGGAACGGCGAACTCCGAATTCGAATTTTTGACCGGAGCGACAACGGCCTTTGTCGGATTAGGCAAAATCCCCTATCAGCTGTATCAGATGAATGGCGTCAACAGCCTGGCAAAGGACCTTAAAGAGCTTGGGTATACCGCTACCGCTATGCACCCGCAAAACCCCGTCAACTACCATCGCGATAAAATCTATCAGCAGCTGGGCTTTGGAGACTTTCTTTCAATCGGCGATTTCGAAGGTGCGCCCTATTACCATGCCGGCGTATGCGACTACGCCACCTACGACAAGATACTCGACCTGCTTAGAACCGACGAAGCCCCGCAGTTCATCTTTGACGTCACGATGCAAAATCACGGCGGCTACGACTATGGCACCGTTCCCGCCGAAGAGCTGACAAACTATTGGGTCGAGGGAGCCAGTGAGGGTGCCAACAGCGCGCTCAACACCTATCTCACCTGCATCAACGCATCCGACCGGGACCTCGAGTACTTTATCAACGAGCTCCGCAATATCGGCAGACCGGTTGTTCTTGTCTTTTTTGGCGACCATCAGCCGAGCGCCGCAACGACTCTCAACGACGAGCTGTACCCTCAGGAAGATACGGCAAGCCACGCTTTCCGTATCTATCAGTCGACATATCTCGTCTGGGCTAACTATGAGATCGCCGGCAATACCGAGCTCAACGTCTACGACACCGTCGGGGCAAACGAGATTGCAGCCATTACCCTTAATAAGATCGGCGCCCCGCTCACCAATTACCAAAAGGCCCTGCTTGCGACAAGGTCAGATGTGCCCACCATCAATGTCGCCGGCTATCTCGGTGCCGACGGGCTGCGCTACGACTTGGAATCGGAAGACAGCCCCTACGCCTCGACGATCGACAAGCTGCAGCGCATGCAATACCTCGAGTTCGCCAGCAAAGTTCAGTAAGCCCGCCCATTCGTTTGGGCCCATCGTATTGCAAGCACGCTCGGCCCAAACGCATCGCAAATGACTCCCGCTCGCAAACGAGGGTACAATGACGCTCGTGTCACATCGCGGGGCCCCGGCCCCAGCATATACAAAGGAGTCATACATGGGTTGCGAACACGCACAGGCCGCCGGCGGACAAACGTCGCCGTCGCAATTTGAGGAGAACACGCTGTCCGAGGTCAAGCGCGTCATCGCCGTGCTTTCCGGCAAGGGCGGTGTCGGCAAGTCATTTGTCACCGGTGCCATCGCCACCGAGCTTGCCCGTCACGGCCACAAGGTCGGCGTCCTCGATGCCGACATTACCGGTCCCTCTATCCCCAAGATGTTCGGTATGAGCGAACGCCACGTCCATGCCCTTGGCAACCTTATGCTGCCCGAAATCTCCGAGCACGGCGTCAAGGTCATGAGCTCCAACCTGCTGCTCCAAAACGAGACCGACCCCGTCCTTTGGCGCGGTCCGGTCATCGCAGGCGCCATTAGGCAGTTCTGGAGCGAGACCTCGTGGGGCCCCATCGACTACCTGCTGGTCGACATGCCTCCGGGAACAGGCGACGTCGCGCTCACCGTCTTCCAGTCGCTGCCCGTCGACGGCATCGTCATCGTCACGAGCCCGCAGGATCTGGTCTCGATGATCGTCGCCAAGGCGGTCAACATGGCCGAGAAGATGAACGTCCCCATTCTGGGCATTGTCGAGAACATGAGCTATATTGAGTGCCCCGACTGCGGCAAGAAGATCGAGGTCTTTGGCAAGAGCAAGCTCCCCGAGGTCGCAGAGCGCTATAACCTCGACATCTTGGGCAAGCTTCCCATTAATCCGGCACTCGCCGAGGCCTGCGATAAGGGCGAGGTCGAGACCGCACTGCCCGATGGCATGTTGCCCAAGGCAGTCTCTGCCGTCGAGGCCATTACCCCGCACGAGACCGACGAGGCCTAAGTGAACACGAGCGCCTTCTATGACGTCCTGGTAATCGGCGGCGGGGCTTCAGGCCTCGCCGCCGCCATTACGGCCGCACGCGCTGGCAAAAGCGTCTGCATCGTTGAGCGCGATGTCGCCTGCGGCCTTAAGCTCCTTGCGACCGGCAACGGCCGCTGCAACCTCTCCAACGAATCGATTGATCCACAGCGGTATAACCACCCCGCATTCGTCGAATCCGTTATGGGCCCCCAGCCCGAACAAGAGCTTATGGGTTTCTTCTCCTCGCTGGGCATCATGACAACCTCCGAGGAAGGCCGGCTGTACCCGCGCTCCCTTCGCGCCGAATCGGTGCGCGACGCGCTTCTCAGCGTTTGCGACCGCCTAGGCATCACCTTAATCTGCGGAGCCAACGTTGCCTCGGCGCACAAAGCTTCCGAAGGCTGGGCACTCCAAATAGACCGTCCAGCGCGGGCACTCAAGGCAAAAAAGCACGATGACCGAAAATCGGAGCTCCGCTCGCTTCGGAAAGCGCTCACCGATGTCCCTCGCAAGAACGAGGCCCTGCAGGCACATGCCGTAATTATCGCTACGGGCGGCAAACCCACCGGTATCGCCGATACGTTTCGCCTCCCCCTCACTTCGCTGCGCCCCATCCTCTGCCCCGTATCGGCAACGGTCGTTGGCGATCGGGCGGCACTCAAAACGTTGGATGGCCTGCGCGTCCGTGCCCGCTTGACGCTCGCCCGCAATCATAATGAGCTCTGGCACGAAGACGGTGAGGTGCTGTTTCGAACCTTCGGTATCTCGGGCGTCGCTGTCTTCAACCTCTCTCGTCGTATCCAGCACGGCGATACGATCCTGCTCGACGTTTTCCCCGACCTCTCCAAAGACGAGTTGCTCGATATGCTCAACCGGCGCGTTGAGCTGCTCGGCGGCTTTTCGCCCCGCGATCCCCGTTGGCTCGACGGCATGCTCGCCCCGCAACTCTCCCGCGTCGTCTGCACAGCGTTCGAGCAGTGCCATCCAGGCTCCAACGATGTCATCCACCTGGTCTCGATCCTCAAACACTTTAAGTTGCTCGTCGAGGGAACAGCCGAGGAGCGCTCAGCGCAGGTCACGCGTGGTGGCATATCTGTCGAGAGCATCTCAACACCCAGCCTACGCGCGCGCAGCGTTGTCGACGCCCCGCTTTACGTCTGCGGTGAAGCGCTCGACATCGACGCCGATTGCGGAGGCTTTAACCTTGCGTGGGCCTGGATCTCGGGCATTCGCGCTGCAAGCAGCCTGTAGCCGCGCAGTCTATAATCAAAAACGCATTCGGGCCGTCTGGGATACCGGACGGCCTCTTTCTTGCCTCTAAGGAGACCTCGATGATCGAAATCACCCAAGTCAACGCGTCGCTCGATGAAGCCGGCGATGAAAATGCCTGCCTCATTGTTGGCAAGCGAGTCGCCAAGCGCGTCTTACGTTGCAAGGACTCCGAGATCAAGTCCATCGAGCTCCACCGCAAGTCAATCGACGCTCGCAAAAAACGAGACGTCCATTTTATCCTGAGCTTTCGTGTTGAGCTGACTAGTCCCCACCTCGAGCGAGAAGCGGTCGACAGCGTTGCCGAGCGTGACCACTCGCGCGTACGCGCGATAGAAGACGATGAGCCTTCATTCCCCTCCCCCGCCTCCGACGCACCTCAAGAACGCCCTGTCGTTGTCGGCGCCGGATGCGCCGGCCTTTTCGCTGCGCTTACGCTCGCCGAAGCAGGTCTTAAGCCCTTGCTCATCGAGCGCGGCGACCCGGCATTTCGCCGCTCGCAGGCGATCGATCTCTTTCTAAAGGAGCGCATCCTCGACCCCGAGAGCAATATCCAGTTTGGCCTGGGCGGCGCGGGAACCTTCTCGGACGGCAAACTCAATACGGGAACCAAAAATCCCGCCCATCGCCTTATCCTCGAAACCTTCGTCGAGGCGGGTGCGCCCCGCGATATTCTGTGGGATGCCAAGCCGCACATTGGCTCCGACATCCTTCCCACGGTTGTCACCGCTATATCCCAGCGCATCGAGCAGCTCGGAGGTGTCGTCCGTTATCGAACGAAGCTCGTCGACATTCGCATCGACGCGTCTGGCGCCATCACCGGTATTGATGTCCAATCGTCCCAAGACGCCGCTTGTGAGCCAATCGAGACAAAGCACCTCATCCTCGCCTGCGGGCATTCTGCTCGCGATATTTTTGAGCTCCTTAAGGGCCACAACGTGGCCCTCGCACAAAAGACCTTTGCC
The DNA here is from genome assembly GCA_902479135.1 of uncultured Collinsella sp. Classification (GTDB taxonomy): domain Bacteria; phylum Actinomycetota; class Coriobacteriia; order Coriobacteriales; family Coriobacteriaceae; genus Collinsella. Next base: position 4,495 of record CABSNU010000022.1, on the reverse strand, counting down.
ATGGGCGTTCGCATCGAGCATCCGCAGCGCGACATCGACCGAGTCCAATACGGAGCCTCGGCGGGACATCCTGCCCTCGGAGCAGCCCCTTACAAGCTCGTCGCCCATCTTCCCAACGGCCGCAGCGTGTTCTCGTTTTGCATGTGCCCCGGCGGGCAGGTTGTCGCCGCCTCTTCCGAGCAGGGCCACCTGTGCGTCAACGGCGCCAGTCTCAATGCCCGCGACGGACGCAACGCAAATGCCGCCCTGCTCGTTAACGTCACACCCGAGGACCTTCCCAACGATGACCCGCTCGCCGGCATCGAGCTCCAGCGTGCCTGCGAGGCGGCCGCCTATCGCCTGGGCGGTTCCAACTGGAACGCACCGGCACAGCTCGTCGGAGATTTCCTCGCAGGACGTGCCAGCAAGGCACCCGGAAAGGTAAAGCCCACCTATCCGCTCGGTGTGACCTGGACGGCAATTGACGAAGCCTTGCCGCAGCATATCGTCGAGTCGCTCCGCCTAGGACTTCCCCTACTCGGAAAAAAGCTACGAGGCTACGACCGCTCCGATGCTGTTCTTACCGGTGTGGAGACTCGCTCGAGCTCACCGGTCACCGTCACCCGAGACCGAACATGCCATGCCGTGTCGACCCCGGGCCTCTACCCTTGCGGTGAGGGAGCTGGATATGCCGGCGGCATCATGAGCGCCGCCACCGACGGCATTCGTTGTGCCGAAGCCCTGATCGCAGACCTCTAACGCACGAATTCCAGCGCGCAAAAGACGCATGCCCCGAGCTCCGCAGGGAACTCGGGGCATGTTCGCTATTTCTTAAACCGTGCACCCTGGCGTTTTCTGCCCGATGCGAACGTGGAACCCTTGCGGGCCTGCGAACGTAAGCGCTCAATCGTCTCGTCCTCAGACGCACCCTCGAGCATCGCCCGAATCTGAACGACGGCATCGCGCAGGCGCGCCGCCTCCTCAAAGTCCATGGCGGCAGAAGCGTTACGCATATCCTCTTCCATGGTTTCGACGATCCGCACAAGCTCGTCATGCGGCAGTTCTTCCAACTGCTCCGCAAGTGTCTGCTCGGGCGCCACCGTTTCCGGCACGCCACCCTCGCCCGACTCATCGGGCGTATAGAATGCGCCATGGCCAAGAGAGTCGCCCTTCGAGCGCCCCTTGGAACCCACGGTTTTTTCGGCCTCGGCAATAAAACTTGAGATGTCGTTGATGGCCTTGCGCACCGTCTTGGGCACAATGCCATGCTCTTCGTTATATGCCATCTGAATCTCGCGACGGCGCTGCGTCTCCTCGATGGCCTCTTTCATCGAATCGGTCACAACGTCCGCATACATGATGACTTCGCCATCGGCGTTACGGGCCGCGCGGCCAATCGTCTGAATCAGCGAACGGCGGTTGCGCAAGAAGCCTTCCTTATCGGCATCGAGAATTGCCACCAGTGAGACCTCGGGAAGGTCTAGGCCCTCGCGAAGCAGGTTGATGCCAACGAGAACATCGATCTTGCCCTCGCGCAGCGTTCGCAGGATCTCGACACGGTCCATCGTCGCTGTATCGGAGTGCATGTAATTGACCTTAATGCCGGCATCAAGCAGATGGTCGGTCAGGTCCTCGGCCATGCGCTTGGTGAGCGTGGTCACCAGCACGCGCTCCTTGCGGGCAACGCGCTCGCGAATCTCGTCCTCAAGATCGTCAATCTGCCCACGAACCGGACGCACATCGATCTTGGGGTCGAGCAGACCGGTCGGACGAATAATCTGCTCCACGTCGTTTTGGCTCACCCGCAGCTCGTAGTCGCCCGGCGTGGCCGAAACATAGATAAACTGGGGTATCCTTGCCTCAAACTCATCGAAACGAAGCGGGCGGTTATCGAGTGCCGAGGGCAGGCGAAAACCGTGTTCCACCAGCGTTACCTTACGCGAGCGGTCGCCTTCATGCATGCCGCGGATCTGCGGCACCGTCACATGGCTCTCGTCGATGATACAGAGCATGTCCTTAGGAAAGTAATCGATCAGGGTAAACGGCGGCTCACCCGGCTTGCGACCGTCCAGATGACGCGAGTAGTTCTCGATGCCGTTGCAAAAGCCCATCGTCTCGAGCATCTCAAGATCATAATCGGTGCGCTGCTGCAGACGCTGCGCCTCGAGCAACTTGTCGGTCGCCTTGAGCTCCGCCACGCGTTTCTCGCACTCTTCGCTGATCGATTTCAGAGCCGCCTTGACCTTCGGCTTCTCGGTCACGTAGTGCGATGCCGGCCATACGGGGATGGCCTCGTACTCACGAAGCATCTCTCCGGTGACCTCATCGATCTCGGCAATCAGCTCGACCTCGTCGCCAAAGAACTCAAACCGCAACGGATGCTCGGCATAAGGCGGATACACGTCGACAACATCGCCGCGCACGCGGAACGTGCCGCGTGCCAGGTCATAGTCATTGCGATCATATTGAATGTCGATAAGTGCATGGATAAAGTCATCGCGCTCGAGCGGCACCTTCTTGTCGACGTTTGGAGCCAGGCCCGCATAGTCCTCAGGAGAGCCAATGCCATAGATACACGAGACCGATGCGACAACGATCACATCGCGTCGAGAGAGCAGTGACGCGGTCGCCTGATGGCGCAGCATCTCGACCTCTTCGTTAATCGAGGAGTCTTTCTCGATATATGTATCGCTTTGCGGCACATACGCCTCGGGCTGATAGTAGTCGTAGTACGAGACAAAGTAGACCACAGCATTGTTGGGAAAGAACTCTTTGAGCTCGCTCGCAAGCTGAGCGGCGAGCGTTTTATTGGGAGCCATGACCAGCGTCGGCTTCCCCAGGGCCTCAATAGTCTTAGCCATCGTGAAGGTCTTGCCCGAACCAGTCACGCCCAGCAAAACCTGATAGCGATCTCCGTCCCTCACACCCTGCACAAGCGACTCAATGGCCTTAGGCTGAGAACCTGCAGGCTCATAAGGAGATACAACCTTAAATGGCACCTCAGAGCCCTCAACGCCAAAACGTTTGAGCTCTCCTCCAACACGCTCAACTTCAAATTCCGCCATGGATACTCCTAACTCATATATCTGCAGTATACGCAGGCGGCAGGCATAGTCCTATACGAACCGATCGGGATAGAGGGTCTTATAGCGAACCCAGGCATTATTGACACGAATCAGATAAGCCTGAGTTTCAGGGAAGGTAATCGCATTATGGAGTGACGTGTTCTGCTGCGCCCATCCGTCGACATTGCCCATACCGGCGTTATAGGCGGCAATGGCACTGTCAGTCGACCCGTTAAAATACGCTAGAAGATACGAAAGATACGCACAGCCAAACTCGATATTCGTAGCCGGATCGTTAAGGTTGTCGGCCGAATACTCGTCACCGTCGACAAGGCCCTTGGCGATCATATCCTGAGCAGTCACGGGCATCAGCTGCATCAATCCCTGAGCACCCTGATTCGATTCGGCCTTGGGATCCCAATTCGATTCAGACTTAATGACAGCGCACACCAGATACGGATCCAGATTATGCGAAATACTGGATTGCTTTACATATGCCTCGTAGTCAATCGGATACAGCGGCTTAAAGAAAACAGCAGGAGCATACGAGTAGACGAGCGAAATAAGGCCGAAGACGAACACAACGGCAAGTGGCGCCACGCGATACCACGTAAAGAAACGTGCCTTAGGCATCGGCCTCCTCCTTATCCGGAGTATCTATAAACCCGTGGCATGCAAGCCATGAGTCAAGCTGCTCAAAGAGCGAATTATCGCCTGCGGCATTATCAATCACCGTTATAGCGAGATTGCACAGCGCAGACTCATCGGGCTGGCAAGCAGAACGGGCATCGAAATCAGATGGCTCCATACCACGTTGAATAGCGCGCTCGCGACGAACTGACAAAGGGGCGCTGATGACCAGAATTTCATCAGCCAGGCCAAAAGCATCCTCAAAACCAGTCGGGGCAGAAACCTCGACAACCGCAAAGGGATAACGGGGGGACGAAACCGTGCAGCAAACCGGATCAAGAATCCTCAGTGACAGCTGCTCAATGAGAACGGGGTGCACAATGCTATTGAGCCTCGCGACCGCATCAGGAGAAACAAAAGCTCGAGAAGCGAGGATGTTACGGCGAACGCCGCCCTCCTCGTCCAAAATATCCCAGCCAAATTCTTCCGCGAGGGCATTGACGATATCGGAGCCTGGCACATACAGCGATTTGGCAAGCTCGTCCAGATCGATAAGCATGGCGCCATGAGATTCGAGATAGCGGCAGGCAGTCGACTTACCCGAAGCAATATTGCCCAAGACAAAAACGGTAAACATCAAGTCCTCCCTAACGCCAATGGGAGTTATTATCGCGCAAATACAAAAGAAGGACTCAAAATACAGCCAAACAGTAAGACAAGCTAAAAGAAGGCGAGTTCTTGTATTACAGCTCTTTATAGAACGCAAAGACGATATGAGAAAGCCATTGGGGTCGCCTCCCCCGCGTCGCAGCTTCTTTCCG
>CABSNU010000021.1 GCA_902479135.1 uncultured Collinsella sp. | reverse complement strand
CATAAAAGAAAAGGACCCCTTTGCAGAGGTCCTAGTCAATTCAAGGTGGCGGGGAAGGGAATCGAACCCCTGACACGAGGATTTTCAGTCCTCTGCTCTACCAACTGAGCTACCCAGCCATTTGAGGTGTGCCTTGTTTCAAGGCTTAATTAGTATAACCAAGGACGCGTTCCGGTCAACCGAGAATTTCAAAAAAGTTTTTGAGCACAGCCTCGGTTCTTTAAATCGGCACGTCAGAGGCATCAGCCGGCAGCAAGAAGTTTTTCGCTCAGAGCCGCACGGGCAAACTCACTTGGCGTCATCCCCTCGGCAGCCGCCCGTCGACGAATGGCCTCCTTCATTCCCAGAGGAATCTTGACCGACAGCGTTGCCGTCCCCTCACCTGAGAGTGGGGGCCGTCCATGCACGATCCCACCAACGGTGTGTTCGCCATCCGGAAACTCTCCGCGCTCGTACGACTCGCACCACGCGTCAATCATTTCATCCGTTACAACCTGACCATTAGCGGCCGTATACGTCTTGCCCATCATCGACCCCTTTGCCGAGCCCGTTCAATCTCCTGCCAAAATTTCTTCTGGACTGGAGACAAGGCATGAATGATAAGCCCCCACGGACAAGCTCGACCGCGACAAGCTCCACGCTTCGTCCGTCTGGGAGCCATCCAATCGCAAGCCATCTCGGCGGCTCGTCCTTCGGCTCGCGACGAATGCACTCAGTAACCGCAAGCCAAGCGCTAAGCACCTGCTTTTCCGTCAGGTGCTTTTTAGCGTTGGGATGGATCTCAACATCCATGCATCTTCTCCTCCATCTTACCCAATTTCGTATGACGAAAGTCCGCTGTCGCCAATTCTTAAGCCGGCACGCGTTGGAGAGCAGGGGTCGAAACAATGATTGAAGGACGCTCTAGTACGGCCCAGGCGCCGGGGCAGGAGCACATACGCCAGGGACGTACGTTTTCGTAGCATACGAGGACATAGCCACGTGCATCGATAAAGGCGATATCGATGGGATAGGCCATAAAACACGTATGGACCGAAGAGCAGCGTGGAAATGCCATGACGAGCGGCAGACCGTTGGCGGCAACCGGACACCGTCCCAGCATGCCGCGCAGGCGCACGGCAAACGACTCCGCCACCGCAAACTCGGCCGGCGTCCAGCCCAGCCTATTGAGTGCCCGCGCGTAGGCGATGTAGGACGAGACCGCGGTCACATGACCACCCCCGGACGCCATGGATCGACCGTCACCGCGCGCTCGTGCGACAACGTTGTCGGCGCCCCCAGCGGAACGCCAGCGATGCTGAGAGAAGTCGGCCACGGCTCATAGTGCATGGTGCAGGTGTAGGTCCTAAACGTACCGGATAGGGAGAGCAGGCCACCATCCGATGCCTCCGCGCCTTGCTCGCTCGACACTTCGATCTGCAAGTCATAGCCTTCCATGGCATTCAGAATTTGAGTCCGGACCGTCGCCGAGGCATCGACAGAGCTTTCGTCGCCCTCCCCGCTCGGCGCCACGGCGTGCGCCAACACGATGTCGGGCACCACGCGGTCGAAGCGCGCGACAGCGCTGGCATAGATCATGACGTTGTATACGATGAGTGCCAGCACCAGCAAAACGGGCGTAACCACTGCTATCTCCACCGTCGCTTGGGCGCGCTCCTCGCGCAGACGCATGCGGATACTCATTACGACCCACCGCCCAGAGCGCCAACCAGCGTGGCGACATCGACGGTGAGCGGGATGGAGCCGCCGCCGGGCAGAGGAATCTCCGCAAGCGTGAACACCGTACCGCTGATGGTGCGTTCGACTTGATATTCCAACGCCTCGCAAAGCGCCTTGGGATCGGTCACGCCCAACGGAATACTTCGCAGTTTGTCTTGCGCTTGAGAGAGACCAGCAATGTCAGACCCCGGGCTCTTAATGACGTTGGCGGAATCAGTCAGCACCGGCTTTCGCAGGCGCAAGTCGCACGGTTCCAAACCCAGCGCCGCCACGGACGCCGAAACGGTATCGCCGAGCCACGATGCGATGGAGCCCAACGCGCCGCTGCCCCCTCCTAGGCCTTTAATCATCTCGTCCATAAGTTCGTCGGCCGAACCTTGGATGTCTCCGTATCCCACAAGCAGCCGTCCCCAGACATCCATGACGCCATCGAGTACGCCGGCAACGCCACCCGAGCGTTCCTTCAATGTCGAGAAAAATCGCGAAAGCACGTTGTTTTGCGCCGTCGCCTCATCGGGCGCCAGCACCGCGGCAGAGATGGCACCGCGATCGCCAAGCCTGACTGCCGTGTTAAACGAAGAGTTGAGCTCATCGGGGCTCGAGATGGCACCCGAAACCGCAAAGGCAACCACGCCGTTGCGACCGGGCGGAGCGATACGCGGACGCTCGCCCGAAAGCGCTTTAATGGCCTGGTCAAACGCATTGCTCGCACGGTCGGCCTCATCCTCGGTCTGACGCATGAGCTCAAGCTCTTTGTTCCGACATTTGACGTATTCCTCCAAGGCCTTTTTGAACTTGTCAAAGTGATACTCGAAGCCGTTTTCGATAGAGGTTGAAGGCGCCGCAACAGCACCAAGCGACAAAACGCCAAAATGGCATTTGCTGCATTTATCCTGTCCATCGTAATCGGCAACCGAAGCAAATCCGCTCGGCGTCCCTTTCTTATAGTTGGGGCAGGTCGTCCCGTAATGCAGATACGCCTTGTCATCGTTTACGCTAGTCGGCCACACCGCATCGGTATAGAGTTCCGTCGCCCGAACCTCATCAGAGTTGCGCGGCAGCAGCGGAATATAGGAGGAAACCCTGTCTCCGTTCTCGGTTATATATGCCCGATCGACCTCCGCGTTCGCATAGGTATAAAACGCCTTACGCGCCGCAGACTCTGCCTTCATCTCGACACTCGAGCCCTGGGGCTTCTCATTTGTCAGACGCCAATGGTAGTAGTCCTTCGCGCGATCAAGGGCAACTTGAGGCTCCCACGTAACGCTCGATGAGTAATGCGGATTTTGAACACCGGAAAGATCCGTTAGGCTTTTTGCGCGCTCCCACATACAAGAACAGCTGCCGACCGAGCCCTTGTCAGACCCACCACAATCCGCCAGCCAAGCGCACTCCTTTGCCTTCGCCGTCTCCTCCGAGGCCTTCCGCAGCTCCTCGGCCGCACGCTCTAAATCATCTGATGTGTCTTTAATGGTATCGGTCGAGATCTCTGACCCTTTGAGCGCAGCAAAGTCCGACTCGGATGTCCTGGGTACGGCAAGCGCCGTACCGGTATAGGTCACACTATCGGTATCCTGCGCCGACACCGCCTGCGTGGCACGCGCGGCGATCAGATACGGCAGAGCCGTCTCGATTTTCTGTAAGCCTTCCGATGCGCTTTTGGCAAACTTGTTGCGCGTTTTAATGATCTCGATCCCGGTGTCGACCATATTGCCGGCAACCGGCTCGGCACCCGGGATGAGGATGGCGACCAGGCCCGTCCCGATCGTGGCAAACCCCGCCAGCCCCAGACTCAAGATACTCGCATCAACCACCGTGGCAGCCGTGTGATAGGACGACACTACGTTGGCACCCGCCAGCGCGCCGCTATCGGCCGCCACCTGGGTGTCCCCGGCACGCGACATGCTCCATATCGCCGCGGTCGACGAAAACAACAATGTGAGCACCACTAGGATGACCACGGCAGAAGAAAGCGTGGTATAGGCGCCGTCTTCGATAAACAGATCGACACCGGCTCGACCCATAAAGCCGCCTCGCTTGCAATGGCAGCTCGGACGGCGCGTCAAAACGCGTCTAGACCAGAAACGCTTAATCCCATGTAGCAATCCACGAATCATAATCTCCCTCCAGCCATTCGGGACGCGATTGATACGAGACATCGACCTTGAGCTCAACGTAGCCGCCCTCGGCGGCACCACCCATAGCCTGCGCAAACGCACCGATCACGGGCAACGGCTTGACCTCGCCGGAAACGGACACGGACGAGACGCCACCCGCACCGGCCCGGCCAAGCTCGATATCCCACGACAGCGGCCCGCCGGCATGAAAGATCGAAACGTTGGGCACTGCGGCAAGCCGGCGGCGGGTGAACTCCTTAAGATCGTCGTCCTCCGCCGTCGTCGTGGTCATGAGCCGCGCGGTCTCGGCGGCGGCAGACTCCATGACCGCGCGCGTATAGAGCAGGCACACCGGCTGCAGTGCGAGAAGGATGAGCGTCAGAAACGTCGGCAGCAAAAAAGCGGCCTCGACCGTAGACTGCGCCCGGTCCTCGCACGCGATATCAATACAACGCGATGTCCTTAGCGCCCGCAGCGGCGTCGATAACCGACATCGAGGCAACGCCATGGGATGCCGCCCGCTCGACCAGCGCCGCCAAGCGCCCATCGGTGCCAGCACGCCAAAGTCCCGCAATCGCCAGCACGATCGATAACAGCGCCACCGTGACGATGGCGTATTCCACAGTCGCTTGGGCAACCTCTTCACGCAGAACGCCATGCATTTCACGATCCCTCCTTTGAGTTTATTGTTTGCGGGACCAGGCGCACGGCGCGCAGACGACACGAAGCATCGCCAGTATCCGCGGCAACCGTCACCATATCGACCCAGCCGCGTCCGTCGCGCACGATAGCGCCCCACACGTTGCCCTTGATATCGAGATAGCCGCTCAGAGCAAGTTGTGCCGTGGGTACCTCGCGATAGGCACGCAGCATATCCGCTGCCGCTTCGGTCATCGGTCGGTCCTCGGACCATGCAAGCCGGACCGCAATCGCGTTGCCCTCAGGCGAATCCGTCGCAGTGCCAGACCGCTTGTCGAGCGCCCGCAGAAAGGTTTGCGCCGTGACAGCGACATCCGAATCGTCCGCATCTCGCATCTCATCTTTTTGAGACGCCACCGCCGAATCTGAGCCCGAATCGAAGGCGGCCCCAGGACGCTGCTGCCGCGCGGCGTTAAGCCCCCAAAGCACCGCCGCCATCGCCACGGTCAGGCAAGCAAACACCAGCAGCACCCCGATGGGGCGCTCGCCCTCTACAGGCTGTTGATGCCCTCGCTGATAGCGTTCCATAGATCTTGGACCTTGCCCTTAAATGCGACAATGGCAATGATGGCGATCACCACGAGCACGCCGACCAAGATGGCGTATTCGGTGGTGCCCTGCGCACTCTCCTCCTGCAGTAGCTCCCCGGCATGCTGGCGAGCGCGAATTGACTGGCAAACAGCCCAGCTCCAGACCTTGCCAGCAACGTCAGTCATCGTGTTCATGTATTCCTCCCTACATCATCCCGCCTGCTCCCAACAGCGGGCCCAATATGGACAGAAGCAACGCCGGCAAGATGAGTGTGCCGGTGGGAATCAGCAGCTTGACGGGCGCACGCTCGATCTCGCGCTCGACCGCGGCGCGATGAGCCGCACGGATCTCGCGACTTTGAGCGGCCAGTGTCTCGGCAAGTGGGGCACCCAGGGCGAGCGCCTGTCCCACCGTGATGGCAAAGGTCTCGAGCGCTCGCACGTCCAGGTCGCGCGCGGCGGCCAACAACTCGTCCTCACGCGTGCCCACGCCCACCTGCCACGCCATGCAGGCCCGCTCAAGTCGAAGAGCCAGCACTGACCGGCGGTTGGCGCAGAAAATCTCAAGCGCCGCATCAAACGAAAGACCGGCCGAAAGACCCAAGCGCACAACATCGATCATCTCGGACACTTCGCCGAGCGACACTCGCGCCGGGCCGCCCGCTCCAACCGCGCCCTTCATTCGCGCGGTCAGAGCATCGACCACCGAGCGACCCGCGGCAGCGACCAGCACCGCCTCGCGCTTGCAGGCCTCTGCGATCTTGCGTGCATCCGCCCGATCCAAACCCGTCGCGACAAATACACTCAGAGCGCACAGGCAAGCCGAAACTGCAACCGGGGCGCTCATAGCTCCACCCGCATAATGCGCCTGATAACCACCAGGGCAACGGCGTTGAGGGCAAGACCCAGCACCACAGCGCCCGCGCCGGCAGGCGTCGCAAGACCGCGACGAAAATCTGCCGAAAGCAGCGCCAACACCGCGCACATGCCCGTCGGCATCGCCGCGACCATATGCGCAGACATGCGGGCCTGCGACGTCTTAACATCTAGGCGGCGCTTGAGCTCAATGCGCTCCCCCACCATGCTCGACGCCTCGGACAGTAAGTCGGCAAGCGGAGCGCCGGTGCGCTGTGACACCTTAAGCGCCAAGGTCACAAGCGAAAGACCGGGGGCGTCGATGCGCACGAGCAAGTCATCGAGCGCGTCGGTCGCCGAGATGCCGCAATCGATCGCCGCCGCCACCCGCAAAAACTCGGTATGCACCGGCTCTTGCGCATGAGCGCCCACAAAGCGCATGCCCTGGGCCAGCGAATGTCCCGAGGCAAGCGACATGGAAAGTGCGGTAAACGCCTCGGGCATGGCCTCTTCTGCATCGTGTTGCTCGCGCCGGCTCTCAAAGCCATCCCGAGCGGCGCCAACGGCAATCGGAGCAACAAGTCCCAAGGCAAATCCGAGGGGCGATAACGACACCATCGTTAGTAAAACGCAGCAGACACCGCTCGATAGCAGCAGAAACGCCAAACATCCCGAAGCATCCTCGATCACGAGGCCAAGGCGATGCGCCGGAGCCAGCGATGCCCACGAACGGGCGATCTTTTTCAGCAGATCGTTTTCCACCAGCTCACGCGGCAGCTTCTCTGCCACCGTCTCGAGCGCCTGACGTGCCAGCTCCGCCGGCGGTACCTGCGGCACACGAGGTTCCGCCCCGCACGCCGTCGCGACAGAAAGCCCTGCCAAGCCCCCTACGACGAGGGGCACAGCGATCTCCATTCGTCCACCTCCTCTTGTGTGAGCGTCCCCGACCGCAGGCCTTCTGCGATAAACGGCGGCTCGCGGTCAAGCGTCCAGGTGCACTCGGCGGCATCGAACGTCACATAGCGCTCGAGCTCTACGCCGCCCGATGCGGCGCGTCGCACCCCCGAATACGAGGAGACGAAGCGCCTGCCATCGGCGTGGCGCTCGGACATCACGATACCGTCGAGCGCCATGGCAATCTGCTCCTCGATGAGCTCACTCGGCAGGTCGATGCCATAACGTGCAAGCAACGTCAGACGCACCACGGTCTCCTGTTCTGAACCCGCATGAAGTGTGGTGAGCGACCCGTCGTGGCCCGTGTTCATGGCCTGCAACATGTCGCAGCACTCGGCACCGCGCACCTCGCCCACCACGATGCGGTCGGGGCGCATGCGCAGGGCATTAGTTACCAGGTCGCGGATCGTCACCGCGCCTTCACCCTCAATTGAAGCCTCGCGCGCCTCTAGGCGCACCACGTGCGGATGATGCGCAAACTTGAGCTCGGCAGAGTCCTCGATCGTCACGATGCGCTCGCCGGTGGAAATCTCACATGACAACGCGTTGAGCAGGGTGGTCTTACCAGATCCCGTGCCTCCCGCAACCGCCAGGTCCTGTCGCAGCGACACCGCGCACGACAGCAGCTGCGCATACCAAAGCGGCAGCGACCCCAGCCCCACAAGCTCGTCCAGCGAGCAGATACGGTCCGAGAACTTTCGGATGGTGAGAATCGGTCCGTCAATCGCCACAGGCGGAATCACCGCGTTGACGCGATAGCCCGTTTTGAGGCGGGCGTTGACGATGGGGCTGCGCTCGTCGATACGGCGGCCAAGTGGCGAGATGATGCGGTCGATAAGCACACGGATCTGTTCATCATCCTCAAACGCATGCTCGATGGGGTACAAGACGCCGCCGCGTTCAAAGAAAGCCGAGCGGCAGCCGTTGATCATGATCTCGGTAACGGTGTCGTCCTCGATGAGCGGCTGCAACGGCCCCAAGCCCACCACGTCATCCAAAATCTCGTCGATGATGGTTTCGCGCTCGGGCGTCGCGAGATCGGTCGGCTCCTCAACATTGAGCGCCGCCTCCACCGCAGGACGCAATTCCGAGCGGGCAAGTGCCGGGTCGATATAGGCGCTGATACGCGCCACTTCGTCGTAACCCATGCGGTCCATCACGGCGCGCTTGGTGCGTCGTTTCACCGCGCGGCGACGCCCCGCATCTACAGGCGCTGCCGCCGCTGCAGCGCCGGCAGCCTTAATCCTCGTTTGCAGGCTCATCGCTGATCACCCTCGCGCAACCAGGGAAGGCGGATACGCGGGCGTTCGGTACGCGTTGCACGGTCGGCGACCATATCGCCCCAAGGGCCGACGGCGCACCCCAGTTCCACGAGCATCTCGCGCGTGGCCTCGCGCATGCTAGTCGCAAAAGCACTGGTCTGCCCCACCGCCTCGTCAGCGCGCCCAAACGCCATGAGCGCGGCGAGATCCTGCCCGCCATCGGCGATACGAATCTTGGAGCTCAACGCACAGGCAATCTCAAAGCGCATGGCGACGTCCTCGTCTGCCCCGCGCGCACCGAACCGGTTGAACACGGCGCTCATGCGCGTGCGCGGCACACCTACTCGACTTGCCAGTTCGATGACGCGCGACGCCGATGTCGCGGACGACACCGCCGCATCGCCAACGACCAGGCAACGGTCGCTCGCCGCCACCGCAGCCGCCACGGCGTCGCCCCAAAAGACCGAGGTATCGATAAAGACCACGTCGGATTCACGACGCAGAACATCAAGCAGTAGCTCCACCGGACGCGCCATGAGCTCAGCTTGCTCGGGCGCCGCGACGGGACCCCAGAGCGTAACGCCCGGCGCCACGCGCATCGATGTGGCTACGATATCCGGCTCGGTGAGCGTGCCCGCCGCCGACGGCTCGATAAGTGCCGCCATATCGCGCGGAGCATCGACGCCTAACAAGTCGTAAAGGTTTCCAAACATCAGGTCCAGGTCGAGCACGGCGGCACGCAAGCCCAACAGCGACGATGTGTGTGCCATGGTGGCAACGATCGTCGACTTGCCGCAACCGCCCGAACCCGAAATAGCGCAGATGACCGGAGCTCGATGCGGCGGAGCGGCAGCGTCTGCCGGCGGCATCGGAGGCGGCGGGGCGGGCGTCGGTGGCAGCGCCCCCGTCTCCCCCGCCGCAACCACACGCTGCGTCCAAGCCGGCATGGCAGCTTGTTCGGTCTGCGAGGCAGGCTCGTTCTGCGCAATCTGCTCATGCTGCATTAGCGACAACTCGCCGCACCCGGCAAAGCCCTCAACTTCGTCGAGTTCATCCACCAGATTCACGCCGTGCACGTATCCCATATCTACAGCCGGGGAGTCGCCAGCATGCTGCGCCGGCCCTCCAGCGTCATCGCATACAAGGGGGTTCCGGGGGCGCCGACCATGCTCGGCTTCCGCTTTTCCATAATCATCAACACGCGGGCCTCTTGTAGCGCGAGGCGCCCCGGGTTCCCTATCAACAAAAGCATCGGGCTCAATCGTCATGCGCCGATCGGAATCAACCGCTCCCTCGCCCGCACGCCCGTTGCCGCATATACTGTGCGCAGCGATGACCTCGGTCGCCCCCGCGCGAAACAGCCCCTCGATATCCGACGGATCGAGCGCTTCTATCAACACGACCACGCGACTCACGCGGCCTTCGGCCGTCAGGCGCGCAACAGTCTTGCGCACATCTTCGGTATCAAACAGAGACGCCGCGATGATGGCAGCCCCGCGGCGCGACGGAAACGCCCGCGCCATGGAAACCAGCCCGTCCAGGTCACCCACGCGAAGCACCTGTGCACCCACATCACGGCCCTCGACTTCCCGCTGCAACAGCCCGTAATCGCCGCACGCGCAGCACGCAAGCCAGATCGCCTTCATCACTCGTCGCCTCCGCTCTTTTTGCCGCGCGCCGTGGCGGGAATCGTCAAGCTGACCGTTCCCTTGCCCGAGGCTCCCAGCAGTTCCTTGACGTCTTCGGGGTCAGCCGCCAGCGTCACCCATTCGATCTTGCCCTCGCGCGTGGAACCGGAATCCTCACTGGTATCGATCACGTACGCGCCGCACAGCCGATCGGTTACGCCGTCTTTTTGCACGTACACGTCCACGTAGCTGCCCACGCCCGCAGCACCGCCGACCGAGTGCTCGGCATCGACCGCCACCGAAACGGCGACCTTGCCCTTAGGTACCTCGAGCATGTGGCTCTCGGCCTTGGTGTAGACATTGCAGATCACGGCGTTTTTGGGAATACGCGAAGTCGTCACGTCGCCGCGCACCTGGCGTAGCTCGGTCGCCGCGTCACGCGGCAGCAGACTCGTCAGCCACTCCTGGGTTATGACATTGGTCTCATCGAGGGTCTCACCCACATCGATATCGCGCGCCGCGACGCATACCTCGACGCGATCGCCACCGTACTTGGCCAAGGTCTCAGCCTGGACCTGTTCGGCTTGCGAGCGGATCGACGAGCCGTAAACCATGCAGAGCAGAGCAGCGAGCACGCCCGCGACCAGACTGATGGCGATGCGCTTGCTCTTGTTCACGGCCGCTCCTCTCATGGCAGTGCCGGGCGAATGCCCGTACCACCATTGTCTGGGCGGCCAGAGTGCAAAGCGGCGCAATCGCAATCTTGGTTTTCGATGTCAAACCAATCGCTGACCAAAAGCTGACCAGCCCGTCAAGCTCGTGGCAAGGTTTTGGTCAGCACGTCAGCAAACTGCATGTTTCGAGGCTTTTCCGCAGCAAAAAAGCCGTCTCCCGAACAGTTGGGAGACGGCTGTCATAGGAAAAATCAATTACAGATGGACATCGGGATCGAGCATTTGAGCGCTCACGCGCATGGATAACGCCAGATTTTGGAAAGTTTCCAGACGCAGGCTGTCGATCTGCCCGGCGTCCTCGGCCTCGCGAACGGCGCAACCCGGTTCGTGGGTATGCGTGCAGTCGCCAAACCGGCACGCACGCGATGCCTCGACAATCTCGGGGAAGGCGCGTGCCAGACCCCGCTCGTGACCCACGAGCGGCAAACTGCGCAGACCCGGGGCATCGGCGATCACGCCGGCGTCGCCCGGCAGCGCCACCATCACGCGCGCGACGGTAGTGTGACGGCCCTGGTCGTCGCGTTCGCGCACACCGCCGGTCGCCAACGTATCGTGGCCCAGCAGTGCATTGAGCAGCGTCGACTTGCCGGCACCCGACTCGCCCAGAATCATGGCGCAGCTCCCGGCAGGCACGCAGGCACGGACCTCGTCCAGACCGCGGCCCTCGGCAGAAGACGTCACGATCACGCGCACGTCCGGACCCACCAGACGGCGCACGCGGTCCAGATCGCGCTCGAGCTCCCCGGCATCGCAGCGGTCAGCCTTGGTGAGCACCACCACCGGCTCGGCATCGCAGTCGAGCGCCAACACCAGCGAGCGCGCCACACGGTCGAGCAGCACCTCGCCGGCACCGAGCGCCTGCACGATTAGCACGCTATCCACGTTGGAGCAGAGCACCTGGCGCTCTCCGCGGGCACGGCCGCGCCAACGCTCAAAGCTCGTACGGCGCGGCAGTACGCATTCAATCACGCCCATATCGTGCCCGGGAGCGCGGCGCACCGCCACACGATCGCCCACGGCAGGCAGCAGGACCTCGTCCCCACCGCGCGACTTGGCAAATCCCACGGCATGCTCGGCGCGGAAGGTATCGTCGGCAGTCGCCACCAGCGGAAACCCACGATCCAAGCGCACCACGGCGCCAAGCTGCATCTGCTCGGGCTCCTCGGCATGTGCGCAGAAATCATCAAAGGCAGCCTGCTGAGCTTCATCGACCGGCAGGTCATCAAACGCCGGAACATCCTGCAGCGCGTCAAGCCCCGGTACACTCGCCAGCAACTCCTCAGCAGATGCAGGGGGTTCGGTCGCGAGCTTCCGACGACGATCACGCTTAGCCCGCGCCCCCGTCGTCTTTTTCTTCGCCTTAGCCTTCGCCTTGCCCACAAGCGCCTCCCAGCACCACAAATCACAACTGAGCAGGTATTTTACCCACAAAAAAGAGCTGGTCGAGCAAACGCTCGACCAGCTCACATACTTTCCCTTAGCCCTTTTCATCCGCACGGGAGAAAAGCCAGCAAGGATACCGCAGGGCCCGCCCGCCGGGAGGGGTTTCCTAAGGGCACATCCCGCAGCCGCAAAGCGGCGAGGACGTGCCCGTGGAAACCCCTCAGGCGGTCGGGCCCGGACAGGTACGTTACTCTTTCTCCACTGCGCGCATGATCGCCTTGTAGATCTCCATCAACGGAATGATCAGGAAGGCAAGGCCCAGGGCGGCGATAACGCCCTTGAGCTCAAGCGTCACGGGGCCAAAGAACATCTCGGCAAGCGTCGGCTGAACGGTCACGATAACCGTCAGTACCAGCGCCAGCGCGGCAGATGCCCACAGCCACTTGTTCTGCTTCTTCATGCTAAACAGCGACGCACGACGGCTGCGCATATTGAAGCAGTGGAAGATCTCGACCATGTTGAGCGTGATGAACGCCATCATCACGCCTTCCTCGTCGGCATTGCCGGCGATCATATCGGCGATGTGGATGTAGCCCATGTCAAAGTACACGCCCACAAAGAAGCTCGCCAGCACCAGCACGGTGATGATCAAGCCCTGGACCACACAGTCCAGGCCCATATTACCGGCAAAGACGCCGTCCTTGGCGTTGCGCGGCTTGCGCTTCATGATGTCGCCCTCGGCGTCCTCCATGCCCAACGCGAGCGCGGGGAAGCAGTCGGTGACCAGGTTCACCCACAGCAGCTGCACCGGCTGGAAGATGGTAAAGCCGATGAGCGTGGCGATAAACACCGAGAAGACCTCGGCAAGGTTAGCCGAAAGCAGGAACTGGATGACCTTGCGGATGTTGTCGTAGATGCGACGGCCCTCTTCGCAAGCACCGATGATGGTGGCGAAGTTGTCGTCGGCGAGCACCATGTCGGCGACGTTCTTGGTGACGTCGGTACCGGTGATGCCCATGCCAACGCCGATGTCGGCGCGCTTGATGGACGGGGCATCGTTGACGCCGTCGCCCGTCATGGCCACGATCTGGTCGCGCGACTTCCAGGCCTCGACGATGCGGGTCTTGTGCTCGGGCTGGACGCGGGCGTACACGCCGTAATCCTCGATGTGCGCGTCGAGTTCCTCGTCGCTCATGCGATCGAGGTCGGCACCGGTGATGGCATGGC
Organism: uncultured Collinsella sp.; assembly: GCA_902479135.1. Lineage (GTDB taxonomy): Bacteria > Actinomycetota > Coriobacteriia > Coriobacteriales > Coriobacteriaceae > Collinsella. Next base: position 24,494 of record CABSNU010000021.1, on the reverse strand, counting down.
TGCGATCGGTGACGATGCCCAGCTGCTTGGCGATGGCCACGGCGGTGTCGATGTGGTCGCCCGTGATCATGACGGTGCGAATACCGGCATCGTGCGCCTCGCGGATGGCGTCGGCGACCTCGGGACGAACCGGGTCGATCATGCCGGACAGGCCGCAGAAGACCAAGTCGTGCTCGAGCGCGGCGGGACTACAGTCGGCCGGGACCTCGGTGTAGGTGCGGCTTGCCAGCGCCAGCACGCGCAGGGCCTCGTCGGCCATGGCCTTGTTGGCGGCCACGAGCTCGGCACGACGCTCCTCGGTCAGGGGTACGACCTTATCGCCCTCGTAGATATGGGTGCACAGGCCGATCACCACGTCGGGCGCGCCCTTGGTGTACTGCTCATACTCGCCGTCAAGGGTCTCGACGACCACGGACATCATCTTGCGGCCCGAGTCAAACGGGGCCTCGCCCACGCGCGGGTGCTCGGCAGTCAGGCCAGTGAGGCCCGCCTTGCCGGCGTCGTTGACGAGCGCGCACTCAGTCGGCTCACCCACGGCCTCGCCCAGCTCCTCGTCCCACTGAGCATCGGAGCACAGCGCCATGCCGGCCAGGAACTTCTCCTTGGGCGCAGCGAGCTCGTGCTTGACGACGGTCATCTTGTTCTGGGTAAGGGTACCGGTCTTGTCGGAGCAGATGGTCTGTGTGCAGCCAAGGGTCTCGACGGCAGAGAGCTTGCGGATAATCGCCTGGCGCTTGGCCATCTTGGTCACGCCAAGCGAAAGGACGATGGTCACGACGGCAACCAGGCCCTCGGGGATGGCGGCGACGGCGAGCGAGACGGCAACCATAAAGGTGTCGAGCAGGGCAGTCGGATCGGTAAGGACGTTGCCCACGCCGTGGCGGAGGATGTCAACGCCAAAGATCACGACGCAGATGACGATCACCATGATGGTGAGGATGCGGCTGAGCTCGGCGAGCTTCACCTGCAGCGGCGTGAGCTCTTCCTTGGCCTCGGCCAGGGCGCCGGCGATCTTGCCCATCTCGGTGTTCATGCCGGTGCCGACCACGACGGCGCGACCACGGCCGTACACGACGGTGGAGCCCATATAGCACATGTTCTTACGGTCGCCGAGCGGCACGTCATCGGTGCCCGCGGCGAGCTCGATCACGTTGGCGTGCTTCTCTACGGGCACGGACTCGCCGGTGAGCGCGGCCTCCTCGATCTTCATCGTGGCGCTCTCGAGCACGCGGCAGTCGGCCGGGACGGAGTCGCCCGCCTCGAGCATGATCACGTCGCCGGGCACGAGCTCGGCGCTCGGCAGGTGCACGAGCTTGCCGTCGCGCAGCACCTTGGACTGCGCCGCGCTCATCTCCTGCAGGGCCTCGAGGGCCTCCTCGCTCTTGGCTTCCTGGACCACGCCCAGCACCGAGTTGACGATAACGACGAACATGATGATGGCAACATCGGCAAAGTCGGGCTCGCCCTTGACCATGCCCGTGAGCGCACTGATGACGGCGGCAACGATCAGCATGATGACCATGGGGTCGGCCATCTGCTCAAAGAAGCGCTTCCACAGCGGCGTCTTCTCGGCTTCCTCGAGCTTGTTAGGGCCTGTCTTGGCGAGGCGCGAAGACGCCTCGTCGTTGCTCAGGCCGAGGTTCTCATCGACACCTTGGTCGCTGAGCACCTCCGCCGCGGCGGACAGGTATTCCTTTTGCATATAGAGTCCCCTCCTGGGATTCGGGCCACTCAGCAGATTGATGCCCGATCATAATTCCCAGGAGAAGGGCAAGGGCTCATCAAGGCTGCCGTGCTGAGCGGCAGTTGATAGTGGGGCTATAGTACCCCAAAGCGGCGGGTCTAGCCAAAACATTCCATCTGGAAACACGGCACAGACGCAACGGTGCAGACGGTGTGATGCTCAACATTGGTAAAACGTTTTTTCTTCGGCACATCGCCAAACTGACATATCTCCCAGATAGCAGCGGTTGGAGTGGTTGGTAAAGATTTTTCATATACCGTTTTTCCCGCAAAAAATGAACTTCCATTTCGGCATACGGTCGATTTTTTGGGGTATTCGGTCGGCATTTCGTTATAATCATCTCGGTTTTATTTCTTATGGTTTATCTATCAGCGCAAGACGATGTCAGATGGAGGTCTGAATGTACAAGCGCACTAAGATTGTATGCACCATGGGTCCCGCCTGCGATAGCGACGAGACCATCCGCGAGATGATCAAGGCGGGCATGAACGTCGCCCGTTTTAACTTCTCGCACGGCTCCTACGACGAGCACCACGGTCGCATCGAGCGCGTCCGCCGTATTTCCAAGGAGCTCGGTCTGCCTGTCGGCATCCTGCTCGACACCAAGGGCCCCGAGGTCCGCACCGGCCTTCTGGTCGACGGCAAGAAGGTTGCCGTCAAGACCGGCGATAAGATCGTCGTCACCGCTCAGCCCACGTCCGAGGATTTCCACGGCACCGCTGAGCACATCTCCCTCGACTACCTGGCTCTGCCTTCCGAGGTCGAGAAGGGCTCCCTCATCCTGATCGATGACGGCCTGGTTGCCCTCGAGGTCGAGTCCGTCAGTGGCCAGGACATGACCTGCGTCGTTAAGAACGACGGCCTGATCGGCGAGCGCAAGGGCGTCAACATGCCCAACGTCAACATCTCGCTGCCCGCCATCACCGAGCGCGATCGTCAGGACATCCTCTTTGGCCTGACCGAGAACATCGACTACATCGCCGCTTCCTTCATCCGTGACGGCGAGTCCGTCCGCGGCATCCGCGAGCTTTGCCGCGAGAACGGCGGCGAGCACGTGACGATCTTCCCGAAGATCGAGTGCGCCTTGGGCGTCGAGAACTTCGACGAGATTCTCGAGGCTTCCGACGGCATCATGGTCGCCCGTGGCGACCTGGGCATCGAGATCAAGCCCGAGCTCGTTCCGCACATCCAGAAGGAGATTATCGCCAAGTGCAACGCGGCCTACAAGCCCGTTATCACCGCTACGCAGATGCTCGACTCCATGCAGCAGAACCCGCGCCCGACGCGCGCCGAGGTTGCCGACGTTGCTAACGCCATTTACGACGGCACCGACGCCGTCATGCTGTCCGGCGAGTCCGCTGCCGGTAAGTACCCGGTCGAGGCCGTTAAGATGCAGGCCAGCATTGCTCTCGAGACCGAGAAGTATCTCCCGGCCCACGCTCCGCTCGAGGTTCCGGCCGATGCTCACGGCACCCGCGTTGTCAACAACGTTGTGGGTATGTCCGCTGTGAACATGGCCACCACCGTTGGCGCCAAGTGCATCACCGTGCCGACGACCACCGGTCGTACCGCTCGCCTGATCTCGCACTTCCGTCCCAACATGCCGATCTGCGCGTTCTCCCGCCACGAGTGGGCCGTCCAGCAGATGATTATGTACTGGGGCGTTATCCCGCACCAGGCCGAGATTACCCAGGGTACCGTCAACGGCACGATCGTCAAGGCAATCGAGACCGCTAAGGAGCTCGGCTACGTCGAGGCCGGCGATTTGACCGTCGCTACCGCCGGCGATCCCCGCATGAGCGTCCAGCTCGAGGACAAGGTCTCCTCGACCAACGTCGCTTACGTCGCTCAGGTGCGCTAAATCGCACTTGCAAGCAGATTTGCATTGCAAAGGGCCCGGAAGGCTTTGCCTTCCGGGCCCTTTTTCTGTGCGTCGATGCCTCCCGCACGGCATGACACGCAACCAGCTACTTATGGCATGCTATGAAATGTGCAGCTCGTTTGCCGTGTTTACGCCCTGCGACGGGAGCTGTTGGTCGATTGGGATGAGCTGTTCACTGCCGGGCCGGCCAGCTAGCAGCTAGCGATCAGGGGCAGAGCAGGAACACCGGGTGATGCGACGCGGGCGGCAAATCCCGCCTCGGTCAGCTCGATGACCTCGGTAAACGTTGCATCAAAAAACTCCTCAGTTAGCAGGCGGTATGGCGGATGGTCGGGCTCACCGGGGTTTTCGCGCACGATCTCGTGCATAACGCCAATAGTCTTGAGCACATACTCCTTATGGATGGGATACTGCCCAAAACGCGTCGCCGCAGTATACAGGCGATCGGTCGCGCGCGGAATCGAAACAATGCCGAGCGTCTTACCAAACCAGTCAAAGTCGCCTTGCTTTTTAATGCGGAATTCCTCGCACGGCTTGCCGCCGTGCGCCTCCAGGTACTGATTCACGCGCGTATTCCATACGGTATCCGCCACCAGATGCGACCAGACGCCCAGCGTCAAATCGAGCAGCGACTGCGCCACGTCACCGGGCGCGAGCGAAAGCTCGCTAGCACCGGGACCGGCAACCGGCTCGGCGTCCTTGTAGCGTTGGGGATAATGCACCCGATTGAGTCGCTCGCGCTCCTCGGCGATCGAGGTCGCGGCAGCCGGCGTACCAACAGACGCCCCTTTGAGCAGCGGCGCCACATAGGTATCCCAGAACTCGTGCTCGCGCGGCTTAGGGATAGGCTCGGGGTTTGCAAAGTGCGTAATGCGATACGGAATGGGATCAGCGATACCAGGGACCATATAGCCCACGAAGATATCCGGAACAACGCAGCCAAACAAAAAGGCATTGCGGTCGCGCACGCTATTGGCAAGCGCGCCGGTGCGCTCCAGCAAACGCTCCGTCTGAGCGATATGAATGTTCCAGCTTGGCATAGCCACCCCCATAAAAACCTGGATAACTATACCATCACGGCAAAGCCGCGCGGGCCGCTACGCACGCTCTACGCAGCAACTATTCCGCAGCGCCGCTCTCGGTTCCATACGACGACACCGGCGCCTCGACCACATGGTGATATCGATCGATATAGATGGCGCGGGCACCCAGGCGTCGTACCAAATCCTGATGGTGCGTGCTCATCAAGACCGTCTTACCGGCAGCAACATAGGCCAGTAGAAAGTTGACCACGATGTCGCACGAGTCCTCGTCAAGTCCGTTGGTAGGCTCGTCGAGCACCAGGATATCGGGGTTCATCGACACGACGGCAGCCAGCGCCACGCGCTTCTTTTGCCCGCCCGAAAGCTGATAGGGCGAGGCATCGACCAGATCGGCAACCTGGAACAGCTCCATGGCATCGCGCACGCGGCGCTCGAGCTCGTCTGCCGGCAGCCCCATCTGCGCGGGACCAAAAGCAACTTCCTCGCCCACCGTAGCGCAAAAGAGCTGCGCGTCGGCATTCTGGAACACAAAGCCCACGCGCTGATGAAAACGCTGAGCGGCCGCGGAATCCTTGAGATATGCCGCATCGATTACGTGCCCGTCAAACAGGTATGCTCCTGCGTCGGCAAGTTCAAGGCCGTTAATAAGGCGCATGATCGTCGTCTTACCGCAGCCGTTGGGACCGAGCAGGGCAACGAGTTCACCACGATCGACCTGCAGCGAAACGCCGTCGACCACCGTATGCCCCGCATAGGAGAACACCACGTCGCGCAGCTCGATGAGCGGCGTGGCCTCGGCGCCCGCACCGTTCGTGCCCGCCGCACTATTCATATCGATCGTCAAAACGTCGCCCTTCCCTATTTGCATCCCCAGCCGGAACCAGCAGCGCCTACAGCACCGCGCACAACACGGCGAGCAGAACCACGCCGGCCGCATAGACCGCATCGCGCCAGCCAAACCCGGCGCGTGCAGGCGCCGGATACACGCCGGCAAAGCCGCGGCAAAGCATAGCCTCATCCATCGCGCGGCTGCATTCCATCGCCTTGATAAACGTCATGCCCATGATACCCGCCAGCGAGTCGGTGCGCGAAAAACCCGCAGGCGCGGAACCGACGCTGCGCAGCATGACCGATTCGCACAGATCGTGCGCCGTGCGTCCCAGCACCTCGATATGCTTGAGCGCCATATCGAAAGTAAAGATGACCTCGTCGGGCAGGTGCAACATTTTGAGCGCCGCCGACATGCGGCTCCAGGTGAGCGTCCACGAAACACCTAGCACCAGCGACACGTTAATGAACGTCTTGAGTGCAATCTTGAGCATGGCGCCCGAGGCAGAAGCACCCAGCAGCAGGGCAGGCAGCGCCAGAACCACGGCAAACCCCGCGGCAGCCAACGCCGGCACAAAGGTAGCGCGCAGCCCACGTACGGGGCGCACCGCGACCAGCACCAACGCGATCGCCGCCATCAACATCAGGTACAGCGGGCTTTGCGCCAGACACACGGACAGGACGCAAACGAACATCCCTAACAGGCGCACCGGAGCCGAAACGCAAGAAAGGGCGCGGTCGACCATCGACCCGCCCTCGTTCGCGCCTCCACCCAGGCGAACCCGCTCAAGCAGGCTCGCCAGGTGCAGGACGTTCTTTTGCATCACACGATGCCGAGCCCCCGCGGGCTCGTATCGCTCCTCGGTCGCAAGCCAGCTAGGCAGCTCGGCTATTGCCATGAGCACCGCTTTCCTTGACCGTCAGCGAGACCAGACGGAATGCGATGGTGAGCACCGCCACGCCAATTACGCCCGAAAGAATATACATCGCGGCCTGGCCGGCAAAGCCAAGGCCCTGCTCCTCGGAATAGGCCTGTAGATAATCGCCCGTCGGCAGGGCATCGGCAAAGGTCGGGGTATCGAGACCGACCGAAGCCTGCAGGCTGTCGTCACCAGCCTCCTGAACGGCGGTCGCGGCGCCCTCGGCGTCCCACTCACCCCAGGCGTCACCGGTGGCAAGCAAGCCGAGCGGCGTAGCCACGACAAGTACGGCGACCAGGATGAGCGTGGGGACCAGCGAGGTCTTCTTGGCAGCAGCGCCCTCGGCAGCAAGCTGGTCATCGGCGGCTTCGGGGCCGACGATAATGCTCGGCGCCGTCTTCTTAATGAAACCGTAGATGGCGGCCGTCGCCGCGCCCTCGATCACGCCGGCAACCAGCATATGCGGGATCAACATGGCCGGAATAGCCACGGACAGCGGGAAGGGGCAGTACAGCGGCGCGCCCGAAGCGTTGATAAAGAGCATCGGCTGAATACCAAACTCGATTGCCGCGCACAGGGCCGCCAGGCACAGGCCGACCCAACCGCTCACGATGGCAGAAACCGAGGTGCCCCAGCTCTTGTCGTGCAGACGGCTGTTGAGCGCACGGAACACGATAGCAGCGACAAACGGCAGCACAAAGGCCATGTTAAAGCAGTTGGCGCCAAACGACAGAACGCCGCCGTCGCCAAACAGCAGCGCCTGCAGCGCCAGCGCGACCGAGACAGCGATAGCCGCGGCCTCGGGGCCCAGCAGCAGCGCGATGAGTGCGCCGCCGACGGCGTGGCCTGTGGTGCCGCCGGGCAGCGGAACGTTAAACATCATGAGCAAAAAGGAGAACGCGGCGCAGATGCCCAGGAACGCCATATGCTCGCGATCGAGCGTGGCGCGCACTTTCTTGATGCAGTGAACCCATACGGGCACCATCGCCACCGCCATAACGGCATCGGTCTGCGGGGACAGATAATTATCGGGAATATGCATGAGCCCTCTCAATCAGAACGTTGCGTGTTACGTTTCCAACAATCCGTAACACCGACTCTGCATACTAACAAAAAGGCGCACCGCCCACAACGCAGCACGCCCTTGCAATACGTACGTTATTAACCCAGGTCCACGCACCGTCCAATAAAGGCCCATGCACTCCCAACTTTCCGGTCACCCGGAAGAAGGTGCGGTCCGCTCGCAACAAGGTTAACGCAGGAACCCGCCCCCGAGAGGGGTTTTCTAAGGCAACATCCCGCAGCCGCGAAGCGGCGAGGACGTTGCCGTGAAAACCCCGCAGGGGGCGGGTTCCGAACGGCAAAGATTACGAGCGAACCTCGCCGTTTACGCCCTTGCACACCTTGGTGACGATCTTCTGGTGCGCCTTCTCGACCTCTTCGCTGGTGAGCGTGTGGTCGTCGGAGCGATACGTAAGCGCAAAGGCCATGGACTTCTTGCCCGCTCCGATGCGGATGGGATCGCGGTAGACGTCGAACAGACGCACGCCCTCGAGCAGTTTGCCGCCGGCGCTGGTAATACGGCGCTCAAGATCCTCGCAGGTCACAGCGTTGTCGACCACGATAGCAAGGTCGTGCTCAACAGCAGGGTACTGCGAGAACTCGCGGTAGTTCTCCTGATTGCGGGCGCCCTTGATCAGCTTGTCCAGATCGAGCTCAAAGGCAACGACGACTTCATCGATACCCATCGCCTCGCGCGCCTCGGGGTGAATCTCGCCGACCCAGCCCAGCACGGTGCCGCCCGAGAGGACCTCAGCGGCACGGCCCGGCTGCAGGAAGGCATAGCCCTCGCCCTCGACGGGACGGAAGCGAACCTTCTCAATGCGCAGCTGGGCGAGCAGCTCCTCGACAATGCCCTTGCCAAAGAAGAAGCGCAGTTTGCGGTACTTCATGTTCCAGGATTGTTCGCTCCACTGGCCCGAGAGCACGCCCGCCACGGACTTGGTCTCCTTGGGCAGGCTGGCGTTCTCGCGACCGTGGAACAGGCTGCCGACCTCGTACAGGTGCACGTTGGGCGTACCGTGGGCCTCGTTGTAGGCCACGGACTGCAGCAGGCCCGGCAGCAGCGAACGACGCATCTCGGTCTGCTCGGCTACCAGCGGGTTCATGAGCACCACGGGGCAACCGCGGCCCTCGGTGGACATACCGATCTTCTCCAGGTCGCCCGGGGCGGCAAAGCCAAAAGTCGTGGTCTCGTTGAGGCCGCAGGCGCGCAGGATCTCGCCGACCTTACGGGTGAGCTTCTGCTCGCGGGTCAGGCCGCCGATGTGGTTCTTGGCAGCCGGGATGGTCGCCGTCACGCGGCCCATGCCCCACAGGCGCAGGACCTCCTCGATCAGGTCAATCTCGCGCGGCAGGTCGGGGCGGAAGCTCGGAGGCGTGACCATAAAGTCCTCGCCGTCGCGCTCGACGGTGCAGCCCAGGCGGGTGAGCGAACGCTCGATAAAGTCGGGCTCGATGTCGGCGCCGCAGATGGCGTGCACGCGGGCCAGGCGCAGCTTAATGCTGTCGATGGTCTTGGGCGCGGGGAAAACGTCGACATAGCCGGGAGCAACCTCGCCGCCGGCGATCTCCTCGATGAGCGCGCAGGTAACGTTGGCGACATCCACGCAGCCGGTCTCGTCAACCTGACGCTCAAAGCGAATGGAGGCATCGGAGATCAGCGACAGATCGCGGCTGGTGTGCGAGGTGCGACCGGCGTTGAAGCAGGCGCTCTCGACCATCACGTCAACGGTGTCGTCCTCGATCTCGGAATCCATGCCGCCCATAACGCCGGCCAGCGCCACGGGGCGCTCGCCGTCGGTGATCAGGCCCATGCCGGCGTCGAGCGTGCGCTCCTCGCCGTCGAGCGTCGTGAATTTCTCATCCTGCTGGGCGGCGCGAACCACCACGCGACGCCTGCCCTCGCGCTCGGCAAAGGTGTCCAGGTCAAAGGCGTGCAGCGGCTGACCGGTGAGCATCATCACGTAGTTGGTGATGTCGACGATGTTGTTGTGCGGGCGCACGCCCAGGGCGTTGAGGCGCTTGACCATCCAGTCGGGCGACGGGCCGACCTTCACGTTGCGCACGATGCGGGCGACGTAGCGGTCGCACAGGCCCTCGTCGGCGATCTCGACGGAAAGCTCGTCGTCGGTCGCGCGGCCGGACTCGGCCTTGATGGCGGGCAGTTCAACGTGGAAATCGCGGTCGAAGATGGCGCCGGTCTCGCGGGCCATGCCGATCATGGACAGGCAGTCGGGACGGTTGGGTGTGATCTCGCAGTCGAGCACGGTGTCGCTCGAGCCCACGTACTCGGCAAACGGCATGCCGCAGGGCGTGTCCTCGGGCAGAATCATGATGCCGGAGTGGTCGCCGCCCAGGCCGAGCTCGCGTGCGGAGCAGTTCATGCCCATGGACACGACGCCGCGGAGCTTGCTCTTCTTGATCTTGACGTCGCCGGGCAGAACGGCGCCGATCATGGCCGTGACGATGTGGTCGCCGGCCTCGAAGTTCTGCGCGCCGCAGACGATCTGCAGCGGAGCGGGGTTGCCGTCGGCGTCGAGGTTCTTGTCGCCCACGTCGACCGAGCACACATACATGTGGTCGCTATCGGGGTGCGGGGTCTTGGTGAGCACCTTGGCGGTCACCACGTGGTCGAAAGACTCGCCCACGGTGTCGATCGCCTCGACCTCGGTGCCGGTGCGGATATATTCGTCCGAAAGGGTCTTGGGATCCTCCGGAATATCGATCATGGTCTTGAGCCAGTCGTAAGAAACGCGCATCTAACTGGTCTCCTTTCATAAATGCGGCTTTAAGCCGGAAACTGCAACTAAGAAGAAAGCGTTCTAGAACTGGTTAAGGAAACGCATATCACCAGTCATCAACGTGCGCAGGTCGGGCAGGTCGTAGCGCAGGGCCGCGACGCGCTCGGCGCCAATACCAAAGGCGAAGCCGGTGTACTTCTCGGGGTCGATGCCGCAGTTGATCAGGACGTTGGGGTCGACCATGCCGCAGCCCAAGATCTCGATCCAGCCGCTGTGCTTGCAGAAGTTGCAGCCCTTGCCGCCGCACACGTGGCAGCTCACGTCCACCTCGCAGCTGGGCTCGGTGAAGGGGAAGAAGTGCGGGCGGTAACGCGTCTTGCGATCCTCGCCAAACATGCACTTAACAAAGTAGTCGAGCGTGCCCTTCAGGTCGCCAAAGGTGATGCCCTCGTCGACGACCAGGCCCTCGATCTGGTTGAACTGCGGAAGGTGGCAGGCATCGGCCGTGTCGGGACGGTAGACGGTGCCCGGGCAGATCATGTAGATGGGCGGCTTCTGCGACTCCATGGTGTGGATCTGCACGCCCGAGGTCTGGGTGCGCAGCAGCACGTCGGACTCGCCGTGGGCGTGAGCCTCGGGGTGCGCGACGCTGCCGGGGTTGTTGTCGACCACGTAGAAGGTATCGCGGGCCGAGCGGCTCGGGTGATCCATGGGAGCGTTGAGCGCGGTGAAGTTGTAGTAGGAGGTGTCGACCATGGGGCCGGACTCGACGGTGTAGCCGATGCCGCAGAAGATGTCCTCGGCCTCCTCGATGATCTGCTTGATCAGGTGCTGGTGGCCGATCTGCGGACGGATGCCCGGCAGCGTGATGTCGACGGCGTCGTGCTCCAGTGCGCGCTTGAGGGCGGCGGCCTTCATCTCGGTGTTGCGCTCGTCGAGCATGCCCTCAATCAGTTGGCGCATCTCGTTGGCTCGCTTGCCCATCACGGGACGATCCTCGGGGGCGAGCTTGCCCATCATGCGCATCAGGCCGGTGATGCGGCCCTTGCGGCCGAGCAGCTCAACGCGCGCAGCCTCGAGCTTGGCTGCGTCGTCGGCGCCTGCGACGAGCTCCTTGGCCTCTTCCTCGAGTTTGACCAGATCATCAATCAGACTCATGTCTTCCCTTTCGTCTCTCGCGCTCTCCGTTTGCCGAGGCGGCTGCCACCGTCTGGCGTTGTGAAAACGCGGCCCGGTTCGGTAATAAAAAAACCGCCCTCGGGCATGTGCATTGCCCAAGGACGGTTGAATTCCGCGGTACCACCTTGTTTGACCCGGCGGATGTCTGGCCCGCCGCGCCCACTCTGTGCCCCTTGTCGCGAGGCTCACGGCTTCCCTACTGGGGCTTCGCCGCCGCTGGCCGCGTGCCCGTTGAGGTCGCTGCTCGGGAGTGAACGCTTGGCCCTTGTCACCGCAGGAAGGCTCGCAGCCCATGACCTTCCCTCTCTTGCCGGCGACGCGGCGGGCAAAACCCTCTCCGTCAACGCATTGGGCTATAGGATAACACATTTCGCGAGCACATCGCCGCGTTCCGTTTTGTTCGCACTGGGTACAAGGCAGGTAGCTGTGCAAACTGGCCGCACGCCCACCCGTGGCGTCCGGTCTGCGAGATCAAGGATATAGGTATGGGAAAGAAGTACGATAAGAAGGCCAAGCCCGCGGCGGGCAAGACGCCCAAAGGTATCAAGGTCGATAAGGCCGTCAAAAAATTCCGCAAGCTCGAAGGCAAACTGTGGACCCGCGAGTACCTGCTCAAGATTGCCGAGTTCGATGGAGCGACGATTGCTCCTGCCAACGGCGCAGCAGCGCGTGCCGACTCCATGGGCACGCTTGCCGGCGAGCATCACAAGCTGCTGACCAGCGAGAAGTCCGTTGAGCTCGTACGCTCGTTAGCACGCGAGACCGTCGCCGGCGGCAAAATCGACGACCCTCAGCTGCTCGACGAGATCCGTGTGCTCGGCCGCGATCAACGTGAGGCCAGTGCCATCCCCACCGAAGAAGCCGAGGCCTGGACCAGGCTCACCTGCGAGGCGGACGCCGTGTGGCACAAGGCCAAGGCAGCCAACGACTGGGCGAGCTTTGAGACCTATGTGGATAGAATCGTCGCCCAACTTAAGCATCAGGCCGAGCTCATGGACCCCAAGCGCGATCCATACGACGTTTGGCTCGACCAGTACGAGCGCGGCCTTTCCGCCAAGAGCTTCGATGCGTTTTGCGATGAGGTCAAGGCGACGGTCGTGCCGCTCGTGCACGCCATCGGCGAGCGCAGCCAGCAGCCCGATGCCGACTTTTTGCACGCCCGCGTGCCCGAGGCCGCCCAGCGCGCCATGAGCTTCGACCTTATGAAGCTCGTCGGCCTGGACCTGGACGACACCACGCTTGCCTTTACCGAGCATCCGTTTAGCGAGGGCTTTGCCGTGGGCGATGCGCGCATCGCGACGCACATCTACGAGGACGATTGCATCTCCAACGTCTACAGCATCATCCACGAGGCGGGACACGCCATGTACGAGCTGGGCGTGAACCCCGCCTATGCGCGCACGTGCCTGGAGGGCGGCACCTCCATGGGCATCCACGAGAGCCAGAGCCGCTTCTTTGAGAACACCGTGGGTCGCAGCCGCGCCTTTATGGGACCGCTGCTCGAGGTGCTGCGCCGCCACGCGCCCGAGGTCTACGGCGACGTCGACGAGGACACGCTCTACCACGCCGTGAACATCGCGCAGCCTTCGCTGATCCGCACCGAGGCGGACGAGCTCACCTATCCGCTGCACGTTATGGTGCGCTACGAGATCGAGCGCATGCTGTTTGCCGGCGAGGCCACGGCCAAGGACATCCCCGCGCTTTGGAACCGCTTTATGAACGAGTACCTGGGCATTCCCGTTCCCGACGACACGCACGGGTGCCTGCAGGATACGCACTGGAGCGGCGGTTCGTTTGGCTACTTCCCCACCTATGCGCTGGGCAGCGCCTACGACGCCATGTTTGTGCCGGCCATGTGCCGCGACGGCGTCGACCTTACCGGCGCCTGCGCGAGCGGCGACCTGACACCCGTCCGCGCCTGGCTGGGCGAGCACATTTGGCAGTGGGGCCGCGCCAAGGACGCGCCGGAACTCATCAAGGACGCCTGCGGTATGGCCTTTGACGCCCGCTACTACTGCAGCTACCTACAGGACAAGTTCACCACGCTCTACGAGCTGTAAGGCATAACCGACACGCCAACGCAAAGGGGGCGCCGCGGAACCAATCCGCGGCGCCCCCTTTCCACCTAGTCGTTTAAGAACGTCCCCAATGACTACCTTACAGAGCTTCCAGCGCGGCGGCGATGCGCTTCATGGCAGCATCGGCGGATGCTTGGTCGGGGGCTTCGGCCAAAACGCGAATCACAGACTCGGTTCCGCTCTTGCGTACGAGCACGCGGCCCTCGCCTGCCAGCGCAGCCTCGGCCTCGGCGATGGCGTTCTGCACGCCCATGTTCTCGAGCGCGGCGTCCTTGTCCGCCACGTGCACGGCCACCTGCGCCTGCGGCAGCAGCTTGCACGGAGCCGTGAGCTGCGAGAGCGTCTCGCGCTCGGCGCGGATCACTTCCATCACGCGCAGCGAGGTCATAATGCCGTCGCCCGTGCGCTCGATATCGCCAAAGATCGTATGGCCCGTCTGCTCGCCGCCCAGGCTGTAGCCGCCCTCGCGCATCTTGGCATACACGTGACGGTCGCCCACGCCGCTGGTCACGGCGCTCAGACCGGCAAGCTCCAGCGACTTGATCAGGCCAAAGTTGCTGGCGATCGTCGGTACCACGGTACCGCCCGAGAGACGCCCGTGCTTGTTCAGGTACACGCCGCACACGTACAGGATCTGGTCGCCGTCGACCACGCGGCCGCGCTCGTCCACGGCCAGGCAGCGGTCGGCATCGCCGTCGTAGGCAAATCCCACATCCAGGCCCTGCTCCACCACATGGCGCTGCAGGCGCTCCATATGCGTGGAGCCGCAGTCGACGTTGATGTTAAAGCCATCGGGCGCGGCGTTGATCACGCGCACGTCGGCGCCCAGCGCGTCGAACACCGGCTTGGCCACCGAGGATGCCGAACCGTTGGCGCAGTCGATGCCGATCTTGACGCCCTGCAGCGAAAAGTTCGCACTTGCGATGAGCGAAGCAATGTAGCGGTTGCGGCCCTGCATGTAGTCCACCGTGGCGCCGATGTGGTTGCCCGTGGCCAGCGGAACTTCGCTCTTGCCATCGATGTAATCCTCGATGAGCTCCAGCACGTCCTCGTCCATCTTAAAGCCGTCGCTGTTGACGAGCTTAATGCCGTTATCGCAAAACGGGTTGTGGCTCGCGCTGATCATGATGCCGCAATCGAAGCAGCCCTCCACGGTCTGATGCGCCACGCCCGGAGTGGGGATCACGTGCAGCATATAGGCGTCCGCGCCGCTCGCGACCAAGCCGCTCACCAGCGCCGCCTCGAACATATAACTCGAGCGGCGTGTGTCCTTGCCCACGATGACGCGCGCCTTAGCACTGCGGTTGGCGCCGTAATACCAGCCCACAAAACGGCCAATCTTATAAGCGTGCTCTACCGTCAGCCCAACGTTGGCCTCACCGCGAAAGCCGTCGGTGCCAAAGTACTTCATGCGCTCTCCTTACAAAATAGGGGCGAACAGATTGCCTGTCCGCCCCAAAATGGTACTCGATTATCTGCGCTACCAGAAAAACCCTACGCCGACGCGCTGTCGCGAGCCGCCTGGCATGTAGGAGTCTGACGCAGCGTAAGCGGCTTGTCCCCCGCCTCGGCCGACGTGGTCAGCGTATACGTGATCGTCGTCGTCTCGCCAGCATGCAGGTCAACGGTGCCCGAATAGAAGGGGATTCCATGCCACGTAGTGGCACCAAGACCAAACTGGGTGCCCTCAACCGTAAGGTCACTGATGTTGCCGCCCGTCGGGGCAAACAGTGAGACATTCAGACGCTCGTCGTCGCGCGCGGCATCGGGTGCGCTCGCCGCGACGTAGTCGGGCAGCTTGCCGGCCTCCTCCTGCGTCATGATGTTCGTCAGGGTAACGGTGATGCGATAGGAGCACGTGCCGTCGCCGTTCTTCACGCCCTGGCCAATCTGCGTATCGGCGTTGAGGTACCAATCGAGCTTGGAGAAGCTCAGGTTGTTAAAGTAGACACCGGCAACGGGATCCTCGCTCGGGTCGTCCGGATCGGGCAGCGAGGCGTCGATGTTCATTTCCTTGATAGCGTTCTGCTCGTCGTCGTTTTTCATCCACGCGATCAGGCGGCCCTCTTCGGCACCGCGCTCAACGGCGCTGACGAGCTTCGTAACATCAACATCACCGATGCCGCCGAGAATCTTGTCGAAGGCGGCGCTGGCAACGGCTGCAAAGATGCCGTCCGACTCCTCGACCGGATAGTTCCAGTACACGTCGTGCATGAGGACCTTGGCCGCATTGGTGCCGTCGACAACTGTGCCATCGGGCAGCGAGACATTACCGACAAGGCCCAGCAGATACTGCAGGAACACCGGGTCGATACCGATGACGCCATCAACGTCTTGGCCATACTGAGATTTCCACAGGGCTGCGACACGCTGCGAGTTGCGCGGCCAGTCGGGCGAATAGGTGTTACCCGAGTTGTACAGGTTACTGTGGTTGCCGAACAGCGCCTCGTCCTCTTCGTCGACGCTCTCGACTGCCTCATCCTCGCTGAGTCCAATGCGGGGAACAAACTCGCCAATCGACATCTGGCCGTCAGTGACCGAAATCAGGCCCTGCGAACCGCCAAAGCCGCCGCAAGCACGAATCTCGACGTTGTTCATGGCGTACATAAGGTAGTTGCGCGTCTGGCCGTTGGCGCCGAGCATCTGGGGAAGGACGGGGGCGACCTTCTCCGCCGCGTCAACCGCGCCGTTGAGGGTGGCAAAGCCGTCCTTGGCCTTATCGACCAGCTCGGTCACCTGGGAAATATGAGTATCGCCAATGCCCTGGACCTTCTCGTTGGCGCTCTTGAACACCTTCGAGCTGCTGGAAAGCGAATCGGCGACCGCCTGTAGCGCGGACACGTTAATCATGCCGTCCTGGAACAGCTTGCCGGGCGTGGCCTGCGAAAGGTTGTCGGCCATGGGAACCAGCGCGTTGCTCGAGACATCGGACAGGGCGTCAATCATGGTGCGGGCCGCATTGATATCGCTGCCATACACCGGGATAAACGAAGCCGCCGTCCACAGCGGGCTCGAGGTCTCCGCCTTCATGCTGTCGCAGAGCTCATCGATCTTCTTCGCGTCGTCAGGCAGCGTCGAAAAATCGCCCGACGTGACCTTGTCCTTAAGGCCACCGACGATCTCGACAGCCTCCTTCGCTTCACTCTTTACGGTCTTTGCCGAGTTAAGCAGCATCAAGCCGCTTGCGCCAAGCGCAACGAGAAGCACCGCGACCACAGCGGCAATAATGGCGCCGGTGTGACGCTTTTTGCGCTCGCCCTTGCGATGGCGATGACGGACCAGACCGTCAGAGGTCGAACTCGACGAAGCGTCGCTACCGTAGTTCAAGCCAAAATCGTAATAATCTTCCTTGGAACCCGAGCCCGCAAACTCGGCACCGCTATCATCCAGGCGGGCGAACGTGCCAGTCTCGGAGGCGCCGGTGTAAATCGTGCCAAGGTTACCCGTAAGCCCCGCGCCACCGGCAGAGGGAGTATTGTTGGCGGCCTTGCCGGCATTAACGTTGCCGGCGGCATTCGCGGCGTTGGTAGCACCTGCGTTGTTCGCGGGTACCGAAGGAGCCCCACTCGGCCGCGACGCGGAGGTTGCACCGCCCGCAAAGACATTCCCTCTTGCACGGCCGGTCTTTTTTGCCTTTTGTGACTGCTCGTACAGAGCGGTAAACATCGCCGTCTCGCCCGGGGACACGCGCTTACCGGAACCGCCCTGTCCAGCGCCGCCCGGCGTGCCGGCCTTACCAGCCCCGTTCGGACGCGGCGGAACTGCAGGACGGCCGCTATCGCTGCCCTTAAAGTGATTACCAGCCATAAAGAAATCCTCGCAATTGAGTCGCAATGAAAAAGTCCATAACGTTACTAGTCTATGGCATTTTGAGCATCGACAGCTAAACTCCAGACACGGACATCAATTGGCGAAAATGCGGCACAACACCTTTTCTGTCTTGGCGGCGGCGCCAGCTACACCGTGAGGAACATCATCACGATGATCATGGCAAAGCCGATAAGGTCGGTCGGCAAAAACACCGTGCC
This sequence comes from uncultured Collinsella sp., assembly GCA_902479135.1. Lineage (GTDB taxonomy): Bacteria > Actinomycetota > Coriobacteriia > Coriobacteriales > Coriobacteriaceae > Collinsella. Next base: position 6,989 of record CABSNU010000021.1, on the reverse strand, counting down.
CAGCATAACGGCGCTGGTGATGGTCGCCGAAACCGGCTCCACAGTTCCGATGAGGCTCGCACGCACCGAGCCGATGTCCTTAACGCCCTGCATATAGAGCATGTAAGCAAAAAACGAGCCGATAACCACGAATACCGCGAGCGCCTCGACGCCGGCAGCGTCGAGTGCCGGCATATGCGCCCAAGGCTGCACGAAGACGCACGAGACCACGCCCGCCGTGAGCATTGCCGAGCCCGTGACGATGGGGCTGCCGTATTCGGGCAGGATCTTGGCGGGAATCACCGCCATACACGTGGCGCTGACCGCACACATAAGACCTGCTGCCAGGCCAAGCGGCGAGATATTCAGGCTGGTGGGGTCGCCGCCGGTGGCGATTAAAAAGGTTCCACCCAGAGCCAGGCCAATGCCGATGACCTCGCGCGTACGCGGCATGCGGCGATCGGTCACGCAGGTGTAGCCCATGATGATAACGAGCTGCAGGCACTGGAGCACCGTCGCGGTTCCGGCGTTCGTCAGGCGCACGGCCGAAAGATAGCAAAACTGGTTGAACAGCAGACCAAAGGCGGTAAAGAGCAGCAGCTGCTTGCGATCGGCGGGTGTGGTCCAGAGCTTAATCAGGCGCTCGCGGTCGCGCGTAACAACCACGGCCATAAAGAGTAGACCGGCGAGAATCTGACGCACGCTCATAAGCCACAAGGTGTCGACGTGGTAGGTATCGAACAGAAAGCTCGCGCTGGTGCCCGAGAAGCCCCAAAACGAACCGCCCACCAGCGTAGCCAAGACGCCCGTGATCATCTTGCGCGTCGAAGCGCTGTTCAGGCGCTCGCGCCAAGCGCGGCGGGTGCTACGGCTGAGCTCATCGGTGCCCTCGGGCACATCAATGTTCGATATATCGGTCATCGGCACCGAAGCCCCTGCGCCTTCGACCTGCTCGACACGCTCTTTGCTCATTCCATTCCCTCGAAGCAGCCTGGAAACAATTCGGCTTACCTTACCACGGCGAAGGCACCAGCCGAAGGCTTGTCCGCTTATCGGTAGGACAATTCCGCAGACGTCTTTCCATAGCTCGATACCGCAATGGCCTTGCATGATGCGACAGTCAAATCGCGGCAGCAGGCTCTTTTGAAATGGATATGACAAAGCCCCCGAATTCCACAATGTAAGCGATTTTTAAAAATGTTCTTGCCACCGAGTTCAGGCTCCGTTATATTATCCCTTGCGCGCTTGCGCACCCTTGATCGGGCGTTTAGCTCAGGGGGAGAGCGCTTCCCTGACACGGAAGAGGTCAGAAGTTCAAATCTTCTAACGCCCACCAAATGTTCGCAGCTCAGAGGCTATGTCCTCTGGGCTGTTTTGTTTTATGTCGCTAAATCTGCTGGCAGTTCCAACCGTCATCGCAACGTAACATCAATTCACCTGACGAATGGCAGCCAAATATATTCAATACCCCAACATCAACAATAGCCAGGCACAAAACTGCGCCGCAAGCTGCTCCAACCGCCCAACTGGTCAAAAGCCGACCATCTACTTGCCAATTTATCTAACGGCGTAACCAAGCAGTCCGCGCCGCAACTTCTCAACAAAACGCCGCGATGTCTGCGCCCTGCGGTATCCTTGAGCCACTCGCACCTGCAGCACCAAGGAGCCGCCATGCGCACCGAGCTCGATGTCCCCTTTTCGCACAAAGAAGAAGCCAAGGCGCTGGGCGCCAAATGGGACCGGACCAAGAAGATCTGGTATGTACCCAGCGGCGTCAACCCCGAGCCTTTTGCCGAGTGGCTGCCCGGTGTTGACCGATCCGACCCCTCAGCGCCGTATATATATCTAGTACTGGGCAAGCGCGAGTGCTGGAAGTGTCACAAAGAGACCTCGGTCGCGGCCTTCGGCATTCCCTATCGAACCGATGACGACAAGGGCATCGCCATCGCGCACGCGCCCAACGAAGCCGGGCACATTACCATCGACACGGCCAACGCCAACGCACTCGCCATCGTGCCCGCTCTTGGCTGCGTGCCGGGCGAGATCCGCGACTATCTTTCTAAGCGCTGCGGCTACAAGCCCGTAGGCGCGCGAGCCTCCAAAGCCCCGTCGCTCGGCAACACGTGCACCAGTTGCGACGCGCTGCAAGGCAGCCGCTATCTGTTCGAGGAGCCCTCGTCCCCGTTTGCCCTCACTGCCATCAACAAACTGCCGGCACTGGAGTTTGTGCGCGTCGAAGTTGCCGGCGTCTTCGGCGTCCCGGCCACACGCACCGACTTTGACCAGGCGCTCTTTACCTGGGCACGCGACCATCACGCCAAGTTCCACAAGCAGCTCGGTGAGGGGATTTATTTATAGGAACGGAGATGCCTTCACAGCCAGCTCCTCCGCATCACCTATCCCTCGTCGCCGGCGTCGTACACGATATCGAGGCCACAAACAGGGCATTTCTCCTGATACACCGGCATATGAACGCCTGTCCGTTTTCTCACTTCGTCGCTAAGTCTGTCGCGCGCATCGATGAACCGAATGTCGAGGCACAGTATTTGCGAGCCGCAGCAAGGACAGGCGACGACAAACGACCCGCAATCAACTTCTACGCTCGGAAACATTTTGTTGTCTATAAGGGCGCACGGCAGTTTTCCGTACTTCCCCATCGCAATATCGCCTCGCCAGCTCACGTTCGCTCCCCTCTCGCTATACAAATCAGGAAGGGCATGCACCAGCAGGCGTGCGCGAGATTGCATCGCCACGCGATCCGATCAAACAACACGATCGTAAAAGACCGCCAAAGCCAAATTTCATCGTCGGTCGCACCCTGTCCGGCAAACTCAATATCGACGGGCATGCGCTTCAGATAACTCATGTCGGGCGCAAAACGAGGGTCCGGTCCGCCTTTATGAACAGGACCGTGCAGAACAAACCATCCGTTTTCGGGCTCGAACCGCTCAACAAACGCAAGGCCGAGCACCTTATAGCCCACCTCGGTTGCAAATATGACTCCGACTGGGACGCCACATTCCATGCAGTTGAGCATTTTACGGTTGTAATTCTGGTCTCGAAAACCAACGGTACCCGGCGCTTGAACCGAGTACTTAATGACCCACGTACCATCGTCCAAATAGAGCGGAGGCACATTGTTGATGCTCTCGGTTTGCCGCTGGCGCACTTGTACCCCGCTACCCCACTCCCCTGTATACTGATGTAGCACGTGTTTCATCCGGGCTTGTTGGGCCGGATTGTTCATGGGAGGGTCTTATGGCTGCTTCGAATCCGCCTAAGGGGAGCGTTTCTTCTTCGTCCATCAAGCCGGTTACGCGCAAGGCCGTGCGTTGCCAGCGCGAGGTCGCTTGGCTTGTCACGCAGGCGGCGGGCAGGCTTGTGGCGAGCACGGAGGACGTCAATGCTCCCACACCGAGCTTTGTGCTGGCAGCGGCGCTGGATCGAGTACGCCAGCTGGAACTCGCCGCACAAGAAGACGGCAGCCATCTTGGCTACCAAGACGCTATGGCGCCCGACCTGTTGACCTTTTGTCACATGGCCAAGTTGCCCGCCGCACCCAATGCGCTTTCGGACGCAGGCTACATGTTTACGCTTTCGGGCGCGGACCTTATCCGCGACATCTATGCATACTGCAGCGAGCTCGCCGAGCGCAGCGTCTTTGGCACGGCTGAAGTCAAACCGGGAAATGTCATCAAGCTGGTTCTCAGGCTGTTCCTGATGGACGGGTTCGGGGCCATGCCGGCGTAAGCCGAGTCTTTAGCATCACCGTCGACTGGGCAACAACCGCTTTACCTTAGTGGGCGCCAATCGAGGGTCGATTATTGGGTCGCCTCGTCCACTAACGCATTTATTCCACGCGCTCTGACAGTCGATATTTGCGGTTGCGGCTTGTCGACGGCGCCGTGGGCTCAAGCTCGCCTTGAGCAATGAGCGCGTTGACGCGCGACCTAACCTGGGAAATTGTAAGCCCCGTGCGTTTTGCCAGCTCACGCGTCCCCAGCTCGCCGTAGTGTTTGAGTGCCGCCACAATTAAGCCTCCGCCATGATCGACCGGCTCGATCTTTGAACGGTAAAGTACGACCTTGAACCGATCGAACCCCGGGCAGAACAGGGGCTCGGCCAGACCATGCGCGCGCATGGCATCGATCATCATCGGGATGCCCGAGCCATTGCCCTCAGCCGGCGAACCTGCGCCATCCGGAAGCGGGACAATCGACATGAGTTTCACGAGCGTCGCGTTACGGCATCGGGAGCTGCCGTCAAACAAGTTCTCTCGAGTCTTTCCCCCGTAAAGGCCGCCAGGATTCGTCACCTCGACACGATCGTCAAAGACGTCGACGGCGATCGATTGCCCACAGAACCGATCCCCGTATTCCCTGTGGATAACCGCGTTGGCGACTGCCTCGCGCAGGACCTCCTCGGGGATCTCCAGCGAGTCGATACGCGAGACGCCTTGGACGGTCGAGATGCGGCGCAGGTTTTTGGCGACAGCTGCGACGGCATCCGAAATCATCTCGCCCAACGTTCCCTCACAGATTGTGTGGTCCATGAACCTCAGCGACCCCGCCGTGCCTTTCCGGGTCCCCGCATAGACAGCCATGTCGATAAAGAGCTTGGGATAAAACTGCTGAGGGTAGGTGCCCGCAACTAGGAGTCCAGCCTTGGTGACATTGCCCTGGGAATCAAGGAAATTTAGGCGCTCCAGCTTCGTTTGTTTGTCCGGCGCGCCGTGCATTGCCCGGGGCGTCAACGAGAAAGCCCGATCTATCGTACGGTCGACCAGCGTCTCGTCGAGATCGTCCGCGCCCGCGCCCACCACCGCGTCGCGATCGCTCGGAGTCGCTCGACCGTATGACGCCAATGCGAGCACCTCGGTCGACGAAAGCGGGACATCTTTGTCATCGATGCGTTTGTAGCTGCCACCTTGAGCGCCCCGCTCTATGACATAGCAAGGCTTGCTCGACGGGTCGAGCTCCTCAATCGTGATGACCAGAACCACGGTGCCCTGGAGCTCCACGCGCTCAATGGTGTATTTGGGCGGATTGGCCAGCTTTCCGCGACCGCCGGCATCGCCCATGCCTGCCACAAATTGGTTGAGCACTTTCTCGGTCTCGAAGTTCTCAACCGGGACAAAACCTGCGCGCTCACTCACTCCGAGCACGATGATTCCGCCGGCAGTGTTCGCGAATGCGCTCACCGTTTCCCACACGTCGCGGGAAAGCGTCGTGGCGCTCTCCTTCACTTCGACGTTAAGATCATCCGAGCCCATACGCCTTAAAGACTCAAGCAGACCGGTCAGCTCGTTTTCGTTCATCTGCACGTCCTTTCGCTCGGTCCTGCGGAGAATGCCACGGATAGATTTTCCTCGTCTCTCAGTTATCTCTCGTAATTATCTCTCATCTATCTCTCTATCTCTCGGCTTAGAGATAGAGAGATAGATGAGAGATGGATTGTCTACCATTTGCTTCATTTATACATATTTTTGCTGGTAGAACAATCGTTATTGAGACAATACCATGATTGCCTGTCTCTTTACTGCTCAGTTATCTCTCATATTTTTCTCTCATCTTCCTGTCATCTCTCATATTAGAGACGAATGAGAGACGAGAGATACGCGAGTGATGGACGAGCGTGGATTTTCGGACGGTCGGATATCGAGAGTGGATATTTGGACGGTTTTTGGGGCTTTTGCGGCAGATTCCGTCCAAATATCCACTCTCGTTCAATTTGCGTCCAAATATCCACTCTCGTCAGTCCGATTTTCCACGCCCGTTCGGTCGGCGTCCGAAAATCCACGCTCGTGTGTCCGAATTTCCACTCTCGTTCGACAGGCGACCAGGACGCATCGACTTCCCATCGGCATAACCGCCAGTTCGCCGCAGAGCAACGGCCCCATATGGGTATACTCTCGAGGATTCGACTCGATTCGCCCCCGCTGGGGCGTCAAAGGAGACTGCATATGCCCACCACCTCAACCGACCCGCGCGCCGCTGCTGCCGCGCTGCTGGTGCCCGGCACCACCTGCCATGGCTTTGCCGTCGAGCGCTGCGAGACCGTGCCCGAGCTCGACTCGGACGCCTACGTGCTGCGCCACACCGCCTCGGGCGCTCGCCTACTGTACCTGGCATGCGACGACGAGAACAAGGCCTTCGCCATTGGCTTTAAGACGCCGCCGGCCGATTCCACCGGCGTGTTCCATATTCTTGAGCACTCGGTGCTGTGCGGATCGGCCAAGTTTCCCGTCAAGGAGCCGTTCGTGGACCTGATCAAGAGCTCCATGCAGACGTTCCTCAACGCCATGACCTACCCCGACAAGACTATCTACCCCGTTGCCACCACCAACGAGCAGGATCTGTACAACCTGATGGACGTGTACCTGGACGCGGTGTTCAACCCGGCCATCTATACCAAGCCCACCATTTTTGAGCAGGAGGGTTGGCACTACGAGCTGGACCTGCCGGAGGGCGCCGAGGGCGAGGGCGACGGCAGCTCCGCGAGCCTGCGTGAGGGCACGCTGCGCTATAACGGCGTGGTGTTCAACGAGATGAAGGGCGCGCTGTCCGACCCCATGAGCGTGCTTGACGACGCCGTCAACGCCGCGCTCTATCCCGACACAGCCTATGCGCACGAGAGCGGCGGCGACCCGCGCGCGATTCCCGCGCTCACCTACGAGCAGTTCCTGGACACGCACGCGCGCCACTACAATCCTTCCAACTCCTACATCACGCTCTACGGCGACCTGGACGTGGACCGCGCCCTGGCCTTTTTGGACGAGCGCTACCTGTCGCAGCCGAGCGCTGCGAGCCGCCGTATGGACGCAGCCGTCGCCGCCGGCGAGGACCCGTCCACGCTGGCACCCAATCCGCTGGGCGTGCAGGCGCCCGTGACCTGCGAGTATAAACGCGTCGAGATGGCCACCACGCCCGAGAACGCCCTGGTGGGCCTGGGCCTTGTGCTGGGCAGCGCGCTCGACCGCAAGCGCACGATCGCCGCGGATATCCTGTTCG
>CABSNU010000020.1 GCA_902479135.1 uncultured Collinsella sp. | reverse complement strand
GAGTTCCGCACGCAAAGGAAAGCACTTAATGTGCTTTCCGTCTTGCGCAGGACTGTAGAGCAGGAAACTTAGCCCGTGCCGGGCCCGCTGAGACCAGACCGGCGGGATAGACCGGTTCAGATGGGGCTTTGATGCATGGGTGGTCTGTTGATGGACAATTGGGTATGATGCTGTGGTTACTGCATCGACTCTATGATGCATGTTTGTACGTTCCCGGCGGTCGGTTTGCCAGAAGCGCCCCGTCGGTTGTTTCAGACCCGTTTCGAAGAAAGGAAACCACACTAACCTATGGCAGCTAAAAAATCATCTCCCTTGAAGATCATTCCGCTCGGAGGCCTTGACGGCATCGGTAAGAACATGACGGTCTTCGAGTGCGGCGACGACATGGTGCTCGTCGACGCCGGTCTCATGTTCCCGGATGACTCCCAGCCCGGTATCGACCTGGTTCTTCCCGACTACACCTATGTTCTGGAGAACGAGGAGAAGCTCCGCGGTATCGTCGTCACCCACGGCCACGAGGACCACACCGGTTCGCTTCCGTATCTGCTGCAGGACCTCAACAATAAGGTGCCCATCTTCTCGAGCAAGCTGACGCTTGGCTTTATCGAGGGCAAGCTTTCTGAGTTCCGCATCCGCGCACCCAAGTTCCGCGAGGTCAAGGGCGGCAGCCATGTCAACCTCGGCGGCATCTCGCTCGACTTCTTCTCGATGACGCACTCCATTCCCGGCGCTCTGGGCGTGTTCATCCGTACCAATCAGGGCACCGTTATGCACACCGGCGACTTTAAGCTCGACCAGACGCCCATCGACGGCGTCACGCCCGACTATGCCGCTATCAGCCGCTTTGCCAAGCAGGGCATCGACCTGTTGCTTTCCGATTCCACTAATGCCACGGTTCCCGGCTTTACCAAGTCCGAGGCCGAGGTCGGTCCCAACCTGCTGCACGCCATCAAGAACGCCCCGGGCCGCGTGTTCGTCGCGTCGTTCTCGAGCCATATCCATCGCCTGCAGCAGATCTGCGACGCCGCCCGCAAGTGCGGCCGCAAGGTTGTCGTGACCGGACGCTCCATGCTCACCAATACCCGCGTGGCGCGCGAGCTTGGCTACCTCAACATCGACGATGCCGATATTATCGATGCCTTTGATATCGATAACCTGCCTGACGATAAGATCGTCGTCATGTGCACCGGTTCGCAGGGCGAGCCGCTGTCGGCGCTGTCCCGCATGGCCAACGGTGAGCACAAGACGCTCTCTATTCACGAGGGCGATACCGTCATCCTCTCGGCAACTCCCGTTCCTGGCAACGAGAAGGCCGTCCAGCAGGTCGTCAACAGCCTGGCCAAGCTCGGCTGCGACGTGTGGGATAAGAACCGCGCTCTCGTCCACGTCTCCGGTCACGGTAGCCAGGAGGAGCTCAAGCTCCTGATGGCCATGGCCAAGCCCACCTACTTTATGCCGGTTCACGGTGAGGCCGTGCATCTGCGCGCCCATGCCCAGCTGGCCCGCAAGATGGGCATCAAGGACGATCATATCTTTATCCTCGATAACGGCGACACGCTCGAGATGCGCGGCGGTATCGTCAAGCGCGGTACGCCCGTCGAGTCCGGCGTCGTCTACGTCGACGGCCTGCGTATCGGCGATACCGACCCCATCGTCCTGCGCGATCGTCAGAAGCTCGCCAACGACGGTATGGTTACCGCTGTTGCCATCGTCTCGCTCAAGCACAAGAAGATTGAGGCCATCGAGTTCTCGGGCCGCGGCGTCTCGTTTGCCATCGACGACCAGTTCTCCGAGGATGCCTCCGCGTCCATCATGAAGACGATCGAGAAAGGCAAGTTCAGCTTTACGAGCAGCGGTTCCGATGCCATTCGCAAGGCCGTGCGCGATTCGCTCTCTAACTTTATCTGGAGCCGTACGCGCACCCGTCCGATGATCATCCCGGTCGTCATGGAGGTTTAGTTTGGCGCGCGGATCTGCACAAAACGCCAAAGGCAATAAGGCCAATAACCAACCGGCATCTGCTAAGGGTGCCGGTTCCCATCTGCGTGCCAATAAGGGCCACGAGGCGGACTTCGATGAGTTCGAGCCCCTGGTCGAGCCTTCGGCCAACCGCGATATTGCCGGCGTGGTCATCGCCGTTTTGGCGATTGCGTCCTTCATTGCCGTGATTTCGCCGGCGACCGCACCCGTTACGGCTGCGGTTGCCGGTTTCTACCACCTGGGCTTTGGTCTGGGCGCCTATGTGCTGCCGATCGTCATTTTGCTGTTTGCCGCCACGCTCTTTTTAGGCGAGGACTCGCCGCTCAACGTGCGCTCTGTTGCGGGCGGCGCCGTGGTCTTTATCGCCGTCGTTTCCATTCTTTCGCTGATGGTGCCGGGTACGAGTGTCTCGTGTGACCTTATGTTCACGCCGCAAAATTTGTCCGCCTCGGGTGGCTACATCGGTGCGTTTATTGCGAGTGCGCTGCAGAATGCCCTGGGTAAGCCTATCGCGATGGTAGTCCTGTTGGGCCTTGTCGTCGTGGGCTTGGTCATCATCGGCTTTTCGGTTGGCGGCGTGCTGCGCTCTGCTCGCGACCGTGCGGCCGATTTTGCCGAGCGCCGTCGTGCCGATGTTAACGCGAGTCCGTGGGGTGACGACGAAGCCCTGTCGGTGCCCGGCGTTGCCCGTCCGCACCTGAGCATTCTTCGTCAAAAGGGCTCCGATGCTGCAGTGACCACGGTCATGGGCAACGATGTGGACCCGGTTTTGGACAATGACGACGAGGACGAGGATCCGTTTGTCGACGTATCCGATGCCGTGGAGGCCGAGCGCGCTAAGACGACGCTGCTGCCGCGCCGCCATGCCAAGAAGGGCAAGGCTGCGCCTAAGCTCAATACGAGTGAGCCCGACCCGTCTTGGTCCGATAGCGAGATTGAGCTCACTGAGGGCGATGACGAGGACGACGAGGCGCCGATTGAGACCGCAAAGACAACTTTGCTGCCGAGTCGCCATGCCAAGCGCGAACAGGTAACCGGCCAGCTTTCGATGGAAGACGACCCCGATAAGATTGACGAGTCCGAGCCGCCGTTTGCCGTGAATCCTGTCTCGGCAGCACCTCAGATTCCCGACTTCTTGAAGCATCCCAAGGTTGCCGATGCGCCTGCCTCGAGTGCTGTCGGATCGGCTGCGGCTAGGGATGGGGGAGCGGACGGCGGCGCCGCAGATAACGAGGGCGAAGAAGAGGATGGCCTTAAGCTTCCGCCACTCGAAATCCTGCATGCCAACCCGCAGTCGGCGTCCTCCGCGTCTTCTGACAAGGAGCTGGAACAGACTGCCGAGTCGCTTCAGTCCACGTTGCTTGAGTTTGGCCGCAGTGCCCGCGTGGTCGGCTGGATCGCCGGCCCCACGGTGACGACCTTTAAGCTGCAACCTGGCGAGGGCGAGCGCGTGAGCAAGATTTCGAGCCTCGAGGACGATATCGCGCTTTCGCTCGCTGCTCAGTCGGTGCGCATCTTTGCCCCGATCCCCGGTACCTCGCTTGTGGGTATCGAGATCCCCAATCGCAAGCGCCAGAACGTCAACCTGGGCGACGTGCTGCCCTATGTGAAGGGCGGTCCGCTCGAGCTGGCCATCGGTCGCGATGCCGAGGGTACGCCGGTCGTCGCCGACCTCGCCAAGATGCCCCACCTGCTGATCGCCGGTACCACGGGTTCCGGTAAGTCGGTCATGATCAACTCCATCATCACGACCTTGCTCATGCGCGCCCTTCCCGAGGACGTTCGCCTGATCATGGTCGACCCCAAGCGCGTCGAGCTTGCGGGCTATAACGGTCTGCCGCATCTTTACGTGCCCGTGGTGACCGAGCCCAAGCAGGCCGCGAGCGCTCTGCAATGGGCCGTGTCCGAGATGGAGCGTCGCCTGAAGGTCTTCGAGCGTCTCAACGTGCGTAAGATCTCGACCTACAACGAAAAGCAGGCCGCCGGCGAGTTTGAGCATTACGATAACCCGCCGCAAAAGATGCCCTACCTGGTCATCATCATCGACGAGCTCTCGGACCTGATGATGGTCGCCGGTAAGGATGTCGAGGCCTCGATCGTGCGTATTGCTCAGCTGGGCCGTGCCGCCGGTATCCACCTTATCGTGGCCACGCAGCGCCCGAGCTCCAACGTGGTGACGGGCCTTATCAAGGCTAACATCACCAACCGCATCGCCTTTAACGTCGCCACGGGTATCGACTCGCGCGTCATCATTGATCAGATGGGCGCCGAAAAGCTCACTGGTTTGGGCGACATGCTGTTCTCGAAGGTCGACTGGGGCAAGCCTCGCCGTATCCAGGGCTGCTTTGTCTCGGATGACGAAATCAATGAGATTGTCGAGTTCGTCAAGTCGCAGAGCGAGCCCGACTACCACGAGGAGATCCTGTCTGCCGTGGCGCCCGCTTCCATGTCCATGGCGGGTGGCGGCGGCATTGTCCGCACCGGAGTCGCCGAGCCGCAAGACGATGATCCTCTCATTTGGGAAGCCGCCCATATTGTGGTGGAATCGCAGCTTGGCTCCACATCTGGCCTGCAACGTCGTCTGAAGGTTGGCTATGCGCGCGCCGGGCGTATTATGGACATGCTGGAAGAAAAGGGTGTCGTCGGCCCGCCCGACGGTTCCAAGCCGCGTGAGGTCCTGTTGGACGAGGAGGGGCTTGCCGCGCTGGAATCTGTCGACGCCGAGATGGCACGTGAAGATCGTGAGTTTGGAGGATTCTGATGGCTGCACGCTTTGGTGACATGCTGCTCGAGCAGCGTCGCCGGATGGGCCTTTCCATTCAGCAGGTCGCCAACACCATCAAAATCAGGCCGCAGATCATCGAGTTTTTCGAGACCGGTAACTTTGCTTCGATGCCGCCGCGCGGCTATGCGCAGGGCATGATTTCGAGCTATGCTCGCTTTTTGGGCCTCAATCCGCGCGAGGTCGTCAATGCCTACTTTGACGACCTGATGGCATACGAACGCGAGACGTCGCAGCAGGGCGGTCGTTTTCAGGACGCCGCCGGCTACGTCAATTCGCGTTCCTCGGTCGATAACGGGCGCTTCCTGATGGTTCAGGGCGGTCGTTCAACCCGCTATGGACAGCGTCCTCAGCAGGCCGGTTATATTACTGAGACGGGTTCGGGCGAGGAGATTCGCTCACAGCGTGACCGGTTCCGCAGTACGCCGATGCCCGAGGACCGTGCACTTCCCGCTGCCCGCGGCGTGGCGCGTGACCCTCGTGCCGGCTACGGCGACGGCGGCTATTCCGATCGCGGTTACCGTGGTGCCTCTATGGGACGCTCTCGCGGTGGCTATTCGGATGCCGATACCACGCAGGTGACGCCGCGTCTTCGCTCTCAATCACAGCCGTATGGCCAGCGCTCTTCGGCTCCGCGTTCGGTCCAGCGTGGCTATCAAGGCCGCGGTGAACTTGCGCCCCGCTCGGGTCAGCGCAGCCTTCAGGGCCAGGGCGGCTATCGCGGCCGTTCCGATAGCAATCGCGGTCGTATGCCTCAGGGAAGCGGCCGCAGCAGTTCCGGTCGTGGACGCGGCGGATCACGTACTCCTCAAAACAACGGGCTCGATCCGCGTATCGTCTACGCCGGCATCGGTGCCGTTGTGCTGCTGTTGATTGTGCTCATCGTGGTGCTTCTACATGGCTGCGCATCTTCGGCGCCCGAGAACACGCCCGAGACGCCCACTGCTACCAAGATGACGACCAAGAAGTCTTCTAAGAAGACCGAAACGGTCGACGAGGACGATGACACCGATGAGGCGACGGATGAGTCGACTGATTCGGACGCTACCAAGACGACGGCCAAGAAGGAAGAGAACGAGGTCACGAAGGTCAAAGTCTCCGTTGCCAAGGGAAAGACCGCGTGGATTGAGGTCAAGGTTGACGGCAAGTCGGTCTATGGCGCCCAGGCGACTGGCCCCTTTGAGCAGGAGTACACGCCCGAGTCTTCGATCGAGATCACCACGTCCAAGCCTTCCGATGTCACCGTTACCAAGAACGGTGAAAAGGTTCGTTACGATACCAAGACCTCGGGCGTGGCGCGTGTGACGATCACCGTTCCCAAGAAGGAGACGTCTGATTCCGAGAATGGTGAAAGTTCTGATGGTACCGACACCACCGATGGTACCGATGCCACCGACGGTACCGATGCCCAGTCCACGGATGGCGCCGATACCGCAACTGACGGTCAGACACCCACCGATTCTACCGACAATTCGTACGATAGCTACTAGGCCGCTCGTACGCGAAAGGAAACATCATGGCTAAAGATTCCAGCTTCGACGTCGTGTCCGAGGTCAACATGCAAGAGGTCGACAACGCTTTCCAGCAGACCACGCGCGAGATTTCCCAGCGCTATGACCTTAAGGATTCCGGCGCCACGATCGAGCTTTCGAAGGGCGACAAGCTCTTTACGATCAACGCCCCGGCCGACTTTGTCTCCAAACAGATTGTTGACGTGCTGAGCTCCAAGCTCATCAAGCGCGGCATCGACCTCAAGGCTGTCTCGTGGGATGCTCCGCAGGCGGCATCGGGTGGCACCGTGCGCGTGCTCGGCCATATCGTCGAGGGTATCGACCAGGCGACCGCCAAGAAGATCAACAAGGACATCAAGGATCAAAAGCTCAAGGTCAAGGTGACCATCGAGGCCGACAAACTGCGTGTTTCCTCTGCTTCGAAGGACGCGTTGCAGACCGTGATTCAGTTCCTGCGCGACCAGGACTACGGCCAGCCGCTGCAGTTCACCAACTACCGCTAATATCAATCGAAAGGACCGCTCTCCAACATGGATACACCGTTGGGCTCCGTGCTCTACATCACCCTCGGGTGCGCTAAGAACGAGGTTGACACCGACCGCATGCGTTCTCTTTTGACCGCCGCGGGCTACGAGGAGGCATTCGACCCGCAGGATGCCGATATCGCCATCGTCAATACTTGCTCGTTCCTCGCCTCCGCAACGTCCGAGAGCATCGAGACCACGCTCGAGCTCGCCAACGAGGTTCAGGACGGCGTTCGTTCTTGTCCCATCGTCATGTGCGGCTGCGTGCCGTCGCGCTATGGCGATGACCTGCCTGACGAGCTGCCCGAGGTCGCTGCCTTTGTGAAGGCCGACGAGGAAGATGGCATCGTGGCGGTCATCGATGGCGTGCTGGGTGTCGAGCGTGAGATTGCAGCCTATATCCCGCAGGTCAAACGTACCGTCGAGGGTGCTGTCGCTTACGTCAAGATTTCCGATGGCTGCAACCGCTTCTGCAGCTTCTGCATGATCCCGTATATCCGCGGTCGTTATCACTCGCGCAATGCCGAGAGCATTATCTCCGAGGTGCGCGACCTGGTTTCCGGCGGTGTGCGCGAGATCGTGCTGATCGGCCAGGACACGGGCATCTGGGGTACCGACTTTGCCGACGAGGACGTCGCCGATGGCTCGCCGCGCAATCTGGCGCAGCTGCTGCGTGCCGTCGCCGAGGCCGTGCGCCCGCACAACGTCTGGGTCCGCGTGCTCTATCTGCAGCCCGAGGGCATGACTGACGAACTCATCGAGACGATTCGCGATACGCCCGAGGTGCTGCCCTATATCGATATCCCCGTGCAGCACTGCGACGCGCGCATCCTCAAGGCTATGCGCCGTTCTGGTTCGCGCCAGGAGCTCGAGGACCTGTTCCGCGATCTGCGTGAGCGTATCCCCGGCATCGTGATCCGTTCCACGGCCATGGTCGGCTTCCCGACCGAGACCGACGACGAGTTCCGCGACCTTATCGACTTTATGGACACCGTCGGCTTTGACTACACGAGCGTCTTTGCCTACTCGCAGGAGGAGGGCAGCCTGGCCGCTAAGATGGAGGGCCAGGTCGACGAAGAGGTCAAGCTCGAGCGCGCCCAGGAGGCCATGGACCTGGCCGAGTCGCTCGGTTTTGCCGCCACCGCCGCACATGTGGGCGAGCGCGCCCAGGTGATCGTCGACGGTATCGAAGAGACCGAGGATGGCGCCGAGCTGATCGGCCATGCCTGGTTCCAGGCGCCCGATTCCGATGGCGCGGTGCATCTGGACGCCAGCGAGGCGTCCGTGGGCGATATTCTGACCGTCGAGTTTACCGATAGCTTCTGCTATGAGCTTATCGGTCATGTTGTGGAGTAGGAGAGCGTCGTGGCTAACGAGAGCAATAAGGAACTGACGAGTGTCTGGACGCCCGCCAACATCGTGACGTGCGTTCGCATCGTCTTTATCCCGGTGTTCATGATCGTGTCGGCGCTTTCTCACACGAGTGTTGCCTGTACGGATTGGAGCACCTTCGACGGCCCGCTCGCCGCCGCTGCCTTCATTCTGTATGTGATCCTGTCGTGCACCGATAAGGTCGACGGTTATCTGGCGCGTTCGCGCAACGAGATCACCGACTTCGGTAAATTCTTGGACCCCATCGCCGATAAGCTGCTCGTGTTCTCGGCCCTGCTGCTGTTCTTGGATTTTGGTGCGGTGACCGTGTGGTCCGTGTTCATTATCCTGTTCCGCGAGCTGCTGGTGAGCGCCCTTCGCATGGTCGCGAGTGCGGCCGGTGTGGTCGTTGCGGCCGATAAGCTCGGCAAGTACAAGACGGCAACCACGATGGTCTCCATTTGCGGTTACCTGTGCGTTTTTGCTATGGCCGGCTTGCACCTTGGCCCGGTGGCGCTGACGCTCGGCATCTACTCGGTGTCGCGCTTCCTGTACGCCGTTGCCGTTGTCCTGACCGTTATCTCGGGCGCCCAGTACTTCTGGAACTGCCGCAAGATCGTCTTTTCGGTCTAGGTCCTAGTGGGTATGACGGACTCTTTTGAGCAGATTTCCGCACATAACGAGGAGCTGGCGCGTGATATTGTCGAGCGCGCGAGCGCTCGGGGCGTGACGGTTTCGACGGCTGAGTCGCTGACGGCGGGTATGATCGCCTCGACGATTGCCGATATCCCGGGCGCCTCGGCGGTGCTGCGTGGCGGTGCGGTGACCTATTGCGATGAGATTAAGCATCGTGTTCTTGGTG
Source organism: uncultured Collinsella sp. (assembly GCA_902479135.1). Classification (GTDB taxonomy): domain Bacteria; phylum Actinomycetota; class Coriobacteriia; order Coriobacteriales; family Coriobacteriaceae; genus Collinsella. Next base: position 28,685 of record CABSNU010000020.1, on the reverse strand, counting down.
TTGAGCAGGAGACGCTCGACCGCTATACCGCGGTGTCGCATCAGACCGCGCGCGAGATGGCGGTGGGTTCGCTGGAGCTGTACCAGAGCGATATTGCAGTGAGCGCAACGGGTTATGCCGGCCCCGGCGGTGGCACTGAGGACGATCCGGCGGGCACTTTCTATATTGGCTGGGCGCATCGTTCCGCCGATGGGGGCGTGCCGGTCGTGGACTCTGTGCGCTGCCACTATGAGGGCGACCGTTCGTGTGTTCGTGCCCATGCGGTCACGGAGGCATTGGGTCGCATTGCCCTTGTGCTCAACTCTATGGAATAGACGTGTTTTAAGGGGCCTCCGAGCCCCTTAATTGTGGAGATAGGGACCTTAGGCTCATTTGGCGTTTGTGCTGGTTGTAGATGTATTTTTGCCTGCCTTGTTCATATTTGGTCCTTTGTGGTCAAGCATTTGGTCAGTGTTTGGTCGGCGTTTGGTTGGGTTTTGGAAAGACCGCCTGCATATGATTGGCCTGAACGGTTGACCACGAACAGCCGTTCGTTTATTATCGATGCAGGTTGTTAAGAGGAGGGCTATTCATGGCCAAGAATTCAGGTCCCGTACGTACCGTTCATGCTCGCACGACGGGTAAAGAGCGCGATGAGATGATCGCCACCACCAAGGCCGAGATCGAGAAGAAATTCGGCCAGGGTTCCATCATGAGGTACGGCGACGGTGGTCCCGAGCTCGAGGTCGAGGCCATTCCCACGGGCGCCCTGGCCCTCGATGCCGCGCTGGGTATCGGCGGCGTGCCGCGCGGCCGTATCGTCGAGATTTACGGTCCTGAGTCCTCCGGTAAGACGACGCTTTCGCTCGAGATCCTGGCCGAGGCCCAGGCAATGGGTGGCGTTGTGGCATTTATCGATGCCGAGCACGCGCTTGATCCCACGTATGCCGCGCGCATCGGCGTGGATATCGACGAGGTGCTCATTTCCCAGCCCGATACGGGCGAGCAGGCGCTTGAGATTGTTGACATGCTCGTGCGTTCCGGCGCCATCGATGCCATCGTCGTCGACTCCGTCGCCGCGCTGACCCCGCGTGCCGAGATCGAGGGAGAAATCGGCGATACTACGGTCGGTCTTCAGGCTCGCCTAATGAGTCAGGCGCTCCGCAAGCTCGCCGGCTCGCTGTCCAAGTCCAACACGACGTGCATCTTCATTAACCAGCTGCGTGAGAAGATCGGCGTCATGTTCGGCAACCCCGAGACTACGACGGGCGGCCGCGCCCTTAAGTTCTTCTCTTCGGTGCGTATCGACATTCGCCGTATCGACAGCATTAAGCTTAAGGACGAGGTTATCGGTAACCGCGTGCGCGCCAAGGTCGTTAAGAACAAGGTGGCAGCTCCGTTCCGTTCTGCTGAGTTCGACATCATGTACGGTACGGGCATCTCTAAGGAGGGCTCAATTCTGGACATGGCTGTCGAGTGCGGCATCTGCAAGAAGATGGGCTCCTGGTTTGCCTATGGCGAGGACAAGCTTGGCAACGGTCGAGAGGCCGCCAAGGCTTTCCTGCGCGAACACCCCGATTGCGCCGACGAGATTGAGCATAAGGTCCGCCTTGCCTGCGGACTTGAGTTTGATGACGATGCTCCGTCCGAGGTCGAGCTGACCGATCAGCCTGCGCCTGAGGAGTTTGACGAGCTTTACGCCATCGATGGTTCCGCCATGCTCGATGATGACGACGAGTAGCGGTTACGCTCATGTCGTATACGGTGACCGAGGCCACGGCCTTCTTTCCCGATAAGAAGGCGGCTTCCTCGTTCTCGAGCGGGTATGCGTCCAAAAAGCCTTGCGCACATATCGATTGTGAGCTTGAGGGCGGTTTTGAGCGGTCCATTTGGATTCCCGTGCGGGTCGCGCGGCTGTATGTCAAAAACCGCCCCGATCTTCCCTGTGATTGGGACAACTTTCGTGAGGCGGTGCAGCTCATCGAGGGTAAATGTGCACTTACCATGGTGACCGAGATGCTATCGCGCCGCGACCATGCGACGGGTGAGGTCCGTGACAAGCTGGCTCGCTACGGCTTTCACCAGCCCGCGATCGATTTCGCCGTCGAGCGCGCCACAGAGTATCACTTTTTAGACGAGAACCGCTTTTGCTCGTACTTTATCGAGGAGCGCAAGCGGCGCGGTTGGGGACAGCGCAAAATCGAGACCGAGCTCAAGCGCCGTCATGTCGTGCTCGATGACATTCCCGGTTATCCCGAGGATTATTTTGCCGTCGAAGACGATTTGGCGCGTGCGTCAGCCCTGCTCGCCAAGCGGCGTGTTCCAGAGACGCGCGGATTCGAAAAACTGGTTCGGTTTTTGATGGGCAAGGGCTTCTCGTATCACATCGCCGCCGATGCCGTTAAGGCACGTCTCGATGCCGAACGCGAGAAATGTGCGGTTTAGGCGTATGCGCTTTGTGGCCCTGCCGTTCACCGCGTTTTAGCCGCCGTGCCGGGGCCATTTATTTGACAGTTGTTGTGGTTCAACGTACGATAAACACTGTCATTTGCTTTGTGATATGTGCTCATCTGTGATGAGTTTGTTTATATGTTTATCTGTATCCGACCCGCATAAGTTGCGCCCATATTACTCAAATGTCGCGAGCCGTTCGTAAGGACGGTTCGCTTTGTTGTGTAACGAATCCATAAAAAGGAGTGAGCATGCCTATCATCGCAGCGCTCGTTGGCATCGTTTTGGGTGCCATCGCCGCCATTGCCTACATGCGCACCGCCAAGCAGGGTAGTCTTCACGAGGCCGACGAAAAGATTCAGTCGGCACACGCGCAGGCTGAGTCCCTGATCGGTGATGCTAAGCGTCAGGCCGAGACCCTCAAAAAAGAGGCTCTGCTCGAGGCTAAAGAGGAGATCATCAAGAACAAGCAGGCCGCCGAGGCCGAGGACAAGCAGCGTAAGAGCGAGATTCGTACGCTCGAGAACCGTGTGATGCAGCGCGAGGAGTCCCTCGATCGCCGAAACGACGCTCTCGACAAGCGTGAGCACCAGCTGTCCAGCCAGGCCGGTCAGGTCGAGAAACGCTCCCGCGAGCTTGAGGAGCTCTGCGCCAAGCAGACCTCCGAGCTCGAGCGTATCGCCGACCTGACCCGCGAGGATGCCCACAAGGAGCTCCTCGATAAGGTTCGCGGCGAGGTCACCCACGAGGCCGCCACGATCATTCGCGAGTCCGAGCAGCAGGTTCGCGCCGAGTGCCACAAGACCGCCCAGGAGATTCTGTCCCTGGCGATTCAGCGCTGCGCTGCCGACCACACAGCCGAGGTCACCGTTACCTCCGTGCACATTCCCTCTGATGACCTCAAGGGCCGTATCATCGGTCGCGAGGGTCGCAACATCCGGACCTTCGAGCAGGTTTCCGGCGTCAACCTCGTGATCGACGACACGCCCGAGACCGTCGTTCTTTCGAGCTTCGACCCGGTCCGTCGTGAGACCGCCCGCGTCGCCCTCGAGAACCTCATCGCCGACGGCCGCATTCACCCTGCCCGTATCGAGGAGATGTATCACAAGGCCGCCGACCTGGTTCAGCAGCGCGTGCGCGAGGCTGGCGAGCAGGCTGCCTTCGATACCGGCATCCACGATCTGCACCCCGAGATCGTCAAGACCCTTGGTGCCCTGCGCTACCGCACCTCGTTTGGCCAGAACGTGCTTCAGCATTCCCTCGAGGTCTCTGATCTGTGCGGCGTGATGGCTTCCGAGCTTGGCCTGGACGTTGTGACCGCCAAGCGCGCCGGCCTGCTTCATGACCTGGGCAAGGCAATCGACCACGACGTCGAGGGCCCGCATGCCGTCATCGGCGCAGAGCTTGCCCGCCGTTATGGCGAGAAGCCCGTTATCGTCCATGCTATTGAGGCTCACCATGCCGATGTCGACCCCAACACGGTGCTCGATGTCCTGGTGCAGGCCGCCGATGCTGTCTCTGCCTCTCGCCCCGGTGCCCGTCGCGAGTCTGCCGAGAACTACATCAAGCGTCTTGAGAAGCTCGAGGAGATCGCCAACTCTCATGACGGCGTCGAACGTACCTATGCCATGCAGGCCGGTCGCGAGGTCCACGTCATGGTCCAGCCGGACAAGATTTCCGATGCCCAGTCCACGGTTCTGGCTCACGATATCGCCCATCAGATCGAGGAAGAGATGGAGTATCCCGGTCAGGTGCGCGTCGTCGTGATTCGCGAGAGCCGCGCTGTCGATATCGCTAAATAACATGAGCGACGCGAACGAGCTCATCTCATTTATCGCGTCGATGTCGGGGGAGGGCAACCTTCGCGTCGAGGAGAACCTTGGCGAGGGGTATGTCCGCCTCCGCGTTTCGGAGGCCGAGCGGCGCCAGGCTAAGCACGACATTCAGCATGTCGAGGACATCGTCATCGAAATGCTCCGTAATGCTCGCGATGCCGGCGCCGACAAGGTCTATCTCGCCACGACCAAGGAAGATGGCGTCCGCACGCTTGTCTTTCTGGATAACGGTTCTGGCGTTCCGCAGGATATGCAAGAGCGAATCTTTGATGCCCGCGTTACCTCCAAGCTCGAGAGCATGAAGATGGACCGTTGGGGCGTTCACGGTCGTGGCATGGCATTGTTTTCGATCAAGCAGAACACCGACGAGGCCCGTGTGGTCACGTCCGGCGTCGATCTTGGTTCAGCCTTCAAGGTGAGCGTTGCGGCCGACCGCCTCAGTGAGCGTGCCGATCAGTCCAGCTGGCCCCAGGCCGTCAAGGATGAGGACGGACGTTATGTCTGCGCTCGCGGCCCACATAATATTATTCGCGCTGCTTGTGAGTTTGCGCTCGAGGAGTTGCGTGGTTGCGATGTCTATCTTGGTTCTCCGTCTGAGATTGCCGCGACCCTTTATGCTCAAGCGTCAAGTCGGCTCGATACGTCTCGTCTCCTGTTCATTGATGACGAGAGTGAGCTTCCGGTTGTCGATCGTTTAGGCCTTGCTTCTGATGCCGAGGACTTTATCCGTATTTGTTCGGGTTTGGGTCTTGAGATGTCCGAGCGCACGGCCCATCGCATTTTGGCAGGGCAGATTAAGCCCGTTCGCGGTGTGACCGCGCGTCTGCTGCGCGAGCGTGATTCGTCCTCGCATGCGCCGGCTCCTGTCGATCTCGCGAAGGATCGTCGCGGGCTACGTATTGCCAAGGATGATATGGCACAGTTTTCGCGCGCTGTGGAACGCGACTTTAATGACCTTGCCGCCCGGTACTATCTCAACCTTTGCGGCGACCCAAAGATCCGTGTTTCGCGTGATCGAATCACCGTGACCTTTGATCTTGCCAAAGAGGAATAGTGCCTTTACCGAGTCCACTCGGTACGATACAGTTATTGCAGTTAAAACGTACTTTTAAATGCAGGAGTTTCTTCATGGATTGCCTGAAGGTATCAAGCAAATCATCGCCCGCGTCCGTTGCCGGCGCCATCGCCGGCATGGTCAAGGATGGTGTGCCCGTCAACATCCAGTGTGTCGGCGCCGGTGCCGTCAACCAGGCCATTAAGGCCGTTGCTATCGCGCGCGGTTTTTTGATTCCAACCGGTTTTGATATTTCCTGCGCGCCCGTGTTCTCCGACATCCTCATTAACGGGGAGTCGCGCACGGCCATCCGCCTTTCTATCTACGTTCACCAGATCAATCGAGCTGCTATGGATAACGTCGTCATGGATGATGTTAAGCCTGTGGCATAGCTTCTGCTCGCCTTGTTTCGCTCCCCATCGTTAGGACTTATGCACATGGACCAGCGTTCCGTACGCGATATTCTTGCCGGTAAAACCTACTTTATCCGCACCTTTGGCTGCCAGATGAATCAGCACGACTCCGAGCGTGTGAGCGGTCTGCTTGATTCGTATGGCTGCCTCATGGCGCTCGATCCCGCGCATGCCGATATCGTTGTCTTCATGACGTGCTGCGTGCGCGAGGCCGCCGATACTCGCCTGTACGGGCAGTGCAATTCCTGCAAAAGCCTGCCGCCTTCGCCTTCGGGCAAGCGCGTGGTTGCCGTTGGCGGTTGCATCGCGCAGCGCGATGGCGAGGGCCTGCTCACCAACGTCGATAACGTCAATGTCATCTTTGGCACGCATTCCATTGCACATGTGGCCGAGCTCATTGCCGAGGCGTTCCTTGATGGTAAGCGTCATATCCGCACCAATGAGCATGAGGATACGGATGCCATGAGCATGCCGTGGCATCGCGAGACTCAGTATCACGCCTGGGTGCCCATCATGACGGGCTGCAATAATTTCTGCACCTATTGCATCGTGCCGTACGTGCGCGGTCGCGAAAAGAGCCGCCCCTTCGAGGAGATTGTCGACGAGGTGACCGGTTTGGTGCGCCAGGGCGTGCGTGAGATTACGCTGCTGGGCCAAAACGTTAACTCATATGGTCGCGATCTGTTTGGCAAGCCGCGTTTTGCCGATTTGCTGCGTGCCGTGGGCGATACGGGCGTGGAGCGCATCTTCTTTACGTCTTCGCATCCCAAGGACCTGTTGCCCGAGACCATTGACGCCATGGCCGAGACGCCTGCCGTTATGCCGCAGCTGCACTTGGCCGTCCAGTCAGGTTCGACGCGGATCCTCAAAGAGATGAATCGCCGTTATACACGCGAGGACTATCTGGGCCTTGTCGATCGCATTCGCAACCGCATGCCCGATATCGCGCTCTCGACCGACATTATCGTTGGCTTCCCGGGTGAGACTGAAGAAGACTTTGAGCAGACGCTCTCACTTGCCGAGACGGTCCGCTATGCTCAGGCCTATACCTTCATCTATTCCAAGCGCGCCGGTACCCCGGCCGCCGAGATTGACGATCCTACGCCGCATGAGGTTATTCTCGAGCGTTTCAACCGTCTGGTTAAGGTTATCGAGACCACGGCACACGAGTATAACCAGGGTGAGCTTCATACTGTGGTTCCGGCGCTCATTGAGGGAACGAGTAAAAAGAACGACGCGGTCCTGCTGGGCAAGAGTCCCAAGAATCAGACTGTGCATGCGCCTATCCCCGAGGGTTACAGCATCGATCAGCTTGTTGGCAAGATCGTTGATGTTGACGTTGACGTTGCCAAGACCTGGTATTTGTCCGGCTCCGTTGTGGGCGAGCCGCGCTAATGGTTTCTCCCGGGGCAGGTCTTTCCGCCGTTGCGATCGTCGGTCCGACGGCGGTTGGTAAGAGTGATGTTGCCGACCGTTTGGCAGCTCGTCTTTCGTCCGAAGTGCTGTCGTGCGATGCGATGCAAATCTATCGCGGCATGGACATCGGTACCGCAAAGATGGCGCCCGATGAGTGCACGGCGCCGCTGCGTCTCGTCGACATTGTAGAGCCGGGTGTGGCATATTCTGCTGCGCTTTATCAGGCCGACGCTCGCGCGCATGTTGAACGTCTCCTTGGTTCGGGTTGCCTGCCGGTTTTTTGCGGAGGTACGGGGCTGTATCTCAAGGCCGCCCTCGATGAGATGGACTTTCCCTCGGGTGAACTTGAGGACGATCGTCGTGCGGGCTATCAGGAGCTTGCCGAGCGTATTGGCGAGGAAGAACTGCATGCCTTGCTTGCCGAGCGCGATCCAGAATCGGCTGCTGTTATTCATCCCCATAACGTGCGCCGTGTGATTCGTGCACTCGAGATGCATGATGATGGCGTCTCCTATGCGCAGCAAAAGTCGCAGTTTAGTGTTCCGCACGAGCATTATCATGCCCTATGGTTTGGTCTGACGCGTAATCGCGAGGTGCTCTACGAGCGCATTAACCAGCGCGTCGATCTGATGTTTGAGCAGGGTCTTGTCGATGAGGTCCGCGGTCTTATGGGCCAGGGGCTGGGAGATGCCCTGACGTCGATGCAGGCAATTGGCTATAAAGAGATCATTGATGCTTTCAATGGCGTGATGAGCATGGATGAGGCTCGCGAACTCATTAAGATGCGTTCGCGTCGTTATGCCAAGCGTCAGCTTTCGTGGTTTAAGCGCGATGACCGTATCGTGTGGTTTGATATGGATGAATGTACGATCGATGAGGTCGTTGAGGATATCCTGCATCGTATTGAGGCTGCCTAATGCCCCGTTTCCCCCTTGTTCCCACGGCACCCGAGCCCGAGCGTGCCATTTTAGTTGGTGTTGAGTGGCGCGACAATGCATGGCCGCTCGATCGCTCGCTTGATGAGCTGGAGCGTCTTGCCCACACAGCTGGTGCCCAGTGCGTGGCACGCTTGTCGCAGCGTTTGGTAAAGCCGTATCCTAAATCGTTTATCGGTTCCGGTAAGGTAGAGGAGCTGTGCGGCCTGGTGCATCGCATGGATGCCGATGTCGTTATTTTTGACGACGACCTGACCCCCTCGCAGCAATCCTATTTGGAGAAAGCCGTGGGCGAGCCGGTAAAGATTATCGATCGTACTGCACTGATCCTGGATATCTTTGGCCTGCATGCTCAGACGCGTGAGGGACGCCTGCAGGTACAGCTGGCACAGCTTCAATATTTGTTGCCTCGCCTGCGTGGCATGTGGAGCCATCTCGCCAAGGAGCAGACGCGCGGCGGCATCGGCTCACGTTTTGGTCAGGGCGAAAGTCAGCTCGAGGTCGACCGTCGCCTCATTCGTAATAAGATCGCTGCGCTTCGTCGTGAGCTCAAGCAGGTTGAACAGCGTCGCGATGTTCAATCCAAGAGTCGCATTGAGTCACCGGCGTTTCGCGTCGCGTTAGCCGGTTATACCAATGCCGGTAAATCGACGTTGCTCAATCGTCTGACCGGCTCTACGGTACTTTCGCAGGACAAGCTGTTTGCTACGCTCGACCCGACGACGCGTTCGTATCGTCTGCCCGGCGGTCGCGGCATGACGATTACCGATACCGTCGGCTTTATTCAAAAGCTGCCGCATGGTCTGGTCGATGCCTTTAAATCGACGCTGTCCGAGGTTTTGGGTGCCGATCTAATTCTCAAAGTCGTAGATGCGTCTGACGAGGACTATGAGCGGCAGCTGGAGGCTGTCGACCGCGTGCTTGATGAGATCGGCGCCGGAGAGCGTTTAACGCTGACCGTATTCAATAAAATCGATCTTCTCGATAGCGTCGATCGATTGAGTTTCCGTCGTCGCTATCCGGAGGCCGTTCTGTTCTCGGCCCAAACGGGCGAGGGGCTCGACGATCTCGTCGACCGGATTGCTCGCGAGGCAGCTGCCACCGATGTGTTGCTCTCCGCTGATATCCCGTATCGTGAGGGCGCTCTCATTACGCTGGTGCATGAGCAGGGAACCCTTCTGCATGAGGAATATCTCGAGGACGGCGTTCGCATTGTGGCGAAACTGCCGGCTCGTATTGCACCGCGGCTCGAGCGTTATCGCACCGAGTAGACGATCTCCAAAATGCCCAGAATGATGGGCTGATGCAGCAGATAAAAGGGGAGAGCGTGACGTCCAAGGCTGGCGAGCGCCGGCAGGGGGTTGGCGTAGGCCCAGCTAGGGACGGTCTTATCGATACTCTTCGCTATGTGTGCGGCGAAGTATCCTGCAAGATACATAAAGATAAACGGGATGATGGGGTAGTAATCACCTGAGACAAACCCAGGGCTCGGAAATCCCAGCCACGCCAGGTAGGGGACAGGGTAGATCGTTTTGGGGATGCTCCAGGTGAGGGCGAACAACACAAGGCATAGGGGCATGCCCCATCTCGCCGTTATCTTCTTAAGGACGGGATCGGTCAACGCCACGATGCCGGTGCATGCGGCCATGCAGTAGATGATGCCAAAATTAACCGAATCGTCGAATGAGACAAGTGTTGTTGCCAACCAGACAACGAGTGCTGCTAAGGCGTATTTGGCGGCACGTTTGATATTGTTGCGCGAAAGAGTGCACATCCAACCCGCGATAAACAAAAATACCCAGCTGATGCTGGCGCGCCAGACGTCTTGAAAGACAGTCTGGGTAAACCAGGGCATATCCCAGCCGTACAGGTAGGCGAGATCATAGCAAGCGTGAAAACCTGCCATAGAAATCATCGTAAACCCGCGGACGGTATCAAAGATGGTTATGCGTTTTTGCATTACGAGAACCGGCGCATCAAGCCGACGACTTTGCCCAAGATAACGGGATTCGTTGCATAGATAGGCTCCATGGTGTCATTCTCGGGCTGCAGGCGTACGCGTCCCTGCTCCTTGTAGAACGTCTTGACGGTCGCCGAACCATCAATCATGGCCACGACAATTTCGCCGTTCATGGCACTCTTTTGTTCACGGACGATGATGTAATCGCCATTGAAGATGCCGACATTGATCATTGAGCCCCCATGCACCTCAAGGATAAAGGAACCCTGATCGGTGGCGATTTCGGTCGGGATAGTAAACGTGTCTTCGATATTCTGCTCTGCCAGAATGGGAATCCCAGCCGCGACGCGACCAAGGAGCGGTAGCGAGACCGTTCCGCGAGGTGCGGTGGGCTCGTCAGATTTAGAAATTGAGACAGAGGAACCGTCCTCGTTAAAGAGTTCCAGGGCGCGCGGTTTGGTGGCATCGCGCTTGAGTAGCCCGCGCGCCTCCAGGGCAGATAGATGGGCGTGCACGGTGCTGGGGGAGGAAAGTCCCACGGCAGAAGCCATCTCGCGCACGCTGGGCGGATAACCCTTCTCCTGCTGATATTCCTTGATGAAGTCGTAAATTTGCTGCTGACGCTTGGTAATTTTGCGAGCCATCAGGGCATCCTCTCTACCCATGTCAAACAAATGTTCGAATTTTGCTTGACAGGAACAACTGTTCGAAGATAATAATAACCGAACATTCGTTCTCGCGCTAGACATTTTTGTCCGCGCGGCTTGATAAAACTGTTCTCAGCAAAACACGCGAGAGGAGAACATGATGAAAGCAACGAATATGGTCCAGGGAAACCTCGCCCTTAAGCTCGAGATGCCTGCGGAACCCACTTTTACTGTTGTTCAGGGTGGCCGCTCCGGCTTTCAGCCTTTGACCGTAAAGTCTGCTCGCAATCAGCAGGCTGCAGTCGCGCCGGCCCGCGTTGCCCTGAAGGTTCCGACGATTGTCGCTGTTGCCGTTTCGTTTACGCTCTTCTTTGTCCTTGCTACGTCGGTCTTTAGCGCTCGCCACACCGCGTATGCCGAGTCCGTTTCCAACGTTACCTACGAGACCATTCGCGTTCAGCCTGGCGATTCTCTTTGGTCTCTTGCCGAGGAATATCCTATCGAAGGCCTTTCCACGCAAGAGACTTCCGACATGATCCGTAACGTCAATCATCTGGAGCATGGTTCGCTCGCCGCCGGTGCGCATCTTAAGGTTCCTGCTCGTTCGTAATCATTATCGCGCTGCGCATGGTACCCTTGTTATCGTTTAAGAGGAGGTACCATGCGCTGTCCCAAATGCGGCAAGGCACATACCCGCGTCGTTGATTCCCGTATGCAGGAGTCAAATAACACCATTAAGCGCCGTCGCGAATGTTGCTCGTGTAACTATCGCTTTACAACGTTCGAGCGATGCGAAGACCCAATCGAGGTCATTAAGTCAGACGGAACCAAGCAGCGGTTCGATCGCAATAAGCTGCTCGTCGGCTTGATGCGCGCCACTATCAAACGCGATATCGACACTAAGAAGCTCAATGAGATTATCGACGACATCGAGGTCGAGCTGCGCTCTCGCACACTGACGGCCGTCACGTCCCATGAGTTGGGTGACATGGTGCTCAAGCGCTTGGCAAAGATCGACAAGGTGGCGTACATCCGTTTTGCCTCGGTCTACCGCGATTTCAAAGACGTCGATGAGTTTCTGCAAGAGCTCGACAAGCTAAGGTGATTCCATGCCCAACATTACCGTCAACATAAAGCGTCTCGACCCCACCGTCGAGCTTCCCAAATACGCCCATCCCACCGATGCCGGCTTGGATTTGCGCTCCAACGAGGACTGCGTCCTGAAGCCCTTTGAACGCCGTCTGGTCTCCACTGGGCTGGCCATCGCCCTGCCCGATGGCTACGCCGGCTTCGTCCAGCCCCGTAGCGGTCTCGCCATCAAACAGGGCCTGTCTATAGTCAATACGCCTGGCCTCATCGACGCCCACTACCGAGGAGAACTCAAGGTTATCCTCATCAACCTGGATCCCTCCAACAACATCCAAATCAACAAAGGCGACCGCATTGCCCAACTCGTCATCCAAGAAGTCCCCACGGTCAATCTCATAGAAGTAGAAGAGCTAGACGAAACCGACCGAGGCAAAGGAGGCTTCGGCTCCAGCGGCATCGCTTAATCATTTTCAACATGTAGGGTCGGCCTCTCACCCGGGACCCACACATATCATCGCGTGCTCAAACATTCTCGCGGGGCGCTCGTATCCCTCCCGCCCGCCTCTCTCACATATCATTCCATGCTCAAACATTCTCGCTTCGCTTCGCTCGCTGCGAAACTGCGCGTGGAACGATATGTGAGAGAGGCGGGCGGGCGGCTACTCGCTTGAAACAATATTTACTTTTCTAGTAAGCCGATTCGACAAAGGGGCTGTCCCTTTGTCGAATCGGCTTACTGTATTTATATTTTCCTGTTTTACCTTTGCAGGTTCTAATGGAGGGGATACCGAAGTAGCTGCTAGTAAGTAAACGCAGCCGCTCTGCCGGAGCCGCCCTTATATCGTTCCACGCGCAGTTTCGCAGCGAAGCGAGAATGTTTGAGCATGGAATGATATAAGGGCGGCTCCGGCAGAGCGGCGGACATTCGACTAGCGGATATGCGCGGGTTTGCCGCCCCAGTAGAAGCGGCAGAAGGCTCGTTTGCGCTTTTGGGGTTTGCCTGCAAGCTCCATGGTTGCGATGGCTATGTCTTCGGCTGCGTGGGGACGGCGCAGCACTTCGCCATTGATGAGCAGTGCCTTGAGCGACTCGGGATGATCGTGGAGATGACGCAACGTTACGATGAGCTCTCGTGCGGTGGTGACATGCATGCTGGCGCCCATGCCGGTGAGCATGGTGGTGTTGGCCTTTTCCTGGCCATAGGACTTGCCCAGCAGGATCATCGGTAGGTGTGCGCATAGGCACTCGGTGACGGTGAGCCCGCCCGATTTGAGGATCGCCAGGTCGCAGCCGTGCATGAGGGCCGCCATGTCGTCGACATAGTCCAACACCGTGACGTTCTCGAGCTTCATGGCATCGAAGAGCGTCTTCAGCCGGGTGGCATACTCCACGTCTTTGCCGGGCAAAAAGACAAAGTGCATGTCTTCGAAGCTGCGCAGGAAGGGGAGTGTGTGGTCCATCGCCGCGCGAAAGCGGACGTAAGGCTGAGGCAAGCTGGCACCGGCCATTACCAGCACGACGGTCTTGTCGATGGGGAGGTTGAACTTGGCTAGCTCTTCCTCGCGATCGTAATCCGTGTCGAATCCGGCGCGAATGGGGATTCCGGTTATGCGAATCTTTGCTTCGGGGACCTTGCGGGGGCGGAGCGTTTCGGCCATAAATTCGTTGGCAACACAGAATAAATCGGTGTCCTTGTGGGGCCACCATCCCTCGACTTCGTAGTCGGTCGGTACGCAGATGACCGGATAATCGATACCCGTAATTACGCGGGCGCCCACGGCAACATTGGCTGCTGTGATGTGCGTTGCGACCACGGCTATGGGCTTGCGGCTACGAATATATTCGTTGAAGGCGGGGAACATAATTCGCGACCATGCCGTGCCGCCACCCCAGAGAAGATGCCCCGTAAGCGTATATCGCCAGGTCAGGTCGTAAATGGGGCGCGTGGCTCCCGTGAAAGAAGCCGCGGTCTTATTTCCGTCGAATTTAATACGTCCAAAATCAAGGATATCGAGCACTTCAATCTCAACATCCTCGGGGATACCATTGGTGCCGCGGATGAGGTCGAATGCCTGCGCAATCGCATTTGCGGCGGCCTTGTGGCCCGAGCCGACCGAGGCGTGCACGATGGTCACGAGAGGTTTTTGCTGAGCCAAGAGTGAGGTTTGCTTCGATTGGGGAGTGCTTTGCGTGAGCAGGAGAGCGCCATCGCTCGTCTGCGTCTGATCCATCGATAACTCCCCTTCGACGTTGTAACATCGTTTAATTATTGTAGTGCATGAGTGTCACGTTCACGTAAATTTGGGTATGAGCGCAAGGAATGACAACGTTTCGACGAGAGGACTCTTCATGACTACCGATCAGACGATCGACGTTGCGATTATCGGCGGCGGTCCCGCGGGCTATGCTGCCGCCATTTATGCGGCGCGCGCCAACCTGACGACGACTGTTCTTGAACAGGGCATGTCGGGCGGACAGATCACCACGACCAACGAGATCGAGAATTATCCTGGCATTCCGCTGCTGAGCGGTGCTGAACTTGGTGAGCGGTTCCAACAGCATGCTGAAGGCCTGGGGGCTCAGGTTGAATGGAGTATGGTGACAGGCGTCGATTACGATGCCGATGCGGCTCAATTTACCATCCATCACGATATGGGCGACACAGCGGCCAAGAGCGTCATTGCGTGCATGGGCGCCACGCCGCGTCCTGCAGGATTTGTTGGCGAGGACACGTATCGCGGTCGAGGCGTTTCGTATTGCGCGACGTGTGACGGCATGTTCTTCCGTGGCAAGCAAGTCTTTGTTATCGGAGGCGGCAATTCGGCATGCGAAGAGGCGCTGTTCCTGTCCGACATTGCCAGCAGCGTGACCATCGTGCTGCGTCGCGATCAATTCCGAGCACCCGAAGGCGTTGTGAATAAGGTGCTAGCAAAGGACAATATTTCAGTTAGGTACCAAACTAGTATTGTTGAGCTTTCCGGTGAGGCGATGCCCACGACAATTACCTTCAAGGACAATACGAGCGGCAAGACGCATACTGAGACCTTTGAACCTGGCTCGTTTGGCATTTTTGTCTTTGCCGGCACGCAACCTCATACCGAACTTGTCGAGCATCTGGTCGATCTGGGGCCCGATGGCGGCATCCTTACCGATGAGTCCATGGCCACCCGTACACCCGGCTTATTCGCAGCCGGCGATATCCGTTCCAAGCGTTTACGCCAGGTTGTGACCGCCGTTTCGGACGGAGCTATAGCGGCAACCAGCGCATACGCTTTCCTACGCGCATAAGTACGATAATATATCTTATGTAAGTTTGTTATCTTTAAACAAAGTGGTTGGACGGTGCATCAATGTGCCGTCCAACCACTTTTACTTAGCGGCTATGTGGTATGCAAAACTAGATAACCTAGAATACAATATAGAAAACGAACGGAGGATCCCAATGAACCACGTCAAACATGTTATCCCGATGTCCGATACATCGGTCAGCATTAAGCCGGAGGATATTCAGCCGACGGTGCTGCCGGATGCATTTATTCAGTCCGATATGGTGCGTAAACTCAACGCGTTGAGCCTGCCACGCTATGATCAGCTGCCCAACGTAACGCTCTATCGCGATCAGGTTATTGAATATGTTGCGTTGTGGATGGAACCGCTTTCGATTTGCGTAGAGCAGCCCGTTATCACGCCATCGATGATCAATAATTACGTGAAGGTCGGTCTCGTTCCTGCTCCGGTTAAAAAGCAGTATGGCCGTGAGCAGATTGCGCGTCTCATCGTCATTTGTATCTTTAAGCAGGTGCTACCCATCGCTGCGATACAGGCGCTCTTTAATATTCAGCGTTTGAGCTACGACGCTCCGACGGCTTTCGATTATGTGGTCGATCAACTTGAATCATCGATTCGTGCGGCGTTTTCTGTTGAGCAGACTCCCGTGCCCGATACCGCACATCAGGTTACGCGCGAGTCACTGCTCGTACGCAGTGCGGTATCGTCTTTCGTTTCGAAGGCGTACCTGATGAGCTACCTCAAGTTCAATGGGTTTCATAGCTAACCGAGGTATCAGACGGGCGGGATAAAGAGCCACTGGCCCCTTATCCCGCCCGTGCGTTTGTCTAGTTGGACATTATCGGCCCGAAGCCACGCCCATGCCGTAGCCGATAATGAGGCCGTGCATCTCGGCATAGTATGAATCTAGCCCGTTACAGGGCATGATGATGGTCTTGGAGCCGGGCCAGCGCTCCACAATGCGGCTGGCAAGTGCCTGGGCGCCCGTCTCATTCTCGACATGATCGATAACGACCTCGCCGCCGGTAAAGCCCTCAGCCTCCATGGTATCGATAATCTTGTTGAGCATCTTCTTTTCGCCGCGCGTGTGCCCAACGAGTGCAATTTCGCCCGCTTCGCTCGCCGTACCCAAAATGCGGATATTGAGCTTGTTGGCAATAACACCGGCCGCCTTGGGTATACGTCCGGCCTTGGCGAGATTTGCGTAATTGCACAAGCTGAAGAGGATTTTGCTGTTCTGTTCAAGGCTATCGAAGTATGCGCAAGCATCCTCGAATGAGACATTTGGATTGCTTGCAAGATAGCGGTCGAACAGCAAGAAAATGAGGTCCATTTTGCCGCCAGCTGCGCGTGAATTGACTAGATGAATATTACGGTCCGGTTCCTCGGCAAGAACCATATCGCGAGCCGTAGCTGCCGCGTTGTAGCTGCCCGACACGCCCTCAGAGATCGGCATGCAGATGGTCTTGTCTGCCAATTTGAAGAGCTCGGCCCACTCCCCTACGCTGGGACAAGCGCTCGAAGAAGCGTTCGTCTCCGCCTGAACAGCGCAGTTGAGCTCATGAACATCGAGCGAAAGGTCATCGATGAATTCACGCTCCCCCACTCGGATCTTAAGGGGTGCAAATGCAAAGGTGGTATGAGGTGCGGTTGGCTGCCAATCGCGAAGATTGCAGCTCGAATCGGAGATAAGCGCCCAGCACATTGAGGGTCCTTTCTATTTGTTCCTCAACAATTATAGCCGTCTTTCAGATGTATTGGACGGCTATCTAGTTTTGAATACTAGATAGCCGTCCTGATCTTATGGCAAACGGTAGAGGCAAAAAGAATGGGCCTCGTGACTCAAGATCGCGAGGCCCATGTTCGTTCGCTGTAGTAATAAATTAGTAGCGTACGAAGATGTAGTTGTTGTTCATACCGGCTGCGACGGAGCTGATGATGACGCCCGTTTTGTAGTCGGAAGCATGGATCATCTGGCCGTTACCAATGTAGATGCCGGTGTGGTAAGAGTTAACAACGACGTCGCCAGGCTGGGGATCGGATACACGGGTCCAGCCCATGAAGGTACCGGTCGTGCCAAGGCGGCAATAACGGCCCGTGAGGCAATAGCTTACAAAACCGGAGCAGTCAAAGCTGTTCGGTCCAATGCCGCCCCAAGAGTAAGCGTATCCGAGCTTGCTGTAGGCGCGCGAAACAACGGTACCGCCGTCAACGGACTGGCTCGGTGCGGAAGGCGTCGGAGCCGGAGCGGGCGTCACGGGCTGCGGTGTGGGGGCAGGAGCGGGCGCAGGCGCAGGCGTGTTGCCGCCGCCGTTGTTGGTCGTACCGCCACCATCGTTGGTGTTCTCGGTCGTACCGGCGGTGTCGTTGCTCACCGTGGCCTTTTCGGCAGTGCTGGCGTTGATACCGGCCTGCAGCGCGGAGTTGGCCTCGGCCTCGGCGGCAAGCTCGGCCTGCAGCTGTGAATCCAGGGAGTTCACGACATTCTGGGCCTCAGCCTGCTGGGCATTGAGCTCGTCGACCTTCTTTTGCGTCGCGGCGACGTTCTTCTCCTGCTCGGTCTGCTTATCGGTGAGCTGCTGCTTAAGGTCCTTGACCTCCTGAATGGCCTGGGCCTGCTTGTCGGAAACCTTGCCGTAGTAGAACAGACGGTTGAGCATGTCGCCCAGATCGTCGACGCCCGTCAGGACCTGAAGGAGACTCAGACCGCCGGTCTTGTACTCACCGGCAACATAGCTCGAAAGCTTTGCCTGACCCTCCGCAATCTCTTGCTGCTTTTGCGTGATCTCGCCTGCAGTCTGATCAAGCTCCTGCGTCTGTGCGGAGAGTTCTTCATGAATTTGCTGGGTTTGGGTGCCAATCTGCTCGAGCTTGGTACGGGCAGCGGCAAGGTCGGATGCGGTATCGGCGTAGGCCGGAGCCACGAGGCCCAGGCCCAAAACACAAGCGAGGGTTGCCGTAGCAGCGCAGCGAGCCATGTTTCTGTGCGTGTTTGCTGTGCGCATGTAGCTTCCTTTCCGGTATCTAAGGGTAGCGGCTAGTCCACCGTTACCAGGCTAAAGAGTTCAACGTCCTCGTTAGAAGGCGTGAGCTTCTTGCGCGGGTTGAGAAACGCAAGCTCAAGGATACAACCGTAGCCCACAAGCTTTGCGCCCATATCTCGCACCAGTTTACCTGTTGCCTCGACGGTTCCGCCCGTCGCGACCAAGTCGTCCAGAATCAACACGGTATCTTTAGAGCTGATGGCATCGGCGTGGATCTCGATAGAATCCGTTCCATACTCGAGCTCGTAGCTCTCGCTGACCGTCTTGCGCGGTAGTTTGCCCGGCTTACGTGCGGGAACAAAGCCGGCACCCAGGGCGACGGCCACGGGCACGCCCACCATAAAGCCGCGGGCCTCGGGTCCTACGACCTTGGTAATGCCCATGTCGGCAAAATGCTCGGCCAGGGCATCCACCATGGCCTTCAGGGCCTCGGGATTGCCAAAGAGCGGCGTGATGTCCTTAAAGATGACTCCGGGCTCGGGATAGTCGGGGATATCGACGATATGAGATTCGAAGTCGTACATGACGTGACCTTTCATGGATTGCCGGGTGAACGGCGGTTATTTGCCCGTGTTAGCAGACGAGCTATGCGAGGGGGCGACGACCTTGGACGGCTGCACGAGCGACTCGTCGTGCGCGGCAACCGCGGGGACGCTTGCCCCATCGCTTTTAGCCTTGGTGGATTCGGAACGCGTAATCTCCTCATCGAGAGCATCGATGTCAGCGTCCTCGACCACGGCGTTGAGCGACTCAAAGACGCGGTTCTTAAGGAGCGCGGTGTGCACACCCTCGGTGAGGTCGTGCAGCTTCTTAAAAGCGCGCTCGAGCTTGGCGTCGCGCTCGTCATCGGAGGTATCCATGCCGAGCATGCTCACGAGAACCTGCTCAAACATCGAAGACTCGCGATTTGCCGACGATACGTACTGACGCAGGTTGCGTGGCTCAATGTGGAAGCGCGACAGCTCCGAACAGTAACGGATAATCGGGAAATCTCTGCCATCGACGAGCTCACGGTTCTGCGGGCTCTTGATGATGCGAATAAGATCGTTCTCGGCAAGGGAGCGGATAAACGAAATCTCAACACCGAGCATGTCGGGGATCGTCTCGATAGGATGCAGCTTTTGCTTGGTCTCCTTGGGCTCCGTCTTAAGCGGAACATCGGACAGAAGACCAACCTCGTAAGCCAACGTGGACAGGTCCGTTGCGTTTTCCAAGCGCTGCTTAATGACGTTGAGCGGCATGTAACGGGTCTTCTGCAGGTGCAGGATGACCTCGAGACGGTCAACGTCTTCCTTGGAGTACTGGCGATACCCCTTAGGCGTACGATGAGGGGTGATGAGCCCCTCATCTTCGAGAAATCTAATTTTTGAGTTCGATAGATCGGGGTATGCGCCTCGAAGAAGGTTGACGACTTGGCCGATACTCAGATAATTGCGTTCGGCCATTACCTACTCACCGGTTTCGATGCGCTCCGGCGTGCTCTCGTGGTAGATGAGCGTGAACGTACCGATCTGAACGGAAGAGCCGTCGTGCAGCGGGGCACCGTTGACGATGGCGCCGTCGACCCAGGTGCCGTTGAGCGAGCCCAGATCCTCAATACGGGCGCCCAGGCCCTCACGAATAATGCGTGCGTGGCTGCGCGAGACGGTCATGTCGTTGAGGAAGATGCCGTTCGCGGGATCGCGGCCGATGGTGGTCACGTCGTCCTCGAGCTCAAAGGCGGCTCCGGTCTGCGGGCCCTTGACGATGGACAGAACCGGAGCGGTGATGCGCACGTTGGCCATAAGGTCGGGAACGGTGACATCGCTCGAAGGAACACGGAATACGCAGGTAGCGTCCGCAGTCTTATCGTTCTGAGGCATATTGTTAACCTTGTTGTCCATGACAACCCCTATCTAACGCGGACGTGCCGCAAAAAATGAACCGTACGTAATCATACCCCAATGAATCAGTCTTCGATTTTGGGGTTGAGAAAGTCGGTGTCCTCGTCCTCGGGATGCGCGATGGCCTGTTTAATGGCCGCCCCTCCCTTAACGGAATAGATTACAGCGGTGAGCATGGAGAAGATGACGCCGCCGTATACAAAGAAGATGCCGAGGGGCACCGAGCTGCCGTTGAGGCCTGGGAATGCCGTGAACGTGGCGGGCAGCAGATGCCAGCCGTCGATGACGGGGAACCCAAGCAGCATGAGCGAGAAGCCGGTCATGAGCAGTGCCGTGGCAATCTTTCCGGGAAAGACGACGTCGATGGGGCGTCGGTGGTAATGGCGCACGATGAGCGTACCGATGCCCAGGTAGATATCGCGGCCGATGATGAGCACGCAGACCCAGATGGGAAGTTCGCCGCGGACCACCAAGCCCAGCACGCCGGTAAACAGCAGCGCGCGGTCGCAGATGGGGTCCATGACCTTGCCGAGCCACGAGACCGTTTTGGTCATGCGGGCAATCTGACCGTCCATCCAGTCGGTGGAGGCCGCGATGGCATAGATGACAATAGCAACGACACGGTTGTTGTCCGTCACAAACAGGTACAGGAAGACGAGCGTGAGGACCAGGCGCGTAAAGGTAATGAAATTGGAGATCGTAAAGATCTTATTCGACGGGTAATCGGAAGTGCCGATAAGCTCCTTTTTGATCTTCTTCTTGATGCCCACAGGACTCCCCCGCTGGTAAACGACAAAACTTTCGATACTATACCCGTTCTAGCGATGTCTATCCAGCGCGGCCATAGAGAGTCCAGACATGTGAAGGGTGCCTCTGGGCTGCGCTGGATTCTGCATTTGTGTACATCAGCCTCCAAAAGCGACATTTTTCGGCATCTTTGGTGGCTGGTGTACACGTTTTGATTTGGTGATTACATCGATCGGGAAAGTTGTTGCTTTAAGCAAATGCGTGCGGGTCGAGAAGGGCTGGCGCCAAAAGAGCCCAACGGCCGTTACGGCTTCGTTAGAAACGCGCCCCACCATGGATGGTGAACCCGAAAGGTAAGGCGCGCGGGCACGGCGACTCGGCCCGCGCGCCCGGAAGAGAAAGGATGAACCCATGGGTTACATGCTCGAGACGCGCGGTCTCACCAAGCGCTTCGGCCGCGGCGACCAGGCGCAGGACGCCGTGGCCGACGTGAGCCTTCATATCCGCGAGGGCGAGGTGTACGGGCTGCTCGGCCCCAACGGCGCCGGCAAGTCGACAACGCTCAAGATGATCTGCGGGATGCTGCGGCCGACGGCCGGGGAGATCCTCTTTGCCGGGCACGCCTGGCGCCGCGAGGACCTCTACGCAATCGGCAGCCTCATCGAGGAGGCGCCGCTCTACCCCAACCTCACCGCGCGCGAGAACCTGCGCGTGCGCACCACGCTGCTGGGCCTTCCCGAGAGCCGCATAGATGAGGTGCTCGCCGCCGTGGACCTCGCGGACACCGGGAAGAAGCGCGCCGGGCGCTTCTCGATGGGCATGCGGCAGCGCCTGGGGCTCGCGCTGGCGCTGATCGCCCGGCCACGCCTGCTCGTGCTCGACGAGCCCACCAACGGCCTCGACCCCATCGGCATCGAGGAGCTGCGCGACCAGATCCGCGGCTTCGCGGCGGCGGGCACGACGGTGATCGTCTCGAGCCACATCCTCTCCGAGGTGCAGCAGATGGCGGACACCATCGGCATCATCTGCGGGGGGCGCCTCGCCTACGAGGATGCGCTTCGGCCCGGGCAGGACCTCGAGGAACTCTTCATGAGCTTCTGCCGGGAAGGGCGACGAGCACGCGGGGAGGTGGCGGCATGACGGGCGAGAAAGGCGGCCTGCTCGCGGGCCTGCGCGCCGAGGCCCTGAAGTCGCGCCACGCGGCACCGGTTCGCCTGGCCGTGCTCATGGCGCTGCCGATGCCGCTGCTCGGCGCGATGCCCTACCGGGGCGTGCAGATCTTCAGCGCGTGGAACTACTGGTACGCGCTCTTCCTGCCCGTGTCTCTCTCGCTCGTGGTGGCGTGCGTCGCGCGGGCGGACGCTCGCACACGGATGCGGGGGCTTCTGGGCCTGGGCTTCCCGCTCGGGCGCGCCTGGTGGGCCAAGGCGCTCTGGTGCCTCGCGCTCTGCACGCTCTCGAACCTCGTGGTCTTCGGCATCTACCTCGCGGGATCGGCGTTCTCCTCGGAGGGCCTCACGGCCGCGGGCACGCTCACGATGCTCCTCTGCGCGCTCACCAACACGGTGACCGCGGCGTGGATGATCCCCGCAGGGCTCTTCCTCACGGCGCGGCTCGGCATGCTCGCGGGCATCTTCTGCCCGCTCGCCGCGCAGCTCGTGGGTGGGTTCGCCTGGTCGCTGGTGCCGCTGCCGCAGCTCTTTCCGCCGTCGGCGAGCATGGTCATCCCCACGAGCTTCATCCCCGTGCTGCCGAGCGGCGAGCCACTCGCGGCGGACATGGCGCTCGGCGGGGCGCTCACGGCGGACGGCATGCTCACACTGGCGGGCCTTGCGGTCTGCGCGCTCGCGTTCGCCGCGCTCACGGCGGCGGGCGCGGCCTGGTTCGCGCGCTCCGAGGAGAGGTGATGGCCATGGCACGACTCTCCGACCCGACGCCGCGCACGACCCTCCCGCGGGCCCTGCTCTCCGAGGCCCTGCGCCTGGCTCGCTCCCCGCTCACGGCGGTGCACCTCGTCTGCGGCCTGGCAGCCGGTCTTGCCTGCGGCGAGTACTTCTCCGTAGCCCGATGGGACCCGGCGCTGGGCGCGGACGCCTACGCCCAGTTCCTCGGCGCCCTCATGCCGCTCATGTCCGCCATCGTCTGCGGGCTCGCCGTGGACGAGGAGCGCGCTGCCGGGCGCCTCGCCAACCTCACGGCGGTCCCCTCGCGCGGGCGCGCCGTCGCGGCGAAGCTGCTCGCCCTTGCGGCGCTCGGCGCGGGCGCGCTGGCCGTGGCGCTCGGCGTGTTCGGGGCCGTGCTCGCCGTCGCCGGGCGCCTGCCGCTCGGGCCCGCTCCGCTTGCGGCCGCCTGGGCGGGCATCGTGCTGGGCAGCCTGCCCCTCTACGCGCTGGGGCTCGGCGTGGCCCTGCGCCTCGGCCGCAACGCCGCCATCGGCGCCGGCGCGGCGGGTATGCTCCTCGCGTTCTTCTCAGTGGGCGGACTTGCGCACGGCCTCACGACCGGCGAGCTCACCGGTGCCCTGGCGACGCCCCTGAGCTGGGTGCCGCTCGCCTGGCCCGCGCGCCTGGGGTCGCTCGGGGTGGAGGCCTTCATCGACGCCGCGCGTGCGGCGGGCCCTCTCCTCACGACTGCGCTCGCCAGCCTCGTGCTCACCCTGGCAGCCGACGCCGTCCTTCTCGCCTGGTTCTGCCGCTTCGAGGACGGGAGGGCAGATGCGTAGGAGGCCGCTCGCCGCCGTGCTCGCCCTCCTCTCCGCAGCGCTCGTCCTGGGCGGGAATGTCCTGCTCGACGCCGGCTGGGGGTCGGCGCCGCGCTCGATCGCCGACCGCGTGCTGCCCAACCCTGAGATCGCCATGTGGGCGCCCGCGCCCGAGCCCGGCAGCCACGCGAGCTCCTACGCCGACGCCACCGGGGCGGGGGCAAACTACGTCTACCTGGTGGACGCCGCGGACGACAGGGGCAATGTCCGAGAGCTCCAGCTCATCTTCTTCGGGTGGGAGTCGGACGGCGAGGGCTGGCTCGAGATCGAGGCGCGCGGCGGCTCGGGCGTGCGCTACCGTGCGTGCGACGCGGCCGAGGCGCCCGCGGCTGCGCGCGGGGCTCTGGACCGCTGAGCGCGGCGCTAGTACAATGCCGACGGGAGTTTCAGGAGGTCGAACATGGCGAGGATACTGGCAGTGGATGACGAGCGGGCGATCCTCGACGCGCTCGCGCGCGTCCTCGGCCGCGACGGCCATGAGGTCGTCAGGGAGGCGGACCCGACGGCGGTCCCGGGGATGGACCTCTCGCGCTTCGACCTCGTGCTCTGCGACGTCATGATGCCGGGTCTCGACGGCTTCGAGCTCGTGCGGCAGATCCGCCCGGACTTCGACGGGCCCATCGTCTTCCTGACCGCGCGCGTGGCCGAGGAGGACGCCGTGGCCGGCTACGGCCTGGGCGCCGACGACTACGTCCGCAAGCCCTTCGGGGCCGCGGAGCTGCGCGCCAAGGTCGCGGCCCATCTACGCCGTGAGCGCCGGCCGCGCTCGCACGCCCTCTCCTTCGGGGAGGTGCGGATCGACCTCGGGGCGCGCGGCCTCGCCGTGGGCGGCGAGGCCGTGCCGCTCACGCCCACCGAGTACGCCATCTGCGAGTACCTCGCCCGCCACCCCGGGCAGGTCATGAGCCGCGCACAGATACGCGAGGCGGTGCTCGGCTGGGAGAGCGACGCCGACGACGCGGCCATATCCATGCAGGTCAGCCGCGCCCGGAGGAAACTCTCCGAGGCCGGCGCCGATCCGATCGCGACCGTCTGGGGGATGGGGTACAAGTGGCAGCTCTGAAGATCGGGGCGCGAGGTCGCGGGGGCATGCCGCTCTCCTTCGTCATCGCGCGCTACTTCGCTTACGCGTTCGCGGCGGTCGCCGCGGCGTGGTTCGCCTCGTTCATGGCGCTCTCCGCGGCGATCAACGCGGGCTTCGTCTACGAGGCAAGCTGGGGGCCGGCCAATGCGCGCGAGGTCGCGGAGGGCCTGGCACGCGACGGCGTCTGCGGGCAGCAGGACGTGCCGACGGCGTACCGCTACCTCATCCTGAACAAGGACGGATACGCGCTGATGACAGACCTCGAGGGCACGCGGCTCGAGGACGCGACGGAAATGGCCCGTACGGCACTCGCCGCGGATCCGGGCACAGTGGAGATCGAGGGCGGGGGCTCGGGCCTCACCTACGCCGCGTTCCCGCTCAAGGGCGGCGGGGCCTGTGCGCTCGTCAGCGAGTACCTGCCGCAGTGGGTCTCGCGCGACCTTGCCGGCCTGCTTCCCAACCCGCAGAGCCTCATGCTCGTCGGCGCCGCTGCGGGAAGCGCGCTCGCGCTCGCGCTCGTGGCGCGCCGTGCGAGCCGCGTGATCTCGCGCAAGATGGCGCCGCTCGCGGAGGCGGCGGGGCGCGTCGGCGCGGGAGAGCTCGACTTCGCGGTCGGCAGCACCAACGTGCGCGAGGTGAACGACGTCCTCGCCGCGATGGACGCCATGCGGGCCTCCCTCGCCGAGTCGCTCGAGGCCCGGTGGGCCGCGGAGCGGGGGCAGCGCGAGCAGGTGGCGTCGCTCGCCCACGACCTCAAGACGCCGCTCACCGTGCTGCGCGCCAACGCCGACTTCGTGGCGGAGGAGCTGGAAGACGAGAAAGACGCCGACCTCGCGGCCGCCGCGCGCGACATAGCCGGCGGTGTCGAAAGGCTCGACGGCTACGTGCGCCTGCTCATCGAGGCGTCGCGCGGGTCCGGCGGGGCGGAGAGGGCCCCCATGCGGCCGGCCGAGCTCTGCGAGCAGGTCCTCGCCGAGGCCGCCCAGATCGCCCGGGCGCGAGGCGTGACGCTCGACGCGGCCACGGGCCCCGCCGTCGCGGGCGCACCCGAGGCCCCGCTCGACCGAACCGCCCTGGCGCGAGCCGCCGCTAACCTCGTGGCCAACGCCGCCGAGCACGCACGCTCGCGCGTGGCTGTCTCCTGCGACGTCGCGGGCGGCCACCTCGTCATCGAGGTTGCCGACGACGGACCGGGCTTCTCTCCCGCCGCCCTCGAACGCGGCTGCGAGCGCCTCTTCACAGACGACTCCTCCCGCTCCTCGCGCGACGGAGGCCGCCACTACGGGCTCGGCCTCCACGTCGCCTCCGAGGCCGCGAGCGCCCACGGGGGCTCCGTCTCGCTCGCCAACAGCCCCTCGGGCGGCGCGGTGGCCACCATCGCGGTCCCCCTGTGCGGGGCCTGACGAATCAGGCCCCGCACACTGGCATACCTCGCAACCAAACGCTTCCCGGATAATTCATGAGGCCGTACTCGTATTCGAGCCTGCCTATCTCTGCGGCAAGCGCCTCCGTCATGTAGAAGGTTTTCGTGCGGCCCGTCGACTTCGCCAGGCGGTCGTACCTGTTCGCGAGGTCCTCGGGGGTTCTCAGGGCTGCGGTGGCGGTTGCCATGATGCACCTCCCGGTTAGATGTAATACGTGTATTACTTTCTATCACATCACCCGAACCCCGCACCGGCGTACGGTCGTATCTGCTTTTTTACCTTACATTTTGTCAACCGGCCCATGCTCGGCTTGTTCAGCCGGATTAAATCAACTGTTAAATCAATCCAGGCCTGTAGGGGGCGGTGGAAATCTTTCGAGGACTGGGGGCGCCGTCCCTGGGTCGGCTCCTCGATGGCCGCGGCTGAATTCCCCTGCCATTGGCTGCGTGGGTTCCGGCACGGGGTTCTGGCGCTGCTCGAACTGGGCGCAAGACTCGGCTGTTGGTCGTACCGGACGGCATACGTTTTGAGACCGGCAAGCTGATGCCGGCTCGAGGACAGCGGCCCGGTGCACCGGGCCGATCGATAGCGGTCTCAGGTTCACAGCGCAGCTTTTCAGGGCTCGCATATATAGGAAGACTTGATTGGCAATCTATTTTAATGAAGTCGGCAGCGCATGTCAGAGTTTTCAACAAATTTAACATGCCACCCTTTATATCCGCACGCGCGTAATTCAACTCATAAGGACCGGCTATCCCTTACCTGTGACACAATCTCAAACGCACAGAACAGAATCATCAGTCCAATCATCGCATAAGAGGCAGCCGAACCTTCAAGCACTATTCCACAAAGAACAATCTCCGCGCCGCCAATAAGAACTGTTATCAGGCGCTCTGCCTTTTTGCTCTCGCCGCTCGCATGAAAAGGCGGCAAAGCGCACAAGATCACATATAGCCCGGGAAGGGAATACAGGATCGATAGTCCAAGCCCCCCATCAACCGCAGTGTTTTGCGTAAGAATCAACTGAACCCAAACGGCAATTATCACTGAGCAGGTTGTCGATAAAAGAAGACTAGAAATATAGCACGCAACAAAGTCCCGTCGCATTCGAACAGAGAAATCCGCGATCTCTCTTCGCCGCGTGGAAACAATAAGGTACACAGAAATTGCAATAGAACCAATCAGAGAAAACAGCGGAACAACCAGCAATTCAAGCTTATTACCCCATCGATCAACCACACCCCCACTCCAATGAGCGGGAATTGTATCAGGGAGGACTGACCAAGCCGCCCATAGAATCAGAAATGGAAGAATAGAGAGGATGAAAGATGATAACACTGCAGTAATTTTTTTTGAGGCTCTCATCGATTCCGCATCTCCTTGCGCGCCCACATTCCACTCCGCCTTAAATCAAGTATACGTTTTGAGACCGGCAAGCTGATGCCGGCTCGAGGACAGCGGCCCGGTGCACCGGGCCGATCGATAGCGGTCTCAGGTTCACAGCGCAGTTTCTCAGGGCTCGCATATATAGGAAGACTTGATCGGCAATCGATTTTAATGAAGTCGACAGCGCATGTCAGAGCTTTCAGCAAACCGCAGGTAAATCCGTATACCAAAAATTGGTACACGGATTTACCTGCGATGTTCATGCTTGGTCAAAAGCCCATCAAGCGATATATCCATTATTTTAATGCGCGCGCCTGAGCTTTTGGCTGAAGTGGCAGTCCGACCGCCGGCAGGCGGCCACGCTATGTCCAAAGGCCACGCCTACTCCCAGTGCCCGGCTACGTCGACGACCCAGTGCTGCCCGTCGAGTTCCTGCCGCAGAGCTACATCAGGGACGTCTTATTGGGGGACGACCACATGGAACCCCGGGAGATCAAGCTGTACGGCTGATCCATCCGTCAACAACATGTCAAAGCCCCAAAATCCAACAGGATCGCGAACGAGGGGATGAATTGACCGCCCGGGTATTTGCGCCAGGGCGGTCAATTTTATCAACCATGGGTGCGATTCTGTGAGGCCATTTTTCTGGCATTCGCCGTTTGCTCCGGTCTCAACGCACCCATCGACCGTTCAGTAATCTTTGCGAACGCGACCACGTGCGCATTTGTCGAACAATCAAATGTCCGACAATGTCTGACGGAGCTGTCAGATATTCACGCACGAACAGGCGAGCTTCGCGAGCGATTGTAGGCAACTAGTAGCCCCAGCTGCGTCTTTGGCGCAGGTTCGACGTCTGACATCTTGAATGTCTAACGTTGAACGAAGCTGGTTGATAACAAGCAGGTGGAATAAACATGGAGCCCGACACCTCTCGCGCAATCGGCGCGCGGCAAGGGTCTGGCCCATCTCATATGTTGCCAACGCTAACGGTGAACCTGAGCGCCCGGGCACATTCTTTGTTGGCTGAAACCGGCATGGCAACTAGCGGAAGGCATCATCGAAGGAGTGTGCTGGAAAGCACCCGTCTCCTTAACTGTTAGAAATGCAGGTTAATAATCTATGTGGCCAATGTGATACCGTTGAACCCGCATATCGATACCGCTCGGCCATTCGCCTCGCCCCCGTCACACGTATCTTCATTCAATCTGTTACTTTTAATTTAACGATTCTTTGAGGAACGTAGGTGCTTCTAAATGTACTGTCGACTTCTTCTCAAACTAATCCTAAGA
>CABSNU010000019.1 GCA_902479135.1 uncultured Collinsella sp. | reverse complement strand
ACAAAAAACGTACCCGAACCCTTTCTCGTAAAGAATCGGGTTCGAGTACGAACTGAATGCTGGAGCAATAAAAAACCACCAGAAAGGTGCCCGTCCCCTTTGTGGTGGTTTTGGGTCAGTCCTAGAGCGTGTGGCCGTAAGCGTTGGCGGCCTTGATGGCGGCGGCGAATTTCTCGTCGGTGAAGGGCTCCGGGTTTCCCTGCTTCCACTCGTTGGTGGCGTGCGCGTATTCACACAGGGCGGGGATATCGGCCTCGGAAAGCCCGACCTGCTCAAGCGTTACGGGCAGCCCCATCTGCTTGTTAAAGGCGGCGTAGCGCTCAAGGTTCTCGGTGTCGCCCGTGTAGGCAAAAAGCACGAGCACGCCCAGGCTCACGACCTCGCCGTGCAGGTAGGTGCCCTCGCGCGGAATGCTGCACGTGGCGTTGTAGAACGCATGCGCCACGCTCGAGTTGTAGTAGTAATCGTTTTGGTTGGTCAGGTTGGAGACATAGCCTGTGTTGACCACGATATCGAGCGCGATTTGCTTGACGGCCTCGGAGGATAGGTCCTGGCGGACGTCCTCAAGACCCTGCACGCCATAGGTAAACAGCGGCTCGGAGCAGGTGTGTGCGAGCGCCAGGCCAAGCCCGGCGGTGTGCTCCAGGTTACCGGCGCTCGTGGCGTATTCGACCTCGGGCTGCTTGGACAGGGCATCGCCCACGCCGGCCCAGAAATACTCCGCCGGTGCCTCGGCGATGATCTTGGGGTTGATGAAGATGTGCGCGGGGCGTTTGGGGTACGAATAGCCCTCGAGCGAGCCGTCGTCGTTGTAGACAACGGCAATGGCGGTCGCGGCCGAGCAGTTGGAGCAGATCGTCGGGACGGTGAAGACGATCTTCTTGAGTTCGATGGCCGCCGTCTTGACGGTGTCGAGCGCCTTGCCGCCGCCGCATGCGATAAGCACGTCAGCTTCCTGGCAGGCAGGGGAGTTCACGACCTTGGCGATATTGGCACGCGTACTGTTGGTGCCATAGACGCGCGTCTCCAGAATCTCGACGTCGGTACCTGCCAGCGCAGCTTCGATACCTGGAAGTGCTGCGGCCAGTGCCCGCTTGCCACCGATGATCGCGACCTTGGTCGCTCCGTACTCGGCCAGCGCGCCGGGTAGCTCGTCAAAGCAGTCTTCGCCGACGGTATAGTCGCTCATTCCTATTGTGCGCATAGGTACCTTCTTTCCTTCGATAAAGTGCTTTCAGGTATTTTGCTCCAAGTGAGTGCTTGCGACCGTGAGAAATTTCTAAAGTATGAAACCGATGTTGAGGGTTTTTCGCCGGCGTTGACCGTGCTACCATACAGCGCATAAGCGTTGATGGGGACGAGTAGTCGGCCGTCCGTGTGCTACAGAGAACGGGGAGCGCTGAGAGCCCGTGCATGCGACCGATGAAAATCACCCCGGAGCTGCGGTCCCAACGGACGTGCCGCGCAGGTTCGTCTTAGTAGACATCGCCGAGATGGTCGTCGATACAGGCCAGCCGAGTAACGGATGCGAGCGCGCGAATACGCGGGCGAGGGCATCTAAGCTGGGTGGTTAAGCGAAGAGCTTTTGCGGGCGTACAGCCCGTTTTGTGGCGCTTCGTCCCAGCTTGTAGGGACGGGCGCTTTTTTGGTGCCCAACGGGCGTGCGCGCCCACGACATGAAAGGGGTACCGTGGCAAACGAGTACAAGCAGACGATGAATCTGCCCAAAACCGGATTTCCCATGCGTGCCGGTCTTTCCAAGTCCGAGCCCAAGCGACTCAAGGACTGGCAGGACAACAAAGTCTACGAGCAGGTTCTGAGGAAGAACGAGGGTCACAAGAAGTTCGTGCTGCACGACGGTCCTCCGTACGCCAACGGCCCGATCCACATCGGCCATGCCATGAACAAGATCTCCAAGGACATGATCAATCGTTACTGGATGATGCAGGGCTATGAGGTTCCCTACGTCCCCGGTTGGGACTGCCACGGCCAGCCGATCGAGCACAAGGTCGAGGAGAAGCTCGGCACCGAGAAGTTCAACCAGACTTCCACGGCTAAGATCCGCGAGCTCTGCAATGAGTTCGCCGTCGAGAACATCGAGCTGCAGAAGGCCGGTTTCCGTCGTCTGGGCGTGCTCGGCGACTGGGATAACCCCTACCTGACGCTCTATCACCAGCATGATGCCGCCGACATCGAGGTCTTCAAGGCCATGTTCGATAAGGGCATGATCTATCGCGGCCACAAGCCGGTTCACTGGTGCAAGCACTGCCACACGGCGCTCGCCGAGGCCGAGATCGAGTACTCCGATGAGACGAGTCCCTCCATCTTTGTTCGCTTTGAGATGACCTCCAAGCCCGCCGGCCTCGAGAACTTCGACGGCCCGGTCGACTTCATCATCTGGACGACCACCCCGTGGACCATTCCCTCCGACCAAGCCGTTTCCCTTAAGCCCGGCGCCGCCTATGTCGCCGTTGAGCACGAGGGTCGTGCCGAGGTCATGCTCGAGGACCTGGCTCCCAAGTGCTGTGAGGAGTTTGGCTGGGAGTACACCCCGGTCATGGTCGACGGCAAGCCCTACGTAGTTCCCGCCGAGACCTTCCACCACATCCACTACAAGCAGCCGATCTTTGACGGCGTTGAGGGCGTGGCGCTGCTGGCCGATTACGTCGGTGTCGATGACGGTACCGGTATCGTCCACAACTCGCCCGGTCACGGCGTCGACGACTACTTCGCCTGCCTCAAGGAGGGCATCACCGACATCTGCATGCCGGTCGATGACGACGGCAAGTTCTACACCGGCGAGGAGTTTGGTACCGGTGGCCCCTTCAGCGGTATGGACACCGATGAGGCCAACCCGCATATCATCGAGTTCCTGCGCGAGCGCGGCACCCTGGTCCTCGAGAAGAAGATTACGCACAGCTATCCGCACTGCTGGCGCTGCAAGCATCCGGTGCTCTTCCGTGCTACTGACCAGTGGTTCGTCTCGATGGACAAGACCGGTCTGCGCGAGCAGGCTGGCAAGGAAGTCCGCGAGAACGTCAAGTGGTATCCGGCCCACGCGGCAAACCGCATCGGCGCCATGGTCGAGCAGCGTCCCGACTGGTGCATCAGCCGTCAGCGCAACTGGGGCGTGCCTATCCCGAGCTACACCTGCGCCGACTGCGGCGAGAAGGTTATGAACGACGCCACGCTCGACGCCGTCATCAAGCTCTTCCACGAGAAGGGCTCCGACGCTTGGTTCACCGACGCTCCCGAGAGCTACCTGGGCGAGGCCTGCGTCTGCCCCAAGTGCGGTGGCCATCACCTCAAGGCCGATAAGGACATCCTTGACGTGTGGTGGGACTCCGGCGTTTCCTGGAAGGCCGTCTGCGAGTATCGCCCCGAGCTTGAGTACCCGGCGGACGTGTACCTTGAGGGTTCCGACCAGCATCGTGGTTGGTTCCAGAGCTCGCTGCTCACCTCGGTGGGTGCCAACGGCCACGCTCCGTACAAGGCTGTCGTCTCGCAGGGCTTTACGCTCGACGGCCAGGGCCGCAAGATGTCCAAGTCGCTCGGTAACGTCATCGACCCCAACAAGGTCTGCGACGAGATGGGCGCTGACATCATCCGCCTGTGGGTCGCCTCGGTCGATACCAGCTCCGACGTCTCCATCGACCACGAGATTCTCGCCCGTACGTCCGATGCCTACCGTCGCTTCCGCAACACGCTGCGCTTCCTACTTTCCGAGCTCGAGGGTCAGTTTGAGCCCGAGACCGACGGCGTCGCCTTTGCCGACCTGCTGCCGCTCGACAAGCTCATGGTTGCCCGCCTGACTCAGGTCCAGGCCGAGGTCGACGATGCTTATGCCAGCTACGAGTTCCCGCGCGCTTACCGTGCACTCTACGACTTCGTGGTTACCGAGCTCTCCAACGTGTACCTCGACGCCCTGAAGGACCGTCTGTACTGCGAAAAGCCCGGCTCGCTCGAGCGCCGCAGCGCCCAGACCGTGCTGGCTGAGCTTTTCTCGATGCTCATGCGCGACCTGCAGCCGATTCTGTCCTACACGGTCGACGAGGCCATGGCCTATGCGCCCGCCGGCTGCGTCGATCATCAGAAGTACGCCGCGCTGCTCGATTGGTATAAGTCGCCCATTACGGTCGACGAGGCCAATGAGTTTGAGGGCGTGCTCGAGGCTTCACTCGAGCTCCGTAGCGCCGTGACCAAGGCCCTTGAGGATGCCCGCTCCGCCGCCACCTTCACTAAGAGCCAACAGGTCCGCGTCAAGGCGGTCGTTCCCGCCGAGATGTATGCGCTGCTGACCGGCGACAAGGCCGTCGACCTGGCCGAGTTCTACATCGTCTCCGCTGTTGAACTGACCCAGGGCGAGGAGCTCTCCGTTGCCATCGAGGCTGCCGAGGGCGAGTGCTGCGACCGTTGCTGGAACTACCGCACCACCGTCGGCGAGTACAACGGCCACGCGCATATTTGCAAGCGCTGCGCCGACGCCCTTTAGGTTCCGCCGTTCTACCGAACGGCGGACCTGCCGACGCTGTGCGGGCCGCATTTGGACAATCTGACGTTCAATTTCAAGGGCGCGACCGAAAGGTCAGCGCCCTTTCATTTCACGTCACCTTGTCTCAAATGCGACCCGCTCGCTCATTTATGCTCTACCTGCGGTGTTTCCGTTCTTGGGAGATTTGTCGCTCCTTGCTTGCGTCAATGTATGATTATCTACTGCGTTAAACGGAATTCGATTGTTCTTGAGGGTAGGGGATTTCTTTGGGTCGTGGTGCGGATATGACGCCGCCTTTGCGTTGGCGGTTGGGTGTTGCTGGTGGGGTGGCGCTGGTTGTGCTGCTTGTTGACCAGCTGACCAAGCTTGCGGTTCGTGCCGTGGGCGATGCTCTGCATGTGACTGTTATCCCCGGTGTGATCGACTTTCTGTTTGTCCGTAATATCGGTGCTGCCTTTAGCATGGGCGAGGGACATGGCATCGCGTTTGCCGTCCTGGCGTTGGCGGTCATTATCGCTATTGCCGTGTACCTCGTTCGTGCACCCCAGCTCGCCCATCTTGAGGTTGTGGGCATGGCGATGGTTGCGGGCGGTGCTATCGGCAACGCTATCGATCGTTTGGCCTTTGGCTTCGTGACCGATTTTATTGCCACCACCTTTATCGACTTCCCCGTCTTTAACGTGGCCGATATCGGCATCACCGTAGGCGTCGTGCTTGCCCTCATCGGCTACATGTTCTTGAGCCCTGCGGCCCGCGAAGTTGATGCGACTGCCGAGCTCAATGCCCGTGACGAGGCACGCGCCAAGCGCAAAGCCAAGCAGCGTGGGGAGCGTGCCCGCAAGATTCGCGAAAGGAATGAGCGCTAATGGCCGACATCCATATCCTTGTTGCCGACGATTGCGCTGGCCAGCGTCTCGATGCCTATCTGGGCGCCAATGACGGCTGCCCTACGCGCTCTGCCTGCGCGCATCTGATCGAGGGCGGTGCCGTATGTGTCAACGGCGAGACCTGCCTATCAAAAAAGTACGCCGTGCGTCCCGGCGACCGCATCTCGGTCGATTTGCCCGAGCCACACGATCCGTCCGAAGTGATTCCCGAGGCCATTCCCCTCGATATCCGCTACGAGGACGACTACCTCATCGTGCTCTCCAAACAGCGCGGCCTGGTGTGCCATCCCGCCCACGGCCACGAGAGCGGCACCCTTGCGAACGCTCTGGTCTACCACTGTGGTATCGACCATCTTGGTACCGTGCAGGGTGAGGACCGTCCCGGCATCGTGCATCGCCTGGATCGCGATACCTCGGGCCTTATGCTCGCGGCAAAAGACGACGACGCCCAGCGCGCGCTCCAAAATCTCATCCGCACGCGCACGCTCGACCGTCGCTATATCACGCTCGTCCACGGGCACATCGCCATGGACGAGGGCACCATCAATACCGGTATCGCCCGTTCCACGCGCGACCGCGTCAAGATGGCGGTTTCGGACGACCCCTTTGCCCGTCAGGCCATTACGACCTTTAAGGTCCTCGAGCGCTTCGATTCCACGCGTTTTGACGACGGCTATACGCTCGTCGAGTGCCACCTGTTTACGGGCCGCACACATCAGATTCGCGTGCATATGCGCCATATCAACCACGCCTGCGTGGGCGATCCGCTCTACGGCAAGTGCGATGCACGCGCCGATCAGGGTCTGACCAGGCAATTCCTTCATTCCTGGCGTGTTGCATTCGACCATCCCGTGACGGGGGAGCGCATTGAGTGCCGCGACGAGCTACCGTGGGATCTCGCCGCGGTTCTTGACGACCTGGCCCCGCGCTCGCTTGGCCGCACCGCTGCCGGCGACGAAATCGTTCCGCAGCTCGGTCTGCTCGAAGCCTAGCCAGTATTAGGTGGTTTCTTGAACTCGGTAAGCCTGCGGTAAGATATACGGTTGTTTACGTAACGCGTTCTCGGGAGCCTGCATGCTCGCCTTTTTACAAACCAACACACCCATCGTGATCTTCAATCAGATTGTTGTCACGCTGCTCACGGTCTGCTTTCTGTACCAGGTGGTCTTCTTTGTCATTGGCGCTCTTCGTGGCGAGGTCGCGCCTCCCAAGGCCAAAAAACTTCACCGCTATGCCTTCTTCATTGCTGCGCATAACGAGGAAGCCGTAATTGCCAATCTCGTACGCTCCATCAAGGACCAGGACTATCCGTCCGAGCTTATCGAGGTCTTTGTCGTTGCCGACGCCTGCACCGACAACACCGCGCAGCTCGCACGCGAGGCCGGTGCCATTGTTTACGAGCGCAATGACCTGGCCCGAAAGGGCAAGAGCTGGGTCATGGACTTTGGTTTCGATCGCATTCTCAACGAGTATCCCGACACGTTTGAGGGCTACTTTATCTTCGATGCCGATAACGTCATCTCCCGCGATTACGTCTCCAAGATGAACGATGCCTTTGACCAGGGCTTCCATGTGGTCACGAGCTATCGTAACTCCAAGAATTTTGGCAGCTCGTGGATCTCGGCAGCTAATGCTACTTGGTACCTGCGCGAGGCGCGCTTTCTCAATAACGCGCGCAACATCTGCAAGACTTCTTGCGCTGTCTCTGGTTCGGGCTACCTCATCTCCGCCAGCGTTATCGAGGGCATGCACGGTTGGCAGTTCCATACGCTGACCGAGGATATTCAGTTCACCACGTTCTGCGCCATTCACGGCATTCGCATCGGTTATGCGCCTGCGGAGTTCTTTGACGAGCAACCCGTGACGTTCAAGGCATCCTGGAAGCAGCGTATGCGCTGGACCAAGGGCTTCTACCAGGTCTTTTTTACCTATGGCAAGCATCTTGTCAAATCGACGTTCCGCTATCATCGCTTTGCCGCGTACGACATGTTTATGACCATCGCTCCGGGCATGCTGCTGTCCCTGATCTCCATGCTCGCCAACGCGACGTTCCTGATCGTGGGCGGTCTTTCGCATGGTTTCTTGGCTACCGAAGTCGAGATGCAGGCGTGCGCCGCTTCGCTCATTATGACCTTCGCCATGATGTATCAGACGTTCTTTATCCTGGCGCTGCTCACGACTATCTTTGAGTACAAGCACATTCACTGCGCGCAAAAGTGGCGTCTGGTGACTAACC
Organism: uncultured Collinsella sp.; assembly: GCA_902479135.1. Lineage (GTDB taxonomy): Bacteria > Actinomycetota > Coriobacteriia > Coriobacteriales > Coriobacteriaceae > Collinsella. The sequence goes on along the minus strand of CABSNU010000019.1, from coordinate 30,228 downwards.
TGTTTACCTTCCCGATCTTTATGTTCAGCTATATCCCCATCACGGTGGCCGCGCTGTTCCTGAAGGTCGACTGGGTTCCTACCCAGCATGCCGTAAACGTCACCCTCGACGAGGTCATGCAAGGCGCCAAATAATCACCACCAAAACCACCACAAAGGGGACAGGCACCTGTGTGGTGGTTTTTGTTTTTGCGATGTAACTCGAGGAGGCGTTCGATGGTCTATATTCCGTTTTGGTTGTTTGCTATTGCTGGCGCCGTTATCGATGCTCGTGATCGGCGGTTCCCGAATTCGCTTGCCGGCGCGTGTGCGGTGGCGGCGTTAGCGGGTGTTTGGTTCGATCTCGGTTTGAACACAGCGCTTGACCACGCAGGTCTTGCCGTCATCGTGTATCTTGCTCTCGTGCTGACTGAGTCCTTCTGGCGTCGTCTTCGCCAAACCCCGGGCATCGGCATGGGAGATGCTAAGGCACTTTTCGCGCTTTGCACGCTCGACCCTATGGGTGGCATCGTGGCATTTGCCGCTGCGCTCCTGGTTCTTGCCCTCTCCTGCCTCATCACGAAATCGCGCTCTCTGCCATTGCTCCCGTTTTTGGTGCCGATTTTTGCCATAATCGAGGTCGTGGGCTGCACTTTGTAACCGATTGCGCATCCTTCTTAAGGAGCATGCCATGGCAATTAATCAAGAAACGGCTGTCATTAAGGCGCGCATGGACCGTATTCCCTCGGCGTTGTCGCCCGAACTTGTCGAGCGCATTTCCGCCGATCGTGCTTCGGGGCATGTCAACCCGTATCGTTGCAACGACGATCAGGTCATTCGTCGTATTGATCGCGCCGCCGACAAAGGCACGCTTATGCGTCCGGCGTTTATGCGCGATACCGAAAAGATACTTCATCTTCCGGCGTACACCCGTTATGCAGGCAAAACGCAGGTCTTTAGCTTCCGTAGCAATGATGATCTTTCACGCCGCGGTTTGCACGTACAGCTTGTCTCCCGCATTGCGCGCGATATCGGTCGCGCCCTGGGGCTCAATTGCGATCTGATCGAGGCGATTGGCCTGGGTCACGACTTGGGACACACGCCTTTCGGCCATGCCGGCGAGCGCTTCCTCAACGATATCTATCATGAGCGCACGGGGCGCTATTTTTTCCATAACGTGCAGTCGGTCCGCGTGCTCGACGCGCTGTACGGCCGCAACGTGTCGCTCCAGACGCTCGACGGCGTGCTATGCCATAACGGCGAGTACGAGCAGCGTGTGTTTGAGCTCTCGGACATGGGCTCCTTTGACCAGTTTGACCAGACGGTTGAGGATTGCATTGCCACGGGCTATAGCGCAATTGAGCATCTGCGTCCCATGACGCTCGAAGGCTGCGTGGTCCGCATCTCTGATATCCTTGCCTACGTTGGGCGCGATCGCCAAGACGCCATTGCGGCGGGCCTGCTTTCGCCCGACGCTTTTGATGATGGCCGGGGCGGTGCCTACAACAGTTGGATCCTCACGCATGCCTCCATCGATATCGTTGAGCACAGCTATGGTAAGCCGCGCATCGAGATGAGCGAGGACCTGTTTGAGGAAATTCGCCGAGCCAAGCACGAGAACTACGAGAAGATCTATAGCAAGGGCGGTATCGAAGGCGATTCCGAGGCGGAGCTGCGCGAGGCATTCGAAAAACTCTACGACCGTTGCCTGCAGGATATAAACGAAGGCGACGAGTCTTCGTATATCTTTAAGCACCATATTTCGCGCATTGAGCAGCAGCTTTCCTACTACGATCGCACCTACGCTTGGCAGGACGACAAGGATCAAGCCGTGGTGGATTATATCGCGAGTATGACGGACGGTTATTTCTGCGAGCTGACGAGCAAGCTGTTCCCGGGTCTAAAGTTTCCGCATCGTACCTATATTAACGAACGGTAGTTCGTATCATTTCGGTATACTGTTGGTCAACAACGATTTTGATTGATGTACAGGATGGCTATGGACGACCTTTTTTCTGCTTCGACGCGCGAGCGTTCCTTTCAGAATGCGCCGCTTGCGGTGCGCATGCGCCCCAATTCGCTCGACGAGTATGTGGGCCAGCAAAAGGCCGTCGGTAAGGGCTCATGGTTGCGTGCTGCGATCGAGCACGATGTGCTTTCGAGCGTGATACTGTACGGGCCGGCCGGTACGGGCAAGACGACGCTGGCCCACATTATTGCCAACCATACAAAGAGTGAGTTTGTCGAGGTCAGCGCCGTCACGGGTACCGTGAAGGACCTGCGTCGCGTGATTGATGAGGCCAAGACGCGCCTGAATACGTACGACCGTCGCACCATTCTATTCATCGATGAGATTCACCGCTTCTCTAAGTCGCAGCAGGATGCCCTGCTGCATGCAGTTGAGAACCGTACCGTCATTATGATTGGCGCTACGACGGAGAATCCGTACTTCGAGGTAAACTCGGCGCTGCTCTCACGTGGTCGAGTCGTGGAGCTTGAGCATTTAAAGGACGAGGATATCGCCATGCTTATCGAGCGTGCGCTCGAGGCACCGCAGGGCTTGAACGGTAAGTTCTCGGCCGATGAGGATACGGTCAAGACCATCTGCACGCTGGCAGCGGGTGACGCTCGCTCGGCGCTTACGACGCTCGAGCTTGCGAGCGAGATTGCCGTCACGCGTCCCGATACCGAGGGAACGCCAGCGCCCGCGGCGGGGGAGCGCTATCCCATCACCGTGGATGACGTGAAGATCGCCAACCCGCGTCGCGGCTTTACGTATGACAAAAACGGCGACATGCACTACGACATCATCAGTGCGTTTATTAAGTCTATGCGCGGTAGTGACCCCGATGCCACGATCTATTGGCTCGCGCGCATGATCGATGCTGGGGAGGATCCTAAGTTTATCGCTCGCCGTATTATGATTCACGCTTCTGAGGATGTTGGCAACGCCGACCCGCAGGCGCTTTTGGTGGCGCATGCCGCGTTTAAGTCTGCCGAGGTCATTGGCTATCCCGAGTGCCGCATTAACCTTGCTCAGGCTGCACTCTATGTGTGCTTGGCGCCTAAGTCAAACGCATGTGAGGCCTCGATTGACGCGGCGTTGGCCGATATTCATAGCAGCGGTTTACGTGAGGTGCCGAGTTATTTGCGCGATCGTCATCGCCCAGGTAGCGACGAATACGGTGTATACAAGTATCCGCATGATTATCCCGAAGGCTGGGTCGATCAGCGCTATTTGCCCGAGGGGCTGGAGCGTGGCGCGTTCTGGCAGCCTGCGGGCCGCGGCTGGGAAGAGTGGCGCGTAGAGCAAAGTGAACGCGACCGCAGCGGGAATGCACCGAAGTAGCTGCTGATAATTTTGTCCCACGTTGCTGCTCTTGGCATGTTCGGTCCCCTTTGGGGTACCATGGAAACCGTCTGTATATCGATTCCTTTGGGAGGCTTGTATGAGTCCCATTCAGATTGCCCTGCTGCTGCTCGCCGTTGCCGGCGTGTGGGCCATCGTTGAGCTCGCGCTTACCCTGCGCAAGACCCGCACCGTTGTCGACTCGCTCGATAAGACCGTTAACGACCTCAACAACACCATCGCCGAGGCTCAGCCTGTGGTGGCAAAGCTCGATGGCGCTGTCGATGAGCTTACGCCGGCGCTTGCCCAGATGGAGCCGCTGCTTAAGTCGAGCAAGACGGCAGTTGATGCCCTTACCTCCAATCTCGTAGAGGTCGAAGCCGTGGTTCGCGACATTTCTGAGGTCACCGGTAGCATGGCCGAGGCCAGCAATGCTGTGTCGAGCGTGACTGATTCTGCGGCAGGTGCCGTGCAGAAACTCTTTAACAAGGTGAAGGCTCCCGCGGCCGACGCTGAGCGCAAGCTTTCCGCTGCCGAAGAAGCCGAGCAGCCGGCCGAGCGTGTCCTGATTGGCGAAGCCGGGGACGATGTCGCTGCTGGTGACAATGATGCACAGAAGCCTGCTGCTAAAGCAGCCCAGTATTACACCTACACGCCCGCCGAGACCTCTGAGGAGTCCTGCGATGAGTAGCGAAGCAACCTGCCCCATCACGTTGACCGTTGCCGGCGACCCGCGTCTCGCTCGCCTTGTGCGCATGACTGCCGCCAACGTTGGTGCCCTGTGCTCTATGTCTGTCGATCGCATCGAGGACATCCGCATGGCTGCCGAGGAGGCTTTCATCTTTGGTTGTACCGCGGTCGACTGCGATGACATCACCATCAAATTCGATGTCGATGAGACCCACGTTGGCATGACTATTTCCTTTGGTGACCAGGCTACGGTCGATGAAGACGACCAGGCTGCGGTGTATGCCGAGCTCATCCTCGCGAGCGTGTGCGACTCCTACGAAAAGACTGCGGCGCCCCTGACGCTTTCCCTCGACCTCAAGGCGGATATCTAATATGACCGAACGTTCCCGGAGCGGTAAGACCGCTTGGGACAAGGAGAAAACCCGCGAGCTGTTTCGTCGCTACAAGGAGACTGGTGATCCGGACGCCCGCGAGCAGCTCGTCATGTCCCATATGAACCTGGTAAGGTTTCTTGCCAATAAATTTAAGAATCGCGGCGAGCCGCTCGACGACCTCATGCAGGTCGGCTATCTGGGTTTGCTCAAGGCTATTGACCGTTTTGACCCCGAGCGCGGACTCGAGTTCACGACGTTTGCGACACCCACTATCTTGGGCGAGATCAAACGCCATTTCCGCGACAAGGGCTGGAGCGTGCGCGTGCCTCGTCGCCTGCAGGAGCTTTCTGCCAAGGTCAACCAGGCTACTGACAAACTTACCAACGAGCTGCAGCGTTCGCCCAAGGTTGAGGAGATCGCTGAGTATCTAGATGTGACTGTCGATGAGGTCCTCGAGGCTATGGAATCGTCTTCGGCCTATACCTCGGTGCCCATCGAGGCTCCTGGTGCGTCCGATTCCGACGATGCCCCTTCGATTCTCGACCGTTACGCCGACGACGACAACGAGCTCGACTTTACCGATGACCGCCTAGTGATCGAGGAAGCCATCCGTGATTTCTCGCCGCGCGAGCGCGAGGTGATCGAGCTGCGCTTTGTGAAGGGCATGACCCAGATCGAGATCGCCAAGAAGCTGGGTATTTCTCAGGTGCAGGTTTCGCGTCTGCTGCGCCGCACGCTTAAGAAGATTCAGGACAAGATCGACCCCGACGGAGTGATGATTCGTTCATGAGTGAGCACCCCCAACAAACCGATCGCGTGCTGCGCGACACCCGCATTCTGACGCTGCGCATTTGGGCTGTTGTCGGCTGCATTGTCATCGCCGCTGTCATCTTTAACCTTATGGGCATCCTGGCACCGGTTATTGAGTTTCTTGCCGTCGGTTCCATCATTGCTTTTGTGATGTCCCCGATCACCAACTGGCTCGAGCACCATGGCGTGAATCGCGGCATCGGTTCGCTTGTCGCGCTTATTGTTGTTGTTGCCGTGCTCGTCGGTGTCGTTTGCATCTTGTCGCCGATTCTCTTTGGTCAGATCATGGAAGTCCTGAGCCGCCTGCCCGAGCAGCTTCGTGTTGCGGGTGGCGATCTCAATGAGATGATCTCGCATGCCAAGACGCTCAACAACACGCCGCTCAAGGAGTATTTGGACGATAATCTTTCGTCCCTGGTTACCGTGGCATCGAAGTATGTGTCTCAGATCGCTGCCGAGCTCGGCCGCGGTGTGTTCCCGCTTATCACCAACACGGCTTCGCAGCTGTTCGTGATCTTCCTGGGCCTGGTGCTTGCCTACTGGATGGCCTGCGACTACCCCCGCATGCACCACGAGATTTGCACCATCATCGGCCAGGAGAAGGAGACTTCGTACCGCTTTATGGTCGCCATTCTTTCGCGTTCGGTGGGCGGCTACATGCGCGGTATGGTCGTGACGTCCATTTGCGGTGGTATCTTGGCCTTTATCGGTTTTATGATCATCGGGCACCCGTACGCGGCGCTCATGGCCATCTTTACCGGCATCATGCATTTGGTTCCGGTCGTTGGTCCCTGGGTGAGCGCGGCAATCGCCACGATACTCGGCTTTATGTTCAGCCCCATGTTGGCGTTATGGACGCTCATTGTGACGATGATCGCGCAAAACGTCACCGACAACGTGATTTCGCCTAAGGTCATGCAGAGCTCGGTGCAGGTGCATCCCATCATGAGCCTGACGGCACTCGTCATCGGCTCGGCGCTCATGGGTCCCATCGGCATGATTATTGCCATCCCGCTTTGCGCGGCCCTCAAGGGTATCTTCGTGTACTACTTTGAGAACGAGACTGGCCGCCAGCTCGTGGCCTACGACGGCGCCGTCTTTAAGGGCACGCCGTATCGCGATGCCGAGGGTAAACCGGTTGCCGCTTACGATGCGCTCGGCGACGACACCTTCATCTACGAGTCTGAGCTCATCGGCAACGAGACCGCGCCCGAGGCAAAGGCCATGCCCAAGCCCGAGCTCGACAATCCTTGGATTAAGCTCTCGGGCCTTCAGCCCGACGCCACGGGTTTCTTCAAGAACCCCTTCGCCAGGGATGATGACTCCGGCTCGGACGATGACACCAAAACCGGCATCGACGGATCCATGGACGATTCGGATTCTAAATAGGTCTTGTTAGCGTTTCTTGATGTTGTAAATGACGAGAAACGCGACCAAAGCGATTGATAAGGGGCCAGCTACATAGAAAAAGAGAACGTCAATTGCGCGTAGAGCGTAATAAGTCTTATTGCCGGACGTTACTGCATACAATACGTAGCCAAATGCTGGTTGGTTTGCGTACCAGCAAGAGAAGGCCAAGAGCACGAAAAGTGCTACTACCAGAAGTGCATTCAGGACAAATCGTTTGCTTTTCATCGATCGCTCCTTCCGGGTGACTCTTATATGTAATTCTACAGCAGCCATTTTTCAAAGACTATGGCTGTCCTAAATAACGTGCACTTTCGCTGGAGGGTCGCTGTTTGACGGCCCTCTTTTTTGCACTTGCGCGGTGGGATGGTAATATCGTTACGTTTGAACTGTTTCGATGTGAAACCGAGGAGATTCCCTCTATGAGTGCTGACTACCCGTCAATGACTACGGCCGAGATCCGCTCCAAGTTCCTCAACTTCTTTGAGGAGCGCGGTCTTAAGCTCTATCCTTCTTCGTCCCTTGTTCCCGACGATCCCTCGCTGCTGCTTGCCAACGCCGGCATGAATCAGTTTAAGGAGTACTACCAGGGCAAAAAGACCATGAAGGAGATCGGCGCGATCTCCTGCCAGAAGTGCGTCCGCACCAACGACATCGATTGCATCGGCGAGGACGGCCGTCACCTGTCCTTCTTCGAGATGCTCGGCGACTTCTCCTTTGGCGGCGTCTCCAAGCAGCAGGCCTGCGCTTGGGCCTTTGAGCTCATCACCAAGGAGTTCAAGCTGCCGCTCGACCGCCTGTACTTCACCGTCTTTACCGAGGACGACGAGACTCACGACGTGTGGCGCTCCCTGGGCGTTGCCGAGGATCACATCTCCCGTTTGGGCGAGGACGACAACTTCTGGGCCGCCGGCCCCACCGGCCCCTGTGGTCCGTGCTCCGAGATCTACTTTGACATGGGCGAGGAAGTCGGCTGCGGCAGCCCCGACTGCAAGCCCGGCTGCGACTGCGACCGCTTCCTGGAGTTCTGGAACCTCGTCTTTACCCAGTACGACCGCCAGGAGGACGGCTCCATGCCGGAGCTGCCGCACCGTAACCTCGATACGGGCATGGGCCTGGAGCGCATGGCCGCCATCATGCAGCACAAGACCGCTAACTACGACGGCGATCTGATGCAGCATCTCATCAAGCTGGGCGAGGAGATCAGCGGTAAGACCTATGACGCCGACGATTACTCCGGTGCTAGCCGTTCTCTGCGCATCATCGCCGACCACTCCCGTGCCGTTGACTTTATGATCTCTGACGGCATCCTCCCCGGTAACGAGGGACGCGAGTACGTCCTTCGCCGCCTGCTCCGCCGCGCCGTGTTCCACGGTCGCCTGTTGGGCATCGAGGGCGCCTTCTTGACCAAGTTCATCGACGAGGTTAACGCTCAGATGGGCGAGGCTTATCCCGAGCTGCTCAAGAATGTCGCGCTCGTCAAGGGTATCGTCGCCTCCGAGGAGGAGCGCTTCTCCACGACGCTCGACAACGGCCGCGTCTATCTGGACGAGGCCCTGGCAGCGCTTGCTGAGGGCGCCGTGCTTCCGGGCGATGTCGCCTTTAAGCTGCACGACACCTTTGGTTTCCCCATCGATCTGACCGTCGAGATCGCCGGCACCGCTGGCCACGACGTCGACATGGACGGCTTCACTGCCTGCATGGAGGACCAGAAGGCCCGCGCCCGCGCCAATGCCAAGGGCGACGCCTGGGGCAGCTTCAACGACGTGTGGGTCGAGCTTTCGGACAAGGTCGCAGCGACCGAGTTCGACGGCTATGACAACGATGTGATCGAGGGCGCCAAGGTTGTCGCCATCGTGCGCAACGGCGAGTCCGTCGAGTCCGCTGCCGCCGGCGAGGATGTCGAGGTTGTGCTCGACCGTACCCCGTTCTATGCCGAGATGGGTGGCCAGCAGGGCGATGCCGGCAAGCTTTCCGCCGAGGGCGTTGTTCTGACCGTTGCCGACACCAAGAACCACAACGGCCTGTATGCCCACGTCGCGCACGTTGCCGAGGGCACGCTGACTGTCGGTGCCGCTGTTACCGCCGCGCTCGACGCCGAGCGCCGTGGCTTCCTGCGCCGCAACCACACCGCCACGCACCTGCTCGACGCTGCCCTTAAGCAGGTCCTGGGCGAGCACGTCTCCCAGGCCGGCTCGCTGGTGACGCCCGAGCACCTGCGCTTTGACTTCACGCACTTCGAGGCCCTATCCTCCGAGCAGCTCAAGGCTGTCGAGGACCTGGTCAACCAGCAGATCTTCGCTTCCAAGCCGGTCGTGACCCGTGTCATGGGCATTGACGAGGCTAAGGCTGCCGGCGCTGTCGCTCTGTTTGGCGAGAAGTACGGCGATGTCGTCCGCGTCGTCTCCGTGGGCGCCGAGGACCAGCCGTTCTCCCGCGAGCTCTGCGGTGGCACGCACGCTGCCAACACCGCCGAGATCGGCCTGTTCAAGATCATTTCCGAGTCCTCCACAGGCTCCAATGTCCGCCGTATCGAGGCTGTGACCTCTAAGGGTGCCCTCGACTATATGGCCGACCGCCTGGCGCTCGTTGACGCCGCCGCCGCTGCGCTCAAGTGCCGCGTCGACGAGGTTCCCGCCCGCGTGGAGAACCTGCAGGCCGAGCTGCGCGAGACGTCCAACAAGCTCAAAAAGGCTTTGACCGGTGACTCCTCCGACGCTATCTCCAGCGCCATCGAGGGCGCCGTCGAGCTCGACGGCTACAAGCTCGTCGTCGCTGAGCTCCAGGGCCTTGAGGCTGCCGACCTGCGCAACGTCTGGGATACCGTGCACCAGAAGGTCGCCGGTCCTGTCGCCTGCGTCGTCGCCAGCGTGACCGAGAAGGGCACCCCGGCCCTGCTCGCCGCCGGCTCCGATGACGCCGTCAAGGCCGGTTTCCACGCCGGTAACGTGATCAAGCAGATCGCGGGCCTGGTCGACGGTCGCGGTGGCGGCCGTCCCAACATGGCCCAGGCCGGTGGCAAGAACGCCGCCGGCATCGCCGATGCCCTCGCGGCCGCTAAGACCGCGCTCGGCGCCTAAGAATCTAGGTAGTCGCTGTGGTCGCGCTTGCGCTGGACATAGGGGAGACCAGGATCGGCATCGCCGTCTCGAGCCGTGATGGCAAGATGGCGATGCCTGTCAAGGTGCTCCCGGCTGCAGAGGTCACCGGTATGGCCAAGACGTTCCGCTACCTGCTCGAGGACTATGAGCCCGATATCCTGGTAAGTGGGCGTCCCCTGACCATGGCCGGTGAGCCCGGTCCCCAGGCCGAGCGTGTTGCCGCTGTTGCGCAAAAGATTGCCGACGAGCTCGATCTTCCGCTGGAGTTTGAGGACGAGCGCCTGTCCTCGCAAGAGGCCAAGCGTATCCTGCGCGAGCAGGGCCTCAACGAAAAACAGATGAGGGGCAAGATTGACATGATTGCCGCCAGCCTGTTTTTGCAGACGTGGCTTGATCGTAAAAACGAGGAGGTTTCGCATGCCTAGCGCTCCCGATCCGCGCCAGCCGAATCGTACACGTCAGCCGGCGTCGCGCCCTGCCCAGCCTGGCCAGCGTCCGGCACAGCCGACCCAGCGCGCAGCTCAGTCTGCCGCGCGCCCGGTGCAGTCCTCCTCTCGTTCGGCCCAACCTGTTCAACGGACGGGTCAGCAGCCTTCTGCTCGTTCGGTTCAGTATCCGGCTTCTCACACGGCTCAGCAGCCCACTGCTCGTTCGGCTCAGCCTGCAGGCGGTGCTCGCTTTAAGCAACAGGCACCTACCCAGCGAACGCAGGTCCCCCAATCGCATTCGCATCACGCTCGCGGTTCGCATGGCGTTGCTCCGGCGACTCGCTCGAGCTACAACACGCATGCTCGTCGCGGTGCTCAAAAGAAGAGTTCTCCGGTTCCTATGATCATCGGCGTTGTGGTGGCCGTAATCGCGCTTGCTACTATCGCTTTCTTTGTCGTGCCTGCCGTCAAGGGTTTCTTTGCCGGTGAGGATACGAAGGTTACGGCTTGTCAGCAGGTTACGGTGACCATTCCCGATGGTGCTTCGGGCGACACGATCGCCTCGATTCTCTCCGAGAACCATATCGTCGAAAATCCCAAGGATTACTATGCGGCGGTGAAAAAGCTCAACGCCGATATGTCGCTCAAGCCTGGTGATTATTCGTTCACCACACTCATGGATGCGACCAAGGTTGTTCAGCAGCTCATGGAAGGCCCCAACGCGGGCTCCAATGCGCTGACTATCCCTGAGGGCCTGACGGTCGATCAAGTCGCCGACCGTGTGGCCCAGGCCTACGACAGCATCTCTAAGGAAGACTTCCTCAACCAGGCCAAGGCCTCCAACTACGTGGACGACTATAGCTTCCTTAAGGGCGCCGCCAACGACTCGCTCGAGGGTTTCTTGTTCCCCAAGACCTATTCGTTGGGTGATTCGCCGACGGCCGATGACGTGATTCGCGCTATGCTCGATCAGTTTAAGACCGAGTACAAGTCGCTTGACTTTGCGAGCTGCGAAGCCAAGATCAAGGAGCGCTATGGTGTGGAGATGTCCGACTACGACATCGTCAACTTGGCCTCTATCGTTGAGCGCGAGGGCCTCAACGCCGATCAACGTGCGCACGTGGCCTCGGTCTTCTACAACCGCATTGCCGGCAAGCTCGACGGTCTGCGCTATCTCAACAGCGATGCGACCATGATGTATGTCACCGGTGGCGAGGTTACCGCCGACGACCTGCAGAGCGATAGTCCGTATAACACCTATAAGCACGAGGGTCTGCCGCCCACGCCCATCTGCTCTCCGTCGCTCGAGGCACTCAAGGCCACGCTTGAGCCGACCGACTCCGATGACCTGTATTTCTACATTACGCAGGACGAGGAGTACTTCTCGCAAACCTACGAAGAGCATCAACAGTCTTGGAATTAGCATGAGGATTTTTAGCCCCAAACGATACGTTGCCTCGGTCGATCGCATCGACCTTGATACCCTGTGGGCCGACGGCAAGCGCGCCATTCTGCTCGATCGCGATAACACCTTGGTGCCGCGCGACACCGAGCAGGTTCCCGCCGCGGTTTCCGCTTGGCTCGACGCCGCTCGCGCCAAAGGCTTTAAGCTGTGCATGGTGTCCAACAACTGGCATCGCGACCAGGTCATGAGCTCTGCACGCGAGCTGGGGCTCGAGGCCATCAGCCACGCCATGAAGCCGGCGCCGTTTGCCCTCAAGGCGGGTCTTAAGCGCCTCGGCGCCACGGCCGACGAGGCGGTGCTGATCGGTGATCAGCTTTACACGGACGTGTGGAGTGGCAATTTCGCCGGCGTCGATACCATCCTGGTAAAGCCGCAGGCGACGCAGGACCTGTGGTATACGCAGATCTTCCGTATCTTTGAGCGCCGGGCCCTGCGCGACCTTCCCTGCGAGGAATAGGTCTCGCTATGTCCCAGCACACTAAACACGGCTGCGACCATATCTTCTTTATTGGCTTTTTGGGCGCGGGCAAATCGACGCTCGCGCGCAACGTCGGCACTATGTTCAAGCGGCGTTTTATCGATACCGACCGCCTGGTCGTGCGCCGATGCGGCAAGTCGGTAACCGAGATTTTTGAGACCGAGGGCGAGGATCGTTTCCGTGAGCTCGAGACCTCGGCGCTCCGTTCGCTCCAAAGCGAGCGCAGCCTGTTGGTGTCGTGCGGGGGCGGTATCGTCGAGACGCCGGTGAATATTGAGCTGATGCACGAAATGGGTACGTGCGTGTACCTCGAGGGCGACTTCGAGGATTCGATTCGCCAGATTCGTCGGTCCGACACGCGCCCCGATTTCCGCTCGCCCGAGCATGCCGCGCGTCTGTTTGAGCATCGCCGTCCGCTGTATCGCCAGGCCGCCGATATTACCCTTGATATTCGCAACAAGTCCTTCGAGGACGTTTCCTACCTTTGTGCCGAGATGCTTTTGGAGCGTGGACTGCTATGATTCGCCGTCAACTGATCAATTTCCAAAACCGCAGTGTCGATGTCCGCGTCGGATTGGGCGCGTTCGAGGAGCTGCCGCGCATGTTTGCCTCGGCTGTGGGCAAGCCTAAGCGCGCGATGGTGGTTTGGAACGACGCTACATCCGAGCGTTTTGGTGAGGTCGTCGAGCATGCGCTGGTTGATGCCGGTTTTGCCGTGTCGCTGCTCGTCCTCGAGGTTTCTCCTGCCGGTGCTACGCTGGCCGATGCCGATACCGTCTTTGGCGCCCTGTCTGCCAACGGCATTACCTGCGACGACCTGGTTGTCGCCGTTGGCGATGCCGCGACCTGCTCGGTTGTTAGCTGGTGCGCCAACCAGTGGTGTGGCCGAACCGAGTGCGCGCTGCTGCCGACGACCTTCGACGCCATGCTCACGGTCGCGACGACCATGAAGCCGCTCATCGCTTCGTCGGCGAATGCGCTTCCCGCTATCGCGTTTCGTCCTGAGCCGGGCTTGGTCGTGTGTGACCTCGACCTTGTTCGCGAGGCGGACCCCGAGGACCTCAAGCTCGGCTATGCAGTACTTGTCGGCACCATGCTTTCGAGCAGCAAGTCTCGCTGGAATCAGTTTACTGAGACCGTCCCCGAGATCCTCGCGGGCGAGGAGGTCGCGCTCGTCAATGCCGTTCAGTGGTCTCAGACTGCCCGCAAGGACGTACTGATGGCCACGAACCCGAGCGCCCGCCACGCGCTCGATTTTGGCAAGACGGGGGAGCGTACCCTGCGCGCTTGCTTGGGCGATGCCGCTTCGCAGGTCCCTGCCTACCAGCTGTTGTCCGAGGGCATGCGCTTTGAGGCGCGCCTTGCCCACGACGCCTGCGACTTCGATATCGATTACGTTTTTGATCTCGATGACTACCTGGAGGACTTTGGCATCGAGGAGCTTGCCTTCGACTTGGAGCCTGCCGCATATATCGAGGAGTTCCGCAGACAGCAGTTTGTCCGCTCGAACCGCAGCATGCTGCCGCTGCCCGCGGCGCTCGGCGCCATTCGCCTAACGAACGTTGAGGACGAGGTTCTTGAGCGCCATGCTCACGCCTATTTGGCTTCTCGTAAAGAACTTCTCTAAGATTTATTGACTTCCATCGTCTTTCGTATCATGTTGAGGGGCGGGTTTTCAATCGGTTGCGAATCGCTCGCGATTCCGTACGTTGATTGAGCCCGTCCCGTCTTTATGAAGACAACAAGAAAGGAATCTGCATGTCTGAGTTTGATGCCGGTCCTGCCGGTCGTATCGAGCGTGTCCGTGCCCTGATGGCTGAGCGCGGCTACGACGCTATCGTGGTGCGCGACGAGGCCAACCTTCGTTGGCTTACGGGCGTGAAGGGCGTCTTCGATTACACCTTCGAGTTCCCGCACGCTGCGTTTATTACGGCCGGCCAGTGCCTGTTCCATACCGACTCGCGCTATCTCAACAGTTTTGAGGAGAACACGCCCGCCGGCAGCCCCTGGGTCTACGACATGGACGAGGGCACCATCCCCGGTTGGGTCGCCGGCAAGATCGCGGCCAACAAGTGCCGCGTCTGCGCTGTCGAGGACGATATGCAGATCAATTTCTACCAGGGTATTCAGCGTGGCCTGGAGGACCGCTCCGTTGCCTGCATGCTGCCGCTGATGCATGACGACATTCGTAAGATGCGCGCCATCAAGGACGCCGAGGAGATCGAGCTCATGCGCCACGCGCAGTCGATCACCGACGCCGCCTTCCAGCATATGCTCGGCTTTATTAAGCCCGGCATGACCGAGAAGCAGGTTCGCAACGAGCTCGAGAACTATATGTTCGCCAACGGCGCCGACAGTCTGGCCTTCGGCTCCATCGTGGCGAGCGGCCCCAATACCGCCAACCCGCACGCCGTGCCGAGCGACCGTGTGATCGAGAAGGGCGATTTTGTCCTCATGGATTACGGCGCGGGTTACTGCGACTATCGTTCCGATATGACGCGTACCGTCGTGATGGGCGAGCCCACGCAGGAGCAGCTTGACCTCTACGCGCTCGTGCGCCGCACGCACGAGGAGTGCGTCGCCGCCATCCATCCGGGCGTCGAGGGCAACGACATTTTCAAGCTTTCCAAGCAGATCATCGGCGATGCCGGTTATGGCGATTACTACAACCATGGCCTGGGCCACGGCGTGGGCATCGACATCCACGAGCTGCCCAACTTCAACCGCAGTAAGAACATTATCGAGGTCGGCTCGGTTGTTACCATGGAGCCCGGCGTCTACCTGCCGGGCGTGGGCGGCGTGCGCCTGGAAGACTACGGTGTCGTCACCGAGAACGGTTACGAGCCCTTCACCAAGACCCCGCATGACCTCCACGTCATCGATTGCTAATCTACTTTGGTAGATAGTTTGGTGCGGGGCGTCCGGAATGTTTCGGGCGTCCCGCGTTCTCTTTTTATGCGCTCGCTGCAGGCGCCGTCTGCAAGTGTATAATTTCGGTCGTATGTAATTTGGACGCTTGTGCGTTCTGCCCATAACAAGAAAGGTCGCTATGCCTACCATTTCTACCGCCGACTTCAAGAACGGCCTCGGTCTCCGCATTAAGGACAAGGTCTACACCATCGTCGAGTTCCAGCATGTCAAGCCGGGCAAGGGCGGCGCGTTCGTGCGCTACAAGACCCGCGACATCAAGAGCGGCCGCGTCGTCGAGAACACCTGCAACGCCGGCACCAAGTTCGAGAGCGTCATGCTCACCACCCGTGAGTTCCAGTACCTCTACAACGACGGCACCGATTACATCTTCATGGACAATGAGTCCTACGAGCAGGTTCCCGTTCCCGAGGACATGGTGGGCGAGAACTCCAAGTGGCTGCGCGAGAACGACATCTGCCAGCTGCTCTTCGCCGACGACGAGCTCATGGGCGTGACCCCGCCGATGTTTATCGAGACCACCATCGTCCAGACCGACCCGGGCTTTAAGGGCGACACCGTCCAGGGTTCCACCAAGCCGGCCACCATCGACACAGGCGCTGTCATCCAGGTCCCCATGTACCTCAACGAGGGCGAGGTCATCAAGGTTGACACCCGCGACGGCAAGTTCGTCTCCCGCGTCTAGCAACCAATTCTTCTAGGAGGACTCATGCCCCAGGAAATCAAGATTGACGGCATCGGCATATCGCCCGATGTTCTGACCGCCATCGTCTCGCGCGCCGTCACGGATGTCGAGGGCATCGCCTCCGTGGGCGTCAAGGACCTTGCCACCAACCTTGTCTCCATGATGCTCTCGTCCAAGGCCCCGGCTTCCGAGCCGGCGGTCGAGGCCGAGGTCATCGGCGACAAGCTCGCACTCACCGTGCGCGTCGTGGTGTTCTTTGGCTATCCGTTCAAGAAACTCGCTGAGGCCGTTCGCGCCGCCGTGGTCGCCGCCATCGATGCTCAGGTGGGCGTTGAGGTCGAGCGCGTTGATGTTTGCATCGACGGCCTCGTTTTCCCCAAGGAGTAACCTTTGAGCCTTAAGGTTTATCGCGGGCGTACGCTTGCCCGCAGTCAGGCGCTGCAGCTGCTGTTCCAGGCCGAGGCCACGGACAGCCCGCTCGAGCGCGTTCTCGAGGGCGATTTCCTGATCTCGAAGGGTCCCCTCGACCCCTATGCGCTGGAGCTTTGCCGCGGTGCCTATGAGCACATCGACCGCATCGACTGTGCCCTGCGCGCCGTTGCCAAGAACTGGGATCTTATGCGCATGCCCGGCGCCGACCGCAACCTGCTGCGTATCGCCGTCTACGAGATGCGTTTCCTCACCGACGAGGAGGTCTCTGA
The DNA here is from genome assembly GCA_902479135.1 of uncultured Collinsella sp. Lineage (GTDB taxonomy): Bacteria > Actinomycetota > Coriobacteriia > Coriobacteriales > Coriobacteriaceae > Collinsella. Next base: position 13,834 of record CABSNU010000019.1, on the reverse strand, counting down.
CGCCATCGTGATCAACGAGGCCGTTGAGCTTGCCAAGGCCTATGGCACCGACCAGTCCGCATCGTTTGTTAACGGCGTACTGGGCAAGATCGCTCGCAGCGAGGAGCTGCCGGGCGAGGACCTGTACCAGGAGCTGCTGGCCGAGGATCGCGCACGCGAGGAGGCCCAGGCTGCCGAGGCTGCCGCTAAGGTTGCGGTTGCTCAGGCTGAGGCTGGCGTGCTGGCCGAGGATGCGGACGCCGCCGAGGTTGTCGTCGACTCCTTCGAGGAGTAGTCATGCCAGAGGGTTCTGTCCGCAACTTTGACGAGATCTCGGACCGTCTGGACCAGATCATCGCTACCGTTCGCTCCAAGGATACGTCCCTGGAGCGTTCGCTCGATCTGTTTGACGAAGCGATTGAGCTGGGTTCCCGCGCGGTCGATATGGTCGACAAGTTTGAGTTGACGCCGCGTGAGGCCGATAAGCTCGAGCAGGAATACGATGAGGATGCGGCAAACGAATCTCAGGATAGCTAGCCGCATCTCCGGATACGAATGGTTGATGGCATTCATGAAACGCGTGCGTCTTGATGACGAACTGATTTCACAGGGCATCTGCGCCGATCGCGCGGATGCCCTTCGCACTCTTATGGCCGGCCTGGTCTCGAGTGGCGGCGAGCGCTTGACTTCGCCGGGGCTCAAGGTGACGCCGGGCCTACCGCTGCATGTTAAAGGGCGCATTCCGTACGTTGGACGCGGCGGCCTTAAGCTCGAGGGTGCGCTCGATGCGTTTGGAATTGACCCGTCGGGCCTTGCCTGCCTGGACGTGGGATGCTCTACCGGCGGCTTTACCGATTGTTTGCTTAAGCGTGGCGCCGCGACCGTTGTTTCGGTCGATGTGGGCCGAGCTCAGTTTGATTGGTCGCTGCGCCAGGACGATCGCGTGACGCTTCATGAGCGCACGAATGTGACGCACCTGCCCGAGCTTGGGTACGGCAATGCCATTGACCTGGCTGTATGCGATGTTTCGTTTACGAGCATTGCAAACATTATCGATGCCGTGTTGGCGTGCCTGACACCTGTCGGCTCGTTCTGCACGCTGGTGAAGCCGCAGTTTGAGGCTCCGGCGGCACTGGTGGGCGAGGGTGGCATCGTGACTGACCCTGCCGTGCGCGTTGATACGCTCGTGGCGGCGATCGAGCTCTTTGCCGCCAAGGGCCTGTTCCCGGTCGATGTGTGCGTGTCGCCTATTCATGGCGCCAAGGGCAACGTGGAGTTTTTCCTGTACGGCACGAGGTTTGCTGTCGGTGAGCGCTCCGATGATGAGCTGCAATCCCAGGTATCGGTTTTGAGCGAGAAAGCTGCAACGCTATGAAGGTCTTTCTGGTTCCCAATTATTACAAGCAAGAGGCAGTCGAGAGCGGTTTGATGCTCGAGCTTTGGCTGACGCGTCAGGGCTACGAGGTTGCATGGGCGGCCGATCAGCGCTCCAAGATTCAGAGCACGCCCGATATTGATGGCGCCGACCTGGTCATCACACTCGGTGGCGATGGCACGCTGCTGCGCGCGGCTCGTATCCTCAACTATCGCGAGATTCCCATCTTGGGTCTTTCCTATGGTCACCTGGGATTTTTGACGGCGGCCAGTCCGGAGGAGCGCGACATTTTGCAGGTTGTGAGCGATGCTCTGTCTGGCGAGCTTCACGTGAGTCGCCGCGCCACGATCGCTGCGGATATCGTGTCCGTGCGCGATGACGGTACGAAGGACGTCGTGCGCACGTTTGCCCTCAATGACATGGCGCTCACGCGCGGGCCGCTGTCCGATATGGTTGAGTTCGACATTACCGTGTCGGGCCACCATATCGATCGCCTGCGTGGCGATGGCGTGGTTGTGTCCACGGCGACCGGCTCTACGGGTTATGCCCTGAGCGCTGGCGGTCCTATCGTGAGTCCCGATTACGCAGGCATGGTTTGCGTGCCCATTGCGCCGCACACCATTCAAGCTCGTGCCTTCTTGACCTCGCCGAGTGATGTCGTCGAGATTTTTATGTCCGACGACCGCCCGAGTGTTCCGGCGATCGCTATCGACGGACAGTTCATTACTTGCGACGGCACGGTCGAGAGCGTGGCCGTTCGCCGCGGTCCCGGGGATGTGCTGCTCCTTGATTACGGCCCCGAGAGCTTTTACAACTCGGTGAGCCGCGTATTCTACGGAGTTCGTCATGATCGATGAGCTGCAGGTTTCCAACATTGCCCTCATTCGCGAGGCAACGCTGGTGCCGAGTGCCGGCTTGACTGTCCTGACCGGTGAGACCGGTGCCGGCAAGACTGCGCTGCTGTCTGCCCTCAAGCTCATTTTGGGCGAGCGCGCGGATTCTTCGACGGTTCGCGAGGGCGAGGCGCTGGCGAGTGTCGAGGCTCGCCTGTTCGATGGTCCGCACGACGCCGAGGGCTTCACCGTTTTGCGCAGCCTTTCTGCCGAGGGTCGCAGCCGCGTCAAGATCGATGGTCGTATCGGCAGCGTGCGCGAACTTTCTGAGCGCGTGGGAGCAATGATGGACCTGTGCGGTCAGCACGAGCATCAGCGCCTGCTCGATCCAGCACATCATGTCGCCATGGTGGATGCCTGGGCGGGCCGTTCGGCGCTCGAGGCACTCGATCGTTATCTCGCCTGCTTTAAGGCATCGCGTGCGGCTGCCAAGGAGCTTCGCCGTGTCGAGGAAGCCTCGCGCGCGCAAGGGAGTCGCGTCGAGGAGGCGCGTTTTGCCCTCGAGCGCATTGCGGAAGTCGACCCCAAGCCGGGTGAGTACGAGGAACTCGAGGAGCTGCTGCCGCGCTCGGAGCACGCCGAAGTCTTGGTGGCCACCGCCAACGAGGCTCATGCATCGCTTGCTGCCGAAGGTGGAGCGCTCGATGCCGTGAACAGCGCCGTGGCAGAGCTTTCCCGTATGGCTGCCGTCGATCGCAAACTGGGCGACATTGCCGATGCGCTTTCGGATGCCTGTATCTCCCTTGAGGATAGCGCGAACGAGCTTCGTGCCTATCGCGATGGCGTCGCCTTCGACCCGCGCGAGCTCGCTCGCATGCGTGAGCGCTATTCCGACCTTAAGGGGCTGCTGCGTCAGTGGGGTCCTACCATGGACGATGTTTTTGCCATGCGCGATCGCTCGCAAGAGCTGCTGTCGCTCGTTGACGATGGTGATGAACAAATCAAGAAGTCGCGTGAAGCACTTGGTGCCGCTGAGCGCGAGTTATTTGCTGCTGCCAAGGCGCTCAAGCGTGTGCGCAACACGGCCGCCCCACGTTTTTGTCACGAGGTCGGCCGTCAGATGGCACGCTTGGAGATGGGAAGCGCTGAGCTCGTGTGGGAGTCGCGCGATTTGCCCCGCGCTGAATGGACTCCGGCAGGCCCTTCGAGCTATGAGCTGCTGTACCGTAGCGGCGCCGGGCTGACGCCGCGTCCTTTGCGGCGCATTGCGTCGGGTGGCGAGCTCAGCCGCGTCATGCTTGCGAGCAAAGTGGTTCTGGGTAACGCCGATGGTGTTGACACGCTGGTATTTGACGAGGTCGATGCCGGCGTTGGCGGGTCGACGGCGCGTGCCCTCGCAGGCGTGTTGGCAGATCTTGCCGCTACGCATCAGGTGATTGCCGTAACTCACTTGGCGCAGGTCGCGGTTATGGCTGATAAGCATTACGTGGTCAGCAAGGAGCCGGGTGATGTTCCCCAGACGCACTTGGACGAGGTAACCGGCGAGGCCCGTACCGCCGAGATCGCCCGCATGCTCAGCGGCGATCAAACGGAGGCGAGCTTGGCGCACGCCAAGCAGATGCTCGAAGAAGCGCGGGGGTAAGCCGTATCCCGATGGTTGGTGGGACAAAATTATCAGTAGTTCTTGTCCCAGGTGCGAAAGTCGTATCGAGTTTGTTGCCGCAGGCGACCCTGGGACAAAAACTACTGATAATTTTGTCCCACCACGTGCTTGTTCAGAGCCGTTCGCCACGAAATGGGGCTATCTACTACGTTTAGAAGGGCACCGGCTTCCACGCCAAAACTTGTAAAAAGAAAACCGCAGGTAGAACGCCTGCGGTTTTCTTAGTTTTGGGTGTATGGTTGGCGCCTGCGGTCAAAACGTAGTAGATAGGCGCGTTTTGTGGCTGACGGCCCCTATCGGCTCCCAAGTTGACTACTCCACGACCTTATCCGGCTGGATGAGCTCCTCGTAGTAGCTGATGTGCTCGCGCGCGTCCTCGATTTCGGGCAGCAGGAAGTTGTAGATGACCTCGATGATCATCGTGGCGCTTATTTTGGAAAACGCAAAGTCGCCCGTGGTGAGTAGCGCCTCGTGATTCACCGTATTAAAGGTATAGTCGGCCAGGCGCGCGAGTGGGGATTTGCTGTCGCCGCTGATAACGACCACCGTGGCGCCCGTCTCGCGTGCGGCCTTTGCCATGCGGTTGAGGCGGCGCGACTTACCGGAGTTCGAGATCAGCACGATGACGTCGTCAGGCTTCAGGGTCAGCGCAAAACCGATTGCGGTTTCACTGATGGTGCTCGCCATGCAGCGCAGGCCCAGCTGCGAAAACTTAAACGTCGCATCGAGCGCGACCGCGTTCGTATTGCCCACAGCTGCAAACTCAATAACCCCTGCATGCTTAAGGGCATGCACAACAGCCGCCAGCGTATCGTGGTCGATCCCGTCGATGGTTGCATTAAGCTCGCTCACCTTGGCAGCAAGGATATTCTTGAGGCTCTGCTCCATGTTGTCGAGCGAGACCTCGTCGGTCAGGCCCTCGTTGCGCTGGCTTTCCAAGTCGCGCGCCAACGAAAACTGAAAGCTGCGGAAGCTGCCAAAGCCTAGTTTGCGGCAAAAGCGCGAAACCGTCGCCTCGGACGTGGCGGCAGCTCGTGAGAGCTGGGCGGCTGTCAGGCGCGGAGCCTCGGACTGGTTCTCCAGAATATAGTCGACAATGCGCTGCTCGGATTCGCTGTATCCCTTATGGGTGCTAATGAGGGAGAGCGCGCTCTTGCTGCTATCGGTCATGGATGGCTCCTGGTTGGCATGAAAAACAGACGTGTTATGCACGCCATAGTATACGGGCATTTTCAATTACAAGATACACCTTGCCGATTCAAGCAATGATGATAAACTTTCACCTACCGTTTACGGTTATGAAAGAACCTTTCACCGGAGAATTGCGCCTTGTCTCTTCTCACGCAAGCGGTGGGTTGGTATCTTTCAGTTGTGGAAAAGCGCGCCACGAGGCGCGTGTAGGGGAGCGCCCGCGGGCGCAGAACTCAAGAAGGAGGGACACATGTCTAAGTTTGACATCATCGCCGCCACCGGTTGCCCGACCGGTATCGCGCACACCTTCATGGCGAAGGAGGCGCTGGAGAAGGCAGCTGCCGAGCGCGGTCTGACCATTAAGGTCGAGACCCATGGCCAGGTCGGTGTCGAGAACGAGCTCACGAAGGGTGAGATCGCCGGTGCCAAGGCCGTCGTCGTCGCAGCTGATAAGGATGTCCAGGCGGAGCGTTTCGCCGGTAAGCCCATGGTTTCCGTTGGTGTTTCCAAGGCCCTGTCCGTCGAGGCCGCCGGCAAGCTGATTGACCGCGCGCTCCGCGCCAAGGGCGACGACTCGGTTGCCGCCGCTGCCGATGTCGAGGACGAGGTCGAGGAGAAGGAGTCCGTCGGCCACATTATCTACAAGCACCTCATGAACGGCGTCAGCCACATGCTGGTCTTCGTCGTCGCCGGTGGTGTTCTGACCGCTCTTTCGTTCCTGTGGGGCATCACGTCCTTCGATTCGACGGCGTCTGACTACAACACCTTCGCCGCTATGCTCAAGATCATCGGCGGCATTGCCATGAACCTCATGGTTCCCGTGCTTTCCGCCTACATCGCCGAGTCCATCGGCAAGCGCCCAGCGCTCGTCCCCGGCTTCGTCGCCGGTATGATCGCCATCCAGGGCCTGCCCGTTAACGCCGAGACCGGTATGATCGACGCTGGCGGCGCTGGCGTGGGCTTCGGCTTCCTGGGCGGCATCGTCGGCGGCTTCCTCGCTGGTTATGTCATCCTGCTGCTCGAGAAGGTTTTCGCCGGTCTGCCCAAGAACCTGGACGGCCTCAAGGCCATCTTCCTGTACCCGCTGTTCTCGACTGCCATCGTCGGCCTCGTGATGCTCGGCATCTCCGGCCCCATGGCTGCCATCAACACCGCCATGATGGACTTCCTCAAGGGTCTGTCCGCTTCTGGCGCCATCGTCCTGGGTCTTGCCATCGGCTGCATGTGCGCCGTTGACATGGGCGGCCCGGTCAACAAGGCTGCCTACGTCACCGGTACCGCTATGCTTACCGAGGCCTTGGCCGCCGGTGTCGGCACCGACACCTACAACTTCGGCACCAACTTCATGGCTGCCGTCTCCGCCGCCTGCATCGTTCCGCCGCTGATCACCACCTTCGCCGTCGTCGTCGGCAAGAAGTACTTCAGCCAGGAGGATCATGACGCCGGTATCGTCAACCTCATCCTTGGTTGCACCCACATCACCGAGGGCGCCATTCCGTTCATGACCAAGAACATCTGGCCCGTCATGCCCATCATGATGCTCGGTTCCTCCATCGCTTCGATCCTGACCATCATGTTCAACGTTCATGATCCGGCGCCCCACGGTGGCTTCCTGGTTCTGCCCGTTGTCGAGAACGGTCCGCTGTGGGTCCTCGCGATCCTCATCGGCGCCGTGGTCGGTGGCATCCTGTTCGTGGCCTTCAAGAAGTATGACTTCGAGAAGAACCTGAAGGCCGCTCCTGCCGCTGCTCCCGCTGCCAAGCCGGTTGAGGCCCCTAAGGCCGCTGCCGTCGAGGCCCCCAAGACCGAGGCTGTCGACTTCGTGAAGGTCGAGAACGTCTTTGTCGCCGAGGACTTCGCTTCTCGTGACGAGGCTCTGAGCTTCGTCTCCAACCAGGCTGTCAAGGCCGGTCTCGCCAACGATGCTGACGCTGTTATGAACGCATTCCTGGCCCGCGAGGCCGAGGGCACCACGGGCATGATGGAGGGCTTCGCCATCCCGCATGCCAAGTCCGACGCCATTACCGAGGCTGCCGTCATCGTCGTCAAGGACGAATCCGGCGTGACCGGTTGGGACACCATGGACGGCGCTCCCGTCAACGTGGCTATCGCCCTGCTCATCCCTGGTGCACAGGCTGGCACCACGCACCTCAAGATCCTGTCCAAGGTCGCCGAGGCGCTCATGGACGAGGACTTCCGTGGCACCGTCAAGGGTTCCACCAACGCCGCCGAGATCGCCAAGACGATCAACGCCCGTCTGGTCTAATCCCGCAACACGCGAATACCATCGCCCCCTGTAACAAAGGCGGAGCCCCTCTCCAGGGCCTCCGCCTTTTTTCATCCCAACTCTGCACTTAGGGACGTTCCTTTTCTGCCGGCAGTTTGGGACACTCCTCAGTCCGAAGAAGGGCATAGATAACCGCATCAACCAGATCACCCATACAAACAGATATTTAGCCAGAATTTCGTTCACACGATATTACTCTGGACCGACTGAGTTACCGCAGCTCGCCTGCCGGGCGGGGCGGTTAAGTTTGTCGCGAGTTCCGCACGCAAAGGAAAGCACTTAATGTGCTTTCCGTCTTGCGCAGGACTGTAGAGCAGCAAACTTAACCGCCCCGCCCGGCAGGCAAGCGTACAGGAACGACATCTGTCCAACAATTCGTGCGAAACATAATGAAAAACCGTTTGATGTGAGTTAATATAAACAACGTCGTGAATCTGACTCCTGCCACATGCATGACAGGGGTTAAACACAAAAAGGAGTCAATTATGGTTTCTGAGAAGGCTACCCTCGTTAATCCTCAGGGTCTGCACATGCGTCCGGCTGGTCTGTTCGCCTCCACCATGGGCAAGTACGCCTGTGACGTGACGGTCGTCACCCCCGAGAAGGAGGTCAACGGCAAGTCCCCGATGGCCCTCATGGCTGCTGGTATCCCCTGCGGTACCGAGGTCGAGGTCAAGTGCGACGGCGCTGACGAGGCCGAGGCTCTGGCTGCTGCCATCGAGCTCATCAAGAGCGGTCTTGGCGAGTAGAACTCAAACGGGTCGCATGTTGAACAACTAAGTTCATATTTGGGGGCGCAGTGACCTGTTGTAAGGTAGCTGCGCTCTTTTGTCATGGATATGGCAAAACGCTTTATCACATGACACGGAGAGAGGAATGGGAATGTATCAGGGAGTCAACGCTTCCGAGGGCATCGGTATCGGCACCGTCATGGTCGCCGTCGATCCCGACTTGACGTTTGAGCCGCACGAGGTTGCCGATTCGGCAGCAGAGAAGGAGCGCTATCAGTCCGCTCTTTCGGTCTTCTGCGAGAAGACCCAGGCTCAGGCCGACCACATGAAGGAGACGGTGGGCGAGGCCGAGGCCGAGATCATGAGCGGACACATTGTCCTGGCTCAGGACCCGGGCATGACCGACGCCATCAACGCCGCCATTGACGGCGGTACCTGCGCCGAGCAGGCGCTCATGGACACCTCGACCATGTTCGAGAACATGTTCCTGTCCATGGACGACGAGATGTTTCGTCTGCGCGCGGCCGACATCGCCGACATCCGCACCGGTATTCTGGCCGAGCTGCTGGGCAAGGAGGTCGTCGACCTCTCCGTCCTGCCCGAGAATACTGTCGTTGTCGTTCACGACCTCACGCCGTCCATGACCGCCACGATCGATAAGGCCCACGTTGCCGGTATCGTCACCGAGACCGGTGGCCGCACGTCGCACTCCGCGATTATTGCGCGCGCCCTCGAGATCCCGGCTGTCCTTTCGGTTTCCAATAGCTGCACCGCGCTGCGCAACGGTATGACCGTTGTCGTCGACGGTGGCAAGGGTATCGTTGAGGCCGATCCCGACGAGGAGACGCTCGCCGCATACACCGCCAAGGCCGAGGCCTTCGCTGCCGAGAAGGCAGCCCTCGAGGCCTTCCGCGGCAAGCCGTCCGTGACTGCCGATGGCATCAAGAAGATCATCGCCTGCAACATCGGTAACCCCGATGACGTGCCCAACGCGCTCGATCACGACGCCGAGGCCATCGGTCTGTTCCGCTCCGAGTTCCTGTTCATGGACTCTGCTGAGCTTCCTTCCGAGGAGGAGCAGTTCAACGCCTACCGTAAGGTCGCCAGCGCGCTCAAGGGTGCTCCGGTCATCATCCGCACGCTCGATGTTGGCGGCGACAAGGAGATTCCGTATCTGCACATGGTCAAGGAAGATAACCCCTTCATGGGCTTCCGCGCCGTGCGTTACTGCCTGGCCAATCCCGACCAGTACAAGGTCCAGCTCCGCGCTCTGCTGCGCGCTAGCGCCTTCGGTGACGTCAAGATCATGATCCCGCTCGTCACCTGCGTCGAGGAGGTCTTGGCTGTCAAGGAGCTCGTCGAGCAGTGCAAGGCCGAGCTGACCGAAGAGGGTCGCAAGTTCAACGAGAACATCGAGGTCGGCATCATGGTCGAGACGCCCGCCGCTTCGCTGCTCGCAGACCGTCTTGCCGAGGTCGCCGACTTCTTCTCCATCGGCACCAACGACCTGATCGGTTACACCATGTGCGCCGACCGTGGTAACGACACCATCTCCAACCTGTACCAGGTTTACTATCCCGCCGTGCTCCGCTCGCTCAAGAACATCATCGAGAGCGGCGTGAAGGCCGGCATCATGGTCGGTATGTGCGGCGAAGCCGCTGCCGATCCGCTGCTCGAGCCGCTGCTGATCAGCTGGGGCCTGGAGGAGTTCTCGATGAGCGCTCCTTCTATCCTGCGCGCCCGCAAGACCATCAGCCAGTGGACCAAGGCCGAGTGCGACGAGCTCGCCGAGAAGGCGCTCGCCTGCAACACCGCAGCCGAGGTCAAGGCACTGCTCGAGTCCGCAGCTCGCTAATTTGGTATCAGAGGTAACCGCGTGGTTGGAATGGGCCGGCCACGCGGCCCTCACATATACAGGGGGTACTGTAAATGTTCTACACGCTAACCGCTAACCCGGCTGTCGACATGACGGTTTCGAGCTCTCCGCTCGAGCCCGATGAGAACGTCCGCACCGGCTCGGCCAGCTACACGGCTAACGGCAAGGGCCTTGACGTGTCCTTCGCCTTTAAGAAGATGGGCGTTGACACCGTCGCACTCGGCTTCTTTGCTGGCTTCACGGGCAAGTTCATCGTTGAGGAGGTCATGAACCTGGGTTGCCTCTGCCGCCCGGTCTGGACCGACGGTATCACGCGCATTAACACCTACGTCAACGATGGCCAGCACGAGTACGGCATCCTGAACCCGGGTGCTCCGATCACGCCGCAGCACCAGGAGGAGCTCTACAACATCCTGGACACCGCGGGCGATCTTGAGTGCCTGATCGTCTCCGGCTCCGTGCCTCCCAAAGCTACGCCCGACTTCCTGGCTCAGGTCATGGAGCACGCTCAGGCTCGTGGCGCCGACGTCGTCCTGGACCTGTCCTCCGACAAGCTCAAGGAGCTCGCTCACAAGAAGCCGCTTCTCATCAAGCCGAACCATCACGAGATGAAGGCCATCTTCGGCGTGCCGGTCGACACCGACGACGAGGTTCGCGTTGCCATGAAGATGGCTCACGACGCTGGCGTTCAGAACGTGCTGCTCACCCGTGGTAGCCGCGGCGACGCTTACTTCTCCAACGGCGAGGACATCTGGTACGCCAAGCGTGAGTTCAACATCAAGCTGGTTTCTTCCGTCTGCGCCGGCGATTGCACCCTCGCTGCGTTCCTGCACAAGTGGTACAGGGATCGCGACAACGTCGAGGAGGCCATGAAGCTCGCTATGGCCACCGGCGCTAACGTTGCCGAGTCCGTCGGCATTGGCGACTTTGGTCACGTCGACGAGTACAGCAAGCGCGTTGCTGTCCGCAAGCTCGATCGTCAGTAATCGAAACGCGACATATTCGTGCACATGCGGCGCCCCGGTTTCGGCCGGGGCGCCTTTTTGTTCCGCCAGGGGGGGGTGTCCTGCCGTACTTCATCGCTTCCACACCGTTCACCGAGTTGTCCTAGCCTTTTGTCGATGCGTGGAATATACTTTCATTAACACGTTGCTTCGTGAAAGGAACATTCATGATTTACACGCTCACTGCAAATCCCGCCATTGACTACAACATCGCCTGCGACGGTCTTGACGCCAACACCGTCACGCGTACCCGCAACGCCGTCTACACGCCCAACGGCAAGGGCCTCAACGTCTCGTTTACGCTTGACCACTACGGTGTCGACACCACGATCCTGGGTTTCTTCGCCGGCTTCTCGGGTGAGTTCATCGTTAAGGGCGCCGAGGCCCTGGGCGTGCCCGTCAAGCCTGTGTGGACCGACGGCATCACGCGCGTCAACGTGTTCCTTAATGCCGGCCCCGACACTGAGTACAACATGGTCAACGCTGGTGCCGCCATCAACGAGGCCAATGAGCAGGAGATGTTTGAGCTCATCGATTCGCTCGATGACATGACCTGCCTGGTTATCAGCGGCTCGCTGCCTCCCAACACTTCCGAGGGCTTCCTGGCCGAGGTCCTGCGTCGTGTCAAGGCCAAGGGGGCCGAGTTCGTCCTCGACATCTCGAGCCATCAGCTGGCAGACCTCATTGCTCTGGAGCCGCTGCTGATCAAGCCCAATGATGACGAGCTGCTCGACATCTTTGGCATTAAGGTGAGCGGTGGCGACGATGAGTCCGTCAAGGGCGCTATGGCCGAGCTTCATGCCAAGGGCGCCAAGAACGTGCTGCTGACCCTTGGTGGCGCCGGTGCGTACTTCTCCAACGGCGAGCATATCTGGTTTGCCAATCGCACCTTCGACGTCAAGCTGCTGTCGACGGTGTGCGCCGGCGATTCCTCGCTCGCTGCCTTCCTGTCCGTGTGGCACGACGCCCCCGAGCGCGTCGAGGACGCCCTGCGCCTTTCGATGGCTACCGGCGCCAACGTGGTCGAGTGCCCGGGCCTGGGCGACTTTGCCAAGGTGGACGAATACAAGAAGAACATCGAAGTTCGTCAGGTCTGCTAGCCGTATCGAAAAATCGCTGCCGAACACCCGCTTTGGATCTCCGAGGCGGGTGTTTTTTGTGCACTGAACGCATATGGCGTCTGCTTTCTCGTTTTATCGAATCGACGACGCGATTGCGTGTGCGCGCTTTCTCGTTTCTTGTTAGACTTCTTGAGAACCATCGATTAACGCTCGCAAGTGCAGGAGGCCACAGGCATGTGCAATGTTTCGCTCAACGGTACGCAACCGTCCGATGCGTCCCTGCGCGTCCTGCGCGCGCTTGAGGCGGCTGGTCTTGAGGCTTGGTACGTGGGCGGTTGGGTGCGCGACGCCCTGATGGGGTACCCCAGCCACGATGTTGATATGTGCTGTAGCGGCCTGTGGCAGGAGTCCAAAGCGGCGCTCGAGGCCGCCGGCATCGCGGTTGTGGAGTCGGGCATTAAATTTGGCGGAATCACGGCTATTTCCGATGGCGAGCGTATCGAGGTCACCACGTACCGTCTGGATGGCTTTTACACCGATGGTCGCCATCCCCAGAGTGTGGAGCGTGCCGCCTCGCTCGAGGACGATCTGGCGCGCCGCGACTTTACCGTCAATGCCATGGCCTGGCATCCCGAGCGCGGGCTTGTCGACCGCTACGACGGCCAGGGTGACTTGGAGCGCAAGCTGATTCGCGCTGTCGGCGATCCCAAGCGTCGCTTTAACGAGGACGCCCTGCGCATGCTGCGTGCGGTGCGCTTTGCCTGCCGTCTGGACTTTATGATTGAGCCTGAGACCAAGCGTGCGCTTGCCGAGTGCGCGCCGCTGCTCGATGCCGTGGCGCGTGAGCGTGTGGGTATTGAGCTCGAGGGCATTCTTTCGACCGGTCATGGGGGAGACGCGATGCTCCGCTATCCCGAGCTCATCTGCGCCGCCGTGCCCGAGTTGGCAGCGGGTCGCGGGTTTGATCAGCGCAGTGTCTATCATGCGTTTAACGTCTACGTGCATATCGCCCGTGTGCTGACGGTGGCGGGGGAGCTCGCGCTGTGTGACGGCGTCGCGCCCTCGTCGAGCCTTATGTGGGCGGCGTTTTTGCACGATGTGTCCAAGCCCGAGTGCTTCACGGTCGATCACGCCGGCAGCGGACACTTCTACGGTCATCCCGAGCTCGGCGCCAAGAAGGCGCGCGTCATTATGGATCGCCTGACCCTCTCGCACGACTTGGTGCGCGACGTGTGCCTGCTCATCAAATACCATGACAAGCCGCTGCGCCCCGAGCGCTCCTGCCTGCTCAATATGATGCGCGCGCTTTCGGGTGAGGGCGTCGACACGGCCCGCCTGATTGACGAGCTCATGGACCTTAAGCGTGCCGACACGCTCGGCAAGGCCCCGTCGTGCTTCTATTACGTTGAGACGATTGAGGAGATGCGCGCGATGGCGCACGAGCTGCTGAAGGCGGGGGAGCCCTATACGATCAAGATGCTCGCCATCAACGGCGGCGACCTGATCCGTGCCGGAGTCAAGCCCGGGCCGGAACTGGGGCAGCTACTCAACTCCGCCCTCGACGCCGTGATCGAAGACAACATCCCCAACGAGCGCGAAGCTCTTTTGGTCCATCTCAACTTGAATTAGCTACCCAGTTTACCTGTGTGTTCCATAACCTGCCGACAATTTTTCGGCAATTTGGAATTTCTTCTTGCGTTGATGTTTTTTGTCCCGTAATATATTTCCTCGCAGCACGGCAGTGCAGATGTCATGTGGCCCGTTCGTCTAGCGGTTTAGGACGCCGCCCTCTCAAGGCGGAGATCACCAGTTCGAATCTGGTACGGGCTACCAC
>CABSNU010000018.1 GCA_902479135.1 uncultured Collinsella sp. | reverse complement strand
GAGATTCCTCTACGTCTCGTGGGCTCGGAGATGTGTATAAGAGACAGGGTTAGTGGCGGGGGCGGTGGCGGAGTTTGTCGATGGTGGAGTCGGTGCTTCGGCTGCGGGCTTCGGAGGCGCGGTCGCGGGCGTCGGCCGCGGTTTGGCGTTGGCGGCGGTAGTCGATCATGCCTTGGATGATGGGCTTGCCAAAGCTCACGACATCATCGTTGTAGATGGCGGTTCGGGCTGCGAGGAGGCAGTCGGAAAAGTCCATATGGGTCTTGCCAAAGAGTTTGACGGCAAGGGCGACAACGGTGGGCTCGTCGACCATGACGTCATCGAGCAGCCTTTTCATGGCCGCAGCAATCTCAACGCGGGGAACCTTATAGACGTCGCGCAGCGTGACCACGACGCGCGTGATAATCTCGGGGTAGATGCGAGCGGTGCGCGTGGCGATGACCTTGGCGGCGCGCGGTGACAGAACTTCGTCGTCGTCAAGCAGGTAGCGCAGGATGACGGTCTCGTCGATGATGGTGCTACTCATGGATATCTACTTCCTCGGGACCCAAAATCGAATCGTCGCATTCTGTAGCAAGGTACTCAATCCAGGCATTGCGCTCCTCGGAGCGGCGATTGGGGTCCCCATATGCTTTGAGCGATCCATAGGCGGCGGTGCCGTCTTTTGAGCGCACGGCGACCGGCTGAAAGGGAAGCTTGCGCATCAAAATGCTCTGCGCGACAAAAAGGCGAACGGCCTCGGCAAGCGATGTGCCCATGGCGTCGTAGAGGCGCTCGGCATGCTGTTTGTCCTCTTCGCGAATGCGCACCTGCAGGATGGCTCGTTTTTGAGTCGATGACATCACTGGCCTCCCTTAATGAGCGTGCAATTTGAATAGTCAAATACAACATCGGCTAATAATAGCCAATCTTATAACCATTACTTTATTGCACTAGAGTAATTCAGTGTGAACATTATTACAAACGTACTACATCCTTCAGAAGCGAGCGTGAAATTTTTCTTGGGCGTACGCGTGTAATACACTTATCTTTATAGCTATCCAAGAATAATCCTAACCAGCCCAAACCCCTGCAATACACCCGTATTGCAGGGCCTATGCTCAAGTTTGCCACCCGCAACTGCGTATATTCAACCTGTATACCGTTGGAGAAATTCTACCGAGTGCCTGTTTCGCCGCATGCATTCGATACGCCGATGCCAGGCCACGGGCGGCTTGGAACAACGTCGACAGGGTTTCTCCGGCATGGGATTCAGGAGGGAGTGAACAACATGGGCAATAAACGAGTCGTTGCCGATTCCTCGCGCTGCATTGGGTGCCAAACCTGCATGGCAGCGTGTATCGAGGCACACGACATCCCCGGCAACATCGCCGCGCCGCGCCTGCGCGTGACGCGTACGTACGAGATCTCCGCACCGGTGGCTTGCCATCACTGCGAGGATGCCCCGTGCGCTAAGGCCTGCCCCACGGGCGCCTTGTTCTTTGATCCAAAGAACCATCGCATCGGCGTCAACGAGGACAACTGCATCGGCTGCAAGAGCTGCGTCATGGCCTGCCCCTTTGGCGCCGTGAGCGTGGCGACCACGCAGGTCCCCGTCTTGATGGGCGACGTGCGCGTGGGTTCGCAGACTAAGAGCTTCGTGCTCAAGTGCGACCTGTGCGTGGACCGTCCCGGCGGTCCGGCGTGTGCCGAGGCGTGCCCGACTAAGGGCCTCACCCTGGTAGACGAGGAGCGCCTGGCGGAACTGATCGCCGAGCGTGCCCGCGCCACCATCGAAAACGAGGCGTAGGCGGGCGGCCATACAGGCCCGACGATTGTCAAATACGTACCGATTAATCGGTAGCAGAGAAAGGAAGGAGGGTGTCATGGAGAAGCATAAAGTGATTTGCCCGTACTGCGGTGCCGGTTGCCAGTTTAACCTCTTGGTCCAAAACGGCCAGGTCGTGGGTACCGAACCGCTCAACGGCATCACCAATCAGGGCGAGCTGTGCCTTAAGGGCATGAGCGGCTACGACTTCATCAACGACACCAAGATCTTGACTCCTCGCGTACTGCACCCGATGATCCGCCGCACCAAGGGCGCGGATCTTGAGCGCGTAAGCTGGGACGAGGCACTGGATTTCACCGCATCTAAGATGCAGGCCATAATTGACGAATATGGTCCTAACGCTGTCATGACCACCGGCTCTTCGCGAGGCGGCGGCAATGAGGCGAACTACGTCATGCAGAAGTTTACGCGTGCGTGCATCGGCACCCACAGCGTGGACAACTGCGCCCGTACTTGACACGGCCCTACTGTCCTCGGTCTGATGGACACGGTTGGTTCAGGTTGCATGTCATGCTCCATCCCCGGTATGGAGGATGCGGGCTGCATTTTCCTCTTCGGCTATAACCCTGCCGATTCGCACCCCATCGTCGCAAGGCGTATCGTGCGAGCCAAAGAAAAGGGTTGCAAGATCATCGTCGCCGACCCGCGCCATATCGAAACCGCGCGTATCGCCGATCTCTACCTTCCGATCAAGAACGGTTGCAACGTTGCGTTCCTCAACGCCTTTGCCAACTGTCTGGTCAACGATGGCCTCTACGACAAGGAATTCGTCGCCGAGCATACGAACGGCTTTGACGAGTGGTGGGAGACCATCAAGAACTACACTCCCGAATCCGTACAGGACATCACGGGTGTCGAGCCCGCGTTGATCCACCAAGCTGCCGAGATGTACGCCACGGCGAAGCCCTCTGCCATCATTGGCTGGGGCATGGGCGTATGCCAGCAGAAGCAGAACCTGAAGACGGTGCACACCATCGCCTCCATCGCCTGCGTTGCCGGCCAGATCGGCAAACCCAATTCCGGCCTCGCGCCCGTGCGCGGTCAGAATAACGTCCAGGGTTCCTGCGATATGGGCATGCTGCCCAACCTGTACCCTGGCTACCAGAAAGTCACCGACCCCGCCGCTCGCGCCAAGTTTGCCAAGGCTTGGGGCGTGCCCGAGGAAAAGCTCCCGCTCGAGGAGGGCTATAAGCTCACCGACCTGGGCCACCTGGTCGACGAGGGCAAGGTGCACTGCTTCTACAACTACGGCGAGGACCCGGTGCAGACCGAGCCCGATTCGGCCGGTATGCGCAAGACGCTCTCCGAGCTGGACCTGTTCATTTGCCAGGACATCTTTATGACGCAGACGACCATGCTCGCCGACGTCATCCTGCCTGCCACCTCTTGGGGCGAGCACGAGGGTGTCTTTACCGCATCCGACCGTAGCTTCCAGCACTTTGACGCGGCCGTTCCGCCCAAGGGCGAGTGCCGTCACGACTGGGAGATCTTCGCGGACCTGTCTACGCGCATGGGCTACCCCATGCACTACGACAACACCGAGCAGATCTGGAACGAGTGCATTAGCCTGTGCCCCAACTTTGTGGGCGCAACCTACGAGAAGATGGCTCCCGAGGGCGGCTACGCCCAGTGGCCGGTCAAGAGCACCGATGTGAACGACCACGGTACGCCCGACATGTTCGCTGGTGGCAAGTTCACTACCAAGGACGGCCGCGCCAACCTGATGGCGCACGACTGGGAGGCGCCCTCCGAGCTTCCCGACGATGAGTACCCGCTCATTCTGTGCACCGTCCGCGAGGTCGGTCACTACAGCTGCCGCTCGATGACCGGCAACTGCAAGACGCTGGCGCTGCTCGCCGACGAGCCCGGCTTTGTCCGCATGAATCCCGCGGACGCCCAGGCGCGCGGCATCAAGAACGGCGACATCGTCTCGATTCATAGCCGCCGCGGCCAGGTATACAGCCGCGCCGACGTGAGCGACCGCATCAACAAGGGCACGGTCTACATGACCTACCAGTGGTGGATCGGCAAGTGCAACGAGCTGACCATTCACAAGGTCGACCCGGTCTCGCATACGCCCGAGGACAAGTTCTCCGCCTGCCAGGTCGACGCTATCGCCGACCAGGTCTGGGCCGAGGGCGAGGTGGAGCGTCAGTACACCGAGCTCAAGCAGGCTCTGGTGGACGCCGCCGCTCCCCAGGACGTTGAGCCCGGCGCCGCCAAGTTCGACGACGAGACGCACGTGAATCAAATCGTGTAGTCCCGTTCTCGTTGGCTTTTTGGGCCGGGCGTCCCGTACGTTCGGGAGCCCGGCCCGTTATTTTGAAAGGAAGTGGGGATGAACCGCTTCATCGACATCAACCCGGAGAGGTGCATCGGCTGCGGAACATGCCAGTCTGCCTGTGCCGACGCCCACCGGATGCAGGGTCTTCAGGATACGCCGCGCTTGGCGCTCGTGAAGACCGGCGGTATTTCGGCCGCCCTTGCCTGCCACCATTGCGAGGGTGCCCCCTGCGCCGAGGTCTGCCCGGTGAATGCCATCGAGCACGATGGCGACCGCATCCACGTCAAGGAGCAGGAGTGCATCGGGTGCAGGCTGTGCGCCATCGCGTGCCCCTTCGGAGCCATCCATCCCGATGGCACGTCTATCGCCGGTGTCGCAGGCATGTGCGATCCGACGCCTTCGTATCCTAAGTCCCTGAGCAGCCTGCTTACGTGGGCTCCCGGCCAGTACACCTGCGCTGTCAAGTGCGACCTGTGCGCCTTCGATCCGGACGGCCCGCATTGTGTGGCGGCGTGCCCCACCAAGGCGCTGACCGTCATGGGCGGCTCGGCCGATCGCGAACTCGACGAGGCCAAGCGCCTGCGCTCGATCGAAAACGGTCCGGTCGTCGACGTTACCGCTGTGGCCCAGGGCCTGTCCGAGAAAGCAGAAGGGAGCGTAAACAATGGATAGCATGACGCTGTTTATCGCATCGCTTGCCGTCTCGTGCATCGGTGCGCTCGCCTCGGTTCTGCTGATCAAGGCCGATAACGCCGCCAAGACCGCCGGCTGCCTTATCGGCGCCGTCGCCGCGGTGCTTTCGTTTGTGGCCGGTATCCAGGCCGTGCTGGGCGATGTCACGTCGGTCGACACCATCGTGTTCTTCCCGTTTGCCCATTTCCAGCTGCTGCTCAATCAGCTGTCCGGCCTGTTCGTGGCGCTCATCTCGGTGCTCGCGTTTGCCGGTTCGATCTACGGTCTCAACTACTTTGATGAGTACCCGGGCAAAAAGGGCCGCGCCGGTTTCTTCTTTAACACCTTCGTGGCGTCCATGATGCTCGTCATTACCGCCGACAACGTGTTTTGGTTCCTGGTCGCCTTTGAGCTCATGTCGCTGACCTCGTACTTCCTGGTCGTGATCGAGGAGAACGAGAACTCCATCCATGGCGGTTGGCTCTACTTTGTGATCGCGCACGTGGGCTTCGTGCTCATCATGGCGAGCTTCCTCACCATGACCAACTTCGCCGGCGGCTCGTTTGCCTTTGCGGATTTCCGCGCCACGCAGTTTAGCCCCGCGGTCGCATCCGTGTGCTTCGTGCTCGCCTTCTTTGGCTTTGGTGCCAAGGCCGGTATCATCCCGCTGCACGGCTGGCTGCCCAAGGCACATCCCGAGGCGCCGTCCAACGTGTCGGCCCTCATGTCCGGCGGCATGATCAAGATCGGTATCTTCGGTATCCTCAAGGTGGGTCTCGACCTGCTCTCCGCCTCGGGCGTTCAGGTCTGGTGGGGTCTTATGGTCATGGTCTTCGGTGCGATCTCGTCGGTCCTCGGCGTGGCCTTCGCCCTGCAGGAGCATGACATCAAGCGCCTGCTGGCCTATCACTCCGTCGAGAACATCGGCATCATTCTGCTCGGCGTCGGCGCTTCCATGGCCGCCATGGCGCTCAACTCTGTCGGCATCGCCGTCCTGGCTCTGATGGCCGCCCTCTACCACACGTTTAACCACGCGATGTTTAAGGGCGAGCTGTTCTTGGGCGCCGGTGCGCTGCTGTACTCCACGGGTACGCGCAATATGGAGAAGATGGGCGGTCTGTTCCGTCGTATGCCGGCAACGGCCATCTGCTTCCTCATCGGTGCGCTTGCTATCTCGGCCATCCCGCCCTTCAACGGCTTTGTGTCCGAGTGGTTTACCTACCAGTCGCTGTTTAATGCCGCCATGCAGGGCGACAAGGCCGTCATGATCGTGGCCGTGTTCGCTGCCGTCGCGCTCGCCATTACCGGCGCGCTGGCTGTTACGTGCTTCGTCAAGGCCTATGGCGTCTCCTTTGCCTCCGCGCCCCGCTCCGAGGCCGCGGCCAATGCCAAGGAGGTTCCCGCCCCCATGGTGTTTGCGCAGGGCCTGCTCGCGGCCATCTGCGTCGTGCTGGGCATTGGCGCTCCCGTGATCGCGCCCGTGCTGGTCGATGTCGCCGCGTCCGTGCTGCATCCGTACGGTGGCGTGTTTGCCGCCGAGGGCATGGAGCTCATGAACCAGTACTCCGGCGCTGCCACCTCCACGCCCGCGATCGCCATTGCTCTCGTGGTGCTCGTCGGCCTTGCCTGCGGTTATCGCAAGCTCAAGACCGTCGGCAAGGTGCAGAAGTCCCAGCCGTGGGCGTGCGGCTATGCTCCCAACGAGCATATGCCCGTCGTGGCCACGACCTTTGCCTCCGAGGTGTCCTGGTTTATGCAGCCGCTCTACACGCTGCGCGACCGCTGCACGGCCGTCTGCTGGTCCATCGCGCACTTCTTCCAGAAGCTTACCGGTGTGGCCGAGGCTGTGGAGCCCGTACCCGACAAGGTTCTCGTCGATGCCCCGCATAAGGGTGTCGAGAAGCTCGCCGACCTCGCGACTAAGCTCGAGGGCGGCAACTACAGCATCTATATCTGCTACATCGTCGCGGCACTCGTGGTGTTCCTCGTGCTCGCCGTGCAAATGGGTTAAGGAGGGGAGAGCATGAACAACATCGTACTTGCCGTTCTGCAGGGCGTGGTCGTCATGGCCGTCGCACCGTTCTTCTCCGGTCTCGGCCGCGTGATCCGCGCCAAGATGCACAACCGTCGCGGCCCCAGCATCATGCAGGACTACCGCGACCTGGCCAAGCTCTTTGCGCGCCCCGAGTCCCAGAGCGAGGATGCGAGCTTTGCGCTGCGCATCATGCCGCCGCTGTTCTTCGCCGTCGCCTTTATGCTCGCGATGGGTCTGCCGCTCTTTACGGCACAAAGCCCCATCCCGGTCTTTGGTGACGCCATCACCATCATGTACAGCCTGGCGCTCGCCCGCTTCTTCTTCGCCCTCTGCGGCGTGGATTCGTCCAACGCCTACGCCGGTATCGGCGGCGTCCGCGAGCTGCTCATGAGCGTGCTCATCGAGCCGTCCATGCTGCTGGCGCTGTTTGCCGCCGCCCTGGTGTGCGGCTCCACTGACATCGCCACCATGGGTCAGCACATCATGACGGGCGCCATCGACGCGCCGGTCGCCGTGATCCTCGCCGGCATCGCCTTTGCGATCGCCTGCTACATGGAACTCGGCAAGCTGCCGTTTGATCAGGCCGAGGCCGAGCAAGAGCTTCAGGAAGGTCCGCTCGCCGAGCTTTCCGGCCCGTCGCTCGCCATGGCCAAGCTTGCCATGTCCATGAAACAGGTCCTGGTCGTCGCTTGGTTCTGCGCGATCTTCATCCCTTGGGGCGAGCCCGCGACCGTGGGCGCCGCCGCCGTTCTGGGCGCAGTCATCTTCCTGGTGAAGTGCCTGATCGACTTTGTCGCGTGCGGCGTGATCGAGAACTCCTGCTCGCGCTCGCGTTTTAAGGTGCTCGGCAATCAGACCTGGGCCGTCGTGGGCATCGCCGTTCTGGCGTTTGTCTTCGTGGTCGTCGGCGTGTAGGAGAAGGGAGAAACAATGTCATTTGCAGTCAGTCTGTCCCTTCTCGGCTTGGTCGCTATCGCGGCCCCGATGGTGGCCTCGGTGCTCGTCGCCCTGTTCCCCCGTCCGTACGCCAAGTGGTTCAGCGTTTTGGGTGCCGCCGTCTCGACGGTCTGCACCATCGCCCTCGCCGCGAATTTCGCTGGCGCCGGCATGCCCGACACGCAGGTCCCCCTGATCTCGTTTGGGCAGACCCTCGTCATGGGATTCACTTTCGATCGCATGAGCACGCTGCTCGCGCCCGCCTTTGTGGGTATCGGCCTGCTTGTCGTGATCTATTCGATCCCCTATATGAGCGAGAATAACCGTGAGCATCCCGACGCGCCGCGTCGTCGCTTCTACGCGTACCTCGCGACCTTCATCGGCGCCATGGCCGGCCTCGTGTACAGCTCGACCCTTTTGGGCCAGCTCGTGTTCTTTGAGATTACGGGTGCGTGCTCTTGGGGCCTCATTAGCTACTACATGACGCCTACGGCCAAGAAGGCCGGCATGAAGGCCTTGATCATCACGCATATCGGCGCGCTCGGCCTGTATCTGGGCGCCGCCATCGTGTTTGCCCACACCGGCACCTTCGCCATTACCGCGATTGCCGGCCTCGATGCCAAGCTCAAGGCTATCGTCCTTTTGCTCGTGCTGTTTGCGGCCTGGGCCAAGTCCGCACAGGTTCCCATGTACATGTGGCTGCCTTCGGCCATGGAGGCGCCGACGCCTGTTTCGGCCTACCTGCATGGTGCCTCGATGGTTAAGGTCGGCGTGTGCGTGTTCGCGCGTGCACTCGTCTCTGCCGGCGAGATTCCCGAGATCGTGGGCTGGGTCGCCATTATCGACGCCATGGTCACCATGCTCTTTGGTTTCCTTATGTACCTGCCGCAAAAGGACATGAAGCGCCTGCTGGCCTTCTCCACGATCGCCCAGCTCTCCTATGTGTTCTTTGGTCTGGGCCTTTCGGTCTTTGGCAGCCAGCTGGCCTTTGACGGTGCCGTGTGCCACATCTTTAACCACGCTTTCGCCAAGACCCTGTTCTTCCTGATCGCCGGTTCGTTCTCCTTTACGCTCGGCACGCGTATGCTGCCCAAGCTTCGCGGCATCGTAAAGAAGTACCCGATCTCGGGCGTGGGCTTTGGTGTCGCGGCGCTCGCCATTGCCGGCGTGCCGCCCATGAACACGTTCTTCTCGAAGTTCCAGATCATCGCCGGTGGCTTCTCTGTGGGTGCCGGCAACGTCGCGATCCTGGTGCTCGTGTGCATCATGGTCGCCGAGACCGTCGCCACCTTCGCCTGGTTCCTCAAGTGGATGGGCTATTGCCTGCCCGGCGAGCCGAGCGAAGAGGTCGCTGCGGGAGCCCCGCTTCCCCGCGCGATGGCGTTTGTGTTCATCGTGCTCATCATCATGGTCATCGTCAGCGGCCCGCTTTCGGCCAGCTGGATCGGTTAGGAGGTAGAACGACATGGGTTATTCGATCGTCAACATCCTTGGCGGCCTTCTGATCGTCACGTCCACCATGGTGGTTGTCTCCAAGAACATCAAACATTCCATCCACTGGTATGCGGTGCAGTCGCTGGTGCTCGTGGGGCTTCTCGCCACGCTCGGTGTCACCACTGGTGCGCAGGAGCTGCTTATGTGGGCTGGATCTGCCTTTATCACCAAGGTCGTCCTGGTCCCTTATATCCTCAACCGCGCATACAAGAAGATGGGTGAGCCGAGCGACGCATCGCTCAAGGCCGGCCTTAAGCCCGCGTGGGCCATTTGCATCATCGCCGTGGAGGTCGCGATCTGCTTTGCCGTCGTGACGCAGATCAGCCTGCCCACGGCCGAGGTCGCAACGCCTGCGCTCGCCATTAGCTTCGCTCACTTCTTTGTGGGCCTCACCTGCATCATCTCGCAGCGCAACATCATGAAGCAGATCTTTGGATACTGCCTTATGGAAAACGGCAGCCATGTGACGCTCGCGCTTTTGGCCCCCACCGCTCCCGAGATCATCGAGATCGGTATCGCCACCGACGCCATCTTTGCCGTCATCATCATGTCCATCGTCGTGCGTCGCATTTGGGACGACTCCCACTCGCTCGATGCGCGCGACCTGTCCGAGCTGAGGGGGTAGTCCATGGAAACGTTGATTCTCGCCCTGCTCGCGACTCCTCTGGTGTTCTCGCTGGTCATGGCGTTTTTGCCCAAGAACACGTCCTATAACGTGTTTGCCGGTCTCAACCTGGTCTCCGTCGCAGCCGTCCTGGTGCTGTCGATTGTGACGGCCGGTGACGTCCTTACGAGCGGCGACACCGCGAGCGCTCTTGGCCTGTGGTTCCACCTCGATTCGCTGGGCGCCATCTTTGTGCTGCTCATCGGCTTTATCGGTTTTCTTACCGGGCTGTTCTCGCTGCCCTATGTAAAGGCCGATATCGAGGAGGGCTCCATGCCCGCCGAGCGCGCCAAGCAGTATTTTGCGCTGTTTAGCCTGTTTGTGTTCACCATGCTGCTCGCGTGTCTGTCCAACAACATGATCCTCACATGGGCCGCCGTGGAGGCAACCACGCTTTCCACCGTGTTCCTCGTGGGTATCTACAAGAACAAGACGGCCCTCGAGGCTTCTTGGAAGTATGCGATGGTCTGCACCGCCGGCGTGGCCTTTGGCCTGTTCGGTACGCTGCTGATCTACGCCAACGCCGCCGACGTGATTCCCAACGCCCACGAGGCCGCATTCCTATCGTGCGTGCTGCCGTATGCCGACCAGTTCGACCCGACGCTCATGCGCCTCGCCTTTGCGTTTATCGTGATCGGCTTTGGCACCAAGGCTGGCCTGTTCCCCATGCACACTTGGCTGCCCGATGCCCACTCTCAGGCTCCGAGCCCTGTCTCGGCCCTGCTCTCGGGCGTGCTGCTTAAGTGTGCCATGCTCGTGATCATGCGCTTCTACGGCTTTACCATCCAGGCCGTGGGTGCCGAGTATCCGCAACTTCTGCTGTTGATCGTCGGCACGCTGTCCATTTTGGTGGCGGCACTCTCGATGTTTCGCCAGGACGACCTCAAGCGCCGCTTTGCGTACTCGTCTGTGGAGAACGTGGGCGTTATCGCCCTGTGCCTGGGTATCGGTGGCCCGCTGGGTATCGCCGCGGCCCTGCTGCACTGCGTGTTCCACGGCTTTACCAAGACGCTTGCCTTCTGCGTGTCCGGCAACATCCAGCACGCCTTTGGCACGCGTAGCCTGGCCAAGATCCAGGGTGTCGTCGAGGTTGCTCCCGCAACCGCCGCGCTCGCCGTCCTGGCGCTGCTCGGTCTTGGTGCCTTCCCGCCCTTTGGCATGTTCATCTCCGAGTTCCTGACTTTTGTCGCCGGTGTTACCGCCGGTCCCATGTGGCTGGTCGTCGTGGTCGCCCTCGGTCTTACCGTGGCCATCTCCGCGCTCACCCGCATCGCACTCAAGTCGGTATTCGGCCATGCACCCCAGGGCATGGGCAAGCATGAGGCCCCGGCACTCATGCTTATCCCCGAAGTCATCCTGGCTGTCATGATCTTGTGGTTTGGCATCGCCACCCCGCTGCCTCTCGTGCACGGTGTGGAGACCGCGACCGGCATCGTGCTCGAGCAGAGCACCGAGGAACTTCACGCGACGCCGATGTACCGCGCTGTGTTCGGTACCGAGACCGCTCAGAGCGAGGTGGAGTAACGAATGATTGAAACTGAGAACAAGGTGTATGCCCGTCGCTGCGAGAGCCATGTCGAGGCCCTGCGCCGCGCCGTTCCGGGCTGCATCGAGAAGGTCGAGTGGCAGTGCGAGGACCAGCTGACGATTACCGTCAAGCAGGACAAGCTGCCCGAGGCCGTCCACTACCTGTACTACGAGCGCTACGGCTGGATTCCCGTGATCATCGGCAACGATGAGCGCAGCCTGTGCGGCCGTTACGCCGTGTACTACGTCATCTCCATGGAGGGGGAGGATCCCGGCTGGGTGACCGTCCGCACCGAGGTCGATCCCGCCAAGATGACGTTCCCGTCCGTGACGCCGTTCGTCCCCGCCTGCGTGTGGGGCGAGCGCGAGCTGCGCGATATGTTCGGCCTGATTCCCGAGGGTCTGCCCGATCGCCGTCGCCTGGTGCTTCCCGACGATTGGCCCAGTGGGCTGTACCCGTTGCGCAAGGATTCGATGGATTACCGTTTCCGCCCCGCCCCCGCGAGCGACATGGAAAACTACGAATTCCTGGCCGACACCAAGGGCAAGGAGACCACGCTCGTCCCCATGGGACCGCTGCACATCACCTCCGACGAGCCCGGCCACTTCCGCCTGTTCGTGGAGGGCGAGACGATCGTCGATGCCGACTACCGCCTGTTCTACGTGCATCGCGGTATGGAGAAGGTCGCCGAGACGCGCCTGAACTATGACGCCGTGACGTTCCTTGCCGACCGTATCTGCGGTATCTGCGGCTGCGCTCACTCGGTGGCCTACGCCGAGGCTGTCGAGCGCGCCCAGGGCATTCACGTCCCGCCGCGCGCACAGTACATCCGCGCCATCATGCTCGAGGTCGAGCGCCTGCACTCGCACCTGCTCAACATTGGCCTCGCATCGCACTACACCGGCTTCGATTCCGGCTTCCAGCAGTTCTTCCGCGTTCGCGAGAAGTCCATGGACCTGGCCGAGAAACTCAGCGGCCACCGCAAGACCTATGGCCTCAATGTGATCGGTGGCGTGCGTCGCGACATCTTGGCCGAGCAGAAGCTCTCCACGCTCACGACCATCCACCAGCTGCGCTCCGAGGTCCAGGAGCTCGTCGACGTCTTGCTCTCCACGCCCAACTTTATTGAGCGTACGAGCGGTATCGGCATTCTGGACCGCAAGATCGCACGCGACTTCTCGCCGGTCGGCCCGCTCATGCGTGGCTCGGGCTATGCCCGCGACGTGCGCTTCGACCATCCCTTCGACGGCTACGCCGATCCGGATGTCCAGAAGATGCATGCTGCCACGGCCGACACCTGCGATGCCTTCGGCCGTACCGCCGTTCGCATCCAGGAGGTCTACGATTCGATCGACATGATTGAGACCATGCTCGAGAACTGCCCGTCGGGCCCCATCCTCACCACGGATTGGGAGTACACCCCGCACAAGTACGCCATCGGCGCCACCGAGGCGCCGCGCGGCGAGGACGTGCACTGGGCCATGCTCGGCAACAACCAGAAGTGCTACCGCTGGCGCGCCAAGGCGGCCACGTACAGCAACTGGCCGGTCCTGCGCTACATGTTCCGCGGCAACACCGTGGGCGACGCGGCGCTGATCGTCGGCTCGCTTGACCCGTGCTACTCCTGCACCGACCGCGTGACGGTGACCGATGTCGCCGCCAAGCGCGACCACGTGCTCGACAAGGAGCAGTTCGAGAACGTCTGGCGCGACAAGTCGCCGCTTGCGGGCGAGGGCACCATGGCCGCTCCGCTCGATGAGGAGGCGCTCTAATATGCTGAAGCTTTGGAAGGTTAACGCCAAGGCCGGCGACGCGACGGTCAAGTACCCGTTTGCGCCGTTCCCCACCAACAAGGACATGCGCGGCAAGCCCGAGCACAATGCCGAGCTCTGCATCGCCTGCGGTGCCTGCGGCGTGGCGTGCCCGGCCGATGCCATTCGCATGGACACCGACCTTGCGGCCGATACCATCACCTGGTCGATTGACTACGGTCGCTGCATCTTCTGCGGCCGTTGCGAGGAGGCCTGCCCCATGGAGGCCATCAAGCTCACCGAGGAGTTTGAGCTGGCCGTCATGAGCAAGGACGACCTCACCGGCAAGAGCGTCTACACGCTCGAGCACTGCTCGCGCTGCGGCAAGCCGTTTGCCCCGCATAAGGAGATCGACTACGCCAAGCGCCTGCTGCAAAAGACCGGCGGCATGGAGGCCATCCAGGCCGCCCGTACCGTCGGTATGTGCCAGGAGTGCAAGCGCGAGCTCGACGCCCTGCGCGCCGCCTCGGCCGTAAAGACCGGCAACGCGCACGGCATGGCTGCCAACGAGACGCTTGCGTCCGGTGAGCCCCAGGGCGCCGGCATGGAGTATCTGGGCGGCCACGGCGTGAACCCGGAGTATATCGACCGCGAGCTCAACCCCGATGCGCCCGAGATTCCCGCCGGTCCGGCGCCGGTCGAGGGCATCATCATGGATTTTGAAACGAAGGAGGAGTAACCATGGCCGAACCCACGCTTTTGCCCGAGCGGCTCCAGTACCGCCCGACCAAGATCGAGCTCGACGAGAGCATCGAGAAGGCCAAGGCGACCCTTCTTAAGAAGATTAAGCGCTCGGTGTACGTCTACCGTGTCGACTGCGGCGGCTGCAACGGCTGCGAGATCGAGATCTTCGGTTCCATCACGCCCGTCTTCGACGTCGAGCGCTTTGGCATCAAGGTCGTGCCCTCGCCCCGTCACGCCGATGTGCTGCTGTACACCGGTGCCGTGACGCGTGCCATGCGCATGCCGGCCCTGCGCGCCTTTGAGGCCGCACCCGATCCCAAGATCGTGGTGTCCTATGGCGCGTGCGGCTGCACCGGCGGCATCTTCTACGACAACTACTGCGTCTGGGGCGGCACGGATAAGATTCTGCCGGTCGATGTCTATATCCCCGGCTGCCCGCCCAGCCCCGCGCAGACCATCTACGGCTTTGCCATGGCACTTGGCCTGCTTGACCAAAAGCTCCATGCCGAGACCACGGTGGAGGCCGCCGGCGAGCAGGCCGATATCCTGCACCCCGGCGTGCCGTACAAGCTGCGCGTTGCCATTGAGCGCGAAGCTCGCGCCATGAGCGGCTACCGTTACGGCCGCGACCTGGCCAACGAGTTTATGGATACGCTCGAGGGCGCGCCCAAGGGCGATATTCGCGGTGCCATGGCGCTGCTCATCGACAAGCAAGATGATCCTCGCCGTGTTGAGGTCTACTCGGCGCTGCAGGATCTGGTGCTGGCCGGAGGTCGCTAGATGGAGCTCACGGACCGCTCTGGTTACTTTGCGGGCCCCGGCATGCTCGGCGGCTCCTTTGGCGATGCCTCGCGCGCAAGCGACGAGGCCGCCGAGGGCGTCGCCGACCCCTGCCTGGGCCATGCGCCCGACCAGGTGGTCTTTTACGAGCTCACGCGTAAGTTTGTGGAGACCGAGGAAGACGTTCCCCAGGAGGCCTGCGACGTACTGTACTACACGCTTGCCGTGGGCCACCACACCGGCGTGCTCGACTGTTTTGAGCCGCGCCTGTCGGTGTCGGTGGATGTGTTCTATTCGCTCGTCGACGCGCTGCCGGAGGGGGAGGCCAAGACCAAGTTCGAGGCCATCCGCTCCTTTGGCGAGTGCCAGCTCGACAAGGCGGCGGTGCCGTCGCTGCTCGAGGCCTGCGATGCGCTGCTCGACGAGCGCGGTTTTCGCGGTTCTGCCAAGGCCGGCATCTCGGTGTTCGACGACGACTTTGGCCTGCATGCCCAGCAGGTCGCGTTCTTAATGAAGTTCCGCGATTTGGTGGAGCGCGTGCGCGATGTGTCGGGCGTGTATCTGACGGGAAGGTTGCAGTAATGGGTCGCGTTGTGGATGGACGTGTGAACGGCGCCCCGTTTGCGGGTATCGTGCTCACGGCGGGAAGCGTGCTGCGTGCCGACGATGCCGCCGGCCCCGTGCTCTCCAAAAAGATGGAAGACGCACCCATTGCTGGTTGGTACACCATCGACGGCGGCCAAACGCCCGAGGACGACATCATCGAGGTCAAGCGCGAACGTCCGCCGCGTTTGGTTTTGGTCGATGCCGCCGACATGGCGCTGCCCGTCGGGTCCATCCGCTTGCTCGACAAGCGCGATGTGGCCCGCAAGTCGATGTTCACCACGCATTCGCTTCCCTTATCGATTCTGATCGAAGAGATTGAGCAATCGTGCGAAGATATCGTCTTCATAGGGATTCAGCCGGGCGATACGGAGTTCTATAACCCCATGTCCCCGGAGGTCTTTGAGGCCGTCGACGCCGTGTACGACGCCGTGGCCGCCAACGACTTTTCCCACTTTGTCCGCTTGGGGCAGGAGCTGTAGCAGCGCTTGCCTCTGCTGAATAGGAAAGAAGTGATTGACATGGCAGATTCCAAGGTGGAGTACCCCGCTCCCGATTGCCTGGCGCCCGCCGCGATCGAGGCCAAGACCGAGACCGCCGGCGTGACCAAGGCTAACCTGCCGGTCGCTAAGGCCTTTCTGTTGGCAATGTTCGCCGGCGCGTTTATCGCCTTCGGCGGCCTGTTCTTTACGGTGTTTTTGAGCGACAGCACGCTGGGCTGGGGTGCCCAGCGCGTCGTGGGCGGCCTGTGCTTTTGCCTGGGCCTGGTGCTGGTGCTGGTGTGCGGCGCCGAGCTGTTTACCGGCAATTCGCTTATGGTCTGCGCACTCAAGAGCAAAAAGATCACTCTGGCTCAGATGCTCAAGGCCTGGGTCGTCGTGTGGGTCGGCAATTTTGTCGGTGCCCTGTTCATCGTCTTTTTGGTGTACATGGCCGGCATCTATTAGCTTAACGGCGAGGCGGTCGCCAATTCCATGGTGAGTGTCGCTGCTGGCAAGGTGACGATCGACTGGGTGACGATCTTCTTCCGCGGCATCCTATGCAACATCTTCGTGTGCCTGGCCGTGTGGATCGGTACTGCCGGCAAGACCGTGGTCGATAAGGTCGTTGGCATTCTGCTGCCCATCGCAGCCTTTGTGGCCTGCGGTTTTGAGCACTGCGTTGCCAACATGTACTTTTTGCCCATGGGTGCCGTGATGCATGCATGCGGTTATGGTGCCGAGGTCGCCGGGGCCGATGCACTCAACGTCGCGGGCATTGCGTTTAACCTATCCGCCGCCACGCTGGGCAACATCGTGGGCGGCGCGGTTCTGATCGCGCTCGGCTACTGGTTTATCTACGCCAAGAAGTCCGAGGCGTAAGATACCGTCTGTTTGACGATGGGCCTCCCGCGGGGCGTTGCCGTGCGGGAGGCTTTTTTGGTCTGGGGCTCGTTGCCGGGCTGTTGACCTGTTGTGTTTGGCTGGTGAAAGGGGTAATCGAGATGGCATCTGCTGTGGAGCGTGACGGTCGCGCCGTGGTGACCACATGCGGGGGATGCTATGCCGATTGCGCCTTTGCGGCTCATGTTGAGGATGGGCGTGTGGTGGCTGAGTTGCCGGTTGTGGGACATCCGTGCGCGGCGCGTGCCCTGTGCGCTCGCGGACGGCATCGCCTGGCAATGCCGTTTGACGAGCGCGATCGCATTGTGCACCCCATGCGCCGACGAGCTGATGGCTCGGGGTTCGATGCTATTTCGTGGGACGAGGCGTTCGCGCAGATCGCTGCGCGCGTTGAGGAGATTGTCGACGGGCATGGTCCGCGCGCGCTGGGCATGACGCTCGGCGTGCCCTCGTTCGACCGCTACTGGGCATATCGTTTTATGCATGCGCTGGGCTCGCCCAACGTATACGGTGCAGACGGTGCCTGCGAGGTAAGCCGACTTACCGGCTGGGAGCACAGCCTGGGCTACAGCCCCGCCTCCGACCTGGCACATACCGATTGCATCATGTATTTGGGGCGTTCCATTGTCGATTCGTCGACGATGGGGGCCGTTGATGCGCTCAACGACGCGCGTCGCCGTGGGGCGAAGATTATCGTGGTTGACCCCCGGCGCAGCGGCTCGGCTGCGCTTGCCGACCGCTGGCTGCGCGTACGCCCGGGCTGCGACCTAGCGTTGCTGCTGGGTATTGCCCATGTGTTGATTGCCGAGGACCTTTATGACCACGAGTTCGTGACCCGCTATACCACGGGTTTTGACGAGCTGGCGCAGGCGGCCCGTGCTTGGACGCCCGAGTGGGCCGAGTCGATGTGCGACGTGCCGGCCGCAGAGATCGTCGCTACGGCGCGCGATCTAGCTGCCGCGGCGCCTGCTGCGGTGGTGGACGCTGGCTTTCATGGTGGCATCGGTATCGCGTATGCGAACAGTACCCAGACGGCGCGCGCGATTTGTCTGGTCGATGTGCTGCTGGGCTGCATCGGACATGCGGGCGGCGTGCTCAATCCACCCACACCGCTTGCGCTGGGCGACCTCGATCCCGCACGCTTTGCGACGCCGCCGGTGCCGCGCGGGCCCAAGCTGGGGTCCGAGCGCTATCCGCTGGTCGATCCGGTTCGCGGCCTGTGCACGACTATCGGTCAGTCGATTCTTGCCGGCGATTTGCGTGGGCTCATCGTCTATGCCAGTAACCCCGGTGCGGGCTATGGCAATGCACAGGCTTGGTTGAGTATTTTGCAGCAGCTCGACTTGCTCGTGACGATTGATATTCGCTGGTCCGAGACGGCGCGTGCTTCTGATTTCGTGCTGCCCGACGTGACGTATCTGGAGGCTGACCGCGGCGTGGGAACGGTGACGGGCGCCAACGATGCGCGCGTGTTCTACCGCAATGCCGTGCTGCCCGTGCAGCATGACGACACGCGTCCCGGTCGGGAGATTTTTACCGGTCTGGCGCAGGCGTGTGGCGTGGGCGAGTACTTCCAGTTTACGTCTGACGATCTGGCGGCTGCCCAGGTGGCGCCTTTTGGGATCAATCTGGACGAGCTCAAGGAGCGCGGCTGGGCCGACACGGGCGTTGGGTTGCCGTCGCGTACGGGCGAGCCAGCGATTCCCTTGGATGGCGGCAAAATTGCGCTGGCAAGCGACGTATGGGAACGAGCCGGCCTGGGTCGTGTACCCAACTGGATCGCTCCCATGGTGGAGCCTGGCCCGGGGATGTTTCGTCTCATTAGCGGCAACCGTCCCTTTGAGTCGCATACCTCGCGAAGGCTTGCAGCCCAAGGTGCCGCCGAGGCTGGGTCGGACCTGGATGCCGTGCAGATGAATGCCGATGCTGCTGCGCACATGAGCATCGCCGACGGCGAGATCGTCGAACTCGTGAGCGATATGGGCTGCGACCGCGTGCGCGTGGAGACGACGCCGTATCTGCATCCGGCGTGCATCTTCACCTCGGCCGCCCCCGGTGGGCGTTCGTTTGGTGCCGATGCCGGTGGCGCTCAAGCCTTGGGCGTGGGCCCGCTCGACCATACGCCGTTACGTTGGGACCCGTTGACGGGCGCCGCGCTCACTCAGGAAAACGCCGTTCGCGTGGAAAAGATCGCGGCGCGCGAGGATAATGACGAGTAATTGACTCAGCTGATGTATTCGACTGATCCACGTTTCTTTTGAAAGGCCGCACATGAGCGATAGCCAGAACATGTCCGATGAGGTGCGCGCCCGCCTGCGCGCCATTCCTTCCGTCAACGAGCTGCTTGCCGAGTGGCCGGTAGTGAAGGCGGCGGGGGAGACCTGCGACGCGGTGGTCCATGCTGCCGTGACGGCCGAGCTCGACGAGGAGCGCGCCGCGATTCGCGCCGGTGCCGCCCCGCGTTCCAAGCGCGAGCTGGCCTCGGCCATCGAGTGGCGTGCGCATCGCTCCGCGCTGCCGAGCCTGCGTCCCGCCGTCAACGCCACGGGTGTGGTCATCCATACCAACTTGGGCCGCGCCCCGCTTGCGGAGTCGGCGGCAAAGGCCGTGGCCGAGGTCGCGCGCGGCTACAGCACGCTCGAGTACAGCGTGGACACCTGCTCGCGTGGGTCGCGCAAGGAGCATGCCGCGCAGCTCATCCGCTCACTCACCGGTGCCGAGGACGCGCTGGTCGTCAACAACAACGCCGCCGCGGTGCTGCTGGTGCTGGCGACCCATGCCGCAGGCAAGGAGGTCATCGTCAGCCGCGGCGAGCTTGTCGAGATCGGCGGCAGCTTCCGCATCCCCGATGTCATGGCGGCTTCGGGTGCCAAGCTCGTCGAGGTCGGGGCCACCAACCGCACGCATCTGGGCGACTACGAGCGCGCCATCACGCCCGATACGGCGATGATCCTCAAGGTCCATCCTTCTAACTATCGCATTGAGGGTTTCCACGAGGAGGTGGGCTCTCGGGAGCTTGCGGCGCTTGCTCACAAGCATGGCCTGCTGTTCTACGAGGACCAGGGTTCGGGCGCGCTGCTGCCCGACGACATCTTGGTGCGCGGCGGCGAGGAGCCCACACCGGTTTCGGTCGCGGCGGGGCTCGATCTGGTATCGTGCTCGGGCGATAAGCTGCTCGGAGCCGCACAGGCGGGCATTATCATGGGCCGTCGCGATCTGGTCCAGGCCTGTGGGTCGCATCCGCTTATGCGCGCCCTGCGCCCGGGCAAGTTGGCGCTCACGGCGCTCGAGGCCACGCTGCGCATCTACATGGACGGCGCCGATGTTGCCCATCGCGATATTCCGGTGCTCAGCATGCTTACGCTGCCGCAGGCTCATTTGGAGCGACGTGCCCGTAAGCTGCGTGATCGTATGGTCGCCGGGCTCGATAAGGCTGGTTGCCCGTGTGCCGTTGAGTTGGAGATTGTCGAGGAATCGTCGACCCCCGGTGGCGGCTCGCTGCCTACCGTGGAGCTGCCCACGATGTGCGTTGCCGTGCGTCTTGTTGACGAGCGCCTGACGGTCGACGCGCTCAAGCGCTCGCTTGTCCAGGACTTCGACACACCGGTCGTCACGCGCACCTCGCACGACCGCATTCTGTTTGATGTGCGCACGCTCGTTGGCGACCGCGATATCGAGACGGCGGCATCGACGCTCGTCGCGTGCGTTAAGAAGGCGATTGCTCGATGAGTGAGGTTCAAGCGCTGGTGGAGTGTCCCGTTATCGTTGGCACGGCGGGTCACGTCGACCACGGTAAGTCGGCACTGATCGAGGCGCTGACCGGCAAGAATCCCGATCGCCTGGAGGTCGAGCGTCGCAGGGGCATGACGGTGGAGCTGGGCTTTGGTGAACTGGCACTGCCGAGCGGCAAAATCGTTGGCCTGGTCGACGTGCCGGGCCATGCGCATTACCTGCGCGCCATGGTGCAGGGTGCGACGGGCATTGATGTTGCCGTGTTGGTGGTATCGGCCGTGGAGGGCGTGATGCCGCAGACCCGCGAGCACGTGCACGTGCTGGAGCTGTTGGGCGTTACGCATATGGTGGTCGCGCTGACTATGTGCGACCTGGCCGACGCCGAGATGACCGAGCTTGCCGAGCTCGATGTCGATGACTTTTTGTCGGACACCGTGTTTGCGGACGCGCCGATCGTGCCTGTGTCGTCCAAGACAGGCGAGGGGATCGAACGACTGCTCGCCGTGCTCGACGAGCAGGTTGCCGCTTGCTGGGATGCCTGCCGTGCCCGTGCCGAGGCCACCGATGCCGCGCCGCGCCTGCCCATCGACCGCTGCTTTACGATCAAGGGCGCAGGCACCGTGGTGACGGGAACGTTGCACGATGCGCCGGTTGCGGTGGGCGACGAGCTGATGGCTTTGCCGTCGCGTACGGTCTGTCGCGTGCGCGGGATTCAGGTGCATGGCGATACGCAGCGCGCGCTGCCTGGACAGCGCGTGGCGCTCAACCTGGTTGGCGACGGCGTCGCGGCACTTGACCGCGGCGAGATGCTGGGCGTGGCGGACCGTTTTGGTCAGACGTTGCGCTTTATGATGACGTTTACGTATTTGGGTCGCGAGGGCGCCAAGCCGCGTGTGCTCGAGTCGGGTGCGCGTGTGCACGTGATGGCGGGTACGGCAGAGGTCGTCGGCCGCATCATGCTTTTGGAGGGCGAGGCCCCCATGGCGGTGGGCGAGACCCGTACCGTGCAGGTGCGCCTGGAGGAGCCGCTGCCGCTGCGTGCCGGAGACCATGCCGTGGTGCTGTCGTATTCGCCCGTTATGCTCATCGGCGGCGGGCGCGTGCTGCTTGCGCGCTGCCGTCGCTCGCGCGAGCTTTCTGCCGGCGAGAGCGCACTGCTTGCGGCGCTCGAGTCCGGCGATATCGCGGGCGGTGTGGGTGCTTGGCTGGCGCTGCAGATGCTGCCGGTTACGGCGGTTGATGTTGCCGCGGCTTTGGATCTTGGTGTCGGCGAGGTCGATGCCGCACTGCGCGGGTTGGTGTCGCAGGACTCCGTTCGCAAGCTTGCCGTGGGTGATGCGGACCTCTTGGCGGACGCCGTGGTGCTCGACGCCGCGATGGATGCACTGGCGGCGACCCTGTCAGCCATGCACGCGGCGGCTCCCAAGGAGACAGGCTTTACGCCCGGCGCCGTTGCCCATGCTGCGTGGCCTGCCGCTGATGAAGGCGTTGCCGCGGCCCTGATTTACGAGGGCTGCTCGCGCGGCGTGTGTGCCTCCGAGGGCGCCGAGGTGTTCGACCCGCACTCCGCTGCCGCTGCGGCGCGTGTGGTGCGCGAGGCCTGCGAACGTATCGTTGCCTTGCTGGACGAAGCCGGCCTCGATGCACCGGCGCTTCCCGAGGTGGGCGAACGGCTGCAGCTCGGCCGCGACACCATGACGCGAGCCCTGCGCGAGCTTTCGCTCAACCGCTCCATCGTTAAGGTCGAGCGCGACGTTGCCCTGTCCGCCGCCGCCGAGGCCCATGCGCGTGAGGTCGTCGCAGCGGCCATCGCCGATGCCGGCGGCGCTGCCACCACGAGCGTGCTGCGCGAGGCGCTGGGCGTGTCGCGCAAACGTGCCATCAGCATCTTGGAGCACCTGGATGCTGTGCGCTTTACAGTGCTCGACAAGGAGGCCGGCGGCCTGAGGTCCCTACGCTAGATTGACTGCTCGGTTTGGTAAAATACCGCCGCACTTGGGAACGGATGGGCTCCGGTGGGCTCCGCGGTCCTCAAAACCGTTGCGAGGCGTGCAAAACGTCTAGGATGTGTTCGATTCACATACGTTCCCGCCATATGCTACCAGCGCTTTTGTGCTCGCGGTCTTGCTGCGTGCCGCAAAGGCGCTGTTTTGTTTTTGCACGAGCTTTTCGTAGCGCCGCTATTTCGGCGGCTGTATTTAGCTTCGTGCACTGGGTTTCGAGCATGCCGATGGAGGTGTTTTGCCGTATGACTACCGTAAGACGTGCCGATCTTTCTTGTGTTGTCCAGGCGGGCGGGCTGTCCTCGCGCATGGGCCGTGACAAGGCACGGATGTTGTTTTGCGGCGAGCCTTTGATCGAACGCGTACTGTGCCGCCTGGCTCAGGTTGCCGGCGAGCTGGTCGTGACGACTTCGCGTCCCAGCGAGCTTGCCTATCTTGAGGAGCACGCGTTTGGCGGCCTGGTGCCGCGTGTGGTGGCGGACCTTGAAGGACCGGCGGGTGCCATGCGCGGCATCGCGAGCTCGTTGGTTGCGGCCCGATTGCCGCTCGTGGCGATTGTCGCCTGCGATATGCCGTTTGTCTCGCCGGAACTTATCGGCGCGCTTGCCGATCGTGCCGAGGCCGAGGCGCTCGACGTGTGCGTGCCGCGCGAGGAGCGGGGGATTGAGCCGCTTTGCGCCGTCTGGCGCCGTGATGCGTGTGCGCCGGTTGCCCAAGAGCTGCTCGCCTGCGACCGCCAGCGTATTCGCTGCCTGATCAATCGCGTTCAGGCTGGTTATATGGATGAGCCGCAAATCGTTGAGGCCGCGGGCTCGACGCTCTGCTTCGAAAACGTCAATACGCCCGAGGAGTTTGCGGCGGCCGAGTTACTCGCCTAGACGATTGGAGTTGCCATGTCTCACGATATTTGTCCCGACACGGGGGAGCCTTGCACTTGCGATGGTTCCGAGCCCTGTACCTGCGGTTGCGGTGGCTGTGGACATACTGCGGAAGAGGAGGCGGCCGCCGCGGCGTATCGTGAGGCACACCGCGAAGGCCCATCCGGTGATGCCCTCGACCACGAGCGCAAGATTATCGTGTCGTTTGACAGCACCTTCGACGTGATGGAATGCGAGCAGCTGTGCCTGGATGCCGGCGTGCCCGGGCGCATTATGCCTTTGCCCGGCTCCATTACCGCAGGTTGCGGCCTGTGCTGGGCCATGCCGTTCTCGGGCGATGCGCTCGCCGCCTTCCGTGCTGCCACCGAAGGCCGCATAACCCCCGCTGACTACCATCAGCTCGTCCTCTAACCACCAACACCACCACATTGGGGACAGGCACCTTTGTGGTGGTTTGGACCACGGGGACGAAACAGCTTCGAAACACGCGATTTGTTCGTCAGGTGCTCAAAAACGCTTCTACCTGCATCGTAATCAAAACGAAACATCTGCTCGTCGGCTTATGCGAAACTTTGCTGCAACAGTGCGATATTATCCATACTCGATAAAGCTCGCGGCGCATGGGGCGCCGCGAACGACACCTTTCTTTTCCACCAATTGGAGGAAGCATGAGCTACACGCAGAAAGTTCTCGACGAGCTCAAGGCCCGCTATCCCGAGCAGCATGAGTTCATCCAGGCCGCGACCGAGATCCTCGGCACCATCCAGCCGGCGCTCGACGCCCATCCCGAGTACGAGGAGGCCGCCCTGCTTGAGCGCCTCGTCGAGCCCGAGCGCATCGTTATGTTCCGTGTTCCCTGGGTCGACGACCAGGGCAAGGTCCAGGTCAACCGCGGCTACCGTGTCGAGTTCAACTCTGCCATCGGACCCTACAAGGGCGGCCTGCGCTTTAACCCGACGGTCACCCTGGGCATGCTCAAGTTCCTGGGCCTGGAGCAGATCCTCAAGAACAGCCTGACCACCCTTCCCATGGGCGGCGGCAAGGGCGGCTCCGACTTTGATCC
Organism: uncultured Collinsella sp.; assembly: GCA_902479135.1. Classification (GTDB taxonomy): domain Bacteria; phylum Actinomycetota; class Coriobacteriia; order Coriobacteriales; family Coriobacteriaceae; genus Collinsella. The sequence continues at coordinate 13,483 of CABSNU010000018.1, read as the reverse complement.
TAAGGGCAAGTCCAACAACGAGATCATGCACTTCTGCCAGTCCTTCATGACCGAGCTCTACCGCCACATCGGCCCCAACACCGACGTTCCCGCCGGCGACCTGGGCGTTGGCGGCCGCGAGGTTGCCTACCTGTTCGGTCAGTACAAGCGCCTGACCAATGAGTGGACCGGCGTCCTTACCGGCAAGGGCCTCTCTTTTGGCGGCTCGCTCGCCCGTACCGAGGCCACCGGCTACGGCCTGGCCTACTTTGTGGACGAGTACCTCAAGAGCCGCGGCGAGTCCTTCGAGGGCAAGAACGTCGTCGTTCACGGTTCCGGTAACGTTGCCATCTACGCGGTCCAGAAGGTCTCCCAGCTCGGCGGCAAGGTGCTGGCCTGCTCCGACACCCACGGCTGGGTCGAGGATCCCGACGGCATCGACTACACCGTGCTCGAGCACGTCTACAACAAGAAGCGCTCCGGCCACGACAAGGGCGTCACGCTCGCTATGTACGTCGACGAGAAGCCCAACGCCGTGTGGCACGAGGGTGACGGCCGCGGCGTGTGGCAGCTGCCCTGCGACATCGCGCTGCCCTGCGCTCGCGAGAACACGCTGCTGCTCGAGGACGCCAAGGCGCTCGTCGCCAACGGCTGCAAGGTGGTCGGCGAGGGCGCGAACATGCCCACGACCATCGAGGCCACGACCTACTTCCAGGAGAACGGCGTCGCCTTCATGCCCGGTAAGGCTGCTAACGCCGGCGGCGTGCTCGTGTCCGGCCTTGAGATGAGCCAGAACGCCGAGCACCTGTCCTGGACCTTCGAGGAGGTCGACGGCAAGCTCGAGCAGCTCATGCGCGGCATGTTCCACAACGTGGACGACACCGCCAAGGAGTATGGCCAGGAGGGCAACTTTGTCATGGGCGCCAACATCGCCGGCTTCCTGAAGGTCGCCGATGCCATGCTCGCCCAGGGCGTCTGCTAAATCTTCGCTCGACATAACATGTGATGAGGCTCCCAGCTATCCGGCTGGGAGCCTTTTTCTATGGTGACGATGGCGGCGCCCCCTCGTTTGGTACACTTAAAGGTACTGGACAAGTGGAGAGATGGGGGAGAACGTGCTCAAGTTCGGTACCTACGTCCGTGTTGGAAACGCGGCCGAAGCCTATGAGCTCTTGCAGAAGAACCGCAACAACAAGATTGTGGGCGGCGGCATCTGGATGCGTCTGGGCTCGCGTCGTGTGGCGACGGCGATTGACCTTTCGGCCTGCGGGCTCGATCAGATCGAGGAGACCGAGACCGAGTTTCGCATCGGTGCCATGTGTACCCTGCGCCAGCTCGAGCGTCATGTCGGGCTCAACTCGCTTGTCAACAATGTCTTTGAGTTTGCCGTCCACGACATCGTGGGCGTGCAGCTGCGCAACACCGCTACGGTGGGCGGCAGCATCTACGGGCGCTTCGGTTTCTCGGACGTGCTCTCTGCGTTCCTGGCGCTCGATTCGTATGTTGAGCTGACGGGTGCCGGCCGCGTGCCGCTCGCCGAGTTCGTGGACATGGGCTACGTGCGCGACGTGATCGAGCACGTCGTAGTCGTCAAGCACGATTACCGTGCGAGCTACGAGGCCGTGCGCAAGGCCGCGACCGACTTCCCCTCCTTAAACGTCACCGCTGCCTGGTGGGACAACAGCTGGCATGTCACCGTGGGCGCCCGCCCGCTGCGCGCGACCCTGCTGCAAGGCGAGGCATGCGGCCTGGTGAACGAGCAGCCTTCCGAGGACGAGCTTCGCGCCCTGGCAGCATCCGTGTGCGCGCTGAGCTACGGCACCAACCTGTGGGGCTCGGCCGAGTACCGCCGTCGCATCTCGGCACCGCTCGCCGTCCATGCCGTGCGCCGCGCCGCCGGCATCGAGCTTTCGGCCGCGCTTTCCCGCGAGCTCGAGACCGTGCAGATCCCTAAGTTCGCCACGGACGAGTATTCCTGCCGCCGCGTGCCCGGCGTCGATTCTAGCGAGGTGCGCTAATGGCTGCCAAACTCATCGATCTTTCCTTTACGCTCAACGGCCGCAAGGTCAAGGTGCAGATTGCCCCCGACGCCATGCTCTTTGCGCTGCTGCGCGAGCAGGGCTGCGCGTCGGTGCGCTGTGCCTGCGAAACCACCAACTGCGGCCTGTGCACGGTGTGGCTCGACGGCGACCCGGTGCTGAGCTGCTCAGTTCCCGCCGCGCGCGTCGAGGGCCGCTCCATCACCACACTTGAGGGCCTCAAGGCCGAGTCCGAGGCGCTCGCCCGCGCAATGGCTGCCGAAGGTGCCGAGCAGTGCGGTTTTTGCGCCCCCGGCCTCATCATGAACGTGCTGGCGCTCGCCTGCGCCGCCAAAGAGGACCCGAGCCTCGTCGCCACGCGCGAGGAGCTCTCGCGCCAGCTCGCCGGCAACCTCTGCCGTTGCAGCGGCTACGAGAGCCAGCTGCGCGCCATCGTTCGTTTCCTCAACGAGTCTGGCGTACAGGTGGGCTTTGAGATGCCCGAGCTGCCGGTCAACGACACCAGCTGCGACGGCGTCACCTACAAGCAAATCACCCATAAGCAGCCCAAGAAGGATTCGAAGGCGCTGCTCGAGGGTCGTCCGGTCTACACCGGCGATATGGTGCCCGCCGGCGCGCTCATCGTCAAACTCAAGCGCAGCCCGTATGCTCGCGCCAAGATTCGCTCTATCGACACCTCGCGCGCGCTGAAGGTGCCCGGCGTCGTGGGCGTCTACACCTACGAGGACGTGCCCAAGCGCCGCTTTACCATCGCCGGCCAGAGCTATCCGCAGCCGAGTCCCTACGACCGCCTGATTCTCGAGAACCTCGTGCGCTACCAAAACGAGGAGGTGGCGATCGTCGCCGCCGAGACCGAGGAAGCCGCCGACAAGGCTCTCAAGCTCATCAAGGTTGACTACGAGGTGCTCGAGCCGCTGCTCGATTTTACCCAGGCGCTCGATAATGACATCGTGGTCCACCCCGAGGGCGACGTGACCTTTATGTTCCCGCAGGGCGGCGACGTCCCGCGCAACCTGGTGTGCAGCGGTACCAGCGACTTTGGCGACTTGGACGAGGCATTCGCCCAGAGCGATATCGTCTTTGAGCGCACCTACACCAGCCAGGCCACGCAGACCGCGCCCATGGAAACCTTCCGTGCCTTCGCGACGACCGACGCGTTTGGGCGCATCTCCGTGACCACCTCGACGCAGGTGCCCTTCCACGTGCGCCGCATGGTCGCGCAGTCGCTCGACATTCCGCAGTCGCAGGTGCAGGTCATTAAGCCGCGCATCGGTGGCGGCTTTGGCTCCAAGCAGACGGGCTGCTGCGAGATCTTCGTGGCGTTCGTTACCCAGCAGACCGGCCGTCCGAGCTACTGCTGCTACACCCGCGAGGAGACCATCACCGCGGGCAACTCGCGCCACCAGATGCAGATGACCGTTAAGCTGGGCGCCATGAACGACGGCACCATCACGGCCATCGACCTGCACACGCTGTCCAACGCCGGCGCGTATGGCGAGCACGCCACCACGACGATCGGCCTTTCGGGCCACAAGAGCCTGCCGATCTACAACCATGTGAAGGCGAGCCGCTTTAGCTGGGACGCCGTCTACACCAATACCAACCGCGGCGGCGCGTATCGCGGCTACGGTGCTACCCAGGGTCAGTTTGCCGTGGAGAGCGCCGTCAACGAGCTCGCCGACATGCTGCACATGGACCCCGCCGACCTGCGCCTTAAGAACATCGTGCGCGAGGGCGAGATCATGCCGCAGTACTACAACGAGAAGCTCAACGCCTGCGCGCTCGACCGCTGCCTGCTGCGCGCGATGGACATGATCGGCTGGCGCGACAAGCCGCTAGCCGTGGACCTGGGCGACCGCGTGCGCGCCCTTGGCTGCGCGCTCACCATGCAGGGATCGGGCATTTCCAACGTGGATATCGCCGGCATCGACATGCGCTTGGAAGAGGACGGCTTCATTACCATCGGCACCGGCGCCACCGATAACGGCATGGGCGTCGACACGATCCTGGCGCAGATTGCCGCCGAGGAGCTGGGCGTGGAGAGTTCGATGATCGTGGTGCGCGGCGTTGACACCGATGTGTCGCCGTTTGACGCCGGCTCGTACGCGAGCTCGGGTACGTACGTGACGGGCCTTGCCGCCAAGAACGCCGCGACCGAGCTGCGTGAGAAGATTTGCGCCAAGGCAGCCCAGATGTGGGACGTGGACGCCGCCGACGTGGTCTTCGATGGCCAGTACGTGCGTCTGTCCGACGAGCGTGCCGCGCGCGAGCAGAACCGCTACCTCACGTTGCGCGACTTTGCCAACCTGTGCGTCAAGAACATCGCGGGCGGCGACGCGCTCACCTCGCATGCTTCTGCCTGCCTGCCCGTTTCGCCCCCGCCGTTTATGGCCGGCATTGCCGAGGTCGAGGTCGACAAGGCCACCGGCAAGGTGACCGTGGTGGATTACGTCGCTGCCGTTGACTGCGGCACCGTGATCAACGAGGCGCTTGCGCGCGTCCAGGCCGAGGGCGGCATTGCCCAGGGTATCGGCCACGCGCTCTACGAGATCGTCGAGCATGACGACCGCGGCCGCCTGCGCACCGGCAACTTTATGAGCTATAAGCTGCCCACGCGCCTGGATATCGGCAGCATTCGCGTGGCCTTTGAGCCGAGCCACGAGCCGACGGGTCCGTTTGGCGCCAAGTCGATCGGCGAGGTCGTCATCAACACGCCGCTCGCCGCCGTGGCCTCGGCCGTCGCACACGCCACCGGCCACCAGGTTCGCTCGCTGCCCATCACGCCCGAGAAAGCGCTGCTGGGGGAGTAGCGGGTCAGTGAACAAGTCGTAATTGGCGGGGCGGGGCAACTCGTCCCGCCTTTTGCGCTCGTGGTGAGGTCGTGAGCTTGTAAAAGGTGTGCGTGCGCTTGCCGCTCGTATCTGCTATCATTCCTAGTCTGTGCGCTCATGCGGGCGTGGCGGAATTGGTAGACGCGCCAGATTTAGGTTCTGGTGGGATTCCCGTGAAGGTTCGAGTCCTTTCGCCCGCACCAACGCATCTGCGTCGGCCCTGGCCGTCGCGACTCTTTGTTGCATAAAGGTACCAGCACCTCAGATAAGCTGGGCAGTATGAGGAGGAACGTGTTGAACATCACCGCTTCTGACGTCAAGGACGCCAAGCTCACCGCTACGGTCACCATCCCGGCCGCCGACGTCGACGCCGCGATCAAGAAGGCCTACAAGGACACCGCCAAGAAGTACCGCTTCCCGGGCTTCCGTGCCGGTAAGGCTCCCCGTCCGGTCATCGACTCCACTCTTGGCGCCGAGGCTACCCTCGCTCAGGCCACCAACGACCTGATCGCCGCCAACGAGCCCGCCGTCCTCAACGAGTTGGACATCGTCCCCACCAAGAGCGGTGACTACAAGGAGCTCGACCTCGCCAAGGATCACGAGGACTACACCTACACCGTCGAGTTCTCCCTGCGTCCCGCCGCTGAGCTCTCCTCCTTCGACGCTGTCGAGATCGAGATGCCCCCTGCGGAGGTCACCGAGTCCGAGATCAACAACCAGGTCGAGATGCTCCTCAACTACCGTGCCACCTTCGAGGACGTCGAGGGCCGCGCTGTCGAGGCCGAGGACTACGTTACCGTCGACCTCAAGGCCGTCGAGAATGCCGACAACTTTGCCGCCGAGGGCCGTATGCTCATCGCCGGTAGCGACAGCAACCCCAAGGAGTTCAACGAGGCCCTGATCGGCGCCAACGTTGACGATGTCAAGTCCGTCACCTGGACCGACGAGGCCGAGGAGGGCGAGGAGGCCGAGACCCACACCGTCGAGGTCACCGTCAAGGGCATCAAGGTCCGCAACACCCCCGAGCTCACCGACGAGCTCGTCAAGTCCGACTTTGGCTTCGACAGCATCGACGCTATGCGCGACGCCATCAAGATCGAGATCGAGCAGGACAAGGCTTCCCGCCTCCCGGCCGAGAAGGAGAACCGTTGCGTCTCCGCTCTCGCCGAGCGCCTGCAGCTCGACGAGATGGATGCCGACTACGAGCAGTCCGTCTTTGAGGAGCTTGGCCAGAACTTCCTGTCCAACCTCGCTGCCCGCGGCATGACGCTGGACACCTGGCTGCCCGCTTCCGGCCTGACCATGGAGCAGTTCATCGGCGACCTGCACAAGCAGGCCAACGACGTTGCCCGTGAGTCCCTGGCGCTCGACGCTCTCGCCCGCGAGCTCAAGATCGAGGTCACCGAGGACGACATCAACGCCGAGTTCGAGAAGGCTGGCGTCAAGGACGTCGAGGCTTCCAAGGCCGAGTTCATCGCCGACGGCCGCATGCCTGCCGTCCGCGAGTCCATCCGTCGCTCCAAGGCCGTCGACCACCTGGTCGAGAACGCCAAGGTGACCGAGGTCGACGAGACCGCCAAGGACGCCGAGTAATTCTCGCCACCTTGCCCGCGAGCGCATGCATGCGCCCGTGATGGGGTAAAGTTATACACCGGTTATCCGGTTGCTTCGTACGGTGCCAGCCAATGCATAGCATGCGGGCACCGTACGTTTATCTAGAACCAATTTGGTCCGCAAGAGAGAAATGGAGATGCGTATGATCGCTAAGTTCGATTCCGCCCTCGTGCCATACGTTATCGAGCAGACGCCGCGCGGCGAGCGCAGCTACGATATCTATTCGCGCCTGCTCAACGACCGCATCATCTTCTTGGGCGAGGAGATCAACTCCGTCAGCGCCAACCTGGTCGTTGCCCAGCTGCTGCATCTTGAGAGCCAGGATGCCGAGAAGGATATCTCGCTCTACATCAATTCGCCCGGTGGCGAGGTCTACTCCGGTCTGGCGATTCTTGACACCATGAACTTTATCAAGCCGCAGGTCTCGACCATCTGCGTCGGTATGGCCGCGTCCATGGCCGCCGTGCTGCTTTCGGCCGGCGCCAAGGGCAAGCGCTTCTGCCTGCCGCACTCCAAGGTCATGATTCACCAGCCTAGCGGCGGTGCCCAGGGTCAGCAGACCGAGATCGAGATCGTGGCCGAAGAGATCAAGAAGACCCGTCGCGAGCTCAACCAGATCCTGTCCGACGCCTCGGGCCAGCCCATCGAGAAGGTCCAGGCCGATACCGAGCGTGACAACTACCTGACTGCTGCCGAGGCCCTCGACTACGGTCTGATCGACCGTATCGTCACCTCACGCGACCTCGCCGCGAAGGACGCCTAGGATGGCCGGTAACATGCAGGACAACTTTGACGAGAACGGCAACCCCATCCGCTGCTCCTTCTGCGGAAAAGAGCAGGGGCAGGTTCGCCGCCTTGTAAAGGGTCCGACCAACATCTTTATCTGCGATGAGTGCGTTGCCGCCTGCTCCGAGATCCTGGAGGAGTCGCTGGCTTCGGACTTTATGGACGCTGCCCGCAACGGCAAGCTGCCGGGCTTCCTCAACGACCACGGCCAGGCTGCATCCCAGCCTGCTGTGGACCCCGAGACCGAGGGCTTTGAGCTCGAGGATGACCGCCAGGTCATCACGCACGTGCCGACCCCGCACGAGATCTATGACGAGCTTTCGGCCTATGTTATGGGTCAGGAGGACGCCAAGCGCGCGATGTCGGTGGCCGTGTACAACCACTATCGCCGCGTGATCGAGGGCGGCGCTGCGGTGTCTGCCTTTGATGACGACATGGACTCGCAGTTCGATGATGATATGGACGAGGTAGAGCTCGCCAAGTCCAACATCTTGCTGCTCGGTCCCACCGGTACCGGTAAGACCCTGCTGGCCCAGACGCTCGCGCGCATCCTCGAGGTGCCGTTTGCCATCGCCGACGCCACTGCGCTTACCGAGGCCGGCTACGTTGGCGAGGACGTGGAGAACATCCTGCTCAAGCTCATCAATGCTGCCGATGGCGATATTGAGCGCGCTCAGGTGGGCATTATCTACGTGGACGAGATCGACAAGATCGCCCGCAAGGCCGAGAACCTCTCCATTACCCGCGATGTCTCGGGCGAGGGCGTTCAGCAGGCGCTGCTTAAGATTCTTGAGGGCACGGTGGCCAGCGTTCCGCCCACTGGCGGCCGCAAGCATCCCCAGCAGGAGCTGCTGCAGATCGACACGACCAACATTCTGTTTATCTGCGGCGGTGCCTTTGTGGGTCTGGACAAGATCATCGCCGATCGCGTGGGCAACAAGGGCGTGGGATTTAACTCCGAGATCGCCGGCCCCACCTCGGTCGACGAGAACGACCTGCTGCGCCAGGTGCTCCCGCAGGACCTCAACGCCTTTGGCATGATTCCCGAGTTCGTTGGCCGCACGCCTGTCGTAACCCAGACGCAGGCGCTCGACGAGGACGACCTGGTGTCGATTCTGACCGAGCCCAAGAACGCCGTGGTGCGCCAGTACCGTAAGATGTTCCAGCTTGAGGACGTTGAGCTTGAGTTTGAGGACGCGGCCCTGCACGAGATCGCCCGCATGGCGCTCGCCCGCAAGACCGGCGCCCGCGGCCTGCGCTCCATCTGCGAGGACGTGCTGCAGCAGACGATGTTCGACCTGCCCAGCGAGGAGGGTGTTTCCAAGGTCGTTGTGACCGAAGCCTCCGTAAAGGGCGAAGAGCAGCCCCAGCGCATCTACGGCTAAACCAGCCTAAAACGTGTTTGCAAATAGCCTCCGACCACCCGCGGTCGGAGGCTATTTTATATATACGCAATAACCCCAACTACCTGTGTTATTCTGTGTGTTTGTTTAAAGTCTCAGCAAAGTCCATTCAGACTGAAGTAATCGATACCTAAGGCGTGTCCGCCTGCTTGGTTTTCGTAGATTCCGCACGAGCCGAAGAGCACTAAATGTGCTCTTCGTGCGAGCCCAGGACCTGACCGAGCGAAAACCAAGCAGGCGGACACGCCGACGGGCAAGGGAGAGATATATGGAAGAAATGCCCAAGAACTACGATCCGTCGACCAACGAGCCGGCGATCCTGCAGAAGTGGCTCGACGGCGGCTACTACAAGCGCCGTGAGGGCGTGGGCGACTGCACCGTCACCATTCCGCCTCCCAACGTGACCGGCAAGCTCCACATGGGCCACGCTACCGACGACTCCATCCAGGACGCCATCGTCCGTATGGCTCGCATGCGCGGCAAGTCCACGCGCTGGGTGCTGGGCACCGACCACGCCGGTATCGCCACGCAGACTAAGGTCGACAAGAAGCTCAAGAGCGAGGGCATCAGCCGCCTGGAGATTGGCCGCGATAAGTTTGTCGACGCCTGTTGGGACTGGACCCACGAGTACGGCGGCATCATCGTCGAGCAGATCAAGCGCATGGGCTGCTCCGTCGACTTCGACAACGAGCGCTTCACCATGGACGAGGATTACGCCCAGGCTGTGCGTAAGGTCTTCTGCGACTGGTACCATGACGGCCTGATCTACCGTGGCAAGCGCATCGTCAACTGGTGCCCCAACTGCTCCACCGCCATCTCGGACGACGAGGCCGAGTATAAGGACGAGAAGGGCCACCTGTGGCACCTGCGCTACCCGCTGACCGAGCCGGTTAACGGCCAGGACTACATCGTCGTCGCCACCACGCGCCCCGAGACCATGCTCGGCGACACGGGCGTCGCCGTCTCCCCGAAGGACCCCGAGAAGGCCGCCTTCGTGGGCAAGACCGTCATGCTGCCGATCGTCAACCGTGAGATCCCCATCTTTGAGGATTGGCACGTCGACGCCAATTTCGGCTCTGGCTTCGTTAAGGTCACCCCGGCCCACGACCCCAACGACTACGCCATGGGTCAGGCCCACGACCTGCCGCAGATCAACATCTTCGATGAGCACGCGGTGGTCGTCGAGGGCTACGGCGAGTTCACCGGCATGAACCGCGACGAGTGCCGCGAGGCCGTCATCAAGTGGTTCGACGAGCACGGTCTGCTCGACCACGTCGAAGAGCTCGACCACTCCGTCATGCACTGCTACCGTTGCGACTCCGCCCTGGAGCCGTGGCTGTCCGAGCAGTGGTTCGTCGCCGTCGACAAGCTCAAGGGGCCGGCGCTCGACGCCGTCAACTCTGGCAAGGTCATCTTCCACCCCGCGCGCTGGACGCAGACCTACACCACCTGGATGGAGAACCTCAAGGACTGGTGCATCAGCCGCCAGCTGTGGTGGGGCCACCGCATCCCCGTGTTCTACTGCGAGGACTGCGGCTGGGAGGACGCCCTCACCGAGGACACCGACGTGTGCCCCAAGTGCGGCGGCCATCACGTGCATCAGGACGAGAACGTGCTGGACACCTGGTTCAGCTCGCAGCTGTGGACCTTCGCCACGCAGGGCTGGCCGCAAAAGCCGGAGCTGCTCGAGGGCCATCACCCCACGACGGCGCTCGTCACCGCGCGCGACATCATCGCGCTGTGGGTCGCCCGCATGGTCATGAGCTCGCTGTACTTCCTGGACGAGGTGCCGTTTAAGGACGTCGTCATCTACCCGACGATCCTGGCCAAGGACGGCAGCCGCATGTCCAAGTCCAAGGGCAACGGCGTAGACCCCATGGACCTCATTGGCATGTACGGCGCCGACGCCATGCGCTATAACCTGCTCACGCTGTGCACCAACAACCAGGATGTTAAGTTCGATGCGAACATCGATAAGAAGACTAAGAAGCTCATCGACAGCCCGCGCACCGACCAGGCCAAGTCGTTTGTGACCAAGATCTGGAACGCCAGCCGCTTCCTGCTTATGAACATGGAGGGCTATACGCCCGGCGAGCCCGTCGTGGAGACGCCGGCCGACGCCTGGATGTTCAGCCGCTTGGCCAAGGCCGTGAAGGTGGTCACCGAGGGCATCGAGAACTACACCTTTGGCGACATGGCCCGCGGCGTGCAGCAGTTCTTCTGGAACGAGGTCTGCGACTGGTACGTCGAGGTCACCAAGGCCCGCCTGAAGGGCGAGGGTCGTCTGCAGGCGCAGCGCAACCTGATCTTTGTGCTCGACACCTCCATTCGCCTGATGCATCCGCTCATGCCGTTCGTTACCGAGGAGATCTGGGACAACATGCCGGCGAGCGTGCTCGATCTGGACGCCGAGGGCAACGTGAACCGCGCCGAGGCGCTCATGATCGCCAAGTGGCCCGAGCCCGCCGACTACGCCAAGTATGTTGACGAGGACGCCGAGCGCGCATTTGAGCTGTGCCGTACCGTCGTGTCTGCCGCCCGCGCCACGCGTTCGCGTTATCGCTTGAGCCCCAAGGCTGAGCTCGACGTGGTCGTGCGCGCCGGTGCCGAGGACATCGAGAAGCTCGAGAGCCTGCGCTCGACCATCGAGCCGCTGGCCAACACCGCCTCGCTGGTCATGGGTACCGACGTCGAGAAGCCGGCCGCGAGCATTGCCGTGGTCGATAGCGGCGTCGAGGTCTTTGTGGTGCTCGAGGGCAAGGTTGACCTTTCGGCCGAGAAGGCGCGCCTGGAGAAGGAGATCGCCGCGGCTCAGAAGGAGCTCGCCGGCTGCGAGAAGACGCTGGCCAACGAGGGCTTTGTGGCCAAGGCCGCGCCCGCGGTGGTCCAGAAGAAGAGGGACCGTGCAGCTGAGCTCAAGGAGATCCTTGCGGCGCTGACCTCGCAGGTTGCTGACTTCTCGTAGGCGTTACTGGGGGACGCGGTTTGGGGCATTGCTCGCTACTGCGGACAGTCCTGCTCGCACGAAGGCCACATTAAGTGGCCTTCGGCTCGTGCGGAACTTGTATCGAGCAAAGCCCCAAACCGCTCCCATGGCGGCTACGGGGTCGTCCGTTGCCTGTCAGAGCCACTTGGTCGTGGCCTTGATCTCGCTGCAAAGCGGTGTTTGGCTGATATTCTGAATGGGAGGGGCTCGTTGTTTATTACGGGCCTCTTTTTATGTTGAGGGGACTTTGGGTTATGGCTAAGCGTTCTGGGTCGTATTCTGTGCCGTTCTCGTTTGAGTTGCTTTCGTTTGATGAGGCTGTGGGGCTTGCTGCCGACACGGGGCGGATTTCTGGGGATGCTGGGCCTCTGCTTGAGACGGTTGTCGATATGCTCGATGAGCTGGGGCGTCCGGATGAGTATTTCGATTGCATCCAGGTTGCCGGTACCAATGGCAAGACTTCGACCACGCGTTTTTCGGCTGCTATCCTTCGCGGCGAGGGGCTCAAGACCGCGCTGTATACGTCGCCGCAGCTTGTTCGCTATCCCGAGCGCATGGAGGTCGACGGGCGCGTTGTGAGCGATGAGTCGTTTGCCCGTGGCGTTTCTGCCGCTGTGGAGGCGGGGCATCGCGTGAATGCGCGCCGTGTGGCGGCGGGGGAGCGTGCCTATACCATCACGCCGTTTGACCTGCTGACGGCCGCTGCGCTTGTGGTGTTTGCCGAGGCCGCGGTGGATGTTGCCGTGCTCGAGGTTGGCATGGGCGGTCGTTGGGACGCCACGAGCGCGACCGATCCCGTCGCCGTTGCCATTACCGGCATCGGGCTCGACCACACACGAATTTTGGGCGATACGCTCGAGGCTATTGCGGGGGAGAAGGCTGCGGTTATTAAGCCTGGGCGCCTGGTTGTTTTGGGCGAGGGCACGCATGAGGTGAGTGTTCAGCGCGTGATGGATGCGCGTTGTCGCGAGTGCGGCATTGTGCCGCTGGTGGTGAACCATGCCACGACCAAGGTGCCGGCACATGTGGGCGACACGGTTGAGTTTAGCTGCACCACGCCGCGTGCGATCTATACGTCTAGCATGGTCAAGCCGGCGTATCAGCCGCAGAATGCCGCGTGCGCGATTATGCTGTGCGAGGGGTATCTGGGTCGCGAGCTCGATCATGACAAGCTCGATGCGTCGCTTATGGGCTGCCCCACGCCGGGTCGCTTTGATGTGCTGGGAACCAATCCGCTCAAGCTGATCGACGCCTGTCATAACCCTCAGAGCTGCGAGAACTTTGTGAGCGCACTGGACGAGATCGATTCGTGCGTAGAGAATCGCCCCACGCTGCTGTGCGCCGCGCTGGCCGATAAGGACGTGGCGGGTATCGTTGACGTTCTGGTTCCGGCGTTCCCCCGCGTGGTCGTAACCCAGACCGATTCCGATCGCGCCTTGCCCGCACAGGAGCTTGCCTCCCTGGTGGACGCCGACAAGCTCGCGGGCGTGTACCCTAGCGTATCCGAGGCCCTCGCGGCTTTCGATGCCGCGGGCGAGCCTTTCGTAGCAGCCGGTACCATCACCCTAGCCGGCGAAGTAGCGGGGCTGCTCCGTTAACCCATCCCCTCATCAGTTGCGGTGAAATACGGACTGTTTTACAAGCCAGAAGCCTCAAACAGTCCGTATATCACCGCAACTCAAAAGCAGTCAATTTGGGACGGGGCTTTTTGGCTGCCCTGTGCCCCGAGTTGACTCGCTTGCCACGAAATGGGCCTATCTACTACGTTTTACCGACTACCCCCGACCACACCGAGAATTGCGAAATGAAAACCGACGCTCCTATAAGTTGTCAAGAGGCGGTTTG
>CABSNU010000017.1 GCA_902479135.1 uncultured Collinsella sp. | reverse complement strand
GACGCCGCCCTCTCAAGGCGGAGATCACCAGTTCGAATCTGGTACGGGCTACCACTTCTTTTCTGCTGAGCCCTATGGCCCGTTCGTCTAGCGGTTTAGGACGCCGCCCTCTCAAGGCGGAGATCACCAGTTCGAATCTGGTACGGGCTACCACGCATCTGATACCCGGACTTCCCATGGAAGGCCGGGTTTTTTATTTTCAAACAACCGTCTGCAATTCCCATTTGAACCAGAGCTTTGCGTTCTGCTTATGGTCCTTGCGGGTACAATATCCAAGATATTTTGACTGTTAGAAGGAGTCTCATGACGGAGTCCTCTCAGCATACGTTTAAGCCCCAGGTCGAGGCTGAGGCCTCGGGCGGAGATGACAATAAGAGCGCACGCCGCGGCGCCATCTTTATCGGCGTCGTGCTGGTGGGCTATATCGTCTATCTGGTTGTGACCGGTCAGATGGGGCAGTTCTGGGCCGCCATGTCGAGCGTTCAGATGCCCTGGCTCATCGCTGCATGTTTCTGCATGTTCCTGTACCTGTTCTTTGGCATCGTGGCCTATGCAATCGCCGTCTGGCTCGACCCCAATTCGCCCGTCGGCATCCGCGACCTAATCTCAGTTGAGGCGAGCGGCATCTTCTTTGGCAACCTGACGCCCATGATGATGGGTTCCACGCCTGCCCAGATCTACCGCCTAACCAAAGCCGGACAAAACGTTGGCGAGGCCGGCGCTACGCAGTTTACGCGTTTCATCGTGTATCAGTTTGGCCTCGTGGCTTGGGGCGCCATCCTACTGCTCGCCCGTATGCCGTTTTTTGCCGAGCGTTATGGCGATATGACGCTGCTGTGTGTCTTCAGCTTTGGCGGTCACTGCTGCATCTTGCTCGGCATTTTCGCCGTCGCGCTCATGCCCAAGACCGTCACACGCGTCGCGCACTGCATCATCAATTGGCTCGAGCGCATGGGCGTCTCGGCCACTAAAATCGAGGGCTGGCGCACCTTCGTCGACGGCGAGATTTATTCGTTCTCCGAGAAGTTCAAGCTTTCGGCCGGCCACTTCTCGTCGATGCTGCTCACCGTGGTCATCACTATGCTGCAGCTCGCGTTTTTCTACCTCGTGCCCTACTTCCTGATGCTCGCCTTTGGTCACCATGAGGTCGACTTTTTCTCGGTCATGGCGGCCAGCGCCTTTGTGCAGCTGCTGAGCTCCGCGGTTCCGCTGCCCGGTGGCACCGGTGGCGCCGAGGGCGGTTTCGCTCTGTTCTTGGGCCATTTCTTTGGATCGGCCTCGACTGCTGGCTATCTGCTGTGGCGTCTCATCACGTTTATCGCGCCGACCATTTTGGCCGCGCCTCTGCTGGGGCTTAAGAGCGCTCACAACGAGAGCATCCACGCACGCTGGGATCGTCTGATGCGCAAGCTCGGTCGTACGCCTCAGAAGCCGTCTAAGCCCGCCAAGCCCCATCCCGTGACTGCTGTTACCGTTGATCCCAATCAGCACACTCAGAAGGCTTCTGGGGCCGTCAAACCGGCGCGCAAGGCCTATGTACGCCAGACGGGCGACGGCATTCGCGTGTCTCCGGCTGCCCTGAACAAGAAAAAACATCCTAAGGAGCAATAGCGCGGTCGTGCGTTCTTCATGATGGCGGGCATTTTTGTAGCGTATGGGGGATAATCCTCTTACGTAGATTATCTCTCATCTGTTGATGAATGCTCGTATACCGAAAGGACACGTCCATGGCCACCAGCAAACCGCGTCTTGACCGCCGTATCGTTCGCAGTCGCAATGCCATCCTTTCTGCTTTCGAGCGCCTGCTCATGGAAAAGCCGCTGGCAGACATTACGGTGAGTGCCATCGCACGCGAGGCCAATGTCGACCGCAAGACCTTTTACGTTCACTTTGGTACGGTTGACGGCCTGCTCGATGTCATTGCCGTCGATGTGGTGGAGATGATTGTCGACTCGGTCGAGAAAACGCTTGCTTCTATGGACGGTGACACCAGCGAGCGCGCTCTTGGCGCGGCGGCGACCTTCTTTAAAACCGTTAATGAGGCACTGTGCAACAACTTAGTGCTCAATCGTCAGCTGATCGAGAATATTCCGCTCGATGATTTCATGGCTCGTCTTCGTGCGCCGCTCGAACATGAGATTACCGAGCGCGATCTGCTGCCCCAAGGTCTCAAGGACGAGATGTTCGACTACTATCTGGCGTTTTTGCTGTCGGGTATTATCGGTATCTATCGCACGTGGGCGCTGTCTGACGGCTCGGTTCCTATCGAGCGCGTCTCTGAGGTCGCCAACGATCTGACTCTCAATGGTCTGTCGAGTCTGGAATCTCGCTTGGATTAGGCCTAGTTGGGCTCGTCGGCGTGGAAATTCCTGTTCCTGAGGTTCTCCGGCGCCTTGGAGACCTTGCCGGCGTAGGAGCTGTAGCCTGAGGATCCTTAAAAGAAAGTCCAGTTTATCTTTCCCACTCCATTTTTGGAATCCTCCGATGCGCCTTCGCACGCTCGCATGACCTCGATACCATGCGAGCGTGCAAACTCGACGAGCTCTGCGTTGCGGGCGTTTATGGTGCCGAAGGCGGCGGGGCACACGATAAGGCGCGCGCAGTGGACGAGGAGCTCTTTGGCGCGGGCTATGGTTTTATCCCCGATCGGCTCGAAGGCGCGCTCGGCCACGCATTCCGTCGCCAGGTCGCGCGCGAGCTCGCAGTCGATGTCCCCTTCGTGCAGAATGCCCGCGTAGAACGCCTTGCCCTGCCGGATGAGCTGGCGAAACACAGCTGACCCCGTACCTGCGCCGGCGATGACGAACGTGTGCGCATCGCCGTGTGGGCGCCCAATTTCCACGCTGCCGAAGCGCTCGTTGAAGGTGCCATGTTGAAGGCCGTAGAGCTCGCCAATCGTCTCGCGCGTGAATATGTCCTCGGGTGCGCCGGCGCGGAAGACCCGACCGTCCTTCACGCAAATCACCTTGTCGGCGCTTTTCTGCGCGAGCTCGAGTTCGTGGATGGACATGATGACAGCCACATTCTGCGATTTCGCAAGGTGGCGAAGTATTCGCAGCAGGTCGATCTGGTAGCGGATATCGAGATACGATGTGGGCTCGTCGAGCACGAGCACACGCGGATCCTGCGCGATGGCGCGTGCGAGCATGACGCGCTGGCGTTGCCCGTCGCTTATCTGCATGAAGTCGCGCTCTGCGAGCTCTTTCACATGTGCGGTTTTCATGGCCTCGTCGACCCGACTATGGTCGTCAGGCGAGAGTGTTCCCATTCGCCCGGTGTAGGGATGTCTTCCCGCCTCTACGATATCGCGGCAGGTGAGGAGCTCGGTCCGGGGGCGATCTGTCAGCATAACGGCAAGGTTCCTTGCGAACTCCGCCGTCTTCCATCGGGAAATCTCCCGTCCGTCGAGCTCGACCGCGCCGGCAAGCGGTGCAAGATGGCGTGTGATGGTTTTCAAGATGGTCGACTTGCCCGAGCCGTTCGGCCCGATGAGCGCCACGACGTCGCCCGCGCGAACCTCCAGATCGACACCTTCGACTACGACCTTCTTGTCGTAGCCCGCCGACAGGTCGCTTATGCGGAAAAGCGGCGCTCCGTCAGTCTGCGTTTTGGGCCGCGGCACGAATTCCCCCATTTATCTCACCCGCTTCTTCAACATGAGTGCGATAACCACCGGCGCGCCGAAGATAGCGGTGACGGCGCTGATGGAAAGCTCGACGGGAGAGAACAGCGTGCGCGCGATCAAATCGCAGCCCGCGCAGAAGATGGCGCCTCCCAAGAAGCACGCAGGAATCACGCGGATGGGCTTCGACGACTTCAGCGCCGACTTCACGAGATGTGGAACCGCGATGCCTACGAACGATACCGGACCAGCGAACGCGGTCACGCAGGCGGAGAGCATGCTCGCTAGAAGGACGAGCACCACGCGGAAGCGTGCGACGTTCACGCCGACGCTTTTCGCGTAGGCTTCTCCCAGCTGGAAAGCGGAAAGGGGCTTCGATATCGCGAATACGCATGCGCTCACGGTGATCCCCACGACTGCGATGACCACGACGTCGTCCCAGCTCGAACCCGAGAAGCTACCCAAAGACCAGTTGTGCAGGTTCACGATGGACTGGTCGTCGGCGAAGGCGATGAGGAAGTTCGTCGCCGCCGAGCAGATGTATCCCACCATGACACCCGCCACGATGAGCATGGCCATGGAACTTATGCGCCGTGCGATGAGGAGCACGAAGCCGATGGTGATAAGCGAGCCCAGAAACGCTGCGGCCACCATGGCCGGCGAGGACATGGCCTGGTTCGCGCCCAGAAGTACGATCATCGTAAGCGCGACGACGAACTTTGCGCCCGAGGAGACGCCCAAGATGAACGGGTCGGCGATGGGGTTGTTAAAAAACGTTTGCAGCAGGAACCCGGAGAGCGAAAGTGCTCCGCCGAGAAGCACGGCTGAAAGCACGCGCGGCAGGCGAATCTCCCAGATGACCTGGCTTTCCATGGAATTGGCCGCGCCGCCCGAAAGGATGCCGGGGATGTGGTCTGCGGGCACGGGCACGCTCCCGATGCACAGGTTGGCCCCGACGAGCACGATGAGGGCAACAGCGAGCAGCGCCGTCACGACGCGACACCGCGCGGCGCGCCCCGATTCGTCGTATGCCATGGAAAGCCGGCTCCTCATGGCGCTAGCCAAGCTTCCTCAGATAATGGAAGTCACTCGCGTCATCGCCGGTGAACGCCCCGTGCAGCTCGTCGATAATGTCGGCGGTAGAAGTCATCTGCTGGTACATGTCGGCGCTTGTGACCCAGACGTTGCCGTTCTTCACGGCTTTGAACTGCGACAATAGCGCGTTTTTGCCTACGAAGTCGTTCAAGGTGGCAACCGATTCGTCGATGGTGCCGTTGTAGACGATGATGTCGGCATCCTTCGCCGTCGCGTAGAAGCGCTCCATTTCGAGCGTTACTGACGAACCTGACGTCGACGCCGTCTGCGCGTCATCGAGCGCGTAGCTGCCGCCTGCAAGCTCGATCATCTGCGCCACGTAGTCGCCCGCCCGCCGCGTGACGGCGGCCCCGTTCGAGTTAATGTAGAAATACGCCACGGTTTTACCTGACGACGCGAGCCCCGACGTTTGCTCGACGCGGGCCTTCTGCTCGTTGAACAGGTGCGTGGCCTCGTCTTCCTTGTCGAACAGGACGCCGAAAAGCTTAATCCACTCGACGCGCCCGAGTGCTTCGGGCTCGCTCGACGACTGTTCGGTGAGCACGACGAGCCCGAGCTTCTGCAGCTTTTCCTTCACATCGGGCGTGTGGTTGATCATGGTGTTCTCGATGGCGAGCGTGCAGCCCGAGGCCGATATTCGCTCGTAGTCGGGCGCGCTGTACTTGCCGCCGTAGGCGATCGCCCCACTTTCGAGTGCGCTTTTGAAGCCCGCGACCGAGCAATCGTCGGCCTTCGTGCCCGACATGATGATATTGTCGTTCGCATCGAGCGCGTCGACCAGGCACATCGTCGCCGACGACACGAGGTACACCTTGTCGGCAGGGCGCCTTATGACCGCGATGTCGGAGCTCAACCCATCAGGTACCTTCGCATCTTGCGGCACCACGAGGAAACGTTCCCCATTCGAAACGCAGATAAGCCGCAGACCGCCTTCGAACTCGTCGACAGTGAAGTGCTCGGCGTATTCAAGCTGAAGCGCCCCTGTTGGCTCCCAGCCACAGCCCAAATCGGCGTTGTGGAAGTCGGCTGCGGCGCTTGAAGCCGTTCCCGCAGGGGAGCCGTCGCTTGCTTCGTCGCCCGATTTCTCCTTCATGGTGGATGAGTCGAAGTGGATCGTGTAGTCGATGGTGTGCGGCGTCGACATGGCGACGGTCTCGGCCGACACGGCGATGTCCTCGTCGAGCGTGACGGGTATCTCGAACGTAGAGTTGCCGCCGTCGTTTACGGGCGCGTAGTCCACGCCGTCGACGGTCATCTTGTCGTAGTTCGAACTCGACCAGGTGATGGTCGCGGTGTAGGTGTCGCCATCCTTCACAATTGTGGTGGGTGAGGCGATGCTTGCGCGCCCTGACCCGCCGGAAAGCGAGACATTCACAGTGTATTCCTGAGAGCCCGCCGTGCCACCGGTCGTGTTCGGGCTCGCACTGCACCCCGCGAAGGAAAGCGCGAGCAGGGCGACGAGAACGCACACGATCGCGCGCGCCGCGATGCTGTGGCGCTTCCTGTTTTCCCCCTTGGGAAGAATCGACCGCATGGCGTTACTTCAGTGCGTCGGCGCGCAGATCGACGCCGGCGGATTCGAACACGAGCGTGCGGTCGTACCACTGCTCTTTTCTAATACTCCACGCGGCACAGGCGGTGTCCTCGTCGAGTGCATCAACGGGCACGTCGTAGGTGTACTTGCCTTCCGCGTTTTCCACATAGGGGATGAAGTCGGCCTCGCTCGCGGCGGCAGCCTCGTCGCCCGTGCCCATGAAGAGCTTGCCGTAGCCCGTGCCGGAAAGCGTCATCACGCAGTGCATGGAGCCGTTTTCCACGATGAGCTGGGCGTCCACAATCCTGAACATGTTCGAGCTGGAATCTACGGTGATCGGATAGGTGCCGTCGGCCACCTTGTCGGCGGTGATGGAGGCAGCGCTTGCGTCCTCGGGCGCATCGGCCGCCTGTTCGGTCTTTTCCTGGGAATCGGCATCGCTTGCCTTTGCGCTGTCGATTGGATTTCCGCCGCAGCCGGCGAGCGAGAACGCGAAAAGCGCCGCCGACAGGGCGAAGGCGAGGGTTTTCTTCAACATGGAGGGGTTCCTTTCAATCGCTTCGACCGCCCGCGCCGTGCGGTGGGCGGGCGGGATGCGAATGCAACGGGCATGCGCCGTCGGTCGGGGAAGGCGCATGCCCGTTGCGCGGGGACGCGACCGGCGCCCCCGCGCGCGGCGAGTTTACAGCTTGGCGATGGCGTCGTCCACGTGCGAGACGTAGATGTCGTCGACCGCGACGTTCTGTCCCAGACCCTGGAGCAGGCACGTCACTTCGAAGCCGGCGGCCACGAACTTCGCAGCCCAGCTGTCGGGGTCGGTCTCGTCTGCCATGTCGTTGTTCGCGTGGTCGCCCGCGACCACCATGAACGGCGCGAGCACGGCCTTCTTGTAGCCTGCGGCGCTCGCGGCGGCGATAACATCCTCGCAGGTCGGTTCAGCCTCGACGGTGCCGACGAAGAACTGCGTCAAGCCCTCGTTCTTAAACACTTCCTGCATCTTGGCATAGTCGGCGTTGGAATCGGCTTCGGTGCCGTGGCCCATGAGGCACAGCGCCGTCTTGCCGTCGTCGAAGGACGCCATGTTCTCCTTAATGGCTGCGGCCACCTTCTTGTAGTCGTCGTCGGAGGTGAGCAGCGGGTCGCCGAGCGAGATTTTGTCGAACTTGTCGGCGTACTTGTCGAGCTCGTCTTTCACGTCGGTGTATTCCAGGCCACCCATGAGATGCGTCGGCTGCACGACGATTTCCTTCACGCCGTCTTCCACGCAGCGGTCGAGCGCCTCGGTCATGTTGTCGATCGTGATGCCGTCGCGCTTCTTCAGCTTGTCGATGATGATCTGCGCGGTGAAGGCGCGGCGGATGTCGTAGTCCTGCCAGTACTTCTCGCGGATAGCGTCTTCGATGGCGCCGATGGTGATGTGGCGCGAGTCGTTGTAGCTCGTGCCGAAGCTCGTGACGAGGATGACCGGCTTCACGGCCTTCTCCTTTTCACTCGATTTTTCGGAACTCGCGGAGGTGTTGGAGCAGCCCGCGAGCGCGACTCCGGCGAGCGCGACGGCTCCGGTTGCTGCGGCGCTCATGAAGCCGCGGCGTGACATCTGGTCGGACATGGTTTTTCCTTTCCTCGGTTTGCCGGTCCCCCGGCGACAGTTGCTTGTCGGCACAAGCGAAAGAAAAGCGCACCCCTCGGGGTTCACAAGGAGCTAACGCCACGGCGATGCCGTGAGGAAAAGGCGAAGCAGTCTGGCTTGGGGCGCGAGGCGGCTCGCCCGCGCGTCCTATACAGTAATGTCCCTTGCCCAGGATTCCCACCTGGTTCCCTTCGCAAGCCAGCGCGGGCTGTGCGGGCGCCGCGCCGGTCATTTCCTTTTATCCGATTGTCATATGCTCGTTGCCGAAACTTTTACTATGATAGTGGGCACTTGTGAACGTGTCAAAGCCCAGGGCGGGCGGCATTGCGCCTCCTGCCTGCGTATTTGCGCCCATTGCTGCCGCAGGCGCCGTGTTTTGCCCGCTGCGCGAATGGCGGCGTAAACGGTTGCGATGAGAAACGGGAAGGGAAGGCTCGGATGATTCATATCGTTGGCGCAGGCTCGGGCGCCGCCGACCTTATCACGCTGCGCGGGGCGCGCCTTCTGCGCGCGGCCGACGTGGTCGTTTGGGCGGGAAGCCTTGTGAACCCCGAGCTGCTCGCCGAGTGCAAGGAATCCTGCATCGTCTACGACAGCGCGCACATGACCTTGGAGGAAGTGCTCGACGTGATGTGCGCGGCAGATGCGCGGGGCGAGGAAGTGGTGCGCCTGCACACGGGCGACCCGTGCCTGTACGGCGCCATCCAGGAGCAGATGGACGCGCTCGACGCGCGCGGCGTGGACTACGAGGTGGTGCCCGGCGTGTCGAGCTTTTGCGGTGCCGCGGCTGCGCTTCGCCAGGAATACACGCTGCCGGGAATCAGCCAGTCGGTCGTGATCACGCGGCTTTCCGGACGTACCCCCATGCCCGCGGGCGAGGGCATGCGCACCATGGCGGAAAGCGGCTCGACTATGGTCATCTTCCTGAGCTCGGGTATGCTCGCCGAGCTTTCCGCCGAGCTTTTGGCCGCGGGCCGCAGCTCCGACGAGCCGGCGGCGCTCGTGTACAAGGCGACCTGGCCTGAGGAGCGCGTGGTGCGCTGCACAGTGGGCACGCTCGCCGATGCGGGCGCGCGAGAGGGCATCGACCGCACGGCGCTCGTGGTGGTGGGCCGCGTGCTCGGAGCTCGCGGCGGGCTTGCGCACGACGGCGCGCAAGCGGAGTCGTACGAGCGCAGCAAGCTTTACGACCCTTCGTTTGCCACGGGGTATCGGAAGGCGAGTAGCTAGCGTGGCCTTCGAGCACTACATATATACCGGGACGACCCGCCTGCGCTGCGGCTACACCACGGGGAGCTGCGCCGCGCTCGCGGCGAAGGCGGCCTGCGAGATGCTCTTGTCACGAAAGCCCGTCGGCCGCGTGTCGATCGTCACCCCCGGCGGGCTGCCCGTCGAGACGGATGTGGTCGACGCATGCATCGGCGAGGGGTGCGCCCAGTGCGCCGTGCGAAAGGACGCAGGCGACGATGCCGATGTGACCGACGGCGTGCTCGTGTACGCGCGCGTGGAACATGCGGGGTCGGGCACGGGTGCTGCGGGCAGCAAGGACGTGCCCGCGCACGAATCGGAAGTTTCCGTCGATGGCGGCGTGGGCGTGGGGCGCGTGACGTTGCCCGGGCTCGAGCAGCCGGTGGGGGCGGCCGCCATCAACGCGACGCCGCGCGCGATGATTACTTCGGCGGTGCGTGAGGTGTGCGCCGCGCACGGCTTTTCTGGAAACATTGCTGTGACGATTTCGGTACCCGAGGGTGTTGCCCTTGCCGAAAAGACCTTCAACCCGCACCTGGGGATAGAGGACGGCATCTCCATCCTGGGAACGACGGGCATCGTCGAGCCGCGCAGCCTCGCTGCCTTGCGCGACAGCATCGAGCTCGAGATCCGGCAGCATGCGGCTATGGGGCGGCGCGGAGTCGTGCTCACGCCCGGCAACTACGGCGCGCAGTTCATCTCGGGGCATTTCCACCTAAACGGTGCGCCGGTGGTCTTCATCTCCAACTTTGTGGGCGATGCGATTGATTGCTGCGTTCGCGAGGGATTTACCAATGTCCTTCTTGTGGGACACATCGGCAAGCTGGTGAAGGTCGCGGGCGGCATCATGGACACCCATTCGCGTACCGCCGACTGCCGCGCGGAGATTCTGGCCGCCCACGCGGCCTTGGCCGGCGCGGGCGCGAAGACCGTGTGCGAGATCATGTCGTCGGTCACGACCACGGCGGCGCTCGAGGTAATCGAGGCCGCCGGCGTGGGGGACGCTGCGCGCGCCTCGCTCGCTGCGGCAATCGAGGACAGGTTGCGCCGCCGCGCGGCGGGCGCATGCGACATCGCCGCGGTCGTGTTCGACGCCGAGCGCCGCGAGCTTTTCCGCACGTCGGGCGCCGATGCGGTTATCGGGGAATTGGGGGCGACGTATGAGTAAAGGCGTGCTGCACGGGGTGCGCCGCGCAATCGGCTGGCCTGGGACGAAGGTGGTCATGAAGGCGCGCCGCTCGTTTGCGGACACGAAGCGCATCCTTCGCGAGGAGGGCGCCTTCGACGGTGCCGAGCTCGTAGAGGACTGTGGGCTTCCGGGCGAGCACGTGTACCGCTCGCTCGACGATGTGCCCGATCGGGGCAGCTACTTCTCGACGATGGTGGTGCGCTAGATGAGGGTTTCCTGCATAGCGTTCACTGAGAGGGGGTATGCGTTGGCGGAGCGCACTGCACGCGCGCTTTCCGATTGCGCGCAGACAGGTGAAGATGACCCTGGCTGGGACGTTTCCGTTTCGCGCGGGTTCGGCGAGGGGAAGGCCGACCTGCGCGCATGGACTGCGCTCGCGTGGGAAGCATCGGACGCGCTTCTGTTCGTGGGCGCGGCGGGCATCGCCGTGCGGGCGATCGCGCCGCATGTCGCCTCGAAGGCAAACGATCCCGCGGTTGTGGTGATCGACGAGGCGGGGCGCTTTGCCGTCCCGCTTTTGTCGGGGCATTTGGGCGGTGCGAACGAGCTTGCGCAAACTGTGGCACGCGCGGCAGGGGCCATCCCCGTCATCACCACGGCGACCGACGTCCGCGGCGTGTGGGCGGTGGATACGTGGGCGCGCTGTGAGGGGCTCCCCGTTTCGAATCCCGAGGCTATCAAGCGAGTGTCGGCGCGGCTGCTTTCGGGCGGGCGCGTGGCGCTCTATTCCGACATGCCGATTTCGGGACAGCCGCCTGAGGGGGTTGACATTGCGTCCGACCGCGCACGGGCCGATATCGTCGTGTCGCCGTTCGCTGGCGCGAATGCAGGTGCGTCCGTTCGCGCGGCGGAGACAACGGGCGAGGTCTTGCCCGCCGGTGAGACGGGGAAGCCGGCGGGCGTGCGGGCGCAGGCGACTGCGCCCGAGCCGCTTCGCCTTGTCGTGCCCTGCATCGTTGCGGGCATAGGGTGCCGTCGCGGTGCGTGCGCCGAAGCGATCGGGGAGGCGTTTCTTCTCGCGTGCGGGCAGGCGGGTATCTCGCCTTCGGCCGTGCGCGAGGCGGCGACGATCGACGTGAAGGCGAATGAGGAGGGTCTGCTCGCCTTCTGCCGCGCGCGCAATATCCCGCTTGCGACGTATTCCGCAGAGGAGTTGTCGCAGGTCGAAGGCAGCGTTTCGCCATCTGATTTCGTGCGCGCGACGGTGGGGGTCGACAACGTGTGTGAGCGCGCGGCGCTCGCGGACGGGGGCAAACTTATCTTCCCGAAGCTCGCTCACAGCGGCGTGACCGTCGCGTTTTCAAAGGTAACTATCGATCTTTCGTTTAAGGAGCGGTGATGGGAAAGCTCTTCGTGGTGGGGATCGGCCCGGGCGGTCCCGACGGCATGACGATTGCGGCCCGGCGCGCGCTCGAGGCGGCCGACATCGTTGTGGGGTACACGAAATACGTGGAGCTCGCGCTCGCCGCCGTGCCCGACGCGGCGCATCTCGCGACCCCGATGATGCACGAGGTCGAACGGTGCAGCCTGGCGCTTTCGCGCGCGCAGAGCGGAGAAGCCGTGGCGCTCGTGTGCAGCGGTGACGCGGGCGTGTACGGCATGGCGAGCCCCGTGCTGGAGCTTGCGGAGGACTACCCCGATGTAGACGTGGAAGTTATCGCCGGGGCCACCGCGGCTCAGAGCGGGTCGGCGGTGCTCGGCGCCCCGCTTGCTCACGACTTCGCGGTCGTGTCGCTCTCCGACCTGCTCACGCCGTGGGAGGTCATCGAGCGCAGGCTCGCCGCCGTGGCGAGCGCCGACTTCTGCATCTGTTTGTACAACCCGCGCAGTAGAAAGCGCGCCGACAGGCTCTCGCGCGCGGCGAAGATTATGCTCGAATGGAAGGCCCCCGACACGCTCTGCGGCTGGGTACGCAACATCGGGCGCGAGGGGCAGCAGTCGGGCATGTGCAGGCTCTCCGAGCTGGGGGAGCTCGATGCCGACATGTTCACCACCGTGTTCGTCGGCAACGCGGGCACGAAGCGCGTAGGCGGCCGTATGGTCACGCCGCGCGGGTATCGGGAGATTCCATGCGAAAGGTAACGATCATCGGGGCGGGGCCCGGAAACCCCGACTTGCTCTCGCGCGCGGCGCTCGACGCGATCGACATCGCCGACGTGATCATCGGCGCTCATCGCGCGCTTGTCGGCATCGACGTGCCGCCCGACGTGGTGAGATGCGAGCTCGTGAAGACGGCGGACATCGTCGCCGCGCTCACGGATGCGGCGTCGTGGCGGCGCGCCGTGGTCGTGATGACGGGCGATGTGGGGCTGTTTAGCGGCGCGCGCCGCCTGGTGGAGGCGCTCTCCGGCGACGCGCAGGTGGACGTGCGCGTCGTTCCCGGCATAAGCTCAGCGTCGTATCTCGCCGCGCGCCTTGCGCGTCCATGGCAGGATTGGCGCTTCGTGAGCGCTCACGGCGTGGCGTGCGACATCATGGCCGAGGCCGAGCGCGCAGGTGAGCTCTTCCTCGTCACGTCGGGCGGGGAAGACCCCTCGCGGCTTTCGGGCGAGCTTGTGCAGGCGGGCTTCGGGGACGCGCGCGTGACGGTGGCCGAGCGCCTGTCGTACCCCGACGAGCGCATCACCTGTGCGACCGCAAGTGAAATCGCAGGTCAGACGTTCGACGATTTGAACGTGATGCTTATCGAGTTCGCAGGCGGCGCCGGGTCGCCTGCGGGCTATAGCGCAGCCTTCGAGGCGCCGGCCGGCGCGTCTGCGCCTGCGGCGGCTTCTTCCGCGGCGGACTCTGCGGGCGCATCCCGCGCCGCGAGCCCCCGCTGGCCGTACGCTTCCTCGGGCATTCCCGACGAGCTCTTCATCCGCGGCGACGTTCCCATGACCAAGCAGGAGGTGCGCGCCGTCGCGCTCGCGAAGCTGCGCCTTACTGCGACCGACACCGTGTGGGACGTCGGCGCCGGCACGGGGAGCGTGTCGATCGAGGCGGCGCTCGTCGCGCGAGCGGGGTCGGTATGGGCGGTCGAGCGCAACGCGACCGGCGTGCGGCTCATCCGAGAGAACGCGGATGCATTCGGGTGCGGCAACGTTCATGCGGTCCCCGGCGTCGCCCCCGAAGCGCTCGCGAAACTGCCCGTCCCCGACGCCGTGTTCGTCGGCGGGAGCGCGGGCGAGCTTCCCTCCATCGTGGAGGCGGCGCTCGAGAAGAACTCGCAGGTTCGCCTGTGCGTGCCATGCGTCACCGTTGAGACGCTCACCGAGGCGTGCGCGCTCCTCTCGGGTTCGCGCTTTAAGGGGTTCGAGGCGTGCCAGGTGTCGGCCGCTCGCGCCGAGGCTGTAGGCTCGCACCATCTTATGAAGGCGCAAAACCCCGTGTTCCTCGTCAGCGCGCGTGGTGCAGGTGGGGAAGGCGGCGCCCGGTGAGCACGTCCATCCCGCGCTTCATGGTCGCTGCGCCCTCGAGCGGGAGCGGCAAGACGGTCGTAACGTGCGCGCTCCTGCGCGCGCTCGCGCGCCGCGGCCTTGCATGCGCGGCCTTCAAATGCGGCCCCGACTACATTGACCCGCTCTTTCATCGCCGCGTCGTGGGTGCGCGCTCTGGCAACTTAGACGGCTTCTTCACCGACGCCCCGACGCTGCGCGCCCTGCTCGCACGCGGCGCCGCGGGCGCGGATGTCGCGGTGCTCGAGGGGGTCATGGGCTTCTACGACGGCATGGCGCCCGGCGTGGCCGACGCGAGCAGCTACCAGGTTGCTCGCGACACGGAAACGCCGGTCGTTTTAGTGGTGAACGGGCGCGGGGCGTCTTTATCGCTCGCCGCCGTAATCCGCGGCATCGCCGAGTTCCTGCCTTGTGCGAACGTGCGCGGCGTCTTGCTGAACAAGACGAGCGCCGCTGCCTGCGCCTACGCGGCGCCTGCGATCGAGAAGCACACGGGCGTCGCGGTTTTGGGTAATATCCCCGCCGACGAGGCGTTCTCGCTCGAAAGCCGGCATCTGGGGCTTGTGACCGCCGACGAGGTCGAGCAGCTCTCCGCGCGCATCGACAAGATGGCCGAGCTGGTGGAAAAGAGCGTCGACGTCGACCGCTTGCTCGAAATAGCGGCGACGGCACCCGATATCCGCGAGGAACCTTACCGGTTGGAGCCGATCGCGGGAGCGCGGCCCATCGTCGCCGTCGCGCGTGACGAGGCGTTCTCGTTTTACTACGAGGAGAACCTGCGCGCGCTCGAGGACCTGGGTTGCGAGCTGGCCTTTTTCAGCCCCCTGTGTGATAGCGAGTTGCCCCGGGGGACAAGCGCCCTCTATCTGGGGGGTGGCTACCCGGAGCTCCATGCGCGGCAGCTCTCCGAGAACGCGCCGATGCGCGAGGCGGTGCGGCGCGCGGTGGAATCCGGCATGCCGACGGTCGCCGAATGCGGTGGGTTTCTGTACCTGCAGCGCGAAATCGCCGATAGCGAGGGGTCGCGCTGGCCTGTTGCGGGCGCCCTTGAGGGCGCAAGCGAGAACGGGGGAAGGCTGTCCCATTTCGGGTACGTGGAGCTCACTTCCCAACGCGACGGGCTCTACGGGCCGCGCGGCACACGCATCCGCGCGCACGAGTTCCACTACTGGCAGTCCACCTGCCCGGGCGGCGACTTCTGGGCGCAGAAGCCCCGGCGCTACAAGGGCTGGCCGTGCATGACGACCACCCCGTCCCTGGTTGCGGGCTTCCCGCATGTGTACTATCCTGCGAACCCCGACGTTGCGCGCGCGTTCGTGTCTGCCGCAGCGTCGTTCGCAGAGAGGAGACGGCATGGCTGAAGCAACCGAAACCGCGCTTGCCTGCATCCGCGAGGAAGTCGAGCGCGCGTTCTCGTCGGCGCCGGGCGCCGTGCTCGAAGCCGCGCTCTCCCGGATCGCGCCCGCAGACGAGTGCGCCCGCGCCGCCGCGTACGCCGCGTGGGACTCCATCGCGCACCCCTTGGGGGGATTGGGCGACTTTGAAGACGCCGTCGCGCGTATCGCCGCAGCTCAGGGGAGCGCCGAGGTGGTCGAGTTCCCCCGTGCGCTCGCGGTATTCTTCTCCGACAACGGGGTCGTTGCCGAAGGCGTGTCGCAAAGCGGGCAAGACGTGACGCGAGTCGTCGCGCGCAACATGTGCGAGGGGGCCACGAGCGCCTGCCGCATGGCTGCGTTCGCGGGTGCCGAGGTCGTGCCCGTCGACGTGGGTATGGCCCGGGGCATAGAAGACGCGCGCATGGTGCGCGCGAACGTGCGGCGGAGGAGCGGCAACATCGCGTACGGCCCCGCTATGTCTCGCGATGGGGCCGTGCGCGCGATCGAGGTCGGAATCGCCGTCGCGTGCGGACTTGCCCGCGCCGGCGTGCGCCTTCTCGCCGCGGGCGAGATGGGCATCGGCAACACGACCACCTCGGCGGCGGTGGCCGCAGTGCTCATCCGGGCGGACGCGCGGAGCCTCGTCGGGCGCGGCGCGGGGCTCTCGGACGCCTCGCTCGCGCGCAAGCGCGACGTGGTCGAGCGCGCTATCGATGCGAACTCGCCCGTTCCCGCCGACCCGATCGACGTGCTCTCGAAGGTGGGCGGCTTCGACATTGCGGCGATGTGCGGCTTCTACCTGGGGGCCGCGGCCTCGAAGGCGCCGGCGCTCCTCGACGGGGTCATATCCTGCACGGCGGCCCTGTGCGCGGCGCGCCTGTGCCCCAACGCCTTGGGCTACCTCGTGGGCACCCACGCATCAAGCGAACCCGCAAGCCGGGAGCTCCTTCGCGAGCTCGGCATAAAGGCACCCCTCGACGCAGGCATGCACTTGGGCGAGGGCGCGGGCGCCATGGCGTATCTGCCCCTTCTGGATTCGGCGCTGCGCGTGTACCGGGATGGGAAGACGTTCACGGCGACTGGCATGGCTGCTTACGAGCATTTCGAGGCCGGGAAATGACGGTGACGCTCGTCATCGGCGCCGCCGCGAGCGGCAAGAGCGCCTACGCCGAGTCCCTGTGCCTCGGGCACGACGGCCCCCGCGTGTACCTGGCAACGATGGAGCCCTTCGGGGAAGAGGGCGCCCGCCGCATCGCGCGCCATCGGGCGCTGCGCGAGGGCAAGGGGTTTTCCACCCTCGAGTGCACGCGTGACGTGGGCGCCGCAGTGTCCGGGCTTCCGCGCGGCTGCACGCTTCTTTTGGAGGACGTGGGCAATCTGGTTGCGAACGAGCTCTTCGCGGAAGGCGGCTTGTCCCCACGTGACCCCGACGTTGCGGCGCGCGAGGTGCTCGGAGACATCGAACGGCTCGCTCAGGCCGCTGCGTATACGGTGGTGGTCTCCGTCGACGTGTTCGCCGATGGGATGCGCTACGATGAGGGGACCGAGGCATGGAGTCGCGCGCTCGCGCGCGTGAACGCGGGCGTGGCGGCGCTGGCCGACCGCGCAGTCGAAGTGGTATGCGGGATTCCCGTGTGGATGAAAGGCGAAGGACCTACAAGGTGAAGATAGCAGAGGCAATCGGCGCGGCGTTCGGAACGTTCTCGCGCATCCCCGTCCCGAAATCGGCCTGGACCGATTTCGGATCAACCCATGCGCTTGCCGCGTTTCCCCTGGTGGGCGTTGCGGAAGGCTTCCTCATGACGGCGTGGGGGCACGTGGCGAACCTGCTCGGCGTGCCCGCGACCATCGTCGCGGCCGTGCTCGTGGCGTTGCCTGTGGCGGTGACGGGAGGCATCCACCTAGACGGGCTCTGCGACACCTCCGATGCGCTTGCAAGTTGGGCCCCGCGCGAGCGAAAGCTCGAGATCATGCACGACCCGCGGGCGGGCGCCTTCGGGGTCATCGGTGTTGTTGTGTACCTTATTCTGCAGTTTTCCCTGTTCACCGCGCTGCCGCTTACGGCGGGGGCGTTCCTCGCGCTTCTGTGCTCGCTCGTGTTCTCCCGCGCCCTTTCGGGGCTCGCCGTTGAATGCTGGCCTGCCGCGCGGGCGGACGGCATGGCCGCGGGGCTCTCGCCTGCGAAGAAGCGCGCGGCGATCGTCGTGCCGCTTTGCGCTTTCGCTGCGGCTTCGGCTGCAGGGATGGTCGCGTGCGCTCAGGCCGTCGGCGCCCTTATGGCGGTGGCGGGGCTTTTGGCGCTCGCGTGGTACCGCCATGTTGCCCTGTCCCGATTCGGCGGGGTGACGGGGGATTTGGCCGGATGGTTTCTGCAATGGGCCGAGCTCGCGATGCTTGCCATGCTGGTGGCGGGGGGCATGCTCCTATGATGCTCGTGGTAGGTGGCGCGCATTCGGGGAAGAGGACCTTCGTGCGCGAAAAGCTCGGGTTCGCGGCGGACGATTTCGTCGACGCGGCGCAGCTTGGGGAGGACGGCGTGCCCGCGGCTTTTGCCGGCCGCGTCGCGTACCGTGCTGAGGAACTCGTACGCGCGCTCGACGCTGACCGGGCGCTCGAGCGGCTGATTGGCTTCGACGCAGTGATTCTGCCCTTGGTCGGCTCGGGGGTCGTCCCCATGTGTGCGGAAGACGCCCAATGGCGCGAGCGCGCGGGGCGCCTGGGATGCGCGCTCGCTGCGCGCGCCGACGTCGTCGTGCGCATGACGTGCGGGATACCCCAGGTCATCAAAGGAAACCTTGACGATGCGCCTCGTGGGACGCAGGGCGCGGGCGCGCCTTTGGAAGTCGTCTTCGTGCGCCATGGTGCCACGTCTGGCACGGAAGACCATCGCTACAGCGGGGCGGGCACCGACGAGCCCCTGTCGAGCGCGGGCGAGCGCGCTTTGCGCGACCTCGCGTGCTATCGTGACGTGTTCCGTGTTATCACGAGCGGTATGGCCCGCACCGACCAGACGGCGCGCATCCTCTTCCCGAATGCGGAGTTTATGGCGTGCCCCGGTCTTCGAGAGATGGATTTCGGCGACTTCGAGGGGCGAAGCGCCGCCGAGCTTAAAGAGGATGCGCGCTACCGCGTCTGGGTAGACTCCTGGTGCGAGACGCGCTGCCCGCATGGCGAGCGCAAGAGCGATTTCACCCGCCGCGTCGTCGCGGCGTTTCGGGAGGCGTGCGAATCGGAGCGCGCCCAGGGGAGTGGGCGCGCCGTCTTCGTCGTTCACGCGGGTACCGTGAAAGCGTTGCTCTCCGAGCTAGCTGTCCCGAAAATGGGATATTTCGAGGTGCATACCGAGCCGGGCGGCGCATGGGTCGCCACCTGGGATGGGCGCTGCCTTCGCGACGTTCGCCCCGCTTCGGGGGGCGATGCCCGGTGATGACGATTCTTGCCGTCGCCGCCGGGTTCGCCGCCGACCTTGCCTTCGGCGACCCGCGCTGGCTTCCCCATCCCGTCGTCGCCATGGGGCGCGCGATCACGTGGGCCGAAGGCCGCCTGCGGGGCGCATTCCCGCAAACGTCCGCGGGCACGCGCGCCGCAGGGCTTGTGCTCGCCGTGGCGCTTCCGCTTGCGTGTGGGCTTTTGACCTGGGGTATCCTACATCTTTGTGGCATGGTTCACTCCGGCTTGCGCTTCGTGGTCGAGGCATGGGCGAGCTATCAGATTCTCGCGGCATGCGAGCTGCGCCGCCAGAGCCTGGCCGTGGCCCGCGCGTTCTCGAAGGGCGGCCTTGTCGCGGCGCGCGAAGCCGTCGGGCTCATCGTGGGACGCGACACGTCTGTTCTCGACGAGCAGGGCGTCGCGCGCGCCGCCGTGGAAACGGTGGCGGAGAACGCGAGCGACGGCGTCATCGCGCCGCTTTTCTACCTTATGATCGGGGGTGCGCCCTTGGGCATGGCGTACAAGGCGGTGAACACGCTCGACAGCATGGTGGGCTACAAAAACGAGCGCTACATCGACTTCGGCTGCGCCTCGGCGCGCCTCGACGATGCGGCGAACTGGATTCCCTCGCGCTTATCGGCCCTGCTGATGATCGCCGTATGCCCGATCTTCGGGCTCGACGCGCGCGGGGCGGCGCGCATCTGGCGCCGCGACAGGCGTCGCCATGCGAGCCCGAACGCGGCGCAGACCGAGTCAGCGTGCGCGGGCGCGCTCGGGCTGCGCCTGGCAGGACCCGCGGTGTATTTTGGCAAGCTCGTTGAGAAACCGACGATAGGCGATGCGTCCCGCGAAATCGAGTGGGGCGACATCGCCCGGGCGACAAGGCTCATGCTCGCCGCGTCCGTATGCGCGCTCGTCGTCTTCGGTGCCGCGCGTGCGGCGGTCGTGCTCGCCGTGGGGGCGATGGCATGAGGGAAGACCACGTCGCGCCCCGGGTTGCCGGGGGAATCCTGCGCGCCCGTGCGCATGGGGGTAGCACGCAATCGCTCGGCATCGCTTGCGAAGGGGGCGCCTCCGACCTCATTGACTTCTCGGTGAACGTGAATCCGGCAGGGCCCTCGCCGCGCGCCCTCGCCGCAGCTTGCAAGGCGCTTTCTCGAATCGACGCCTACCCCGATAGGGAAAGCCTCGCCCTCGTTCGCGCCCTAGCGCGCGCCCAGGGCATACCCGAAGATACTATCGTCTGCGGCGCGGGCGCGTCCGACATCATCTGGCGGCTCGCCGCGGCGGTGCGCCCGAAACGCATCGTCGTGTGCGCGCCGACGTTCTCTGAATATGCGGAGGCGGCATCGTACTACGGCGCATGCGTGCAGGAGTTCCCGCTCTCCGAAGCGGACGACTTCGACGTGCCCGCCTCCTTCGCCCGCGCGATTGAGGGGCCGGGAGACGTGGCATACCTCTGCAACCCGAACAACCCGACGGGGCGCCTCGTCGACCCCAGCGTGATCGATGCCGCGGCTCGCCGCTGCGAGCAGGTGGGCGCGCTGCTCGTCGTGGACGAGTGCTTCCTCGGATTTGCGCCCGACGCCCGCGAAAGGAGCGTGGCTGCACGCGCCGCGTGTTCGCGCCATGTGGCCGTGCTCTCCGCGTTTACCAAGCTCTACGGAATGGCGGGGTTGCGGTTGGGATATCTGATCAGCGGAAACGCCCAACTCATCGAGGGGATTCGCCGGGCGGGGCAGGCGTGGCCCGTCTCCTCCGTCGCCGAGGCCGCGGGCATCGCCGCCCTGGAAGACGCTGAATACGTCTCGCGCACGCGCGATGTATTGGCGGGCGAGCGAGCGTGGCTTTCCCACGAGCTCTCCTCGCTCGGGCTTTCCGTCGTGCCGTCGGATGCGAACTTCCTTTTAGTCCGCACGCCGGCGAAAGACATCCCCGAGCGCCTGTATAAACAGGGGGTTTTGGTCCGCACGTGCGACTCGTTTTCGGTACTGTCCCGTTTCTGGTGCCGCGTCGCGGTGCGCACGCGCAAGGAGAACGCCCGGCTTGCGATGGCGTTCAGCCGCGCGCTTCGGGCGGAAGGCGCATCGGGCGAAGGCGAACCCGACGAACGGGGCGGCGCTTCTTGCAGCGGCGCTATGGCGTTCGCGGATGGCCGAGGCTCGGCGAAGGAGGTCGATACCCGTGGGTAGGGCGAAGCCCATCATGATCCAGGGCACCATGTCGAACGCGGGGAAGAGCCTGCTTGCGGCGGGGCTGTGTCGTGTGCTTTCGCAGGACGGACTGCGCGTGGCTCCCTTCAAGAGCCAGAACATGGCGCTCAACAGCGGTGTCACGGCCGATGGGCTCGAGATGGGGCGCGCCCAGATCATGCAGGCCGAGGCGTGCGGCATCGCGCCCGACGTGCGCATGAACCCCATCCTGCTCAAGCCCGAAAACGACCACCGAAGCCAGCTCATCGTGGCCGGCAAGGTGCAGGGAGCCTTCGCTGCGAGGGACTACTTCGCGCGAAAGAAGGCGCTCATGCCGCAGATTTTGGAGGCGTTCGATTCGCTCGCGGAGGAAAACGACGTCATCGTCATCGAGGGCGCCGGCAGCCCCGTCGAAATCAACCTTGCCGAAAACGACATCGTCAACATGGGGCTCGCGCGCGCCGTGTCCTCCCCCGTGCTGCTCGCGGGCGACATCGACCCAGGTGGGGTGTTTGCCCAGCTCTACGGCACGGTCGCGCTCTTTGCGCCCGAGGATCGCGCTCTTTTGCGGGGGCTTGTGGTGAACAAGTTCCGCGGCGATGTGGAAATCCTGCGCCCGGGTTTGGCCCCGCTCGAGAAGATGTGCGGGGTTCCCGTCGTGGGGGTCGTGCCGTATCTTACGCTCGACCTGGACGACGAGGACTCGCTCGCGCCGCGCCTATCTGCCCGCGAGGCGCGCGGCGTCATCGACGTCGCCGTCGTGCGCCTTCCGCATCTGTCGAACTTCACCGACTTCGACCCGCTTTCGCGCGTGCCCGGCGTGGGCGTGCGCTACGTTTCCTCGACGACCGATCTGGGCCGACCCGACCTGGTGGTGCTCCCCGGCTCGAAGACCACGCTCGACGACGCACGCTGGCTTGCGGCTAGCGGCATCGGAGCCTGTGTACGCGCGCTTTCGGGCGCGGGCACGCCGGTGCTCGGCATATGCGGAGGCTACCAGCTTTTGGGAGACTTGCTTTCCGATCCGCACGGCAGGGAAGGCGCTGGCACCGCGCGCGGGCTCGGGCTCATCCCTGCAAGTACGGTGTTCAAGGAGGAAAAGCGCCTCGCCCAGTCGGAGCTGCGCATCACGGGCGCCCAAGACGCGTTTTCGGTGTGGAACGGCATGACGGCGCGCGGGTACGAGATTCACGACGGCGAAACGACCGTCTCCTGCGTCCCTGCGGGCACGATTGGCGGCAAACCAGAAGGCGCGGCCTGCGGAAACGTGTTCGGAACCTATCTCCACGGCCTGTTCGACGAACCGGGGGTGGCGCTCGCCCTCGCGCGCTCGCTCGCGCGCATGCGCGGCCTGCCCGAGAGCGTCGTGGGTGCTGCGGGCGCGGCGTCCGCGGCCGATCACCGTGCGCGCGAGTTCGACCGCCTGGCCGACGTCGTGCGCGGGGCGCTCGACATGGAGTATGTCTACCGCATTATCGAGGAGGGCGTATGATCCACGTGTATCATGGCGACGGCAAAGGCAAGACCACGGCGGCGATGGGGCTCGCCCTTCGCATGCTCGCCGCAGGCCGCCGCGTCGTCGTCGTGCAGTTCCTGAAAGACGGCGAAAGCGGGGAGGCGCGCCTGCTCGCCGGGCATTTCGGCGTGCCCGTGTTCGCGGGGAAGGTGTCGGACAAGTTCACCTGGTCGATGACGCCGGAAGAACTTGCCGCGACGTGCGAGCTGCACGATGGGAACCTCGCTTCCGCGCTCGCCGAGCTCGAGGGCGCGCAGGAGGGGCTGCTCGTGCTCGACGAGGCGCTCGACGCGCTTTCGAAGGGGCTTGTCGACGAGGCACTCGTGGACCGCGCGCTCGATATGTCCGCGCGCGGCGTCGAAGTAGCGCTCACCGGGCGCGCGCCTTCCCGCAAGATCGTGGAGAAGGCCGACTACATAACCGAGATGCGGTGCGAGAAACACCCCTACGCTCAGGGGATAGGTGCAAGGGAAGGAGTGGAGTACTAGATGGATTCCAAGGAGATGGCGCCCGGCGACATCGAGCAGCGCAGCTTCGAGATCATCACCGAAGAGCTTGGCGGCCGCACGTTCCCGCCGCTCGAAGAGCCCGTCGTGAAGCGCGTCATCCACACCACTGCCGACTTCTCGTACGCCGATTCCCTCGTGTTCACCCATGATGCCGCGCACTGTGCGCTCGACGCACTGCGCGCAGGGGCCACGGTGCTCACCGACACGAACATGGCGCTCGCAGGCATAAGCAAGCCCGCGCTCGCGAAGCTCGGCTGCAAGGCCGTGTGCTACATGGCCGACCCTGATGTCGCCGCAACGGCGCGCGCCGCGGGCACGACTCGCGCCGTTGCGAGCATGGACAAAGCTTGCCGCATCGAGGGTCCGCTTATCGTGGCCGTCGGCAACGCTCCCACAGCACTTCTGCGCCTCGCCGAGCTCATTGACGCGGGGAAGATCGCGCCCGCGCTCGTCGTTGGGGTGCCGGTCGGGTTTGTGAACGTGGTCGAGGCGAAAGAGGAGCTACTCGCGCGACGCGTGCCGGCCATCGTCGCGAGGGGTCGCAAGGGCGGCTCGACCGTGGCGGCCGCCATTATGAACGCGCTGCTCTACCAGATCACGCGCACGGGTGGCGCGAAGTGACGGCCCCCGCATCCGTGCCGGCGCTGCGCATCTTCGCCGGCACCACCGAGGGCCGTCTTCTGTGCGAATGGGCGAGCGGGGCGGGCATCCCCGCCCGTGCCTACGCGGCAACCGAGTACGGAGGAGAGCTTTTGGGCGAGCTTCCGGGCATCGAGGTGCAGGCGGGCAGGCTCGACGAGGCCGACATGGAGCGCGAGCTTTCCGGCGCGCGCATCGTCGTCGATGCCACGCACCCCTTCGCTACGCTCGCAAGCGGCAACATCCGGGCCGCTTCGCTCGCCGTGGGTGCACGATGCCTGCGCCTTACGCGCCCGGCCGAGGCGCTGCCCAAAGGCGTCGTGCCGGTCGCGTCGATTGCCTGCGCGGCGCGCTTTCTCTCCGAGAACCCGGGTCGCGCGCTTCTCACGACGGGGAGCAAGGAGCTTGCTCCCTACACGCGTGTCGCCGATTTCGCGGAGCGCTTCTTCGTGCGTGTGCTCCCGCTGCCCGGTGCTATAACGAAGTGCATCGACGCGGGGTTTTCGCCGTCGCACGTCATCGGCATGCAGGGGCCCTTCACCCGCGAGCTCAACGAGGCGATGCTTCGGCAGGTGGGCGCCCAGTGGCTTGTGACCAAGGACTCGGGAACCGTAGGCGGCACGGCCGAGAAGCTCGCTGCCGCGCGCGATGCGGGAGCGCACTGCATCGTGGTCACCCGTCCCGCCGAGGGAGGCGGGGCCCTTTCGCTTCGGGAAGTGGAAGACGCGCTCTTACGGGAGTTCGCGCGCTAGGCGCTCGCCGCGCCTAGGGCCCTTCAATCAGTTGCGGTGAAATAGTGTCTGTTTTTGCTGCTAGATAGCATATTCAGTCCATAATTCACCGCAACTTGTTGGTGCTGGCTTACTGGTAGCGTAGGCACTCCACCGGGTTGAGCTTTGCCGCGCGGCGAGCGGGGTAGAAGCCAAAGATTACGCCGATGCCGACGGAGACGGCGAAGGCCAGCAGCACCGTGGCGATTGAAAAGCTCGGTATGATTTGCCCGCTGGCTCCGAGCTCGCCAAGAATCCCGGATCCGGAGGCAAACATCGCGAGGCCCCAGGCTAGCAGATAGCCTATCAGGACACCCAACAGTCCGCCGGTGACGCACAGCGCCGAGGACTCGGCCAAAAACTGCGCGGTGATATCGCGACGACTGGCGCCCAGAGCGCGGCGGATGCCGATCTCGCGAATGCGCTCCGTTACGTTGGTAAGCATCATATTCATAATGCCGATACCGCCGACAAGCAGCGAGATGCTGGCGACAGCACCCATGATGAGCGAGAACGCGCCCATAAAGGAGTTGAGTGCATCGATGGCGCTTTTCATGGATGTCGCCGATACACTGTCGTACTCATCCTCCTCCGCGATGCCCTTCATCGCGCGCACCTTGGACTCGATGGTCTTGCAGAGTTCATCCATGTCCGTGCCCTCGGCGGCAAGTGCCGTCACGCTGGGGAATGAAGGATTCTCGTCGCCAAACAGCCCGGAGATGGTTTCGCGTGGCATATACAGCGTGAGCGAGCCCATGGAGTCGCTGCCGCCATCAATCACGCCTACAATCTGCACCTCGCCGTTGGACACCTTAATGGTTTTCCCCAGCGCATCCTGTTCGTTGCCGTAAAGCTGATCGGCGCCGCCGCGGCTGATGAGCGCCACGTGCGAGCCTGATTGGGACTCGGCCTGGGAATAGGTGCGCCCCGCAACGAGCTTGCTGGCCCCCACGGCGTCGAGCATGTCGCTATCGACACCCTGTGCCATGACGGTATAGCTTTTATCGCCGGTTTTGTACTCGGTATACGCGCTGTCGACAATGCCGATCTGCTCTATCTGCGGCACCAGTTTTTGAAGCTTCTCGATGTCCGACTCGGTGAGTTCTTGCGACGAATAGATTTGCACCATGCGTGCCGCATTGAGGCCCAGACTGTTGACCAAACTGTTTTGGATGCCGCCGATGAGCGAAGTCATGGCGATAACCGAGGCGATGCCGATGACAATGCCCAGGATGGTGAGCAGGCTGCGCCCCTTGTTGGCCTCGAGCGAGTGAAGGGCTTCCTGGATGAGATCGCGGGCGCTCATGCCACCACTCCTTTCGGCGGGTTGGCGGAGGCGGAAATCATGGGCAGGCTATCTACGGCGCTACGTAGGGTCTTCGGTGCATGTGGAATATACGCGCCGTCATGGATTCGTCCGTCGCGAATGGTCACGGCCCGGTCGGCCTCGGCGGCAATGCCAGGGTCATGTGTGATGAGCACGATGGTCTTGCCGCGCTTCTGGAGCTTATGGAAGGTTTCCATGACGAGCGCTCCGGTTGTCGAGTCCAGGTTTCCCGTCGGCTCGTCGGCCAGAATGATGGGCGGGTCATTGACGAGGGCGCGCGCGATTGCGACGCGCTGCATCTGGCCGCCCGAGAGCTCGGATATGCGGTGGTCCCAGTGGTCGACCGGTAGCGTGACGGCCTGTAGCGCGTGCACGGCGCGCATTTCGCGCTGGCTACGGGGCACATTGGTGTAGGCCAGCGGCAGCATGACGTTTTCGATAACCGACAGGCGCGGCAGCAGGTTGAAGCTCTGAAAGACAAAGCCGATGCTCAGGGCGCGGACTTCGGTGAGCTCGTCATCATCGAGCTCGGCCACGTTGAGCCCTTGCAGGTAATAGTCGCCCGCCGTCGGCTTATCCAGGCAGCCTAGGATGTTCATGAGCGTTGATTTGCCCGAACCCGAGGGGCCAGTGATAGCGACGAATTCGCCGGGATTTACCGCCAGGCTCACGTTGTGCAGGATGTGAGCGCAACCTGCCTCGCTCTCAAAGATGCGGTGCACGTTGCGGATGTCGATAACGGGACGCATTACATGTCCTCATCGGCAGACATACTGCTCGAATCCGCGCTGTAGCCGCCGTCAGCCGTTGCGTCCGCTCCGGTGTCCATGACGAGGGTGTCGCCATCGCGCAGCTTGGTAACCGGCACGTTGGGGTTGATCTCGTTGCCCTGGTCGTCGCGCTTGACCTGTGTCTTGCCGACTACGGCTTCGTTGTCGTTTTGCGTCACGACGGCCACCTTCACGCGATGGGTTTGCTTGCCCTCGTCATCGGTTGCCACGTTGACGTAATAGTGTTCGCCGTCTTCGGTCATGAGCGCCATCGTCGGCACCATCACCACGTCGTCGAGCTGCTCGGTCACCACCGAGACCTCGGCCGTCATGCCCGGCTTCAGGCGCGCGTCGGGCGCCTCGATGAGGATGTCGACGTTAAAGGTCACGCTGCCGCCACCGTTGGCGGCGTCGGAGTTTGCCACCGACGCGATAGCCGTGACGGTGCCCTGGCTCACAATATCGGGAAACGCGGGATACGTGACGTTGGCGCTCTGCCCAACGGCGATCTTGGCGATGTCCTTTTCGCCCACCTGCACGGTTACCTTCATCTTAGATAGGTCGGCGATCTGCATGCACTGCTTGCCCCCGCTCGTATCGCTTTCGCCCATGATCATGCCGCCTGTTACCGTGGCGCCCACCTTGGCGTTGAGCTCCACGATGCTACCCGAGCTCGGGGCCGTTACCGTGCGACTGGCGGCCTTGGCGTTCGCCTGGTCGAGGTTTGCCTGGGCCGATGCGAGGCTGCGCTGCGCGGCCGATACGGCGTTCGTGTCCTCTGATGCGGCGGAGACGCCAGCCGCTGCGGAAGCTCCATCGGCGTCCGTCGTCGGTGTGGCCCGCGCGGCGGTTGCGGCTTTCTGCGCGTTGGCGAGGTCTTCCTGAGCGGCTGCAACTGCACGCTGCGCCTCGGCAACGTTGCGATCGAGCTCGTCGTTTTTAATGGTCATAAGCACGTCGCCCTCGTTGACGGATTGGCCTGCCTGCACGTTGATCGAATCGACCGTGCCGTCGACAGAAGGGGAGACCACTGAGGACGAAATAGGTTTGAGCTGGCCTTTCGCCTCGACCGTTGTGGTAAACGTGCCCTCGGTCACCATGTCGGTCACAGGCCCGCTAGTGCCCTTTGGCTGCGCATTGATAACCAGGGTTGCGACAATGGCAATGAGCGCGATGGCACCCACGACGCCGGCGGCAATACCGCGTCGAATCAGCTTTTTGCGTCGACGTTCGGCACGCTTTGCCTTGAGCTTGGCATATGCCTCTTCATCGGAAATCTCGGCCGTATCGTTCGTGCGTCCGCTCTGTTTGTTGGCATGTGCGTTTGTAATCAGAGGAATCGTTTCGGTGACACCTTCGGGCGTGCGCTCGGTATCATCCGGGCCCGGGGTGATCGTGGGAACATTCGGCATAGCGTCTCCTTTATAGAAAGAACCTCGATAATTATATGCGCCCACCGGTTGGGTCGGGCGCATAGGACGGTTTCTTTCGGAACTGTTAGATTGGTCGCAGCAGTTCCACGTTGTAGGAATGCGCGCGTTGCACTACGAGTGGACAACCACGCACAGGCCGACTTTGATGCAGTCGTGAAGTGCCTTGGCGTCTGCCAGGCGCAGGTTGATGCAACCGTGGCTGCCGCACCACTTGTACGACTCGGCGTTATCGAAGCTCTTGTCGTTTTGCCAGGTGGCATCGTGGAAACCGATCATGTTGCCCTCGAACGGCATCCAGTAGCTCACCGGGCTCTCGTATTTGGGCTTACCCGTCTCGGGGTCTTTGGCTCCGATCAGGGTGCTGCCGCCGTCGTTGCTGTTGATCTGCCACACGCCCTCGGGGGTGGCGTCTTCGCCCGGTTTGCCGGAAATAAAGTTGGCCTCCCACACGATATTGCCGCTCTCGTCATAGTAGCGCGCGTGCTGCTCTGACAGGTCGACGTCGATATACGCCTTCCAGTCGGGCTCTCCCTTTGCGGTAAAGGTGTCGGCCTTCTGGGAGTACTTGATCTCGATTTCGCCGGTCTGCTTGTTGTTAATGGCGTCCTCGACCTGCTTGGCGAGCGAGCTGCTGTCGATGGACCAACCAAAGTCGCCGCCTTCGACGGCGCACTGCTTGCCATCGGCGCGCGTCCACCAGCGAGTGGAGCCCACGGTATTAAAGCCGTTGGCGAGCTCGGCTGCCCAGCTGCTGATCTGCGACGTATCGAGCGTGGGATTGGCCGGATCGGCAAAGCTGATCCACTGCAACACGGAGCTGCCATCAACCTTGCCGGCATCCTCGCCGTTGAGCTTGAGGGTCACGTTGACGCCCAGGAAGTTGTTGGCGGTATCGCATGCGGCCTGAATCTGATCATCGGTCAGCGTTCCATTGAGCGGCTCATAGGCATCGTTGCCGAGCTTCGTAAGATCGACGGTCTCGGCCAGCGAGGCAAGCTCGAGCTCGGCATACTTAATGACATGCTCGCGGTTGAGTTTTTCGTTGGAGCGCGCCTTCTCGACGGTAAACTTGCCGGCCTGCTCGTCATAGGAGCTATTGGCCTCGAACGTGCCCGAACGCCCCTCGTTAAACTCGTCGATGGCGGCGCCCAGATCCTTCTCAAACTTCTTTTGGTCAAAGGTATCGGAGAGCATGGACAGGTCGACGTCTTGATCAAGATCGACTTCGTTGGAGGCAGCGGTTGTTTTGGTCTTGCCACTAAAAGACTCTACGAGACGGACCGGCCAGATAAAGGCTTCGTTATGGCTAATGATCTCTTTTGCGGCAGCTTCGCCATCGACGATGGGCTCATCGGACTCGGGCTGATAGGTCCAGCTAAAGTCATCGCCTGTCACGGTGAGCTTATAGTGCTTCCATGCCGAATTGACCTTGGTAGCGGCAGACGAAGCGTTGGAGAACGAGACGTCGACGCCGGCGATGGTGGTGTTGGGGTAGGCTAGCTGCGAAAACGCTACGATTCCTACGATATAGACAATGACGATAAGACCCAAGACGACAAAGAGCGTCGTCTTTTTGCCCGACTTATTGTTGCCGGCGGACTTGCGCGCGGGGCCGCGATCGCCTCGGGCGTGCGTGGGGGGCTGCTTGGGCGCATTGCCGTTTGCCTGGCGCTGCTGTCGCTGTTGGTTTGGGCGTTGGGAAGCGTTTGCAGCACCACGCTGCTGACCGTGGCTCGGCGTGATAGGACGCGGTGACTGAACGCCGCCGGTGTGCCTGCTCGGCTGCTGCGGATCGGGAATCAGTTGAGTTCGATCGTTTTGCGACATCGTATGCATATCCTTCGAATTTCGCCTTATGGCTCATCGTGTTTTTACTGGGCTTGCATTATAGCGATTGCCCTGCTGTTTGTGGTACGGAAACGGTGGCATTCAAAAGAGGTGGGACATTTGTCCCACCTTTGAGTCATTCTTTGCCGTTATCCGCACACGCCGCATTTTGCACAGGTCGAAAGTGCGGCCGGAGCCTGCGCGATGCCGCCCTTTGCCGTCTCGCGCAGCGTGGCCGGCAACGCGTGACCCACCGAGAGCATGACATGTGCCATCTGGTCAAACGGCACCAAGCTCTTAATGCCTGCGAGGGCGAGTTGTGCC
Organism: uncultured Collinsella sp.; assembly: GCA_902479135.1. Lineage (GTDB taxonomy): Bacteria > Actinomycetota > Coriobacteriia > Coriobacteriales > Coriobacteriaceae > Collinsella. Next base: position 13,614 of record CABSNU010000017.1, on the reverse strand, counting down.
GAGCTAAAGGCCGCTGCCACGCCAATGGCGTTGCGGTTTTGGCAGGGCACCTCCACGAGGCCACCGACGGGGTCACAAACGAGGCCCAGCAGGTTACTCAGCGCGATGGAACTGGCGTCGAGCGCCTGCTCGGGCGTGCCGCCGAGCATCTGCACCAACGCGGCGGCTGCCATGGCAGCGGCGCTTCCCACCTCGGCCTGGCAGCCGCCCTCGGCACCGGCGACGCAGGCGCTCGTGGTGAGGTTGAGGCCGATGGCGGCTGCGCAGTAGAGCGCGTCCATGACCTGCTCGTCGTCGAGCTGAAGGTGATCGGCGAGCGTCAGCACGCAGCCGGGCACGACACCCGCGGAGCCTGCCGTGGGAGCGGCGACGATCACTCCCATCGTGGCGGAGCGCTCGAGCACGGCCATCGCGCGGGCCACGGCGTCGGTTTGAACGGTGCCCATCAGGCTCGTGCTCAAATCGTTGCGGCCGGTGGCATCGACGAGTTTAGCCTCGCCGCCGATAAGCCCGCCGAGCGATCGTTGCGGATTGACGATGGGGGTCGTGGTCTCCTCGCGCATGACGTCGAGCACGCGGCGCATGGCGGCGACGGCGTGGGCCTCGCCGGTCAGACGCGCCTCGCGCACGGCCATAACGGCGCCGATATTCAGGCCGAGCTCGGCGCACGCATCGAGCAGCTGCTCGCCGTCGTCGAAGATCTCCTTTGCCGAGACACCGGGGGAGAGCGACGAGGCAGAACCGGGGAGCTCGATAAAGGTCGCGTAATCGACATTGTCGAGTTTGCGGAGCATGGGGACGACGGTGTCGTCGGGCGCGCCGTCGGTCTCGAAGACGGAGTAGGCCTGGCCGCCCACTTCGGTGCGGTAGGTGCGGCAGAAGGCGATGTTCACGTGTGCGTAGGCGAGCAGGTTCGTGAGCGCGGCAAGCACGCCGGGGACGTCGTAGTGCGCCACGAAGAGTGTGGAGTACATGCCCGAGATGTCGACGCCGACGCCGTTAATGCGGCTGATGCGCATCTTGCCGCCGCCCAGGCTCTCACCGCGGACCTGGGCCGTGGCGCCCGTGTCGTCGACCATGTCGATGTCGACGGTGTTGGGGTGGATGGAGGCGTCGTCGCCCTTGATGTCAAAGTGATATTCGAGGCCCTGCTCGTGCGCGAGGTCGAAGGCCTGCTTGATGTTCTCGTCATCGGTGTCGAGGCCCAGGATGCCCGCGACGAGCGCACGATCGGTGCCGTGGCCGCGGTAGGTGTGGGCAAAGGAGTTCCACAGGCCAAAGGTGACCTTAGTGATGCGGCCTTCCAGCAGGCTGGCGGCAACTTGGGCGCAGCGCAGGGCGCCGGCGGTGTGCGATGAGCTGGGGCCGACCATGACGGGCCCCAAGATCTCGAATGCCGAGGTCGTAGCTAGTGTTTGCGGCTTGCCTGCCATATGCGCTCCTGTTCAATCCCGTCGTCCCGAGGGACGGGGCATACTCTGTCCCGCCGTTCCGAGGGCTTTGGTATTTGGTCGCCTGCTCGGGCAGTCCTGCTCGCACGGAGAGCACATTAAGTGCTCTCCGGCTCGTGCGGAACTCGCGACCGACCAAATACCAAAGCCCTCGGAACTTAGGATACATGGTTGGAGTCGCTCTGCTGCGAAATTTATCGGCCTATGACCTATTCCATGTCCCAGGTCGGCTCATCTTCACCACCTTTAAATAAAAAAGAAGTACCGGTTGGAGCCGGTACTTCTTTTGGTGCGTTGTTTCTTTGCTGTAGCTTTTGCCGTTAGCTTACAGGCCGCAGGCTGCTTTGAGCTCTTCGACGCGGTCGGTTTTCTCCCAGGTGAAGTCGGCGTCTTCGCGACCGAAGTGACCGTAGGCTGCCGTCTTTTCGTAGATGGGGCGACGCAGGTCAAGGTCGCGGATGATTGCGCCTGGGCGCAGGTCGAAGGTCTTCTCTACGGCCTCGACGATCTTGTCCTCGGCAACATGTGCGGTACCGAAGGTGTCGACCATGATTGAGAGGGGCTTGGAAACGCCGATGGCGTAGGCCAGCTCGACTTCGCAGCGGTCGGCCAGACCGGCGGTGACCACGTTCTTGGCGACCCAGCGCGCGGCGTATGCGGCGGAGCGGTCAACCTTGGTGCAGTCCTTTCCGCTAAAGGCGCCGCCGCCGTGACGGCCGTAGCCGCCGTAGGTGTCGACGATGATCTTGCGGCCGGTGAGGCCCGTGTCGCCCATGGGGCCGCCCACGACAAAGCGACCGGTGGGGTTCACGTAGATGTCGGCGTTATCCCACGGCATGTTCTCGGCGGCCATGACCGGGGTGATGACGTGCTCGATGAGGTCGGCCTTGATCTTGCCCATGCCCTCGATCTCGGCGGCGTGCTGCGTGGAGATGACGATCGTCGTGACCTCGACGGGCTTGCCGTCCTCATAGCGCACCGTGACCTGGGTCTTGCCGTCGGGACGCAGATAGGGCAGGGTACCGTCGTGACGCACGGCGGCCAGGCGCTCGGCCAGGCGGCTTGCCAGGTAGTGCGGCATGGGCATGAGGGTCTTGGTCTCGTTGGAGGCATAACCGAACATCATGCCCTGGTCGCCGGCACCGATCAGGTCGATCGGGTCGGTGGTGGCGCCGGTCTGGGTCTCGAAGGACTCGTCAACGCCCTGGGCGATATCGGGTGACTGCTCGTGGATGAGGCTCATAACGCCGCAGGTGTCGCAGTCAAAACCGAACTTGGCACGGTTGTAGCCAATGCGGCGGATAACGCCGCGGGCGATTTCCTGTACGTCGACGTAGGCCTGTGTGCGAATCTCACCGGCGACAATGACGGTGCCGGTGGTCACGAGGGTCTCGCAGGCGCAGCGGACGTTCTCCACGTTCGCAGGCACGCCGTTGGGGGCGATGTAGCCCTGCTCCTGCAGCTCTATTTCTTTGGCGAGGATTGCGTCGAGGACGGCGTCGCTGATCTGGTCAGCGATCTTATCGGGATGACCTTCGGTCACCGACTCCGACGTAAAAACAAAGGACCCGTGTTGGGGCGGGATGGAACGAAGTTCTTCTGACATGATTGTCCTTTCAAAAACGTGTCCCGGCGACCGTTACCATTCCGCCGGGCTCTCTATGCAAAGGCACATCATAGCGCGTAAATCAAACATTCACACCCTTTCCGCACCTACTCATTGGGGACAGGCTTAAATCACCAGCCGGGTACTCATTGGGGACAGACTTAAATGACCAGCCTTACCTAAGTGCCGACAGGTTGCCCAAAGAATGGTCATTTAAGACTGTCCCCAATGAGTATCCCCAATGAGTAGGTCGGTGCCCTTTGTGCGGAGGTTGCTTTGTTGCTTTATACTGGTGCGGTTAGACATCCATCCTGCAATCGAGGAGATTTCCATGGCATCAGACGTTCGCGTCCGCTTTGCACCCTCACCGACGGGCAAGCTGCACATCGGCGGCGCCCGCACCGCTATCTATAACTGGGCTTTCGCCCGCGCAAACGGCGGCACTTTCATCCTGCGCATCGACGACACCGATCCCACCCGTTCCACCGACGAGAATACGCAGATCATCCTGCGCGCCATGCGTTGGCTGGGCCTGGATTGGGACGAGGGTCCCGAGGTGGGCGGCGACTATGGCCCCTATGCCCAGACCGAGCGCCTGGACCTGTACAAGCAGGCCGCCCAGAAGCTTTGGGACGAGGGCAAGGCCTATCCCTGCTTCTGCACCAAGGAGCAGCTCGACGCCGACCGCAAGGCCGCGCAGGAGCGTAAGGACCCCTTCCAGGGCTATCAGCGCCGTTGCCGCGATCTTGATCCCGAGGAGGCCCGCCGTCGCATCGAGGCCGGCGAGTCCTATGTCCTACGCATCAAGGTGCCCGAGGACCGCGGCGACGTCGTCATTCACGATGCCGTCCACGGCGAGGTGACCTTCGACGCCAAGGAGCTCGACGACTTTGTCATCTTCCGCTCCGACGGCACGCCCACGTACAACTTCGCGACCGTCGTCGACGACGCCATGATGAAGATCACCCATGTCATCCGCGGCGACGACCACCTGTCCAACACCCCGCGTCAGGTCATGGTCTACGAGGCCCTCGGCGCGCCCGTGCCCACGTTCGCCCACATCTCCATGATCCTGGGCGCCGACGGCAAGAAGCTCTCCAAGCGCCATGGCGCCACCTCGGTGGAGGAGTACCGCGACGCCGGTTACCTTTCCGACGCCTTCGTCAACTACCTGGCGCTGCTCGGTTGGTCGCTCGACGGCGAGACCACGATCATCCCGCGCGATGTCCTGGCCAGCAAGTTCTCGCTCGACCGCATCTCCAAGAACCCGGCGACCTTCGACCCCAAGAAGCTCGATTGGGTCAATGCCGAGTACATCAATGGCATGTCCGATGCCCAGTTTGCCGACGAGATCATGGTCCCCGAGCTGCACGAGGCGGGTCTTATCGAGGGTAATGTCGAGTACGGCGAGGACTGGATCGACGCTCTTGCCGCCATCGTCAAGCCGCGCACCAAGATGCCGGCCGACGCCGTGACCGTCGCCGCTCCCATCTTTGCTACGGCCGAGACGCTCGAGTATGACGAGAAGTCCGTCAATAAGGGCTTGGCCAAGGAAGGCATGGGCGCCATTCTGGATGCCGCCAAGGCCGCGCTCGAGGGCGTGGACAAGTGGACTGCCGAGGCCATCGACGCCGCGCTTGAGCCGCTGCCCGAGCAGATGGACCTTAAGAAGCGCGTGGTGTTCCAGGCCGTGCGCGTCGCCGTCTGCGGCAACATGGTGAGCCCTCCGCTGGGCGAGACCATGGCGCTCGTCGGCCGCGACGACTGCCTGGCGCGTATCGACCGCGCCCGCACGATGGCGCTATAGTAGACGCGTAAACGCATGTATCCGAGCCCCGTTCCCCCGAGCGGGGCTCTTGTTTCTGTACCGATGAGTGGGTTGCTGGGACAAAATAATCAGTAGTGTTTGTCCCATGTTCGAGTGACGCAACAAGCTCGACACTCGTATCGGCCATGGGACAAACTCTACTGATTATTTTGTCCCACCCCTTTCAGGTCCGTTCGTTAGAGGTGGTGTATGGCTCAACAACTGTCGCTGTTTGGTTCGCCGGAACCGGAGGAAGCTCCGGTGAAGCCCAAGCCTGCCGCTGCCTCGGCTCAGTCTAAGCCTGCGCCCGAGCCCCCTGCCGCCTACGCGAGCGTGGTCCTCGACATCCCCACCCGTGCGCTGTCGGAACCGTTTGCTTACGGCATCCCCGAGTCCCTTGCCAACGAGGTCCAGATCGGATCCACGGTCCTGGTCCACTTTGGTAACCGTGCCGCCGCGGGCTATGTCGTTGACATTGCGCCTGATTTGGGCGATCTGCCGGGCAACAACGCCCTCGACCCCGTGCGCATCAAGCCCATCGAGGCCATCCTCAGCAAACCGCTCTTTACCGCCGAAGCCGCCCGCATCGCACGTTGGATGAGCCGCGAGTATGTCGCGACGCTTTCCGAGTGCCTGCGCCTGTTCTTGCCTCCGGGTGGCGGCCCCCGTGTGGTCAAGGGCGACGACGGTGTGTGGACGGTTGAACGTCCCGCCGTCAAGCCTATCCAAAACCGCTGGGTCATGCTCACGCCCGAGGGCTTCGACTATACGCCGCCCAAGACCGCGGTCCGCCAGCGCCAACTCATCGAGGCGCTCCAGTGTGGTCCTGTCACGACGCGCGACCTCAACCTTCTCTATAACAGTATGTCGGCGACCATCAAGGCTCTCGAAAAACGCGGCGTCGTGGTGGTGGAGGAGCGCCGTGCCTGGCGCGGTTGCAGCGAGCAGACCACGCTGTCCTCGGCAAGCGGCAAGGCGCCGGTCTCCCTTACCAACGGCCAGCAACAGGCACTCGCGCAGATTGAGCGCGCCCGTCTGGACGCTCATGGCGACGTGGTGTTGGTCGACGGCGTCACCGGCTCCGGCAAAACCGAGGTTTACCTCTCCGCCATTGAGCGCGTGCTTGCAGCCGGTCGCTCGGCCTGCGTGCTGGTGCCCGAGATTTCGCTGACGGCCCAGACCGTCGGCCGCTTCCGTTCGCGCTTTGGCGAGACGGTCGCCGTGTTCCATTCGCGGCTTTCGGCCGGCGAGCGCCTGGACCAGTGGGATATGGTTGCCAGCGGTGCGGCCCGCGTGGTCGTCGGCGCACGTTCGGCGCTCTTTTGCCCGCTTGACGACCTGGGCCTCATCATCATTGACGAGGAGCACGAGACCAGCTACAAGCAGGGGTCCAGTCCGCGCTACCATGCGCGCGAGGTGGCAGCCGAGATGGCGCGCCGCTATCGCTGTCCGCTCGTGCTGGGGTCGGCCACGCCTTCTGCCGAGGCCCTCGACCGCTGCCGCCGCGGCATGTATAACGGTGCCACCTGGACGCGTGTCGAGATGCCCGAGCGCCCCGGACACGCCGTGCTGCCTACGGTCCGCATTGCTGACCTGCGTCGCGAGTTCTCGCACGGCAGCCGCTCCATGTTCTCAAAACCCTTGATGGAGGGATTGGAGCGTGTGGTCGGGCGCCGCGAGAAGGCCGTGCTGCTGCATAACCGCCGTGGCTTTGCACCGTTCCTGATGTGCCGCGAGTGCGGCTGCGTGCCCACCTGCAACCACTGCTCCACCGCGCTCACGTACCACGAGCGCACGCACACACTGCAGTGCCACACCTGCGGATCGTCTTGGCGCGTGCAGCCGTATCCCGCGCCCACGAGTCGTTGCCCCAAGTGCGGCAGTCGCTACCTGGCAAAAATGGGGCTGGGCACGCAGCAGATCGAGGACGCACTGCACCAGATGCTGCCCGAGGATGTCGCCATCATTCGCATGGACGCTGACTCCACGCGTGGCAAGGACGCGCACAAAAAACTGCTCGAGCAGTTCGATGCCGCCGATTGCGCGGTGCTTCTGGGCACCCAGATGATCGCCAAGGGCCTCGACTTCCCCGAGGTCACGCTCGTGGGCGTGGTCAATGCCGACTTTGCCCTCAAGCTTCCCGATTTTCGCGCGGGGGAGCGCGCATACGATCTGTTGGAGCAGGTCGCCGGCCGTGCCGGTCGCGGCGATCGTCCCGGTGAGGTGATCATCCAGACCTACCTGCCCGAGGATCCGGTCATTCGCGCCGTCGCTAAGCACGACCGTTCGATCTTTACCGACTACGACCTGGACCAGCGCCGCGACGCCCTGTATCCACCGTTCGTGCGTCTGGTCAACATTTTGGTGTGGTCGGCGAACCGAGACGACGCGCAAGACTACATCGGCCGCATCGCCAAGCTCCTCAAGCGTCGCTGGCATGCCGCCGCGCCCGATTTTTTGCGGGCAGGGAGTGCCGTGCCGCAGGTGCTGGGCCCGGCTTCGTGTGTAATCGAGAGAGCCAAGGACCGTTACCGCTTCCATCTGCTTGTGAAGTCGCCCGTGGGGTACCATGTCTCTGATGATATCGACGCCTGCCTCAAAGAGGTGGGCTCCGTGCGCGGCGTGAGCGTGAGCGTTGACGTCGACGCCTATGATTTGATGTAACAACCTGAAAGGATGGCCATGGAAGCCAACGGAATCGTACTGTCGCCCGACCCTCGTTTGCGCCAGGAGTGCGCCGTCATCGAGGAGATCACCCCGGCGATCGAGGCGCTTGCCGAGAAGATGAAGAAGATGATGTTCGAGAACGGCGGCTGCGGCCTGGCTGCTCCGCAGATCGGCGAGCTTATTCAGCTCGTCACCATCGACTGCGACTACAGCGACAAGAACGACTACGACCCGTACGTGCTCATCAACCCTGTCATTGTTGAGCAGAGTGACCATTTGGTGCCGTTTAGCGAGGGCTGCCTGTCTATCCCCGGGATTAGCTGCGAGATTGAGCGTCCCGACCATGTCGTCGTCGAGGCGTACGACTTGGACGCAAACCTGATTCGTTATGAGGCCTCGGGCGATCTGTTCTGCGTGTGCCTGCAGCACGAGATCGATCACCTGCACGGCAACACCATGTTCGAGCGACTGAAGCCGATGCAGAGGATCAAGGCAGTCAAGGAGTACCAGGACGCCCTGGCCCGCGGCGCTCGACCGGGCGAGACGGAGTAGGTCCCACCGTCCCCGGTGCTGAGCGCCCACATATCATCCCGTGCTCAAACATTCTCGCTTTGCTGCGAAACTGCGCGCGGGACGATATGTGGGCGCTCAGCACCGGGGACTGCGTTGTTCTGGCTCGGTTCGCCCGGGTGCCGTCGGGCCAGGGATGGGCGTCTTCGCTGATGGGTGCTTTGCTGAAAGAGCTGCTTTTATTGCGGCTCTTTCTTTGGTTTTGGGTATATTTGTTCTTGTTGAAATGTTATTGCGGATGGGCTGGTGATTTGGCTTTCCGCTGCTCTTTGTAGCCGTCTCGGCTTTGGTTGAGAGGAGACGATCTTTATGCGAATTGTGTTTATGGGTACGCCTGATTTTGCTGTGACTTCGTTGACTTCACTTGTTGAGGCTGGGAATGAGATTTCTCTTGTAATTACTCGTCCTGATGCTGTTCGTGGGCGTGGTAAGAAGCTTGAGCCTTCTCCTGTTAAGGCTAAGGCGCTTGAGCTGGGGTTGCCGGTTATTGAGACTAATCGTATGACGCCTGAGGTTGTTGAGGTGCTCCAGGCTGCCCAGGCTGATATTTTCTGTGTGGCTGCTTATGGCTGTATTTTGCCTGATGAGGTGCTGCATATAGCGCCGCTTGGTATTGTGAATGTTCATGCTTCGCTGCTGCCTCGTTGGCGTGGGGCTGCTCCTATTCAGCGTGCGATTCTCGCTGGTGATGAGGTTGCCGGCGTTTCCATTATGCGTATTGGGCATGGCGTGGATACCGGTGCTTATTGCGCGCAGGCGTCCACCTCGGTTGCTGGCAAGCACGCTGAGGCGCTCACGATGGAGCTTGGCGAGCTTGGTGGCAAGTTGCTGGCCGATACGCTTTCTTCGTTGGCAGACGGCACCGCTGTTTGGACTGAGCAGGATGAGTCGCTTGTTACCCATGCTGCCAAGATTTCCAAGCAGGAGATGCGTCTGGATCCTCAGATGGCGGCGCTCGATTGCGTGCGCCATGTGCTGGCTTCGTCCGATACGGCGCCTGCTCGATGCGTGATTGCCGGCAAGACCGTGCGTGTGCTTGATTCTGTGCCTGCCGACGTGTCGCTTGACGAGGGTCAGGTGCTCGTTAAGGCCAAGCGCGTTTACCTTGGCCTTTCCGATGGTTCGGTTGAGCTGCTTGAGGTTAAGCCCGATGGCAAGCGTGCCATGGCTGCCTCTGCTTGGGCTGCTGGCCTGCAGGGTGCCGATCTTATGTGGGGTGTTCTGTCATGAGCAAGTTGTCTCCCGCGCGTAAGCTTGCACTCGATGTGTTGATGGAGGCCGATCGCCGCGGCATGTACGCGCGCGATGTGCTGTCCTCCCGTGCTTCCGCCAAGGCCATTGACCAGCGTGATTCCGCGTTTGCCGCGCGTTTGGCGCTCGGTGTTGCCGCCACGCAGGGCATTTTGGACGAGCTGCTCGACCAGTTTCTGGATAAGCCTAAAAAGGTCGCGCCGCGTGTACGCATGGCGCTTCGCATCTCGGCCTTCGAGATGCTCTACCTGCATACGCCGGGCCGCGTTGCCGTAAGCCAGGGCGTTGAGCTGGTCCGCAGCGGCGCTAAGTCTGCTGCCGGTTTGGCTAACGCCGTGCTGCATAAGGTTGCGGATAACGTTGAGGATTTTGCTACGGCGGCCGATGCCGATGAGTCCGAGCGCCGTTTGGTTTGCCTGTCGCGCCTGATGGGCCTTCCGCGTTGGCTGTGCGCTCGCATTATGGCCTCGTTCGATACGCCCGAGGGCGCGCTCAACTTTGCCGGCAATCTGGCTCCCGCGCCGCTCGCCCTGCACGAGAATGCCTTTGCGACCAAGCCAGATCCGTATATCTCGCAGCTCGTCGCGCCTGTCTTTCCGGGCTGCCATGCGCCGGTCGATGCGCAGGTCACGGTTGCTTCGGGTGTGTTTGAGCGCGCTGCTGCGGTGGCGTCTGACCTCAACGCGCAGCTCATCGCCACGGCCGCCACGCGCCCCGGTAGCTGCCTTGAGATTGGTGCCGGTCGTGGCACCAAGACCTATGTGATGATGTGCCAGGCCAAACGTGCCGGTTATGAGCGTCAGCATACAGCACTTGATCTTCATGACCGTAAGTGCGATCTGAATCTCGCTCGCCTTCATAAGGCCGGTATTCAGGGCGTTCGTACGGTTTCGGGTGATGCCTGTGAGCTTGATGAAGTACTGACATCGTTTGATGCCATGCTTGGCAAGCCGGTTAAGTTCGACACGGTATTTATCGATGCGCCGTGCTCGGGCACCGGCACCATGCGCCGTCATCCTGAGATCCCGTGGCGCCTAACCGAGAATGATGTAATGGCCGAGTTACCCAAGCTTCAGCTGACGATGCTTAAGGAGGCTTCTGCGCGCGTGGCCGCCGGCGGAGAGCTCATCTATGCCACCTGCTCGGTTTTTGATGAAGAGAACACGCAGGTCGTGGATGCCTTTTTGGCCTCTCCCGAGGGGGCCGACTTTAGTGTCGCACCGCTCTCCGAGGCGCAGATCCTGCAACTCCCCGAGTTCGATCAGGCCAAGAAGCTCGTATCCGTACGCCAGAACGATCGAGGCCTCTTCCAAAGCGTGCCGGTAAACGCCGACTCCTACGACGGCCACTTCTGTGCCCGCCTGATCCGCAAGTAAAACGGAGTCCAAGGGTAGCTAATTTGGGACGGGGCTATTTTAGCTACCCCATGGCTGAGTGAATGCTCTGGATGATTTTTCTGGGACGGGGATTAAAAAATCATTGTGTACCTAATGATTTTTTAAGGCTCTGTTAGACCAAAATTGACATGGAGATTGCAACTAAACCCAACGGGTAGAATACGCCATACAGTCACTACCAGATGAAAGATGGTCTATGTCACGGGTAATCGAAGGAGTGAACGACCTCCTTACCACCAACGAACAACTTGCCTCAGAATGGCATCCCGTGAGGAATGGGGATTTGCGACCAAGCCAAGTGTCTGCGGGAACGACAAAGAAGGTATGGTGGAAGTGCTCTCAAGGACATGAGTGGCAGGCATCCATAAGCAGCAGAAACCGAGGTGCCGGATGTCCCTATTGCGCTGGTCAGAGAGCAATCCAGGGGGTGAACGACCTGGCGTCAATGAATCCCAAGCTCGCTGCAGAGTGGCATCCCATCAAAAACTACGAACTGACCCCATCGACAGTGATGCCAAAAAGTTCAAAGAAGGTCTGGTGGCTCGGGAAGTGCGGTCATGAATGGGAGGCGACTATCTCCTCCCGCTCTAATGGAGGAGGCTGTCCGTATTGTTCGGGCAAAAAGGTTCTCAAAGGATTCAATGACCTTGCGACAGTGGATCCGAACCTAGCCTCTGAATGGCATTACGAGAAAAACGGCAAATTGCATCCAGAACAGGTTACTGCCCATAGCGGTAGAAAAGTATGGTGGCTCGGAAAGTGTGGGCATGAGTGGCAGGCAACTGTCGCAAGCCGTGAAGATGGTCATGGGTGCCCGTATTGCTCCGGTAGACAGGTCCTCGAGGGTTTCAACGACCTGGCGTCAATGAATCCTAAGATTGCCGGCGAATGGCACCCAACTAAAAACGGAGGTTTGGTTCCAACACAAGTAACCGCGGGAACGACAAAGAAGGTATGGTGGAAGTGCTCTCAAGGACATGAGTGGCAGGCGACTGTTGGAAGCAGGAGCAAAGGGGCCGGATGTCCCTATTGCTCCGGCATGCGAGCTATTGCTGGTTGGAACGACCTTGCGACTTCTAACCCTCAGCTCGCTTCTGAGTGGCACCCGACCAAGAACGGAACAGTGACCCCTGAACAGGTTACTGCCCATAGCGGTAGAAAAGTATGGTGGCTCGGAAAGTGTGGGCATGAGTGGCAGGCAACTGTCGCAAGCCGTGAAGATGGTCATGGGTGCCCGTATTGCTCTCATCCGCATGAGAGAAAGAGTGACGAGCAGTTTAAGAATCAACTCGCTGCATCTGGAAGCACTGTCACCCCTCTGGAGCCTTATGTCGACAGCAGGACGAAGATATTGATGAGATGCGACGTATGCGGGCACGCGTGGAAAGCCTCGCCATCGTCCATCCTCAAAAACCCGGAGAGATGTCCGAATTGCTGGGAGATAAGACGGGGAATCAGCTTAATCAAATCAAACGCTGAGTTCCTTTCTGATCTTACCAAAGTCAATCCGTATGTATTACCACTTGAGCCCTACAAAAAGTCAAAAGAGCGGATACGCTGCAGATGTGAGCTCTGCGGCTGCGAATGGAAAGCAACTCCAAACGCCCTTTTGCGAGGGAATGGCTGTCCAGATTGCAACCATTCCCAAACCTCTTATGTCGAACAGTGTATTTATCAGGCTTTCTGTCTGAGGCTAGGGGCAAACTCGGTCTTGCCCCGAGATAAGACCGCCATTGGCATGGAGCTGGATGTCTATATTCCATCGAAATCGCTGGCGATAGAGTATGGAGCGTGGCACTGGCACAAGAGTCGTATAGAAAGAGACAAGGAGAAGGCGAAAGCATGCGCCGATCGGGGAATCCGGTTGATAGAAATCTACGATGCATTTCCCGCGGACGAGACTAAACCAAGTGATATGGAGTGCTTGACCTTCCAATCTCCGTTGAGCCTCACGCAGAATCGACTCCAATTGCAAGGGTTATTAAATCTGCTGTTAGAGCATGCAGGCCTAGCCGCTCTATCTGTCGATGATATTACAAAGGCGATTTCAGAGGCGCGGTGTCATTCACGGAGAAAAACAACCGACGACTTCATCGATGACCTAGCGGAAGTCACAGATAAAATCGAAGTAACGGGGGAATACCGAGCCAGTGATTGCAAGATTGAGGTTCGGTGCAAGAGATGCGGGCATAAATGGTCTGCGACGCCGGGCAATCTTCTGGCAGGGTATGGATGTCCAAGATGCAAGGCTTTGGAGCATAGCGCTCGCTCCAGAAAGGATCACGGGCAGTTCCTGCGAGAGCTACCCGTTGCCAACCCGTCAATCGAGGTCGTCGGAGAATACGTGAATAACAAACGAAAGATGGCGGTTAGGTGCAAGGTTTGCGGATTTGAATGGCTGGGGTCGCCGGGCCATCTTCTGGCAGGCCACGGGTGTCCAAGATGCGCTGGTAGGCATCAGGGGGCAGTGGTCTGCATTGAAACAGGGTTGGAATTTAAGAATTATAGTCAAGCTGCGAAGGCAGTCGGCCTGATAGGAAGTGCAGGCGTCAAGGACGCTTGCTTACATTCGAATAGGACTGCTGGCGGGCTTCACTGGCGGTTCAAAGATGAAGGTGAAGAAGGCATGCCCGTTAGTTAGTCCATATCGTCGTTTTTCACCTTCATATCGAAGGGAATGCCCTTCGCTCGGACCTCAGCTCGAAGAAAGGCGTTCACTGCTGTCGACATGGATAATCCGAGCGCAGAGGCCAGTGTCAGCTGCGATTCAAGTTGATCTGCCATATATTTCACCGTTTTCCGTCAGATGTCGGCGTCTTGACCCTCATCTCGAACGGCATCCCGCCCTCCCGGACGAGCGCCCTG
>CABSNU010000016.1 GCA_902479135.1 uncultured Collinsella sp. | reverse complement strand
GCTCAGTTGGTAGAGCACAACCTTGCCAAGGTTGGGGTCGCGGGTTCGAGTCCCGTTGTCCGCTCCATTGCATTTCCGGACCGTTTAGGCGGTCCTTTTTCGGCGAAGTGGCCAAGTGGTAAGGCAGAGGCCTGCAAAGCCTTTACCCCCGGTTCGAATCCGGGCTTCGCCTCCAGGCAACATCCGGGCGCTCCGGCGCCCGTTTTGTTTTACATATGCGGACATGGCTCAGTTGGTAGAGCACAACCTTGCCAAGGTTGGGGTCGCGGGTTCGAGCCCCGTTGTCCGCTCCAAACGCAGCAGCCCGACTACTACGGTAGCCGGGCTTTTTTTGTACCTATCTCCTAGGCTCGAACCCGAGAGGGGGCGAGCGTTTTGGGTCGTGGCTGTGGCGCTGTTTGCCGCGAATTTCCACTTTGGGCGTATCATCGTGGGCATCTCGTATAACCTCGTTGTAAGGGAGATACGCCCCATGGCTACAGAAAAGTCTTCTTCGCGCTCATGGATGTCCGACGCCGCGATCTATCAGATCTACCCGCGCTCGTTTAAGGATTCGACTGGTTCGGGTCTGGGCGATATCGCGGGCATTACCCAGCAGATGGACTATCTTGAGCGGCTGGGTATCGAGGCCATCTGGCTGAGCCCGTTTTACCCATCGCCTCTCGTCGATGGCGGCTATGATGTGGCGGACTACTGCGATGTCGACCCACGTCTCGGCTCGCTTGATGACTTCGATGACATGATCGCTGCGGCTCATACGCACGGCATCAAGGTCATCGTCGACATCGTGCCCAACCATTCATCCAACCAGCACCCCTGGTTCAAAGCCGCTCTTGCCGCCGGCCCCGGATCGCCCGAGCGCGCCCGTTATATCTTCCGCGATGGTCGCGGCGAGCACGGCGAGCTGCCTCCCACCAATTGGAATGCCAACTTTGGTGGCCCCGCCTGGACGCGCGTCGCGGACGGTCAGTGGTATCTGCACATGTTTACGCCCGAGCAGCCGGACTTTGACTGGTCGTGCCCCGAGGTTCATGCGTTCTTTTGCGACGTCCTGGCGTTTTGGAGCGATCGAGGCGTCGATGGCTTTCGCATTGATGTGGCGCACGGTCTCGCCAAGGATCTCGACCGCGATGACCTCGACCGGTGGCATCTCGCCGAGGGCGATGACATGGTTGAGGACGGCACCCATCCGCTGTGGGACCGCAACGAGGTCCACGAGATCTATCGCGAGTGGCGCCGCGTGTTCGACCGCTATAATCCGCCGCGCAGCGCCGTTGCCGAGGCATGGGTGCTGCCCGAGCGCCAGTATCTCTACGCGCGTCCCAGCGAGCTTGGCCAGACATTCAACTTTGAGTTTACCAAGGCCACTTGGACCTATGATGACATGCACGCTGCAATCGAGGAGGGCTTGAAGGCGGCTATCGAATCCAATTCTGCCTCGACCTGGGTACTCTCCAACCACGACGTGCCGCGCGTGGCGACGCGCTATGCCCTGCCGCAAATCAAGGCGACGCGCTACCACCAGATTGCGCTCGACTGGCTCTTACGCGACGGGTCGTCTTATGACGAGGACCGTGAACTCGGTGAGCGCCGCGCGCGGGCGGCCCTTTTGCTTGAGCTGGCGCTTCCGGGCTCGGCATACGTGTATCAGGGTGAGGAGCTCGGCCTTTTTGAGGTGGCTGACATTCCGTGGGCCGCACTCGAAGATCCTACTGCGACCAATACGCACGGACCGAAGCGCGAGAAGGGGCGCGACGGCTGCCGTGTGCCCCTGCCGTGGGTGGCAGCGGACGATCCCGTGCAGGGCGGATCGTTTGGGTTTTCACCGGCGGACGCCGATGCGGCGCCCCATCTGCCGCAGCCTGCATGGTTTTCCGATTACGCTGCCGATAGGGAAGAAGCGGACCCGACATCGATGCTTGCGCTCTATCGTGACGCCCTCTGGCTGCGGCGCAAGCTGCGCGGGTGCGCCAACGATCTTAAGTGGCTCGATCTTGACGGGCGCACCGGCCTTGCGGATGGTGCCGAGGGCGCTGAGGGCGGCGTCATCGCCTATCGCCGCGACAACGGCTGGGCGTGTGTGACGAACTTCGGTGCAGCACCCGTGGAGCTGCCGGCGGGCAGGGTCCTGCTCACCTCATCACCGCTTGCAGACGGCAAGCTCGCGCAGGACAGTTCTGCCTGGATCATGCTCGCTGAGTTGTAGGGGCCTCTTGCGGCGAGTTTGCGTTTGCCTGCGCTTTCCGTGGTGGCTGATGTCTTCGCGAGGTTCGCGAGGGTGTCGCAAAACTTTTCAAAAAAAGTTCTTGCATAGGATGCGGGTATCACGTAAGATTAATCCTCGTAAGCGGACATGGCTCAGTTGGTAGAGCACAACCTTGCCAAGGTTGGGGTCGCGGGTTCGAGCCCCGTTGTCCGCTCCATTTGGGCGTTTAGCTCAGGGGGAGAGCGCTTCCCTGACACGGAAGAGGTCAGAAGTTCAAATCTTCTAACGCCCACCAAATGTTCGCAGCCCAGAGGCTATGTCCTCTGGGCTGTTTTGTTTTGGTCGCCAAATGGGTCGCCAAATCGTCGGCAAAAGGTACCTCGATTCATGAAAGAGCGGTTCTGAGCGTCAGTTTAGCCTTGTCATCTCAATCGAGTGGGGTTGACCATTTTGAACATAACCGTGCACCTCGTTGACGTTTCTGCGATCGATCCCGGCGAGACCGTTGATATGGCATCAATCGCGGGACGTTATGCCTCGCGTGCCTCCAATGGTGATCTCCCCATTGCGTCTCGGAGGGAAGCTGCGGGCGTGGGTCTGCTGCTTCGCGACGCCCTGGGTGTCTTCGACGACACCCAGCTTGCGCGTTCTGCTTTCGGCAAGATCGAGCTTGCGGATGGGGAGGCCCCCTCTATTTCCATTTCACATGGCGGAAGCGTGGCCGTCCTCGCTGTTTCCGATGTTGCTCGGTCGGTCGGAGGACCTATTGGCGTGGATATCGAGGCGGTCGATGAGATTGTACCTATTGCGGTTGAGCGTATGGCGAGCTCAAGGGAACGGGCGTGGATTGACGCTGCGGCAGATTCGCAGGAACGCGCCTTTCGGCTGTGTCGGGTTTGGACGCGTATCGAAGCCGTCCTGAAGGCGGAGGGGTCCGGCTTTTCAATCGATCCCCGCAAAGACGGGTTGCCAAGCGGATGGTTTACTTCCTCGGTGGTGTTTGGCCAGTGTGTCATCTCTTGTGCAGCGCGTTCTATGCCCCATATCGCCATTGAGGAGCATGCCTTTCGGGTAGCATAGTAGCCAATCGCCAACAGGGGAGGCCTTCTATGTCACTGAACGCTAAAAACGATATTGCTTCGCGGATCGAAGGCGCCGTCTTTGAACTTATGGCGACAACGCCTGTGCAATCGATTAAGGTCACCGACGTACTCCGTCTTGCCCATACATCAAAATCAACCTTCTATCGTTGTTACCGCTCTGTCGATGATGTGGTCAAGCGCTTTGAAGATGAGCTGCTCCAGAACATGCAAGACATTAACGACGTTGCCCTTGAGGCTCGTTTTGGTGATGCGCAGCTTGATCCCACGCCCACGATGATCAAGCGCATGGAAATCCTCAAGGCCAATCGCTCGAAAGTCCTGGCGCTTAACAGCGATAACGGTGATCCCGTGTTTGCACACAAGGCAACGATCTTCATGCATGACTATTTTCGCGATCGTTTGCGGTCGACGTTTTCAGATGAGACGGACCTCGATCTGTATCTTGCTTTTGCGCTTGCGGGCCACCATAACCTCATCCAGTATTGGCTCGAAGTCCGGCCTGACCTTGAGGCACGAACCGTTGCCGCCGCGCTCAATCGCATGTTCTACGCACCGCTCTTTGTCGACGATGCATCGCGCCATTGGCATCCGCGGATCCCTGATTTTGAAAAGCCGCTCGGGTGAGCGGCTGTTTTTTAGGGATGAACGGTTGCGCATGCAGTGAACTCAAAGCGTTCCAGCCCTATGAATCGGCTTTAAGCATAGTCATTTATCTGCTATTTGGAACGAAATTTAGCTATGCGTACCAAATGATGGGACACATAGCGGCATTTTGTCCCACGGCACCAAATAAACCACTCTTACACTAAAGCTACGTTCAAAAGAACCACTGCAGTAGTTCAACGTGTGACGGCACAGAAAAGCCGCGAGCGCTCTCTCACCTTCGCTCGCGGCCGGACTGCGCCATCATTTCGTACACCTTCACATGATTAGGATGTGATATTCAGTGGTTACGCTCGGAAAGAACATGCGCAGCGTCTCGATTGTAGGCGTAGGCTGCACCCCGTTCAAGGATTTTGAGGAGCATCCCGAGACCCAGGGTATTGGCGAGGGCGAGGCGTTTGGCTATGCGGCCCTCGAGGCAATTGCCGATGCCGGTCTTGAGCCCCGCGATATCGACTTTTTCTATCACGGCAGCGCCAATCCCTATCTCGTTGGTGATTGCATTACCCCCAACATGCAGGTTGCCGATTGGTTTGGCGTTCGTGCCAAGGGTTCCGTCCATCATTCCGAGGCTTGCTGCACGGGCTACGTCGCCCTTGAGCAGGCCGTGATGGCAGTCGCCTCCGGTGCCTACGATGTTGTCCTTACGGGTGCCTGCGATTTGGCTTCGACCCTTCCCGTTGAGCACATGCCCTCGCATATTCGCCAGGACTTTACGCTCGATGTCATGATTCCCTCGCTCGATAAGATCTATGACCGCGCGTATGGTCGCCCGCTCGATGGCGCCTTTGGCGTGTCGTTCGACAACTGGATCAACGAGTATTCGATGCAGTACGACCTTACCGCCGATCAGATCGATGACGCCCTGAACGGCCTTACCAAGAGCCTTCGCCGCGGTGCCGTCCTGAATCCCCTTGCGTGGTATGAGACCACGGTCGAGGAGGATGCGAAGGCAGCTGGGTTCGATACCGCCGACGAGTATCTCAAGAGCATGTACAACCCGCGCGTTACGCAGTACCTGCGCGTTACCGGCTTTGAGAAGAAGTGCGACGGTGCCGCCGCTGTTGTCGTGATGCCCACGGAGAAGGCCAAAGCCATGGGCATGCCGTATGCGCCTATT
This sequence comes from uncultured Collinsella sp., assembly GCA_902479135.1. Classification (GTDB taxonomy): domain Bacteria; phylum Actinomycetota; class Coriobacteriia; order Coriobacteriales; family Coriobacteriaceae; genus Collinsella. The sequence continues at coordinate 39,861 of CABSNU010000016.1, read as the reverse complement.
GAGGTGCTGGGTACGGGCGCCTCTGCCGTCGAAGCCGGCCTGCTTCACAACGAGCACTGGGCTACCGAGCTTGCTGCCAAGCAGGTCTACGACCTTACCGGCGTGAGCCCCGATGAGATCGACCTGTTTATGTGCAATGACTTCTTCCTGGCTTCCGAGATCGTCTCGGCCGAGGAGTGCGGCTATATTCCGCGCGGCGAGGCTTGGAAGTATGCGATCGATGGCCGCACCGCTTTTGACGGCGATAAGCCCATCAACCCGCACGGTGGCCGTTGCAACTTCGGCCACGCTCATGGCGCATCCGGTATCGCCGATATCGTCGAGGCCGTCAAGCAGATGCGCGGCGTCGCCGGTGCAACCCAGATGAAGAAGATTCCTGAGACGGCCTTCCTGCGCGGTTTTGGCGGTTCTCAGAATGTGCGCTGCCAGATTCTTCGTACCGTCGCCTAAGCGACCGCGGTTTTCGATTTCCCATAAGGAGTATTCTCATGCAACTCAAAGATATGGAGCCCGTGGTCAAGAAGTTCTACACGGGTCTTGAAGAGGGCATCTATTGGGCACGTCAGTGCCCCGAGTGCGGAGCCGTCGAGTTTCCGCCTCACCTTGCCTGCAATGCCTGCGGCTACCACAAGACCGATTGGGTCCAGGTTTCCGGTCACGGCCATCTGATCGATTTTACCCTGCCTGGTCCGCAGAACGACAAGCCCTACCTCAAGGAGTATGGCAAGTACGCCTACGGCGCCGTCGATATTGACGAGGGTTCTCAGTACACCTACGTCATCTACGGCATTACCAAGAAGAAGGCCCCCGAGATCCGCGCCAAGCTCATGGCGGGCGAGACCGTGGGCGTCCATGCCAAGGTCATCGACCGACCGGGCTACAAAGAGCTCACGTTCGAGCTTGACGACTAGGCTTTCACACTAGGCTTTCACCCCTATAACAATTCGCTTCCTCTCTTAGGCCACGGCGGGACCCATGTCTCCAGCCCGCCGTGGCTACCCCTCTTTTTAATTAGAAAGGCGCCATCATGAACGAAGAACTCACTCAGCAGATCTGCGATTTTGCCAAGTCCGCTTACAACTATGACGGTGATGTGACCCCCGAGACGACGTTTGAGACCCTGGGCAAGGGCTCGATGAAGATGATCGCCCTGACCTCCATGATCGAGAACGAGCTCGATGCCGAGGTCCCCGTTCGCGAGGTCATGGTCATGAAGACCATCCGCGAGCTTATCGAGCGCACTGCCGAAGAGATGGAGTAGCTGCCATGGACCTGATGCAGACCCTGCGCGAGCAGGCTGCCGCCAAGCCTATGCGCGTTGCTTTTCCCGAGGGCGAAAACGAGACCATGATGCAGGCGGTCGCAAAGATCGCCGCCGAGCATCTTGCCGAATGCGTGCTGGTCGGCGACGGCAGTAAGCTCAAGGAGCTTGCCGACGAGCGTGGTATCTCCCTTGACGGCATCGAGATTGTCGATGTGACCGACGAGGAGGCGAACGCCGCTTGCTGCGAGCGCTATCTTTCGCATCCGGATTGCAAGTTTAAGCCCAAGGGCGCCGCGCGCCGTATGACGCGTCCGCTTGAGCGCGCCCTGATTTTGCAGGTACTCGGCGATGTCGACGTAATGTTCGCCGGCATCGATAACGCCACGGGCGATATTATCCTGGCGGGACAGACTATCGTCGGCCTTGTCGATGGCGTCGATACCGTAAGCTCTTGCGGCATTGCCGATATTCCCAACTGGACTGGCGGCGAAGGCGGCCTTTTGGCTTTTGGCGATTCTGCCGTTTGCGTTGACCCCACGAGCGAGGAGCTTGCCTCAATCGCGATTTCGTCGAGCGAAACGGTGCGCTCGCTGACCGGATGGGATATCCGTTGCGCGCTGCTTTCGCATTCGACTGACGGCTCGATGGATAACGAGCTCGTCGACAAAGTGCGCCGCGCTCGCGAGATTGCCAACGATCGCCGTCCCGACCTTGCCATCGACGGTGAGTTCCAGTTTGATTCGGCGATTAACCCCAAGGTTGCGGCCAAGAAGGTACATCGTGAGTCCGCTGTTGCGGGACAGGCCAACGTGGTCATCTGGCCTGATATCAACGTGGGCAATATCGGCGTCAAGATCATCCAGAACCTGACCGGCGCCAATGCTTACGGCCCCATGCTTCAGGGCTTCAAGAAGATCGTGTGCGATTGCTCGCGCTCTGCGCCCGTCGACGAGATCGTCGGCAACGTGGTGATGAGCTGCGTGCGCGCCCAGGCGCTTAAGGAGGCTTAGGGTATGTCCGATAAAAAGACTCCCTGGCGCGTCCTGGTAATCAACCCGGGTTCCACTTCCACAAAGGTGGGCGTTTTTGAGGGTGACGAGTGCAAGCTCAGCAAGAACGTTGCACACGACGCGAAGGACCTCGCCCAGTTCGATGGGGTTTCGGCTCAGATGCCGTATCGCTGCGATCTGATTCTTGGAGCACTGGATGAGGCGGGCCTGAAGCTCGAGGACTTTGATGCATTTGTCGGTCGCGGCGGCGGCTTGCTTTCGCTGCCCGGCGGCACGTATGCCATCAATGAGGTCATGCTCGAGCATGCCCGCGTCGGTGCGAACGGCATTCAGCACCCGGCGCAGCTGGGTCCCCAGATTGCCCATGAGTTCGCTTCAAAGACGGGCAAGCCCTCTTTTGTGGTGAATCCTCCCGATACCGATGAGCTATGCGACCTCGCACGTATGACGGGCATTAAGGGCGTGTATCGAAACGTGCACCTGCACGCCCTTAATCTTAAAGAGACCGCCATCCGCCATGCGGCAAAGCTCGGTCGCGCATATGACGAGTGTAACTTTATTGTTTGTCATATCGGCGGTGGCATTTCGATTTCCGCTCACCTTAAGGGCAAGATGGTCGACGGCAACGACATCGTCGGCGGCGAGGGCCCCATGGCGCCGACGCGCTGTGGCTCGGTCCCCGCAATCGAGGTCGCGAAGTATACGGCGGAACATGGCCTCGACGTTGCCCGCGCCCATTGCATGAAGACCGGTGGCTTCGTTGACCTTTTGGGTACGTCCGATGCCATCGAGGTGTGTGAACGTGCCGCTGCGGGCGATAAGGCTGCAGCACGCGCTTGGGATGCAATGGTTTACCAAATCTGCAAGTGGATTGGCGAGATGGCCTGCGTGCTGAAGGGCGACGTCGACGGCATCTTGCTCGGAGGCGGCATGGTCCACAGCAAGGAGCTCGTTGCTTCGATTGAGGAATGCTGCTCTTGGATCGCTCCCGTATCGGCTTATCCCGGCGAGTTTGAGCTCGAGGCGATGGCGTCTGGCGCCTGCCGCGTGCTCGATGGTGTCGAGGAAGCGCTCGTGTACAGCGGAGAACCCGTGTTCACCGGATTCAACGACTAATAGTGCTGTGTTTGGGGCGGCCGCTGGTGATGTCTGGCCGCTCCGACCCTTTTCTTTAAGTGTAAGGATGGATCATGGATAAAACCAAGATCAAGTACCTGGTGGGCATTTACGCAGCCGCCATGTGCATCATGGGCATGCTCGTGCCCGTCCCTATCGTGGCCTCTGTTGCGGCGGCATTTCCCAACGAAAACATCGCTGCCGTCCAGATGATCATCGGCATCATCCCGTTGATGATGGCGTTGTCCGCCATGCTCGTCTCTTCACAGCTTGCCTCTCGCGTGTCCAAGAAGAAGACGACGCTCGTCGGTCACATTATCGTGATGCTGGCAGGCGCCTCGGTGCTGGTGTTCCACGACTCGCTCGGCCAAGTCTTAGCGGCTTCTGCTGTCATGGGCCTTGGTCTCGGCGCCGTGCAGAATTCAACGGACGCTCTTATCGCGGATTACTTTGGCGGAAAGCAGCGCTCGTTTGTCATGGGCATCTACTCCACTTTTGTTGCACTGGGCGGCATTATCTGGACGATGGTTTCCGGCATCTTGGGTTCTGCCGAGTGGTTCCACAGCTATGCGGCGTACTTCATCATGATCATTTTCATCGTAATCGAGGCTGTTTGCCTTCCTGAGGGTCGTCTTGAGCCCAAGCGCAAGGTCAACGTGTTTGCCAATATGCCTAAAGAGGTCGCGATTATCACGCTCATGAGCTTTGTGTTCGTACTCACGTTCCAGCTCTTTAGCTCCAATGTCTCGCTGCTTGTCGTGGGCCGTGGCTTTGGCGGTACCGTGGAGGCCGGTCTTGCCTCTACCGTTATGACCGTTGCCGGTATTGCGGCTGGTCTTTTGGTCGGTCCGCTGTTTGCCAAGTTCAAGAACCTGGCTATGCCGATCGCGTGGGGCGTGACGCTCGTTGGCCTGGGCCTGACGCTGGTTGCGCCCGCCTTTATGGTGCTGTGCGTTGCGGGCTTTGTCGTTGCGCTGGGCAAGGAGACCTATGTGCCGCTGGAGGGCAATTTTGCCGCCGGCAACTCTGCCCCCGAGGGACGTGCGTTTAACCTTGCCATTGGCATGGCAGGCATCAACTTTGGCATGGCACTGTCTCCCATTGTGTTTGAGGCCGTGACGTCGCCGTTTGGTGCGACGATTGACCAGAAGTTCATTGCCGGCATGATCGTCTGTGCGGCTTGTGTCGTCTTTGGCGCCATTAAGTATCGCAAACTCACCCCGGCCCAGCTTGCCGAGGCCGAGAAGATGGCGGCCGGCGGCGAGGCGGAGTAGCCGCTCGAGTAGTTACTTTGCCGCACATCATGGTTTATCGGGGCCGCCGACATATGCCGGCGGCCCTCTCTTTATCAATGACTTTGAAAGGCTTACAGCTATGAAGTTACCTGTCAGGCGCGTTATCGGTATTCTCAACGGCTTCTTTAACCCGCTATTGCTCTGCGCGTTTCTCCCCATCATTGAAGGGGCGCCTGGCTTGGATCTGACGGGCCCCACGGGCTTTTGGGGACAACTCGTCGTGGCCACGGTGATCGCCGAGGTTCTGAGCGCACTCCCGCTGTTTGGCAAAACAGTTGGTATGTGCCTGGACTTTTTTGCTTTTGAGCAGGGGAGTGCATCACACAAGATCGCCGGTACGGTCATCGGTGCCACGCTCCTTTTTATGGTGATCGGTTTTGGCGAGATTGCCTTCCAGGGAGGATTCGGAACGATTGAAGGCCGTACGTTCTTCGCGCGTTGGGCCGGCCTCGTCACAAAGGGATGGGCCTTTGTGGTTATCGCCGGCGTGCTGCTCGATCCCTTTACAGCGGCTCTCGGCCGCATGATAGTTCGCGAAGAGAGGTAATAGATCCTCGCCTGTCGAATGCCGGCGGACGGGGCGCCGGGGCTGTAGTCTTCCGAGCGTTTACAGTCCTGTCGCTCCGTCCGCCGGCATTCGACCGCAACATGTTGGTCAAGCATAATCTTTTGGATTCTTTTGGCGTGAGCGGCTTGGTTTTGGTAGGATTTGTCAGCGGCGCGGTTGAGGGGGTTTCAAAACTGCCGTGCAGGTAGTCGAGCTGATAACGTTTTAGCACTCTGCCAAGAGCCCTTCATTTTTAATGCGTCTGCAAAATGACTAATTGCTTTGACCTGCTGAAACACTATATGTTGTGTTTGACCTAAAAAAAGAATACAGGATATAGATGCCTCTTTGTCGTATGATAGATGGCGGACAGAGAACGAAGACCTTGTTCGTCCCATTTGGACACGCCTTTGAGCCGCTTGATCGGCCGCGAGGATTGTCCGCATGAGGACCTATGGTTTATCGAGAACACAGATTGCGCGACGGCGCCGCAAGACAGGGGCAAGCCCTGCCGAGCATCGTTTGGCTCTGAAACGCAATGAGACTACGACGCGAAAGAGGCAAGAGGATGAAGATCATCAAGCGCAGCGGCACCGAGGTTGTCTTTGACATCGATAAGATTGTCAATGCGATTCGCGCCGCCAACTTGGAGGTCGAGGAGGGCTCTCGTCTTACCGACCGCCAGGTGGTTTATGCGGCGCAAAACGTCGCCGAGGCATGCGAGAACGCGGGCCACACCGTGTCGGTCGAGGAGATTCAGGATCTGGTCGAGGACGAGATTATGCGTCTCGACTGCTACGAAGTGGCCCGCCACTACATCATCTATCGCTATGTTCAGAGCTTGAAGCGCCAGAAGAACACGACCGATGACAAGATCCTGTCGCTAATTGAGTGCAATAACGAAGAGGTCAAGCAGGAGAACTCCAACAAGAACCCGACCGTCAACTCCGTTCAGCGCGACTATATGGCCGGCGAGATTTCCAAGGACCTGACCCAGCGCGTGCTGCTGCCCCAGGAGATCGTGGATGCCCATAATGAGGGCCTGATCCATTTCCACGATTCCGACTACTTTGCCCAGCACATGCATAACTGCGATTTGGTGAACCTGGAGGACATGCTCCAGAACGGCACTGTTATCTCGGGCACGCTGATCGAGAAGCCGCACAGCTTCTCGACCGCCTGCAACATCGCGACGCAGATCATCGCCCAGGTTGCTTCCTCCCAGTACGGCGGCCAGTCTATTTCGCTGACCCATCTCGCCCCGTTCGTTGAGGTGAGCCGTCAGAAGATTCGCGGCGAGGTCGCTCGCGAGCTTGAGGAGCTCGGTGTTTCGGCATCTGCCGAGAAGGTTCGCGAAGTCGTTGAGGATCGCCTGCGCGATGAGATTCGTCGCGGCGTCCAGACGATTCAGTATCAGGTCGTGACCCTTATGACCACGAATGGCCAGGCGCCGTTCGTGACGGTCTTTATGTATCTCAATGAGGCCCGTACGCCTCAGGAGAAGCACGACCTTGCCATGATCGTGGAGGAGACGCTTCGCCAGCGCTATGAGGGCGTTAAGAACGAGGCCGGCGTGTGGATTACCCCGGCATTCCCCAAGCTTATCTATGTACTCGAGGACGATAACGTTCACGAGAATTCCCCGTACTTCTATCTGACCCAGCTGGCTGCCAAGTGCACCGCCAAGCGCATGGTGCCCGATTACATCTCCGAGAAGAAGATGCGCGAGCTCAAGCTGTCGAAGGGCGAGACCGCCGGCAACGGCGATTGCTACACCTGCATGGGTTGCCGCAGTTTCCTGACGCCCGACCGTTCGGGCAACGGCTTTAACAACGTCGCCAACGCGCTGAACTATGACCCGACCAAGCCTAAGTACTATGGCCGCTTTAACCAAGGTGTTGTGACCATCAATCTGCCCGATGTCGCACTGAGCTCGCATCAGGACATGGACAAGTTCTGGAAGATCTTCGACGAGCGCCTTGAGCTGTGCCATCGTGCCCTGCTGTGCCGTCATGAGCGCCTGATGGGCACGCTTTCGGATGCCGCGCCGATTCTTTGGCAGTACGGCGCCCTGGCACGTCTGAAGAAGGGCGAGACGATCGATAAGCTGCTCGTGGGCGGCTATTCCACCATCAGCCTGGGGTATGCCGGTCTGTATGAGTGCGTCAAGTACATGACGGGTCACAGCCACACCGAGAAGGAGGGCACGCCGTTTGCTATGGCCGTCATGCAGCGCATGAACGACAAGTGCGCGGAGTGGAAGGCTGCGAGCGACATCGATTTCTCGCTGTACGGCACGCCGTTGGAGTCGACGACCTACAAGTTCGCCAAGTGCCTGCAGCGCCGTTTTGGCATTATCCCGGGCGTGACGGACAAGGGCTACATCACTAACAGCTATCACGTCCACGTGTCCGAGGAGATCGATGCCTTCGACAAGCTTAAGTTTGAGGGCATGTTCCAGCAGCTTTCGCCGGGCGGTGCAATCTCCTACGTCGAGGTTCCCAACATGCAGGACAACCTCAAAGCTGTCATTCGCGTGATGCAGTACATCTACGACAACATCATGTATGCCGAGCTCAACACCAAGAGCGACTACTGCCAGGTGTGCGGCTACGATGGCGAGATTAAGATTGTCGAGGACGATGGCAAGCTGGTGTGGGAGTGCCCCAATTGCGGCAATCGTGACCAGGAGAAGATGAATGTCGCCCGTCGCACGTGCGGCTACATCGGTACCCAGTTCTGGAACCAGGGTCGAACCGAGGAGATCCGCGACCGCGTGCTGCATCTCTAATAGTCATCCCAGGCCGCCCCGTAGCGAGGCCCCGGACCTTTACTCGCTATTTCGGACAGTCCTGGCTCACGACGGAGGCGCCACTGGCGCCTCCTGTTCGTGCGGAACTCATATCGAGCAAAGGTCCGGGGCCTCGCTACGGGGCGGCCAAGTTGATGTAGCTGAGATGCAGTATGCGGTCTGCTCACTCCTCGAAGTTCTTAGCGGAAATAATTCGAGCTGCAGCTGCGATTTACTTGCGATAGCGGTTGAGCCGCAACCCAGTTTTTATTGGACCTCGAACCCTATGCTCGATGTTCGCTTCGTTCATTGAGTTACCCTTTGCATGAGGCCGGGACATATCGTCCCGCCCGCAGTTTCGCAGGCCGAAGGCCGAGAATGTTTGAGGACGGGATGATATGCCCCGGCCTCCCGGGAGAGTTACCTATGAACTACGCGAACATTAAGTATTTCGACATTGCTGATGGGGAAGGCGTTCGTACTTCTCTGTTTGTGAGCGGGTGCCGTCGTGGGTGCAAGAACTGCTTTAACTCTGTCGCGTGGGACTTTGCTGCGGGCGAGCCGTTCGATCGTGCCGTCGAGGATAAGATTATCGAGAGTCTCGACCATCCCTTTATCGATGGCCTGACGATTCTGGGCGGGGAGCCTATGGAACCCGAGAACCAGACGGGGCTCGTTGATTTCATTGAGCGTGTTCGTGCCACTTATCCTGTGGATTCGGGGAAGACCATTTGGTGCTTTACCGGCGACGTGCTTGAGGAACTTATGCCGGGCGGTCGTCATCATACCGAGGTGACGGACCGCATTCTCGCCTGCCTCGACATGTTGGTGGACGGCCCGTTCGTTCAGGATTTGTATGATATCTCGTTGCGCTTTAGGGGCTCGAGCAATCAGCGCGTGATTGATATGAACGCCACGCGTGCCCGTGCCGAGCGTGAGAACGTTGCGCTTTGCGACGCCGTGGAGCTTTGGCGGGACGATCCGGTCTATTCGACCCATACTATGTAGCTTGCGGCCGATGCCGGAGGGCGTGGTACCATAGCGCGAACGCGAAATCGAAAAAAGTGAGGCCCAGATGGTCGATCAGGAAAAAGTCGAGACTGCCATTAAGCTGCTGCTTGAAGGTATAGGCGAGGACCCAACTCGTGAGGGCCTGCTGGAGACTCCGGCACGCGTCGCCCGTATGTATGGCGAGATTGCCGGCGGTATGGACCAGAGTGCCGAGGAGCATCTGTCCAAAACTTTTGCCGTCGCTTCGAACGATTTGGTTATCGAGCGCGACATTACGTTTTACTCGCTGTGCGAGCACCATCTGCTGCCGTTTTATGGCAAGGCTGCCATTGGCTATATCCCTAACGGTCGCGTAGCGGGTCTGTCTAAGCTTGCTCGCACGGTTGAGGTCTATGCCCGTCGTCTGCAGCTTCAGGAGCAGCTGTGCGCGCAGGTTGCCGATGCCCTCATGGAATATCTTGCTCCCCAAGGGGCGATTGTGCTGATGGAAGCCGAGCATATGTGCATGACCATGCGTGGCGTGCAAAAGCCCGGCACCAAGACCGTGACGCTCGCTCGTCGCGGTGTCTTTGAGACTGATCCCGCGCTCGAGGATCGGTTCTTTAGGATGCTGGGCCGTTAGCATGAGGGTCGTCAACGACTTTACATCGAAGACCGGTGAGGGGACGCCGCGTCGCGGCTTTATGGCTTCGGGCCTGACTCCCTTTGGCGCCATGCCTCGCATTGATTACATTTGTGCCAACGGGCTGTTCCGGCGGCACCTGGGCAACATTGCACAGTTGGAATCGGGGCGCATCTTTTGCCGCCACGGTATTGACCATCTGCTGGATGTCGCGCGCATTATGTGGATTAAGAATCTCGAGGAACAGCTCGAATTTGACCGCGAGGTCATCTATGCCACGGCACTTCTTCACGATATCGGCAAAGATGAACAGTATGAATCGGGTATATCCCATGATGTTGCAAGCGAACGCGTCGCTGATGCGATTCTCAGCGGCATGCCCGATGACGTGGCGTTTGAGCCGGCCGATGCCGCAGCCATTAAGACGGCCATTCTGGGCCATCGAAAGCTGCGCGTGAACAGCCAACCGCTTGAGCGCTTGCTCTATGCAGCCGACAAAGCGTCGCGCGCCTGCTTTGCATGCCCCGCGCGCAATGCTTGTAACTGGAGCGATGATAAAAAGAACCTGTCGATTCGCGTGTAGTTAGTTTGCGCGGTCGGGGTTCTAAACGAAGGAGACGATCGCGATGAGTAACAAGAAACTGCCCGAGAATGCAACCAGGACTGAAGGCGCCGAGCTCGCCCGCCGTGGAAGGGGTGAAATATCCACTGCAACGGCGGTGCCCCACGTGAGTTATGACGATTTGCGCCATGCCGATCGTATTGTCATTGACGGCCTTGAGGTTTTTGCCAACCATGGCGTGTATCCCGAGGAGAACGCGCTGGGTCAGAAGTTCATCGTTTCTCTGGTGCTCTATGCCGACCTGCGCGCGGCGGGGGAGCACGATAACCTGGACGCCTCGATTGACTACGGCTCGGTGTGCCACGATGTCGATGGCTATCTGCGCGAGCACACGTTTAAGCTCATCGAGGCGGCAGCCGAGGGGACAGCCCAGATGCTGCTGCGCCGTTATCCCTCGCTGCTTGGTGTGCGCATAAAGCTCGATAAGCCGTGGGCTCCTGTTGGCCTGCACCTGGCAAGCTGCGGCGTCGAGATCGAGCGCGTGCGCTAGTCGACGCTAGAGCTTGTTGAGGGGTGGCTGCTTGAGCCGCTGCGACAGAGCTCTATTGTTAGGGCAGTACGTGTCGAGCAGGGCGTGAAACCGCTGATTGTGGCTTGGCTCGAGCAAGTGGACGAGCTCGTGGGCGACAACCATGTCGAGGCATTCGACAGGGTAGGCGGCGAGCTCGCGCGCGATGCGAATGGCGCCGGTTTTGGGTGTGCAGGAGCCCCAACGCGTTTTCATGCTGCGCACGGAGACGCGGGCCACGGTGACGCCCATTGCGATTTCGTACGCGTGCACGATGTCGCGTAGCGCTGCGGTGACCTCGGACGTGTAGAGCTGGTCGATGTGAGCTTGGAGCTCGTCGGACGTTAGGCCGTCGAGGATTGCGTGCCGCTTGGCCTGCGGGCCTTCGTCCGATTCATCGGTACCCATAAAACTTGCGAAGGTGGCCTGTTTGGGTCGCGGTGCGGGTGATGCAAAGTTGTGATCGAGTGCATCCTGTACCGTGATGGGCTTGCCCCAAAGTGCAATGATGGACGAGGGGCTGAGCGGCTCTCGTGCCGTCGCCTGACGCTGCTCGCGCTGGGCAAGTCGGCTGGTAATCCAGGCGCTGTTGCGCTTCACAAACGCTTCGATACGCTCGCGGGTGGCGCCGAGCGGTGCGCTGGCGTGGACCTCACCGCTCGAAGTGACGCGTAGGTTGAAGTTCTTGACGCACTTTTTGGTAACGACGACGGGGATGGGCGTCCCATCCGGTCGGGATGCGGAAATCGTAAACTGCTGCGTCAAAAGCGGTCCTTTGGATTGGGGACGGGCCGGCATGTCGACCGTTCGGCATGCCGGCCCGCTCAAGGGATGTGAAATTAATAACGCTCAAAGAAGGCAAGCGCGTTGTCGCTGCAGAGCTTTTGCATCACGGTCTTGCCAAAGTGCTTGGAGAGCATGTTCTGGAACTCGGGCATCTTGCTGGCATCGGAGAGGAAGGCGGGCACAGTGGCGCCGTCCCAGTCGCCACCGAGTGCGATGACGTCCTCGCCGCCCAGGTCGAGCCAGTGCTCGATATGTGCCGCTAGCTGGTCGAAGGTGACGTCTGCGGCGGTCTTTTTGGTTGCGTCGTTGGAAAGGAACTCGCTGCAGTAGTTGAGGCCGACGATACCGCCCATGTCGCGAATGGTGCGGAACTGGTCGTCGGTGAGGTTGCGCTTGACTCTGCAGACGGTACGGGAGTTGGAGTGGCTGGCGACGAAGGGGCGCGTGGCGTGGGCGACAACCTCGTCAAAGCACTCATCGTTGAGGTGGGAGACGTCGAGCACCATGCCGGCGTGCTCCATCTGCGTAAGCGCCTCGATGCCGGCGGCGGTGAGGCCGGCGTGGGTGTCGTGGCCGCTCGCGAGCGGTCCCTGCGCGTTCCAGCTGAGTGACGACATAAGCACGCCCAGGCTCTTGAGCACCTCGATCAGCGCGGGGTCCTCGGCAAAGAACGTGGCGTTTTCGATGGTGTGGATGCAAGCGACCTTGCCGTCCTTGAGCGCGGGGCGAATGTCTGCGGCGCTGCGCACGTTGACCATACGGTCGTGGTTGAGCATTGCCTGGCCGCTCATGTGCGCCATGATCTGCGCCTGGAAGCGCGCGGCGTGGGCGGTGGGAATCTCGTCGGGGACAAACGTGGCGAAGCACTGTGCCCACGGCGTGTTGTCGATCTTTGCGAGCGAGATGGCACAGGCATTACCCTCGATGAGGTCGAAATCTTGCGGATGCGTTTCGTCGCCGGGGAAATAACCGTCGGTGCCGGCGGTAAAGCGCAGGTCGAGATCGAGCGTGGCCCAGCCGATGCGGTCGGCGGTGTCGCAGTGTAGGTCAAATACGGGATATGCCATGGTTCCTCCGGTTGCAGCGTTTCTTTGCAAACTGTCTTTGAATTGTATGACTAGGGTATAGTTAGCGCCATATGTTCATGGCGGCCCGCGTTGTGCGCCGCCCTTATCACGGAGGTTTCCATGTCCAACCAGGGCAAGAAGGTCAAGACTCATTATCGCGGCACGCTCGACGACGGCACGCAGTTCGATAGCTCCTACGATCGCGGCGAACCGCTGGAGTTCACCTGCGGCGCCGGTCAGATGATCAAGGGCTTCGACGCCGCCGTGGTCGACATGCAGGTGGGCGAGAAGAAGACCGTGCACATTCCTGCTGCCGATGCCTACGGCGAGCACAACCCCGAGATGGTCCTGACCTTCCCGGCCGAACAGGTTCCCAACATCGAGCAGATCGAGAAGGGCATGAAGCTCTTCCTGTCCACGCCGAGCGGTATGCCCGTCCCCGCTGTGGTCATCGACGTAACGCCCGAGGCCGTGACGCTCGACGCCAACCACGAGCTGGCCGGCAAGGACCTCAACTTTGATATCGAGCTCGTCGAGGTCGAGGGCTAGAGTATGCCTGAACGCTTGGTTTCGACGACATGCTTGGGAAATCTCAACGATCCGTCCTATGAACTCCTGCTTCGCCGGAAGTTGGGCGGCGTCTTTGAAGTTGACGAGCTACTGTTCGATTGGGACCGGGCTGATGTATGCGCGTTTGCGGGCGTGACGGAGCTGGGGCGCACGATCGATGTTCGGCTGGATGCTGCCGACGGCGGTCGTCTTGCCGATGGCGACGTGCTCGCCATCGACCGTTCGGGCATGGTACCCGTGGCGGTTGTCGTGCGCCTGCGCAGCGCCGAGGTTTATTTGGTCGAAGTCGACCGCACGGATCCGATTGCGCTCGCGCATGCGTGCTGGGAGATCGGCAATATGCACGCGCCGCTTTTCCGAGGCGATTCGGACGAGCATACCGTGCGCATGTATACGCCGGTGCAGCCTGTTTTGGGCCGCATGCTCCGGGGCGTCGAGGGTGTTCGGCTCTCGGTGGTTACCCGTGAACTCGATGCGGACCGGCGCTTTGCATCGAGTACGGCGGAGGTCGTCGTGAGCATAGCTCCCGACTTTGCCATCGTAAAAAAGACGCGCGGCTAAGTGCGCGTATGCGCAAGACGGGCTTTGAGGGGCGACCAATCAAAGTCCGTCTTGCTGTTGATAAGAGGCTTTGGGGGAAAGCATATGGGTCTTGAGGGAATCAAGCTGATTGCATGCGATTTGGACGGCACGTTGCTGCATCCGGGGGAGCGCGAGCCGCGTTCCGAGGCCTTTGAGCTTATCGATGAGCTGCATCGTCGCGGTATCGTGTTTATGCCGGCGAGCGGCCGTCAATATGCGAGCTTGCGCTACCTGTTTGCCCCGGTGGCCGATGAGCTCGCCTACGTATGCGAAAACGGAGCCCTGGTGATGAGCGAGGGGCGTGCCGTTGTCAAGCGTTCCATGGAGCGTTGCCTTGCTATGGATATCGCGAATGCCGTGGTTGCGTATCCCCATGCCGACGTGACCCTTTCGTGTGAGGGGCGCCTCTACACCATGAGCGGCAACGACGCGTTTGTTGAACACCTGCGTTATGAGGTCCACTGCGATGTGGCGGTGGTCGACCGTCCCGAGGACATCGACGAGGACGTCATTAAGATTGCCTTCCAGACGCCCGAGGCAGAGCAGCCGGCGGCGCTGGAGTATTTCGAGCGCCACTTTAGCGACTGTGTCGACGTGATGACGTCGGGAACCGAGTGGACGGACTTTATCGGCTTTGATTCGGGTAAGGGTTCCGCGCTTGCCGATTACGGTCGTGCCCTGGGAATTTCGCCCGATGAGATGATGGCGTTTGGCGATAACGAAAACGACCGCGACATGCTCAACGTAGTGGGGCATCCCTATCTAATGGAGAGCTGCAATCCCTCTATGCGTGGCATCAACGACCGCGTCCGTTACGTACGCACGGTCGAAGAGGAGCTGCGTCGCCTGCTCGCCGAGTAGATATTTGGGACATGCCTAGAAATGTACTGTTTGCTGTAGCGGATGGGCAAGTAGATTTGCAGGCATGTCCCAAAGGCTACTGGCAGTCGGGGCAGAGTCCCTCAAAGATGGTGTAGTGCGAGCTGACGCTCCATCCGATTTGTTCGGATGCCCTGGCGTCGAGCTGGGCGTCGAAGGGGAGTGGCACGTCGATGACGCGGCTGCACGAGGTGCAGATGATATGTGCGTGCGGCTCGATGGTGCGATCGAAGCGGCTGCCGCCCGGCGTCTTAATAGAGAGAATCTCCCCTGCGTCGGCTAAGAGATTGAGGTTGCGGTAGACCGTGCCGCGGCTGATCTTGTCATCCTGTTCGCGTACGGCGTTGTAGATTTCGTCGGCGGTGGGATGGTTATAGCTTTGGCGCACAGCGTCAAGAACCAGCTTTCGCTGCCTGGTATTCCTTCTTTGCACCGCCATGCGCCTCGCCTCTTTTCTATCAACGGTTGTAGGTAAATGATACCGTATTTAGCACACAATACTAATAACGAGGAATGAAACCGTCTTCATTGGCAAGTGGGGCTCGGGCCTGGGCGTCTACGAGGCGAAAACGCGTTCCCATGCGCTCGTAGGAGGCGTGAAGCGCCTCGAGATGAGATAGGATGTTTGCCGGAGCTCCCTGTATCTCCATCTCGACTGAACCGTCTTCCATGTTACGCACCCAGCCGGTGAGTGCGCGTGCCTGCGCGAGGTTGGTGTTGGTAAAGCGAAAACCGACGCCCTGGACTTGCTCCGCCCAGCGCAGGAAATAGCGCAGGGGAGTGTCTTGAGTGGCCTCGTCGCTTGCGAGCACAGTAAGCCTGCGGCGCAACTCGAGCTCAATGTTTGATGGTTTTTGAGGCTCTCGACTGCCGCCGGTGACGCTGGAGAAGAACGCATCGAAGAAGCCCATCGCTAGGCCTGCTTGCCTGCGTCGGACGGGAAGGTGATGCCGGCCTGCTGGCGCACGGCATCCATGATGCGCAATGAGACGAGCGTGACATCGCGGTAGTGGCCAAGTTCGTGACGTCCCGCCGGGGTCTCCCAAATCTCTTCCTTAACGTTATCGATGCCGCCGATGGCGGTGATAAAGTCTGTGAGTTCGTATTCCATAGTGTTGCTCGATTTGGGCAGGTCGAGCACGCGGCCGTTGTCGCCCTGTTCGCGCGGTGCCTCGGTCGCCGAGCCGCGTACGACATCGCCGCGATAGTCGATGCGGACATTGCGGGGCGTGGACAGATGGTCGATCTGGATAGTGCCACGCTCGCCTTCGATCTGCGAGGGCAGCAGGTCATTCGTTATTTTGGAGTGCGCGAGCTCGACGGAGATACGGCCACCGCCGTAGCTGGCGAGGATGGAACCGCAGCCGTCGATGGGGCCATGGGTGAGCTCTTGCGTGGCGGGGTCGAGCAGAGTAGCCATGCTCGTAAGGCCGGAGGGCATGCCGAAAATCTCGACCATGGGCTCGACGGTGTAGACGCCAATGTCCATGAGGGAACCCGATGCCATATTGCAGTCGAAGATATTGGTGGCGCGTCCCGCGAGAATCTCGTTGTAGCGCGAGGAATATTTGCCAAAGCGCAATGAGGCGCGGCGGATGGGGGCGATCTCGCCCAAGGCGTCCTCGATGGCGTGGAAGGCGGGGTCGTGGAGGGGACGCATGGCCTCGAGGGCCACGACACCTGCTGCCTCGGCAGCGCGGAAGACTTCCAGCGCCTGCGCTTCGGTGGCGCAGAAGGGCTTCTCGACGATGACGTGCTTGCCACCGGCGATGCAGGCAAGGGCCTGCTCGTAGTGAAGTGCGTTAGGGCTGCCGATATAGACGGCGTCGACGTCGGCGGCTGCCGCGAGCTCATCGAGTGAAGTAAAGTTTCGCTCGCCACCGCGCTCGGCGGTAAAGGCGGCACCGCGATTGGCATCGCGTGAAAGCGTGCCCACAAACGCGGCTTGGTCGTTGGCGTTGACGACTTGGATAAAGTCGTCGGTGATCATGGATGTGCCGATGGTCGCGATGCGCAGCATACGTCCCCCTTGCGTTGTTTGGTCTACAGGATGAGTGTAGCGCGTAGGGATATAAAGCTGCGCGAAAACGCTATTACAGGTCGCTCTCGTTAAAGCCGGCGTCGATATCGAGGTTGCTGCCGTCGGCCGCCGTGGTGGCGAGCTCATCGCAGCGCTCGTTGAGCTCGTGACCGGCGTGACCCTTAACCCAGATGAAATCAACCTTGTGCTTGCTTTTGGCGGTGAGTAGGCGCTCCCACAGGTCGCGGTTCTTGACGGGTTGCTTGTTGGCGGTTTTCCATCCGCGCTTTTTCCAGCCGTCGATCCAGTGCTTGTTAAAGGCGTTGACGACATACTGCGAATCGGAATGGACTTCGACCTCGCAAGGGCGGTTGAGCGCCTCGAGCGCCACGATGACCGCCATGAGTTCCATGCGGTTGTTGGTGGTCTTGGCATAGCCGCGCGAAAGCTCGGAGGTGAAGGTCTTGCCGGCGGGGTTGGTGTATTTGAGCACGGCGCCGTAGCCGCCGCGTCCCGGATTTGATCGGGCCGAGCCGTCGGTATAGATGATGACCTTCACGGGCTTCCTTTCGTTGGGTACGTTTCGTGTGAGTGACCATTGTAGCGCCATGCCCGCCGGGGGCCAGCAATCTACGATTTCTACCCCGTCTTCCGACTGTTAGTTGGCATGGATGATGCGGTTGAGCTCGTCGAGGTATTGCTGCAAGAGGAGAGAGGGCTTGCGCTCGTCGTGCATGATGTAGCCAACGTGCATCGTTGGGGCGTCTGCTAGCGGGATCGATGCCATGCCCCATTGCATTTCATTGGAGAGGACACCGGTCGACAGGGTGTAACCGTTCGACGTGATAAGTAAGTTAGTAAGTGTTCCGCGGTCCGAGATTCGTATGTTGCGGTCGCAAGGGATATAGCTAAAAGGTTCCTCGGCGTAATAGAAGGAGTTTGAGGTTCCCTGCTCAAAGCTGTAGCGCGTATAGGGCGTGAGGTCGGCAAGGGACAGCTGCGGGCGGCGTGCGAGCGGGTGGCGCTCGCTAACGAAGACGTGGACCGTCGCGTCGAATAGGGGATGGAAGCTTGCGCGGGCATCGGCGAAGGCCTTCTGCAGAACGCGGGCGTTAAAGTCATCCAGATACAGAATGCCGATATCGCTGCGAAACGCACGGACGTCATCGATGATCTGCGATGTGGTGGTCTCGCGCATGATGAACTCGAACTTGCTGTCGCGGCAGCGCTCGACTACGTTGACAAAGGCCTCGACCGAAAAGGCGTAGTGCTGGGCGGAAATGGCGAGGCGGGCTTGCGGGGTGCCACCGTCCTCGTAGCGTGCCTCGAGCATGTCGGCCTGCTCTACGACCTGGCGCGCATAGCCCAAAAGCTCGGTGCCGTCGTTGGTGAGCGTGACGCCGCGGCTGGAGCGCGTAAAGATCTCCAGATGGAGCTCTTGTTCTAGGCTTTTGACGGCGTTTGAGATGTTGGACTGAGCGGTATAGAGGCGCTGAGCTGCGGCGTTGATTGAGCCGGACTCTGCCACGGCGATAAGAAAACGAAGCTGCTGGAGGGTCATCGGTGCCCGTCCTTTCGATAGCTATCTAAATAACCGATAACAGGTTAGCGCTTTTAAGTGATTGACCGAGCGAAACAATGCTCGTACTATTCAAAACACACAAAGGCGGTAGGTAATTAAGCCGACCACGGAACCGGGATGTCAAAAGGAGGACCGCATATGAACTGCTTACCAAGACGAATGCCGGGCTCCTGTTTGCGCCCGTTGGCGTGATCAGGAGACAGCGACTTACTTTTCTTACTCTTAGGTACTTACATTCGATCAAGGAGATCATCATGAGCCAGTTCATCAACAACCCCGAGCACACCTTTGGTTTCGATACCCTGCAGCTTCATGTTGGCCAGGAGAGCGCCGACCCCGCATCCGACTCCCGCGCCGTGCCTATCTACCAGACCACGAGCTATGTGTTCCGCAACTCCCAGCACGCCGCCGATCGCTTTGGTCTTGCCGACGCCGGTAACATCTACGGCCGTCTGACCAACTCCACCCAGGGCGTCTTTGAGGACCGTATCGCCGCGCTCGAGGGTGGCGTGGCCGGTCTTGCCGTCGCCTCCGGTGCCGCTGCCATCACCTATACCCTGCAGGCTCTTGCCCAGGCTGGTGACCACGTGGTGGCTCAGAAGACCATCTACGGCGGTTCCTACAACCTGCTCGAGCATACGCTCTCCCAGTTTGGCGTCGAGACCACGTTTGTCGATGCCCACAACCTGGAAGAGGTTGAGGGTGCCATCAAGGACAACACCACGGTCATCTATCTCGAGACGCTCGGCAACCCCAACTCTGACATCCCCAACATCGACGCCATCTCCGAGATCGCCAAGAAGCACGGTCTGCCGGTTGTCGTCGACAACACCTTCGGCACCCCGTATCTGTTCCGTCCGCTGGAGCATGGCGCCAACATCGTTGTCCACTCCGCAACCAAGTTCATCGGCGGCCACGGCACCTCGCTGGGCGGTGTGATCGTCGATGGCGGCAACTTCGACTGGAAGGCGAGCGGCAAGTATGCGCAGATCGCCGAGCCCAACCCCTCCTACCATGGCGTCTCGTTTGCCGAGGCTGCCGGTCCCGCCGCCTTCGCGACCTATGTCCGCGCTATCCTGCTGCGTGACGAGGGCGCCTGCATCAGCCCGTTCAACGCCTGGGTCCTGCTCCAGGGCACCGAGACCCTGTCGCTGCGCGTCGACCGTCATGTCGAGAACACCAAGAAGGTCGTTGAGTTCCTGGCTGGTGACAGCCACGTCGCCAAGGTGAACCACCCGAGCCTGCCTGAGCACCCCGATCACGAGCTCTATCAGAAGTACTTCCCCAACGGCGGCGCTTCGATCTTCACCTTTGAGATTAAGGGTGGCCAGGAGGCAGCTTGGAAGTTCATCGATCATCTGCAGGTGTTCTCGCTGCTCGCCAACGTGGCCGACGTCAAGTCGCTCGTCGTGCACCCGGCTACCACCACGCACTCCCAGCTCTCTGCCGAGGAGCTCGCCGAGCAGAACATCACGCCCTCCACGATCCGTCTTTCCATCGGTACCGAGAACGCCGAGGACATCATTTGGGATCTGAAGCAGGCCTTCGCCGCGCTGGACGAGTAAGGCGACTTGTGCAAGGACCCCTTGCGACTCGATAGGTATAACTGCATAAAATGCCTGCTCAAGGCGCCTGCGCAAGCAATGGTTGCGCAGGCGCCTTTTTTGCATAGGAAGGGCACTATTACAGGGTTTTTGGCATGCTTTATGCATTCGAGTTTTGGAAAACTCCTGTTGAGAGGATGTGAGTTTTACGCAATTGACGTGCGCCTTTTGAGTAAAACCGCAGGTCGCGATTTGCTCGAGGTACTATGCAGCGCGATCGAATCACACGCAGCTCAAACGCAGCAAAAACGCACTACGGAGGTTTCCAGCTACATGAGGATCGATTCACGAAAACCGAAAGCCGCTGCCCTTTCCGCCGCTCTGACCGTGGCACTTTTGGCGGGCGCCGGTGCAACTGATGCCCACGCGGCAACACTGTCCGATACGGTTGGATCTACGCCGTCCGAGACGACGCTGGTACAGCCCGTTGATTATCGCGGCGATGGTTATGGTTCCATGCAGGAGTGGAACGCCTCGATGGAGGCCAAGCGCGATTCCCTTGAGATACGCGCTCAGATTATCCTAAACATGTATGGTGACTATGCCACCGATGACGAGCACGCTGTGCTGCAGGGTTGTATCGATGGTGCGGGCAGCCTTTTGACGATGGGGGAGGTCGACGCGAAGTCGACCGAGCTCGATGAGCTGCGCACTGCGCTTGAGAATGCCAAGCGCGAAGCGCTCGAGGCCGCTGCCGCCGAGGCGGAGGCTGCCGAGGCCGCCCAGGCTTCGTATTACAACGCCGGCTCCGGCTCGTCTTACACGTCTGCTGCGTATTACGCGAACGGCTCGGGTCTGACGCGCTCGAGCGGCGTCAATAACTATAACGGCCGCCGCGAGACTTATTACAGCAGCAACGTGTTGTATCACCACCGCACGGGCGAATGGACGCAGGATTCTGAGGGCTTCTGGCGCGATTCCGACGGCTATTACGTTGTTGCCGCGGGCGATATGGCCCAGGGCTCGACCTTTACGGGCTCCAAGGGTGATTGCAAGGTCTATGACTCCGGCTGCGCTGCCGGAACCACCGACTACTACACCGGTTGGTAATCTGCCATAAGCAAAATACGCACATGATGGGCGGGCGTCTTTACTGAGCTTTTAGGCAACGTAAAGCCGCCCTTTCTTTATGTGCGCTTGAGTTAACAGAGCCCTTACCGTGGCGGTACGCTGGGCGTATGGATGCGGGGCACACTAGTTCATGAGAAATAGGGTCTTTCTCGTGGAGGAAGTGGTCTCATGAACGCTCGAGATATCGCTATCGCCGCCGTCGCATTGGTACTTGGCTGTCTTGGCCCTACAGCTGCGTTTGTCGCAGGCATGCAGGGCTCGTGCGGGGCTGCTCCTATTGTGGTCGGCGCGCTCATCGCAGCAGCGCTGCTGGGAAGTGCGGGCGTGACCCTTTGCCGCGATGACGAGGACGAGACGCCGCAGGTGCGGCGCTAGCCGTTGTGAAGCTGGTTTTGCCCATAGATGAAGAAGGAAGCCGCCGCAAGGGGAGTGCCCTTTGCGGCGGTTTTTGCTATTGAGACTGTTGGATGCGGTGCGGCGGCGTTACCAGCTGGCCTCGATTTCGCGGATGCGCGAATAGAGCCATTCGTTTTGCGGCACCTGGATACCGTGCTTGGCCGCGAGGCGGCAGATGGTACCCGCAAATTCCTCGACCTCGGTTCTGCGTTGAGCGATGCGGTCTTGCGCCATCGAGGGCATGCCGGCGGGATCGAGCCCTTTTATGAGACGCACCATCTGCGTTAGGTCTGCCTCGGTGAGCTCGATACCCTCGGCATTGGCGACTGCAAGCGTCTCGCGCATGGCGGAGACAAAACTGCGGAGCTGCTCGGAGCCCTGCTCCGTAGCGCTTCCGTAGGTGCCGCCGTAGGCCATACAGGTCTGGTTGATGCCGTCGTTGAGCATGAGTTTGGCCCACATGCGATGTGCGATGTCGTGCTCGACGGTATGGGCGATGCCGCAACGCGTGTAGAGCTCGTCGATGGAGATAACGGTTGCGGGGTCGGTGCCCGCTGCCGCACCAAAGCGGATCTCGCCGGCATTGGTATAGGTGAGCTCCCCGTTGAGGAATACGGCGTCCATGCCCTGGCAGATACCAAGGACGGTGTGCTCCCAGCCAAAGCGCTCGGCAATCTTCTGCTCGCTCGTGATGCCGTTGCACAGCGACGCGATCAGCGTGTCGGGTCCCACGACGCTTTCCAGGGTTTTGAGCGCCACATCGAGCCCGGTTGTCTTGACCGTGAGGATGACCAGGTCGACGGGCGTCGCCTCGCTCGCGCGGACGGACTTGAGCGCGCAGGGCTTGCCGTTGACGGTGAGCGCATCACCCGCGTGGCGCTCAAAGCGCGCGTCGTCCATAACGTATTCGACGGCGTCGTTGCCGAGCGCTTGGGCGATCATGCTGCCGTAGAGCAGGCCCACGCCGCCCTTGCCGATGAAGGCGACCTTGTTGATCTGCATGTGAATCATCTCCCCATAAAAAGGCGCCCGCGTATGGGGCGCCTGATGGATTGTATGCCGCCGGGCCATGTCGCGTGCACCGGATGGCCGTATTTAGAAGAACAAACGCATGGGAACTTATGACGCGGGGCAGACCGCAAAGACACGTGCGGGATAGCCGACGCCATCACGCACCTTGGGGAAGGTGCAGAAGATGACGGCGCCCGTGGCGGGAAGCTCGTCCAGATGGTCCATGACCTCAATCTGGTAACGGTCGACCGAGAGGATGTACTGTTCGCCGGGGTAGGGGTAGGCATCCTCGTGTGTGGTCACGGTTGCG
The DNA here is from genome assembly GCA_902479135.1 of uncultured Collinsella sp. Taxonomy (GTDB): domain Bacteria; phylum Actinomycetota; class Coriobacteriia; order Coriobacteriales; family Coriobacteriaceae; genus Collinsella. Next base: position 17,197 of record CABSNU010000016.1, on the reverse strand, counting down.
GGGTCGGTGTCTGCCGGTTCGTGGCCGATGGCACCGATGTTGCGCTCTTCTACAAGCCATTTGATGGCATCGAGGTCCCAGCCGGGGTAGTGGGGTTGGCCGTCCTCGTCCTTGTTTTCGAGGTCGGCGAGCTTGGACCAGTCGGAGCGGAAGGCGACGAAAGCGTCTTTGGGAATGCGACCGTGCTCATCCCCCCATGCTTTGAGGTCCTCGACGGTCAGGACGTAGTCGGGATTTGTGGCGCACTCCTCGTGTTTGTCGATCACACAGAGCGGATGCATAAACTCGATGGGTTCAATCTCTCCAAGGGAACGGCCGTCAACATGGAAGTGGCGCGGTGCGTCGACATGCGTGCCGTACTGCGAAGCAACCGAATACTGGAAGCAGCGCATGGGCGCGAGCATGTCTTCGGGCGTGTCGGGCAGGTAGTCGAAGAGTTTGGTGGACTCAAAGGGCTTAAAGCCGAACCAGTGCGGAGTGTCGCACGAGAGCGTGTGGGTGAGGTCTACCCAGCGATAATCGGTGCTTTTGAGCTGGGACGCGAGGTTCCAAAGGTCGAGCGCGGGCATGGGCGGCTCCTTTCATCGGGCTTTTTGCTGATGTTAAAGCGGTGCCGTGACAGCTCGATTTCTGCTGCGTTACGATACGTTCTCGATTGCGATTCCACGATGTTTCGGCCGCGTGACCATTGTGTTTCGCCTTGCCGCGGCGCTGATGGCGAAGGGAGGGGCCGTGCAATACCGCGTTGACCCCAAAAGTGGTAACCGAATATCTGCTCTGGGTCTGGGCTGCATGAGATTTCCCGGTGCGCCGGGACGTCCGGATGCGAAGACAGCCGATGCCATCATTTCCCGTGCGGTAGAGCAGGGGATTAATTATCTGGATACCGCGTATCTCTATCCCGGTAACGAGGTGTGCGTGGGCGCCTCACTTGAGCGCTTGGGGCTGCGCGACCGGGTGTTGCTGGCGACTAAGTTGCCGCACGCTTCGTGCAAGTGCGCGGAGGATTTCGACCGCTTTTTTGACGAGCAGCTGCGCCGCCTGCGGACCGATCATATCGACTATTACCTTATGCACAACATTACCTCGCCCGCCCAGTGGGAACGCGTGGTGGCGTTGGGTATCGAGGACTGGATTGCGCACCAAAAGGCTGCGGGGCGTATTCGCCAGATAGGTTTTTCGTATCACGGCAGTGCGGCGGACTTCCTGACGATGCTCGACGCGTATGACTGGGATTTTTGCCAGATTCAGTACAACTACGCTGGAGAGCGCTACCAAGCGGGAACGGCGGGACTTATAGCAGCCGCCGAGCGCGGGCTCGCGGTGTTTGTGATGGAACCGCTTTTGGGCGGACGCCTGGCGGGCAAGCTGCCTCCGCGGGCCCGCGCCGTGCTCGATGGCGCCCGTGACCCGCATTTGCGCACTCCTGCCGCCTGGGGACTTTCGTGGGTGTGGAACCATCCTCAGGTCACGATGCTGCTTTCGGGCATGACCGATACCGCGCAGGTGGACGAGAACGCGGTGCTGGCCGATCGGGCCCTGCCGGATTCGATGACAGCCGCTCAGCTCGATACCATCGCACGCGTGCTGGCGGAGTTTGAAAAATCGAATCGCGTGCCCTGCACGGGATGCGGCTACTGCATGCCATGTCCCAAGGGTATTAACATTCCCGGCTGCTTTGCCGCTTACAACGCGAGCTATGCGCACAGCTGGTTTACGGGGCTGTCGCAATACTTTACGGCGAGCGCGGTGCGCACGAGCGAGCCCAAGCTCGTGAGCAATTGCGTCAAGTGCGGCAAATGTGCGCGTCACTGCCCGCAACACATCGATATCCCCGAGCGTCTCGACGACGCGCGCCGGCGTTTCCAGCCTGGCCCCGTAACGGCCGCGCTTAAAGTCTTCAGCAAAACTCGCTCCTCATGGCCCTTTTATATCTTGTGATGGAATAGTTCCTGTTTGCGGCAGAATAAGGCACCAACAGGAACTATTTCACCGCAACTGAAGGGGGCTGTCGTGGGCCATCGGGATTCATGTGATGATTTGCGTGAGGTTCGTTGGGGCGTTTTGGGCGCTGGGCACATTTCGCATCGATTTGCATCGTCGCTCAAGAAGGTCGACGGGGCACGGCTGGTGGCTGCGGCCGGCCGCACTCCTGCACATGTCGAGGAATTTTGTCGAGCGTTTTCGATTGATGCCGCGCACAGTTATGCCACGGCTGACGATAGCGGCGATGCGGCTTATGATGCGTTGATTGCCGATCCCGATGTCGATGCAATCTACTTGGCTATTCCACATGGCATGCATGTGCATTGGGCTTGTCGGGCACTGCGCGCGGGAAAGGCCGTGCTGTGCGAAAAGCCGGCCGTTTTGAATGAAGAAGAGGCCCATGCGATCGCCTCTGTTTCCCGTGAGTGCGGTGTGCCGTTTATGGAGGCGATGAAAAATCGGTTTTGTCCGATGCATACTCGCGTGAAGGGTTTGCTTGCGTCGGGCGAGCTCGGCTGTATCGTCTCGATCGAAAGCGTGCAAAAACTCGATTATGGTGAGTCCCCTTCGAGTTATCTGCTCGATCCGTTGCAGGGTGGCTGTCTATATGACATGGGCTGCTATGCGGTCGGGTGGTTTGAGGATCTGCTTGCGGGTGCGTGCGATGTTTCGTCTCGTGAAGTTCGCTGGCGTGACGTATTGGGCGGCCGCGTGGATTGGGCCGATGAGATCCATATGAGTGTCGGCGGTATACCCATTCATATGGTGTGCGACGGCAAAGCAGCATATGAAAGCCGCTTAACGATTGCCTGCGAACGGGGTTCGGTGGAAATCGAGCGCCTCCATCGCCCCGAGCTCGCCCATGTGAAGTACTCCGACGGACGAATGCTCGAAATTAATGCCCCGTTTGAGGTCGATGATTTCTACGGCGAAATTCAGCATGCGATGCAGCTCGTCCAGACGGGAGAGCTTGAAAGCCCCGTTATGCCTCTTGCCGCCACGCAGCGCTGCGCGCAGATTATCGATGCGATTCGCTTGACGCTCTAGGCTGCGGTGCTGGTGCTCAAGGGGGCTCGGCGGACCGTGCCCCTGATGCCCCTTTTATATCTTGCGGTGGAATACGGTCTGTTTGCGCCAAAATAAGGCACCAATAGACCGTATTTCACCGCAACTGATGAGGGGGAGTTGGAGATGCTGACGATCGGGTGTCATCTTTCGACGACGAAGGGCTATCGGGCAATGGGGGAGACGGCGTTGTCCATTGGTGCCAATACCTTTGCGTTCTTTACGCGCAACCCGCGCGGTGGCAAGGCAAAAGACCTTGACATGGATGACGTGGCGGCTCTGCGCGAGCTTATGGCGCAAAACGACTTTGGACCGCTGGTGGCGCATGCCCCGTATACCTATAACCCCTGCTCCGCTAAGGAGCGGGCGCGGGAGTTTGCCTTGGAGGCTATGGCGGAAGATTTGCAGCGTCTGGAAGCACTGCCCGGCAACTACTACAACTTCCATCCCGGTGCGCATGTGGGACAGGGGGCAGACGCCGGCATTCAGATGATTGTCGACACGCTGTGCCAGGTGATGTTTGAGGGACAGCAGACGACGGTATTGCTTGAGACCATGGCGGGCAAGGGCACCGAGGTGGGCCGTAGCTTTGAAGAACTGGCGCGCATTATCGAGGGCGTTGCCGCCAAGTGCCCAGAGCTGTCCGATAAGCTGGGCGTTTGTTTGGACACCTGCCATGTGAGCGATGCCGGCTACGACATCATCCATGATCTTGACGGCGTACTCGACGAGTTCGACCGCGTGGTGGGTATCGAGCGCTTGCGCGCCGTGCATATCAATGACTCCAAGAACCCCTGCGGCGCCCATAAGGATCGCCACGAGTGCATCGGCAAGGGCTACCTGGGTAGTGAAGAGTTTGGCGGCGGTATGCAGGTTATGCAGAATATTGTATCGAATAGCCGCTTGCGTGCACTTCCATTTATTTTGGAGACGCCGAACGAACTTGCAGGTTATGCAGCTGAAATCAAACTGTTAAGGTCATTGCAGCAGTAATGACTGTTGCTAAGTGGAGTATTCCATTCACGTTATGGGTTTGTTTCAATCAGTTTTCTCATTGCAGAATTGTAATTCCGGGTGCATAATAGCCAACAGTTTTTGCAGACCTCTGAATCAAACGGGGTCACTGGAAGGAGACTGATTATGAAGCTCAAGAAGCTTGGCGCGTTTGCAGCCACGGGCGCCATGGCGCTCGCTCTTGCACTGACGGGCTGTGGTTCGTCCAACGCCACCTCTGGTTCCGATGCCGGTTCCAGCGGCTCTGACAACGCGAAGGTTGAGAAGGTCGACGGCTCCAAGGAGTATGCACTCGTCAAGGGCGGTACGCTCACCGTCGGCACCTCTGCCGAGTACGCGCCGTTTGAGTACAAGGATGACAACGGCGACTACCAGGGCTTTGACCTTGAGCTCATCAAGGCTATCGGTGACAAGCTGGGTCTGGATGTCGAGTACGTCAACAACGACTTCGACACGCTCGTCCCCGGCGTTGCTTCGGGCGCCAAGTACGACGTCGCCATTGCGGCTATCACTGACACACCCGAGCGTGAGAAGGAAGTCACTTTCTCCGACTCTTACTACATGGACGATCAGGCTGTCGTGACCAAGGTCGATAACACCGACATTACGGCCGATAACTACAGCGAGAAGCTCAACAATGCCGACGCCACGATCATCGTTCAGTCCGGTTCGACCGCCGAGGCCTTTGCTCAGGAGAACTTCCCCAAGGCCAAGATCGTTCCCTATAAGGACGCTACCGAGTGCTTCAGCGCCCTACAGTCCGATAAGGGTGACGCCGTAGTCACCAACCGCTCCGTTGCCAGCCAGCTGACCGCCGAGCAGTTCAACACCTGCCAGACCATCAAGCAGATCAGCACCGGCGAGGAGTACGCCATCGCCATCAACCAGGGCAATACCAAGCTCAAGGACGACATCAACCAGGCTATCAAGGACCTGACCGACGACGGTACCGTTGACGCCCTCATGGCTAAGTACAACATCAAGTAGAATAGTCACTTGATTGCAAGCGGGCCCTTTCCGTTTTGGCGGAGAGGGCCTTTGCGTTTCTTGAATGGGCGTCATCCCGCCCCGTTATGTCGGCAACTTAAACGTTAGGAGCCACCTTGTCTCGATTGAACCAAGGAGCCATGGGCAAGAGCCATCCACTGCCCTTGATGCTCCAAAAGCTGGCCTGTGCCCTGGCTGTGGCGCTCGCCCTGGTATGCGCGGGGGCCTGCGTGCCCTCGACCGCTCAGGCACTTGAGACCGCAAAGATCACCGCCCGACCCAATACCGGTTCGGGTAGCGACGTGGTCGGTGGCACCGAGACTCGTATCACCTGGGAGGTCCAGGCCGATGCCGATGAGGAGCTGAGCGGTCTTTCGCTGACGTTTGTCGATGGCACGACCTTTGGTGCGGACGACACGCGTCTGACGATGCTCTCGGGCGATGACCTTATGGACCGTACGCCCATGAAGCCCACGTGCAAGGTCGATGGTCAGACGCTCAAGATCGATTTTGGTGAGACGGCGCCCGCCGGCGGTTATTTCCGTGTCGAGGTCTACGGCGTGACCTTCCCCGTCGAGGGCGGCGACGAGGCCTTTAGCGGCACCTACACTTTGGCCGATGGTTCGACCAAGAAGATCTCCAAGATTCCGTCGGTGGAGATCAAGGGCGTGACGGCATTCGATAACTTCCTGGCCGACCTTAAGGAGCAGCCGTGGGTCGAGGCATGGAATTCCAACATGTTCCTTCGCCTGTTCCTGAACCCGGTCATTTTGGTCCAGAGCCTGCCGATCGTCTTCAAAGGCTTCCTCACGTCGCTCTCGATCGTGCTCGTGGCGTTTCCGCTGGCAATTCCCTTTGGTTTCGCCCTGTCGCTCATGCGCATCTCCAAGTCGCGCATCCTGCGTTGCCTTGCCGGTATCTATGTGAATATCATTCGCGGTACGCCGGCGTTCCTGCAGATCTATATCGCGTTCTTCGGTCTGCCGTTGGCCGGCGTCAAGGTGGACGACTACGTGCTCGGCGTCATCGTCATGGCCATGAACTCGTCTGCGTATCTGTGTGAGATCTTCCGCGCCGGTATTCAGTCGATCCCCAAGGGCCAGAACGAGGCTGCGCGTTCGCTGGGCATGAACGCGTTCCAGACGCTGCTCTATGTCATGATTCCGCAGACGTTCCGTAATGTCCTGCCTACGCTGACCAGTGAATTTATCCTGCTTTACAAGGATACGTCGCTGCTCGCGGCTGTGGGCGTGGTCGAGATCGTCATGAACGCCCGCACCATCGTGGCCACGACGGGCTCCATTACACCGTACGTGGTTGCCGCCCTGTTCTATCTGGTCATCACCCTGCCGCTCGCTCGCTTGGTGAGCGGTCTTGAGGCAAGGCTTTTAGGCACGGCCGAGACCAAGAAGAAGCGTCCCGCCAAGAGCGCCGGACAGGTTGTCGCGACGCCCGCCGATCACATCGCCGGTCTGTAAGGAGGTCCTATCATGAGCGAAACCAATAACTCGAACGAGGTTGTCGTCAGTATCAAGAACCTCCAGAAAGCCTTTGGCGATAACGTCGTTCTGCGAGATATCGATCTGGATGTGCATAAGGGCGAGGTCGTCGTAGTTTTGGGTCCCTCGGGCTCGGGTAAGTCGACGATGCTTCGCTGCATCAACCGTCTTGAGCATCCCACGAGTGGCTCGATTGTCGTTGAGGGTGTGGACGTGTGCGCCAAGGGCGTCGACCTTAACAAGGTGCGCACGCATCTGGGTATGGTGTTCCAGCAGTTCAATTTGTTCCCGCACCTGTCAGTCAAAAAGAACGTCATGCTTGCGCAGCAAAAGGTGCTCAAGCGCAGCAAGGAAGAGGCCGAGAAGATCGCCGTCGAGGAGCTCACCAAGGTCGGTCTGGCCGAGCGCATCGATTTTATGCCGAGTCAGCTTTCGGGCGGCCAGCAGCAGCGCGTTGCCATCGCCCGCGCCCTGTCGATGAACCCTCACGTTATGCTCTTTGACGAGGCCACGTCGGCGCTCGATCCCGAGCTCGTGCGCGACGTTCTGGGTGTCATGCGCGACCTGGCACGCGACGGCATGACTATGATCGTCGTGACGCACGAGATGGGCTTTGCCCGCGACGTCGCCGACCGCGTCGTCTTTATGGACGGCGGCGTCATTGTGGAAGAGGGTACGCCGAGCGAGGTCTTCGACCATCCCAAGAGCGAACGCACCAAGGCGTTTTTGGGCAATATCTCGTAGCCGGTTGATGTAACTGCCGTTACTAAAGAGCGGGGGCTGGACTTGAATCCAGCCCCCGCTCTTTTGTAGGGATGAGGATGCGCTTTGATGCAGGCTCTTTTGGAGGCCCTGGGTCCGTTACGCGAGCTCGGCTCCGAGGGCCTTGCAGGCCGCCTCGCCCTCATCGTCGGGCGCATCGTAGCAAATGACGGAGTCCACGACGTTGACGCCGGCCTCGTCGGCGTCGGCCTTCCAGTTGTCCATCCACTCGCCCTCGGCCCACGAATAGGAGCCAAAGAGGACGACCTTCTTGTCGCCGAGGGTCTCCTTGACCTCGTCCCACATAGGCTGGAACTCGTCATACTCAAGCTCCTCGGAACCCATGGCGGGGCAGCCGAAGGCAATGGCGTCATAGCTGGCGGCCTTGTCTGCGGAGAAGTCGGCGCAGGAGATGACCTCTGCCTCGGCGCCGGCACCGGTTGCGCCCTCGGCAACGAAGTTTGCCATGGCCTCGGTGTTGCCTGTACCGCTCCAGTAGACTACTGCGATCTTGCTCATATGTTTTCCTTTCGGTTGTGCGGCGTGCAGCCGCGTTTTGTATGCTCTATCGGGTTGCCTGGACAAGTTGTTCCAGGGTGCAGCCCTGTTGATAGATGTAGGTAAGGTATTGCGTGCATGCGCGATAGGAATCGAAGGTCGTGAGCGCCTGCTCAACGTTTGTGTATACCTTCCATGCGCCAAAGACCTTATAGTTTTCGCCGTGCTGGACGATAAACTGATGGACATCTTCGTAGGGATAGCCCAAAAAATAGCCAATTTCGTGGGGGAACTCGCACATGCACCCCGTATCGCAGTGCCTATTTCGCGGGAGTGCGCAGACGCTGCCGTCATAGGCGCTTTCTGCGGCATTGCTGCTTGCCAGCGTGATGCGCGCGGCGAGATGCACCAGGGATGCGGGCAGGTTGTGGACATCGTAACCTTCGGCGGCAAGCGCCGTCGTGGCGCGGGGGTCGGAGAGGTATCGCATGAGGTCCGCAGGGCGGTACACATAGATGAGCGCTCCGCAGGGGCGCCAGACCAAAACGCTCATATGGATCCCGAGTGGCTGGAGCTCGCGGTTGCATTGGGCTATGACGGCGAGCAGGCGAGAGCGTCGCTCTTCGATATGGACGGCGCCGGGTTTTCCGTTTTGGTTGGCGTAAACGCCGGGATAGGTAAAGAGCGAAGCCGGCTTGATACCTGCGAGCGTAGGGGAGCAGTTGCGCACGACAGCCGTTTGGTATGTTGGGATGTCAATGGTTCGAGTCACGATGCTCCTTTCGGGTCCTCAGTTGTTAGCCTAGGAAAACTTATACACGAAAGTAAGCCATGGTCAACAAAAAAGTTTGAAGAGGGAAACTAATTGACCGAACAGACATGATTTTGGGTTAAGATGGGGACACCCCATGGGGGTATCTAGAAATTAGGGCTACTTGAAAGGGGAACGCATGAGTGACTTGCTCAACCCTGCGAATCTCATCGTGCTGGCCGTCATTGCCGTCGGCATGTTTTTTGGACTGCGTCGCATTGCCGCTTCGACACACGGGAAGAGTTGTTGCAGCGATGGTGCGAGCGGCAAGAAGGCCAAAAAGGTTGTTGTGGTGGATACCGATGCGTCACACTATCCCTATAGCGATGAGCTGCTCATCGGCGGCATGAGCTGTGACGGCTGCGCTCAGAACGTAGCCAATGCCCTCAATGCACTGGATGGCGTGTGGGCAACGGTGACGTATGCGGACCACACGGCACGCGTGCGCTCTAAGCAGCCGGTTGATCGTGATGTCCTCGAGACGGCCGTGAAAGACGCGGGCTACTACGTCATGACGCTGTAAGCGTCGCTCTGGATGCGCTTCCTTGGCTAGGCTCGTCCGCGCAGTTCGATGTCTTGGATGTCGTCGAAGTCGATGGCGATATCCCTGAGTTTGAGGAGCTTGAAGGCAGGGAGTACCTCGTCGAGGATGCCGGTGCGGGAGCGATAGCCGTACGTATCGTAATAGGTGACGCGGACCAGGTCGCCGCGTTTGAGGCCCTCGAGCTTTTTCGAAAGCTCGAGGGCTTTTTCTTCCGTGAGCTCACATTTTGGCTCGACGGTGATTTCCTGCTTGCGCACGAGTTCGTAGTATCCCGTGAGGGCGGCAAAGGGCATAAACTGTGCGGCGCGGTTGGCGCGCACGGCACCGTTGGCAGTGAGCTTGGGGTCGGCGGCGCGGCGTCTGCCCTCGGGGTCCGCCAGGCGCTCGAAGGCGGTTGGCGGGCGCACGGGCTGTTGTTTGGGTTTAGGCACGGTGTCCTCCAACTTGGTCGTTGCGTTCGCGCGCGGTGGCGCCGGCGGTAAAGCTTAATCCCTTGACGAGCGCGTTCTTGCCGTACTTGCCTTTCACGGCCAGGACGGCGCGCGCCAGGTCGCGCTCGCGCTCATCGGCCTCGATATCGCTGAACAGATCGATGGTGGCAAATTCTTCGGGCACCAGATTGCCAAATCCCAGGTTGATGCGCTTGACCGGTCGTTTGGGATCGACGGTCTGCGCCCAGAGCTCATCGAAATAGCCCATGATCTTCTTAAACGAATTGGTGCGCTCGGGTAGCTTTCGCGAGGCGTTGGAGTGCGCAAAGAGTGCGGCATAGCCACCGCGCGGTTTGCCGCCATGCTCTCCCACAAAGATGCCATCGATTGCCTGCGCTTCGCGCACTAAGCGCCTGCGTTCGTCATCTCGCTGGACGGGTTTCGGTGCGCGGGGCGCGAGCTCGGGGCCGTCGGTCGCTGCGGGCTCGATGCCCGTGGTGCTCGAGCGCAGGTGTCCGCAGCCGTCTATATACTGCGCCGTGCCGCTGGCGTCGAGCCGTCGGATGTCGGCGCGCTCGTTTGCATAGCCCACGAAGAGCGAAATGCTGTCGCAGACCACGTGCTTGTTGACCAGGTCCAGCACGGCGGCGTCTACCATCTCGCGCAAAACCGTATAGGCCTGCTCGTAGGCATAGCCCTTCGAGAGCACCTGTCCTGTGGTAGTCGAGGTCGCCTGGGGGCGATAGGCTTGGATATCGGCGATCGTCGTCGGCTCGCGTCCAAAGGCGTGGTCGATCAGATATTCGGCATTCACGCCGAGTTCGTCGTAGAGCAGGTTCTCGTCGAGTGCGGCGACGCCCATCAGGTCGTAGACGCCGTACTTTTCGAGGCGTGTCGCCACGCCGGGGCCGATGCCCCAGATGTCGGTGATGGGGCGATGGGGCCAGATCTCCTTGCGAAAGGTCTCGTCGTCGAGTTTGCCGATGCGACTGGCCACGTGCTTGGCGGTGATATCGAGTGCAACCTTGGCCTGGAATAGGTTGGGGCCGATGCCGACCGTCGCCGTGATGCCGGTGCGCGCCAGGACCTCGTCGCGCAACATGCAGGCGAAGCCTTCCGCATCGGTATGGTAGAGATCCAGATAGGGCGTCACGTCGATAAAGCACTCGTCGATTGAATAGACGTGAACGTCTTGCGGACTGACGTATTCCAGGTAGATACCATAGATTTGCGCCGATACCTCCATGTAGTGCTGCATGCGCGGTACGGCCTTAATGTAGTCGATTCCATTGGGTATTTCGAACAGGCGACAGCGGTTGTGTATCCCGAGGTCCTTCATGGCCTGCGTGATAGCGAGACAGATGGTTGTGCGTCCGCGCGATTCGTCGGCAACGACCAGGTTGGTGGTGAGCGGGTTGAGCCCGCGGTCAACGCACTCGACGCTAGCGTAAAACGTCTTGAGGTCGATGCAGATATAGGTGTGACGCTCGTGCCCCACGCGTCCTCCCATCAAACACATGTTCTTATCGAATACATGTTCGATAATAGCCGCTCGTCCGGACACCGTCAAAACCTGTCCCTTTTTGGCAGGTATGGTCGTGCGGCTGCATCGGGTTTTAACGCAGCTCTAAAGAGTGCGAAACAGCTCGGAAAAGCTCGCTTCGTAGCATGAGCCTAACGATCGATACCACCATAAAGCACGGAAGGGTTGTGGGGATAATGGTCAACTATGGGTTTGGTATGCCGACGCGCTTGGTTGCGGATGGGGATGTGGCTCGCTGGTGCGGGCGATTGGTTGCCCACTATGGCGGCACCAAGGCACTGGTCGTGCTGGGAGGCGACAAGCACACGCGTGATGAGCTCGTTTCGGCGGCGCTGGGCTCGCTCGATCGCGCCCTGCTCGAGCGCGTGCTTTTCCGCTGCGGTTTGGTCGGGGGCGACGGGGGAGACGAGCTGATCGACGAAGCCGTGGCCCTGGCGACCGACGAAGGCGTGGACTTTGTCCTGGCGATCGGCGATGCCGATACGGCCGGCTTTGCGCGCGAGCTCGCCCGTCGTATGGCGGCGCTCGATGCCGGTGAGGACGGCTTTGTGCCTTATGGATGCATCGTCTCCGAGGGAAAAGTGCCCGCCGTTGTGGATGCCGGCGAGGTTCCCGTTTTCGCCATTATCGCGCCCGAACTGCTGGAGGGCATTGGGTCTCCTCTGCGTGAGTTGCTCGGCAGCGTGTGCGCCGCGGCCTAATATTTACCATAAAGGGATAGGTTCTATTTGATTGGTAAAGCGTTTGACCTGCCAAAATAAACCTGTCCCTTTTTGGTCGGTTGCCGTCTGGGGGCGGATTGGCAACGCTCGCTGATTACGGTCTTGACCTGCGCTAGAATAGGGTTATCTGATTATCCGGGCGCATGGAGGTATGCGCCCGTATGTTGAGGAGGACTTTATGGCAACTGTTGCCGCACCTATCGATGCTACGTCGACCGCCGCTTGGAAGGCGCTCGAGGCCCATCAGGAGAAGCTCGAGGCCGAGGGCATCGACCTCAAGGCCTGGTTCGCTGCCGATCCCGAGCGCGTGAACAAGCTGAGCTTTGACGCCGGTGACCTGCACTTCGACCTGTCCAAGAACCTGGTGACCGATGAGACCGTCAAGCTGCTGTGCGATCTTGCCCGCGAGGTGAAGCTCGAGGAGCGCCGCGACGCCATGTTCTCCGGCGAGCACATCAACACCACCGAGGACCGCGCCGTCCTGCACACCGCGCTTCGCCGCCCGGCAACCGAGAAGGGCCAGCTCATCGTCGACGGCCAGGATGTCGTCGCCGACGTGCACGAGGTCCTCGACCGCATGTACGCTTTTGCCGAGCGTGTGCGCTCCGGTGAGTGGAAGGGCGTTACCGGCAAGAAGATCGAGCATCTGGTGTCCATCGGCATCGGCGGCTCCGACCTGGGCCCGGTCATGGCCTACGAGGCTCTGCGCCCCTATGCCGACGCCGGCATCGACTGCCGCTATATCTCCAACATCGACCCCAACGACCAGGCCGAGAAGCTCAAGGGCCTGGACCCCGAGACCACGCTCGTAATCATCGTCTCCAAGACCTTCACCACGCTCGAGACCCTCACCAACGCCCGCGAGGTCAAGACCTGGATGCTCGAGCAGCTCAAGGCTCAGGGCGCCATCGACGGTTCCGATGAGCAGAACGCCGAGGCCGTGGCCAAGCACTTCGTCGCCGTTTCCACCGCTCTCGAGAAGGTTGAGGCCTTCGGCATCGACCCCGCCAACGCCTTCGGTTTCTGGAACTGGGTTGGCGGCCGCTATTCCGTCGATTCCGCCGTGGGCCTGTCGCTGATCGTCGTGCTCGGCCCCGAGCGCTTCCAGCAGTTCCTCGAGGGCTTCCACGCCATCGACGAGTACTTCTGCAATACCCCGCTCGAGAATAACGCCGTCGCGCTGATGGGCCTGCTCAACGTCTGGTACGTCAACTTCTTCGGTTCCAAGAGCCACGCCGTGCTGCCGTACTGCCAGTACCTGCACCGCTTCCCGGCCTATCTGCAACAGCTCACCATGGAGTCCAACGGCAAGCATGTCCGTTGGGACGGCAGCGCCGTGACCTCCGACACCGGTGAGATCTTCTGGGGCGAGCCCGGCACCAACGGCCAGCATGCCTTCTACCAGCTGCTGCACCAGGGCACCGTGGTGGTCCCGGCCGACTTTATCGCTTTCGCCAACACTGCCAACCCCGCAACCGACAGCGGCCAGGATGTCCACGAGCTGTTCCTGGGCAACTTCCTAGCCCAGACCAAGGCGCTCGCCTTTGGTAAGACGGCCGATGAGGTGCGCGCCGAGGGCACGCCCGAGCAAATCGTCCCGGCCCGCTGCTTTGAGGGCAACCGCCCGACGACCTCGATCTTCGGCGACACGCTGACCCCGTTTGCGCTCGGCGAGCTCATTGCCCTGTACGAGCACATCACGTTTGTCGAGGGCACGGTCTGGGGCATCGACTCCTACGACCAGTGGGGCGTCGAGCTGGGCAAGCAGCTTGCCAAGCAGATCACCCCGGCTTTCCACGACGACGCCGCCAAGGCCGAGCAGGACGCTTCGACCCAAGCGCTCATCGAGTTCTATCGCGCGCATCGCAAGTAGTCGCTGCTGTTAACGCATCGCGCCTTATAGTCAGGGGCCCGTATCCTATCGGATGCGGGCCCCTTTGCTTTGCCGTGGTCCCGGGGCGCACGGCCTTTGTGGAACATCGCCGGGGCGCCGCGCGCTGCGAGAACCCTGCGCCTAGATCTCGGCCTCCGCATGGCCTCGCTGCGCCTCGGGCAGCTCCCCGTAGAGCGGATGGTCTTCGAGCCTAAAGCGCTCGACCTGTTCGGGAGTGCGACCGCGTACAAAGAGCCACGAGCGATCGATCGGCGTCGCCATGAGCGTGCTGGGCAGCGCGTCGGCGCGGTCGGAAAACACCCGGGCACTCTCGGGATCCTGGAACGCCAGCACCAGATGCGTGTCGCAGTTGCCCATGATGGAGCGTGCGCGTGCCTCGCCATAGAGCGCATCGAGCTGGTTGGTCGACTGCAGCAGCAGCGTTGCCCAGATGTTGCGGCTTCGGATAATCGAGAGCACGTTGTCGATCTGGGGGATCTGCAGATTTGCGAAGTCATCGAGCATAAAGCGCACGGGCACGGGCAGGCTGCCGTCGGGCTGCCTATCGGCCTCACGAATGAGGCCCATAAACGCCTGCGAAATAAAGAGGCCGGTCAGCGGATCGAGATTGCGGTCAATATCGCTCACGGTTACAAACAGGGCGCAGGGGGCGTGTCCCATGGAAGCGAAGTCTACCTGATGGCACTCACGATAGAGCTGTGCCGCGCCGTCGAATCCCAGACACATGACCTTTTCGGCAAGGATGCCGACGATGCTCGCGTGCATGCGCTCGGCATTTTGCGTAATGGCGTAGCGCCGCCATAGCGAGAGGGCATAGCTTTGGGGGTCGGTCGTGATCAGGTCGTCAAACAATCGACCCGTGGCACCGTCCTGCAGGTGCTCGATCAGCTTGATGACCGAGCTGATCGTCTGCTCGTCGGCGGGTAGCTGTTCGGTGACGTAGGCGATAAGACACGACAGCAGGTTTGCCGCCGCATGATCCCAAAAAGGCTGGTTGTTATCCTCGATGGGGCAGATGGCCTTTGCCACCGAGAGGATGTCCTGCTGGTTGGGCCTGCCGTCCGCCTTGCGGCGAATGTGCCTCAGGGGGTTGTAGCCGCAGCGCTCGATGCCGGGCGCAAGGGCCGGGACGGTGTTGAGGTCGGCGAAGTTGAGACATTGCACGCGGTAACCGTGGGCTGCCAGCACGGGTCCCACTTCGCGACAGAGCGTGCCTTTGGTGTCGAGCACGATGGTGCTTGCGTTCATTTGCAGCAGGTTGGGCTTGAGGACGTTTCGGGTCTTGCCGGCTCCCGAGGGGCCGATCACAAGTGCGTTGTTGTTGAGTCCCGTTTGGCGGGTGTCGCAGGAAAGCGTTCGATCCTTGGCGAGGATGGTGGACGATGCGGACTCAGATGCGGCGAGGCGGCTGGCGAGGTTAGACATGGGCGACCTCCTTGGTGGTCGAGAGGATTTCGTGGGCAAAGCCGAGCTCGACGGCGCGCTCGGCCGAAAGGTAGGTGTCTTTTGCAGTGAGGGACTGGATGCGCTTGGGCGTGAGGCCGCTGCGGTCCGAGAGGATTTGCGTGAGGGTCTTGCGGGTCTGCATGAGACGCCGGCTGGTTTCCTGCAGCGCAAGTGCCGAGCCGCCTGCCCCCTGGGGGATCAGCGGGTCGTGAATCATGAGCCCTGCATGGGGCGCCATACGGCGATCGTCGCCGCCCATAAAGATCACGGCGCCCATGGACGCGGCGAATTCCAGGCAGACGGTGCGGATGGGGCACGATGCGAGGCGCATGGCGTCATAGATCGCAAGACCCGATCGCACGCTTCCGCCGGCGCTGGCGACAAATATGGTGATGGGGCGGCTGGGGTCGGTGGCATCGAGCAGACGGATCTGCTGGCATAGGTCGTGGGCCATCGGGGTTTCGATGTTTCCCATGACGGAGAGCTCGCGATGGGCGAGCATCTCATCGTAAATGCTGGTGAGCGTGATACCTCGGGCGGATTCACGCATGGTGAGGGGGCTGATGATGGGGGAATGATTGGTGTCCATGAGGACTCCTTTCTGTTGGTTGTGTTGTGGAATAGGATTGTTGCCCGCGGAGGGGCTGGCGGGCTACAGGGTTCGTCCGAGCCTGAGATCGAGCTCGGTTGTGGGGCAGGCTGCCTGTTCGTGCGGCTCGCAAGCGCCAAGGGCTCCAAAGCGATGGAGCGTTGCGACGGGCGTGGTGTAGGCGAGCCGCAGCTGATGCTCGACAGGGGCACATCCGTCATTTTTGTAATGAGCCGCGTAGTACTGCGCGATGCTGGCGTTCATCTCGCTGCCATTGCGATGGCGCTCAAACTGGCGTCTGCAGGTCTCGATGATCTTTGCTACCGACTTGGGTGCCGTCGCGGGAACAAGGGCGAGATAGCCCTCAAATAGCTCGTTGATGCTCAGGAGGCACAGCAGGTCGATCAGCGTCCTTATGGCTGCTCCCTCGGCGGAAAAGTGCGCGGTCATGCGGTTATATCGGTTGCGGTCGACGATGGCCGCATGGGGTCTTGGAGTTTTCTGCCCCGTGGTCCCGGGCTTTTGCCGCGCCTGTGTATTGAGCTCGACGTTGCAGCGCTTGAGGCCGTCCAACGGAAGGAACAGTGCGGTGCGCAGGGTGTTCTGCTTGCTTTCGAGTTCATGACGCTCGTCGGGTTCCCATTCGAGCTTGAGTTTCGTGTCGAGCGCCGTAAGCATATGGGCTAGGCAGCCTACGGTAAGAACGTACGAATCGTTGTCGCGTTTTGGGGCATAGGGGTCTGTCAGCTTGCGAATGTCGGGGTCGCCCATGATCTTTGTGCAGCGCTTCAGCAGTTGAGGGTGGTCGGCCAAGATCGTCGCGAGCGGTAGCGACGCGTAGTTCTTGATGGTCGCGGCGGCAAAGGCGGCGTCATATTCGTTTGCATGTGCTCGCTCAATGCGGGCATCCAGAATGCTTTTCTTATCGCCGTCTTCAGCGTGGTGGTTTGTCATAGCTTCTCCAATCGGTTGATGTTCGTGCTGTTTGTTGATGTGTTGGTTGTCGTGAGTGATGTGCTTGCCGTGGGTGATGTGCTGACGTTGGGGTGCTATGCGGTTTTCAATGAGCCCGTGAGGCAGTTGCTGCAGGGGCGGGATGGAACGGCCCATGCAAGGCGGAAGGCATCGTGCTCAAAATCGAGACAGCAATGCCCTGGGTGCCTCACATGTGGCAGTTACCTCATTAAGTTGTCATTGCGTTTGGGGTTGTACTTTGCCGATCTTCTTTCTCTTACACGCTAAAACTCAAACTTCATATGCTCGATCTACTTAAAACCGCAACGGCGGTCTTTTATCAACTTATATGTCGGAACGCGTCTTTGCAAGTACTTTTTTTGCGTTTGTTTCAAATCCTTGAATATCAACTTCATCCGAACACTTCCCACATTCATCCGCACATGTACGGA
>CABSNU010000015.1 GCA_902479135.1 uncultured Collinsella sp. | reverse complement strand
CCCGGCACCCCCGAGAACCCCGGCACGCCGGGCGGCGGCTCGGGCGGCGGTTCAGATAACGGCTCCGGCGGCAGCTCCGGCGACGGCAGCTCCAAGGGCGGCATGCCCGACACCGGCGACCGCAGCCTGCCGGCGGCAGCGCTCGCGGTCATGGCCGGCATCGGCGCGCTGACCGCAGCGGGCGGCGCGGTCCTGTACCGCAAGCGCCGCTAGCGATATGGACGAGTGGGGCGAATCCATCCGATGGGTTCGCCCCACTTGCCGTGGCGGGCGGGAGCAGGTAAGATATACCGAGCGCCTAGCGCGTTCGATGGGTTCGGATGACGACATGTTCCGAATCTGGTCAGGTCCGGAAGGAAGCAGCCATAAGGAGCCTCTGTCGGGCATCCGAATCCATCGAGTGCGCAGGCGTTTTTTGGTGCCGCGGCTACCCGCGAGTGCCGGCAGGGCGCTTGGTGTCTCGCTGGTCCTCGGCTTCGCCTGCGGGATCGCTCGACTACCAAGCGCCCTGCCGGCACTCGCGGGTAGCTGACCAAAACCGCCTGAAGGGTCACATTTATCTGAATAATTTAATCCCGTGCCTTTTGCTGTTCGTTGGCGTTGTCTGGAGCGCGGTGGCTATGTGGTTCAAGAGGCGGCGGTGCTGTTGCTTGAATTTTTGCAGTTAAAGAGGCCCGTTTCCCTAGGTGGGGAAACGGGCCTCTTTTTGTCTCTGGGCTTGTGGATTGGCGAAGACAATAACCGCTGGCAGCTATTTTGAGTTCTTGATGCGGCGTGTGGCTGTGGCGGTTATTCCGAGGCCTGCGGCGGCGATTCCTGCGAATGCGATTGCGCTCGGTGCTGTGTCGCCCGTGTTTGCGAGCTTGCCGGCGGTCGTATTTGCTTGCTTCCCGCTGCTCGAGTTCGCTTGCTTGGTGGAACTTGGCGAGGTGTCTTTACCGGTCGCGGACGAGCCGGTGGGCTGTGTCGTCTCGGTCGGTTGCGCTGAGCCGGAGGGAGGCACTGTCTCGGTCGGTTTTGCTATCTCGGGCGAGGCGGCCTTGTCTGCCGCGGCCTTTGCCTCTTCGTATGCCTTGCAGGCGTCGTTATAGGCCGCTTGTGCCTTTTCCAAATCGCCGAGGAGCGCATCTCGCTTGGCTATGTCCTCGTCGATATGGGTTTTGACATTCTTCGCATCACTTTCAAGGTTATTAATCACTCTTTCCTGGCTCTCGAGCCTATGCCGAACTCGGTCAAGCTCCTCTTCACAAAACTCTTCTTGCCGTTTTGCCGCCATGATCTCCGAACGCAACTGCTTAATGGTTTCGCTAATAGCTTTGCTAGGCTCCTCGTCGCCGAGGTCCTTAAGCACCTTATCTAATTTTGCCTGAAGGCCGCTTGTCCGGTTGCGGGCCTCATCGTATCTGGCTTGGGCTGCATCGACGTTCGCTTGCATGGCGGGAAGGGGTCCCCTGTATTTGGCGGCTTCCGCCACCAGCTTGTCGTAGATCTCTTGAAGAGCAGCAATGTCAGCATCGATTCCCGCAAGTTTCTCGGGACTTGCGGCGTCTTTTGCGGCTTCGAGGTTTTTGAGCGCTTCCTGCATGGCTGCATACGCTTTTTCTTTTGCGGCGGCCGCATCTTCCGTCTGCAAGGCAACTGCATCGATGGGGGAACTGGTTTCCGCCGCTATCGCCGTTGCGGGGGCGATTCCCGCGACAAGTGCCGCGGAAAGGGCGATGCCCACGGTTGCGCGTCTTGCACTTCTTGCGAGAATGTCGTTCATCTCGGCACCTCATTTCAAGGGTCGGCGACTAACTTGGTAGCACTAATGTAAGTATATCAGGTGGTTTGCCTGCCATTGATCGGGCGTGCGCGTATACCCCTTGATTAACAGCCATTAAATCTATCCCTTAAGGAATGCGGCTTGCTAGTGTTGTCTGGGCATTGATGGCTGCGTGGTTCAAGAGACGGCGGCATTACCATCTGTTTTTCAAGTAAAGAGGCCCGTTTCCCTGGGTTGGGGAAACGGGTCTCTTTTGTCTCTTGGTTTGTGGATTGGCGAAGGTAGTATGCTCTGGCGGCTATTTTGAGTTCTTGATGCGGCGTGTGGCTGTGGCGGTTATTCCGAGGCCTGCGGCGGCGATTGCTGCGAGTGCGATTGCGCTTGGCGCTGCGTCTCCCGTGTTCGCGAGCTTGCCGGCGGTCGTATCTGCTTGTTTGCCGCTGCTTGTGTTCGCCTGCTTGGTGGAGCTTGGCGGGGTATTTTTGCCGGTCGCGGACGAGCCGGTGGGCTGTGTCGCCTCGGCCGGTTGCGCCGAGTTGGAGGGGGGCGTCGTCTCGGTCGGTTGCGTTATCTCGGGCGAGGTGGCCTTGTCTGCCGCGGCTTTCGCCTCTTCGTATGCCTTGCAGGCGTCGTCATAGGCCGTTTGCGCTTTTTTCAAATTGTCGAGGAGCGCATCTCGCCAGGCTATGAACTGGTCGGTATGGGCTTTATACTTCTCTGCATCACGTTCACAGTCATTAACTTGTCTTTCCTGCCTTTTGAGGCCGTCGTGGCGCTCGCGGAGCCCCGTTTTGCAAGAGTCTTCTTGCGCTTTTGCCGTTACGATTTCACTGCGCAACTGCTTTATTTGCTGTTTAGTAGTTTCGACAAGCTCCTCGTCGCCGAGTGCTTCGAGGGCCTTAAGCGCCTCAAGTTTCTTGTCTAATTTTGCCTGGAGCTCGCTTACCCGGTTGATGGCCTCGTCGTATCTGGCTTGGGCTGCATCGACGTCCGCTTGCATGGCGGGAAGGGAATCCCTCAATTCGGCGGCTTGTGCCACCATCTTGTCGCGGAGCTCTTGAAAACGGGCAATGTCATCATTGAATCTCGCAATTTTCTCCGGACTTGCGGCGTCTTTTGCGGCCTCGAGGTTTTTGAGCGCTTCCTGCATGGCTGCATACGCTTTTTCTTTTGCGGCGGCCGCGTCTTCCGTCTGCAGGGCGCCCGAATTGCCGTTGGCGGCGCTCGTCTGCGAAACGGCCGCACCGGTGGGGGCGCTGGTTTCTGCCGCGATCGCCGTTACGGGGGCGATTCCCGCGACAAGTGCCGCGGAAAGGGCGATGCCCACGGTTGCGCGTCTTGCACTTCTTGCGAGAATGTCGTTCATCTCGGCACCTCATTTCAAGGGTTGGCGACTCAGCTGGTAGCACTACTGTAAGTATACCAAGCGATTGGCGCGCCGCTGACCGGGCATGCGTACCTCTCCGCTTCTTTGGAAACCGAACCCCATTAGAAATGACGAGTTGTTTACGCTTCTTTTGGGCGACAGTACTATCATGATTCGAATTGAGTGTGAATGATGATAGGGAGCGCTTATACATGATTGAGCTGCTCAGGCGTTTTGGTGGCAAGTTTCGCCGGTATATGGTGATCGGCCCAGCGTGCAAGCTGATCGAAGTGATTTTTGACCTGCTGACGCCGCTGGTGATTGCCCAGATGATCGATAAGGGCATTGGCTCGCACGACGTGAATGCCGTTATCCACTACGGCATGGTACTTGGCGCCATGGCTGTGATCGGCATCTCGTTTACGCTCGTCTGCCAAAAGATGGCGGCGCTCACCTCGCAGGGTATGGGCACCGACATTCGCGGTGCGCTCTACGGGCACATTAATAAGCTGAGCTATGCCGAGCTCGACCGCTTTGGCACGCCGTCGCTTATCACGCGTATTACCAACGATGTCAACCAGGTGCAGCTCGCTGTGGCGCTCGGCGTGCGCATGCTCATCCGCTGGCCCTTCCTGGCGGTGGGCTCCATGTGCGCGGCCCTTGCCGTCGACCTTAAGCTCGGCATCATCTTTTTGATCTGCACGCCCGCCATCGGCCTGGTGTTTTGGTTTGTCATGGCGCGCTGCATTCCGTACTACAAGCAGCTGCAGGCAAAACTCGACCGCATTGCGCTCATTTGCCGCGAGGGGCTTTCGGGTGCCCGCGTGGTTCGCGCCTTTGTGCGCGAGGACCATGAGCGCGAGCGCTTTGCCCAAGCCGCCGATGACCAGGCCAATACTGCCATCGCGGTGGGCAAGCTCTCGTCGATTCTCAACCCCGTCACGTTTCTTGTGATGAACCTGGGCGTGTGCGCCATCCTGTGGGTGGGCGGCATCCAGGTCAACGTGGGCGAGCTCACGCAGGGCCAGGTCATGGCGTTTGTGAACTACATGACGCAGACCCTGACCTCCATCGTGTACGTCGCCAACCTGGTCGTGGTTTTTACCAAGGCGAGCGCCAGTGCGTCGCGTATCAACGAGGTGCTCAATTGCGTGCCGAGCATCACCGATGAGGGCAACCAGCCGGTCACACTGCCCGAGCCGAGCGACCTGGCGGGTGGCGCTGTTCTGGTCTCCGCGCTGAGCTTTGACCATGCGAGTTTTTCGTTTGGCGCGGGCGCCGCCAACGCCGTCGACGATGTGACCCTGGAGCTGCCGCTGGGCAAGATGCTCGGCATTATCGGCGGCACGGGCAGCGGCAAGTCCACGCTCGTTTCGCTTATCCCGCGCCTGTACGATGCGAGCGCTGGCAGCGTGAGCGTGATGGGCGCCGACGTGCGCGCCTGGCCGCTCGACCAGCTGCGCCATGTGGTCGCGACCGTCCCGCAGCGCGCGTCGCTGGTGAGCGGCACCATCCGCAGCAACCTGACCTGGCGTGACGAGTCAGCGACCGACGATGAGCTCTGGGCGGCGCTCGATATGGCGCAGGCCAGCGAATTCGTGCGCAACAAGCCGCAGGGGCTCGATGCCCCGGTCGAGGCGGGCGGTAAGAACTTCAGCGGTGGCCAACGCCAGCGCCTGACCATCGCGCGCGCCCTGGTGGGCTCGCCTCAGATATTGATCATGGACGACTCCGCCTCGGCACTCGACTTTAAGACCGACGCGGCGCTTCGCCATGCCATCCGCGAGCGCAGCGTGCGCGGTGCCGCCGAGGGCGGGCTGCCGCTCACGACGGTCATCGTGAGCCAGCGCGTCTCGACCGTGCGCGATGCCGACATGATCTGCGTGCTCGACCACGGATCGGTTGCGGGCCTGGGCACGCATGACGAGCTGTATGCAAGCTGCCAGCTCTATCGCGAGATTTGCCAGTCGCAGCTGCGCCGCGAGGAGCTCGAGGGCCAGCAGGGGAGCACGGTGCCCGCGTCCGCCCCGACTGCCCCTGCGCCTACTTGCTCAAAGGAGGGTTGCTAGATGAACCCGTATACTTCTTCCGGTTCGGTCGCCACGATGACCGCTAATGTGTCCGGCAACGATAACCTCAACGACCTGGGTGACGGCCCGCGCCAACCCGGTGATCCCGAGCGCTATCCCGTGGGCGCGGTGACGCGCCGCCTGCTGGGCTATGTTCGCCCGCACCGTATTTCGTTTACGGCGTCGTTTGTGAGCGCCGCCATCTCGGTGATTCTGCAGCTCTACACGCCCATCCTCATTGGTGAGGGCATCGACCTGATCGTCGCCACCGGGCAGGTGGACTTCGATGCGCTGCTGCCGCTCGTTACCAAACTCGCGATTGTCGTGATGGGTGCTGCGGCCTTCCAGTGGCTGCAGGGCTACTGCGTCAACCGCCTGTCCTACGAAACGGTGCGCGACATGCGCGTGGAGGCGAGCGACAAGCTCAGCCGCATGCCGCTCAGCTTTGTCGACAGCCATGCCCACGGCGACCTTATGAGCCGCGTGGTCAACGACGTCGACCAGGTCGGCGACGGTCTGCTGCAGGGCTTTACCCAGCTCTTTACCGGCGTCATCACCATCGTGGGCACGCTCGCGTTTATGCTCTCCATTAACCTGACCATGACGCTCGTGGTGGTGCTCGTCACGCCGCTCTCCATCTTTGCGGCCGGCGCCATCGCCAAGCTCTCCAACAAGAGCTTTACGGCGCAGCAGCGTATTCAAGGGCAGCTCGGCGGTCATATCGAGGAGTATGTGGGTGAGCAAAAGCTGGTGGACGCCTTCGCCTACGGCCCGCACGCTCAGCAGCGCTTCGATGCCCTTAACGCCGAGCTCTATACAGCAGGTGAACGCGCGCAGTTTATGGGTTCGCTCTCCAACCCCGGCACGCGCTTTATCAACAACATCATCTACGCCGTGGTTGCCGTGATCGGCTGCGTGGGCGTGATCACGGGTGTGCC
Source organism: uncultured Collinsella sp. (assembly GCA_902479135.1). Lineage (GTDB taxonomy): Bacteria > Actinomycetota > Coriobacteriia > Coriobacteriales > Coriobacteriaceae > Collinsella. The sequence goes on along the minus strand of CABSNU010000015.1, from coordinate 47,634 downwards.
CGCGGCGCTCACGGTGGGCGGCGTGCAGATTTTCCTGTCTTACGCCAACCAGTACACCAAGCCGTTCAACGAGGTCACCAACGTCATCACGCAGATCCAGACGGCCTATGCCTCGGCGCGGCGCATGTTCGCGCTGCTCGATGCGCGCGAGCAGGAGCCCGACGCTGTGGATGCCATTGAGCTCACCGCTCCGAAGGGCGAGGTCGCCTTTGAGCACGTGGACTTTAGCTACGTGCCCGACCGTAAGTTGCTGCAGGACATCTGCATCGATGCCAAGCTCGGCATGCGGTTTGCCCTGGTCGGTCCCACGGGTTGCGGCAAGACGACGCTCATCAATCTGCTGCTGCGCTTTTACGATATCGATGCCGGTCGTATCGTAGTCGACGGGCATTCCTCGCGCGACTACACGCGTGAAAGCCTGCGCCGCGCCTTTGGCATGGTGCTGCAGGACACCTGGCTGTTCGAGGGCACGGTGGCCCAGAACATTGCCTACGGTTGTCCCGACGCCACGCGCGAGCAGATTATCGAGGCGGCCAAGCGCGCGCACGCGCACAAGTTTATCGTGCAGCTGCCACAGGGCTACGACACGGTGATTGGCGAGGACGGCGGCACGTTTAGCCAAGGCCAAAAGCAGCTGCTGTGCATCGCGCGCGTCATGCTCACCGACCCGGCTATTCTGCTGCTGGACGAGGCGACCTCGAGCATCGATACCCGCACCGAGCTGCAGGTGCAGGCGGCATTCGACGAGCTCATGGCCGGTCGTACGAGCTTTGTCGTTGCGCACCGCCTGTCGACGATCCGTAACGCCGACTGCATCCTGGTCATGCGAGACGGCGAGATTATCGAGCACGGCACGCACGACGAACTGCTCGCGGCAGGCGGCTTCTACGCCGAGCTCTACCGCAGCCAATTCGCCCAGTAAGCAAGACGCGGGACGTATAACGCAGCGCTAGGGCGCGAGCGTGTCAACGGGGGCAACGATGATGCCCTCGGGCGTTGTGTGGACCGGCATGCCGAACCCGATGACGATGAGTTTGGCCGCGGGAGGCCTCTCGCCGCGTTCGACCAGCTTGCGCTCGAGTCGAAGCAGGTTTGCAGATGCCTCGGGGATCTGCGGGCTTCCGAGTTTTACTTCCACGGCAATCCAAGTTCCATCGCGCCTGTGTATGACGGCGTCGACCTCGAGATCGTCGGCGTCGTGGTAGTGGGACACCGATGAGTCATTTGCGGCGGCATAGACCTTAAGGTCGTGCAGGACGAGGGATTCGAAGAGCAGCCCCAGCGTCTTCGGGTCGGATGCCAATGACTCCGGATTTGCTCCGAGCAGCGCGACGGCAAGCGAAGGGTCGGCGAGGTGCCTTTTCGCACTTTGCCGCAGCTTTACCGGCGACCTGAGCGCCGGATGCCAAGCCGGGATATCGTCGACGATGTGTATCCTACGCAAAGCATCTGTATAGCGCCTCAGCGTACTTCTCGATACATCACCGCCGAGGTCTTTCTCAAGAGACTTTTCGCCGGCAAGAGTGGATTCGTTGCGCGCAAGCGAAGACAGAAGAGCCCTGACTTTCTCCGGGTCACGCTTCACGCCGTCAACCTTCGAAACGTCCGATTCGCAGACGCCATCGATGTAGGCAGCGGATATTCGCATTGCATCGGCAGTCGGCTTGCCAACCGCCTGAGGCCAACCGCCACGACATAGCAAATCGGCGATGCCGGCGATGCCGTTGATGGATCCAAGTGCCGCTTTGATGGCGCATCCGTTAAGCAGTGATTCGAGCGAGACCGCCCTTGTGGAAACTCCGAGTTCGGCCAGAGTCATTGTTTCCATGCGCAAGCGTGATATGCGCCCGATGCCGCTGTGCATCGGTTGGTCGGCATCATTTGGCGTTGCTGACCCCGTAAGCAAAAACTGCCCTGGCTCACCAGCCCTACGATCGCATTCAAAACGTATTGCGTCCCACAGTTTCGGCTCTTCCTGCCACTCATCGATGAGCCTCGGTGTTGCGCCGACTATCGCTTGAGCCGGGTCGATCTTGGCAAGCTGCAACGCGGCAAAGTCTCCGGCTGGGTCGGAGAGGGACAGCGATGATTCGGCGAATCGCTGGGCCGTAGTCGTTTTTCCGCACCACTTCGGTCCCTGAATGAGTACGGCACCAAAAATGCCAAGATCGCGTTCGATTGAACGATCGATACATCTATCCATATATCCATTCATAGAATTCCTCGCCAATCATAGAGCCGTCATGTTATATAGTATTCTACCAGCGCGTGAAACATTTTAACGACAATCTGTGACACAATTTGACGATGTCTTGTGAAACAAATTGATGATATCGCGTGATGCAATTTGGCGAAGTTTCGGAAACCACCTTTTGGCCATCTGTGAAGCACTTTGCGGCGGCATTAATCCAAGTACACGCGGTCCAAAATCCGTCCAAGGTGTCGTCTGCGTCGCTAATCGGCAGAAGTTGGTTTACATCTGTGGTTTTAGTACTAAGATATGCTTCTAATAAATTGCATTAGTGGCTTTAGTTTTGGGGGAAACGAGCAACGTGACTATGACATGCTCTTTGGTGGTTAACAGCAAGAGCGGTAATACCAGGATGGTTTCGGGCGCGATTAAGCGCGCTCTGCAGGCTGCGGGCGTTGAGTTTATCCACGCCGCGGCGTTGAGCGACGATGCGGATGCGGATCAAGTTGCGCTCGAGGCGCAGGGTGCCTGCGCGGCCGATACGGTGCTCGTCGGTTTTTGGTGCGACAAGGGCGCGTGCACGCCTTCGGTCGCGGCGTTGCTCTCCGCCTTGCACGGTAAGCGCGTCTTCCTGTTTGGCACCTGCGGTTTTGGCGCCGACCAGAGCTACTATCAGCAGATTATCGACCGCGTAACTTCCAATTTGGCTGGGGATGCCGAGCTTGCGGGCTGGGCAATGTGCCAGGGCAAGATGGGCCCCGCGGTCAAGCAGCGCTACGAGGCCATGCTCGAGCAAGATCCCGACAATGTCCGCTTTAAGATGCTGCTCGATAACTGGGTCGCCGCAAAGGATCACCCCACCAAGGAAGATCTGGACAACATGGCTGCAGCCGCCAAAAAGGCCGTGCTGGGGGAGTAGCTCCCATCGCTGACGGCGGTCGGTCCATCTTTCTAAATGAAACGTCCTCCCGGGCGTCGGGGCACGAAGTCCCCTGCTCTACAGTCCTGTGCAAGACGAAGGCCACATTAAGTGGCCTTCTTTGCGTGCGGAACTCGCGATGAACTTCGTGCCCCGCCGTCCGGGAGGACGCCTCTTTATTGATGGGAGGCCTGATAGGTCGATGGTTCCGTGCCCGGATGCGTCCAAAGTGGGACGGGCTTTCCGGATGGGCAGGCTTTCGAAAAATGCGTCCCGGAATTTGCCTTTGGAATGGGACGTAGTTTCCCGTTGAGGTGCTTTGCGGAAAGTGCATCCCACTCTGGGCGGTCGAAGTGGGACACACTTTCCCAAAGGCGCTCCAACGGGAAATTGCGTCCCATTATTCGGTCAAGAAACGGGATGCATTTTCCCAATGAGAGCAAAACCGGAAAATGCATCCCACAATCAGCCCTCAAAGTGGGACGCCGTTTCCCAATGAGGCTCAAGCGGAAAATGCGTCCCGGAATTTGCGCTCAAAGTGGGATGCGGTTTCCGGTTGAGGGTCTAAGGAGAAAGTGCGTCCCAGAATCGACGCTTGAAATGGGATGCAGTTTCCCGATGAGGCACTCGACGGAAAATACATCCCAGAAATGGCCTTTGAGCTGGGATAAGATTTCCGCGGCATCTCGGATTCTCAAAAATGAGACACGCCGTTGGCGAAAATGAGACACGTGATATCGGGCGTCGGACGTATCATTTGCAAAAATGAGCAGACTCCACTCGAGTAAAGCGAGGTCCCCCATGCACGTTCCACACCCCCACATTCGCCGGTTGTCGAAAATCCCGCTTGTTGGGACGGCGGCGCTTGCTGCGCTGATCGCCACGAGCGTCGCCTGTTTCACGGCGGCTCCCAACGTCGCCCAGGCGGCAGACACGCCTGAGATCACCGATATGACCGAGCAGGACTATAGCGACCTGGGCCTGGGCACGAGCGAGGACATTCCGGCCGATACCGTTGGTCCCTATTCCACCGATACCCCCACGACGTTTGCCACGCGCAGCGAGGTCTATATGGCAGCTAACGGTAGCCATGGCAATCGCTACACTCTGCGCGACAAGCTCGAGAACGTCGAGCGCGGCGATATTGGCGGCAGCAGCAAACTCACCGATGGCTATGGAAGTGTGTGGGGCGCCGCAAAGTTCTGGCAAAACGTCAACAACTTCGATACGAACAGCGATCTCTACAAGCATAGCGACTACGGTGGCGGCACCTGGTCGTACCTAAGCAACAATGAGTCCTCAACAGTACTCGCCAACGACAACAACGGTTTCTCGGGCATTCACGCCACGAGTGTTGAGTTCTGCAGCGACGCCAGCACGGGCAAAAAGAGCCGCGTTGCCGAGCTCCGTGCCTACGGCGACAGTTCCTCCACGACGATTGACGGCAAGTCATACGCCGGAAAGGTTGAGCTGGTCCTCTACTCGTTTAGCAACGGGCGTACGCGCACTCTCGACACACACCTGCCGGTGACGGTCAACACCAATATGATGGACGGAGGCCGTTTTAAGTTTCTGAACGCAGGCTACCTGCAAGAGCACGACGCCGTCTTTGATGTCGAGGCGGGCGATGTCGATGGCGACGGCGTCGACGAGCTTTTTGTCTATGCGGGCTGCTATGTCGACGAGAACGGCGTGCGTAAGGCTGTAGTCGATATGTACGACCTGGAGGACGGCAACTGGAGGCAGAGTGTCGTCAAAATCGACGCCGGTAACGCCGCGGACTACACCACGCACAACGAGGGCGGGAACGACTCTTGGACGCAGCTGCAGTCAGCTCCTGTCGTTTCGCTGGCTGCCGGAGACCTCGACCGCGATTTTTGCGATGACCTCGCCATCGTGGTCTCGGCACCCTACGGCAAAAAGAATATCGCCAAGTCGACGCATTGCGAGCTGTTCTCGTGGGATGCATCCAAGGGTGCACTCGTCCATGTCGATGCTCTGGGTGACGCGGGCGCAATCTCCCTCTCCTCGAACGGCAAGACCATGGTCGCTGCGAATGCGACGTTCGGCACGTTTGCCGCCTACGATGAAGAAGGAAAGAAGACGGGTGAAACCGTCACGGGCCTTATTCTTGCGGGCTATGACTGGCAACGCAGTGCTTTTGATTACGACGCCTATGACGGCAGCAAGGGGCTGTACGGCGCGCTGTACCGCTATGCGTATTTTGACTCGGAGTCTGGCGAGTTCAAACTATCCGATTGCAAGGAATACAGAGACGGGCTCCTTGCCTCCTATGGACTGATGCATGTGCCCAGCAGCGCATGGAAGGATAGCGCTCAGGATAAGCGCTATCCGTGCACCTTGGCGCCTATTGCCCTTGCCACTGCCAACCTTGACGGTCTGTCCGAGCAGCCGGCGGTCGACGAGGTGCTCGTGGGCGGCGATGTGTTCCGCGACTTTGCCTGCAACACGGCGCAGAGCGGGGCCCAGGGCTTGGGTTCCATGGTCGGAACCATGAGCATGAGCGGCCAGCAATACAACAGTAGCAACAAGCATGACCACAAGGGTATCGAGCAGGTGTGGATCAGCGACGTCAAGGCGGGCAGCGTCTCGGGTTCGGACCGCTATAACGAGAGCTTTATCGCCGTGGTGGGCAAGCACCGCGACGAGGACCTGCGCAAGAACGATGACTACTATTGGATGACCGCCTCGCATTTTTCGCTCGACGAGAACGGAAAGGTGCGCCGCGGCGAGGAGCAGGTGATTAGCGAGAGCAACCGTCGCGGCACTACCTACGGCACATTTATCTCGCTCGCGCTGCCCGATGTCGACAACGACAGCGTCAAGATCACGTACAAGGACCGCTACAAGGTCTATGCCAACCCGCGCGTGCTTGCCGTGCTGCAGGATGCGCCCTATGTTGAGGATCTGGAGCAGGCATACGGCTATCTGGTGTTGGGCGGCACGTCATACGGAGAGGAAAAGGGCACGGGGACATCCCAGGGCTATACCATTGGCGCCGAGTTGGGCGTTGCCGTCGAGGTGCAGACCGGTCCGCCCCTGGTCGCGATGAATGCTTCAGTCGATTTTGCCGCCGAGGGGTGCTATGACTACCGGAGCGAGCGCACGGTCAGCGCAAGCGTAAGCTATGACTCGCATGCCGGCGAGGGTGACAAGGCCGTGCTCTACACGATTCCGATGGTCTATTACGAGTATGAGATCGAAAATGAGGAAACTGGTGGCAAGGGCGTGATGGCGGCGCCCGTGTCGCTCGGCGCGCAGACCTCGGTCGTTAATGTCGAGGCCTATGACCGCATTGCCAAACAGCACAATATGACGCCGCTCAGCTACTTTTTGACCAACCGGTCGGGAGAACCCGGAACCTATCAAACGACGCTCAACGGCGAGACTCCCGTTGGGGATTCCTTTGGCCTGGGCAAGCCTGGCGTAACGCGCGCCTACACGCACGATGGGTTTAACGGCGCCGCCGCGCAGTCGGGGGCGAGCATTGAGCAGACCATCGAAGTCGAGGAGGGCAAGGAGCAGGAGCTCGAGCTCGGCTTGACGCTGAACGGCAGCGTTGTCATGGGCGCGAAGCTCGCAAAGCACGAGTTGTTTGGCGGCCTGTGCTTTGGTGCCAACGCCGGCTTTACTACGGGTAACTCCTCGAGTGAATCGACCGAATACGGCGGCACCGTCGACAACCTGCCCGAGGCCGCGCAGGGCAAGTACGGTTTTGTGTGGCGTCTGGGCGTCAACGCGGTGGATGCCGACAAGTTCGAGGCAGACTCGGGCGACAAGCTCGGCACCAAGGACACCGACCAGTTCTGGATCGTGGGCTATGACGTTAAGGACGTCGAGATGCCCGACGCGCCGGCCGTGACGGGCTTTACGGCAAACGCCGTCGATTCGACCAGCGTTACGTTTAGCTGGGACGATGTGCTCGCAAACAAGAGTGGCTTTAGCTACGGCGTGGGCATGCTGCAGAGCAATGCGGCGGATGCGGTCGTCAATAGCTGGAAGATTGCCGACAACACGCAGACCTCGCTCAAGTGGGATGGGCTGCAGCCCAATACGGAGTATCGATTCGCCATCGCCGCCGTTAAGAATGGATCCACGACCGAAACAGGTATTCGCTCGGCAATCATCACGGTCAAGACCATGCCCGATGGCATGACGATGACCGTGAGCGGACCTGCGGCGGATGCTGCGGAGGGGTCGGATCTTGGATACGACTCTTCGGTTGAGCGCACGGCGGGAAGCCACCTGACGCTCTCGGCGATTGGCCATGTGAAGCAACTCGGTGCCGACGATAGCGAAACAGGGCTGGCACCGACCTATATGTGGTACCGCAAGGGCCGCGGCGAGACAGAGTTTAAGCTCGTGGGTGCCGATGGCAACCTCGCGGCTGGAACGGCCTCAAAGCTCGAGATTGACCTGACCGCAGACGATGACGGTGCGCAGTATTACTGCCACGTGGGATACAACGACGTGGGCCTCGACACCGGCACGACGCTCGTGAATATCGAGGCCGAGGAGACGGCGCCCACAACGGTGAACGCCACCCCGATCCGCACGCGCCGCCTGTTCTCACAGGCAAGTGCGGGCGCCAAGAAGTTCCTGGACCATACGCTGGTAAACACCGCCGGCCCAACCGATTCCGAAGGCTCAAAGGACCCCGAGACTCCTGAGACCCCGACGAACCCGGACAAGCCCAAGTCCGACAACGGAGCTAAGACCGACACCAAGGTCAAGACTACGACCACAGCGAAGAACCTCGCAAACACCGGCGACCAAACATTCGCCCTAGTCGCCACCGCAGCAGCAGCGGGAGCAACGCTCGTAGTGATAGCCCTCATCATGCTGATCAAGCGCCGCAAGACCCACTAGTAGCCAGTCGAACATATCGACAACCCAAAAACCCGGGTAGCCAAAAACAGGTCACCCGGGTTTTCTGTTGAGTGGAGACTCCGCAAGCGGAAACTGCGTCCCATAATTAGGCCGAGAAATGGGATGAACTTTCCCAATGAGAGCCAACCGGAAACCACGTCCCAGAATCAGCCCCCAAAGTGGGACGCACTTTCCCAACGAGCCTCAACCGGAAAATACATCCCGGAATCCAGCTGAATAGTGGGACACACTTTCCCAATCGGGTCCCAAGCGGAAACTGCATCCCATTCCAGACAAGAATTCCGGGACACACTTTCCGCAAACAAAGAAGGCCACATAACGTGGCCTTCGTCTTGCGCAGGACTGTCCGAGCAGGGAACCTTATATGCCTCCGCCTGGACAGACGTTTCAGTTGTGGCTCAGCAGCTAGCAGCTACTTGATCTTGGTTGTACCCGGTGCCAAGTTGGGGTCGGTCTCGTTGGCCTCGGTCTGGAAGTGCTCGGTATACACGTTCTTGCCGTCGCGGAACATCTCGTAGTACTGCATCTTGGCGTAATCCTCGCGCGCCTTGGTGGCAGCCGCGGCCTCGGCGTCGTCACCAGTGACGTTGGAGGAGAGCGCCCAGCGCAGGCTGGCGTCCTCGTAGCCCACCGAGTTGATGGCGGGCAGCGACTCGCGCAGCGTCATATGCGCCTTCTGGTAGTCGGTCAGCGGTGCGCCGATCAGTTGCATCAGCTGGGTGGACAGGTAGTTGGTGGACAGGTCATCGACCTCGCTCGTCTGGTCGCAGCCGGCAACGTCGTAATTGGCCCAGATGATGTAGTCGGTCTGCCACAGACGTTCCTGGTGCGTGGCATCGTCTTCGCCGGTAAACCACTTATCGTTGAACTTGGAAGGGAAGAACGGCTGATGGTCGCCCCAGAACACCACGACCACCTTGCGATCGAGCTTGCTCAGGGCGTTGAGGAAGTAACGCAGCGCCTGGTCGGACTGCTCGATGCACGAGACATACTCGTCGACATCGGAGAGCGTACCGTCCTCGACGGTCTTGGCGTCCAGGTCGGTCGTGTCGATGTTCAGGTGCATTTGCTTGTCGACCGGCAGCAGGCCCGTGTCGTAGCCCGAGTGGTTCTGCATGGTCACGTCGAAGATAAACTGCGGATCGGCGTTCTGGTTGAGTAGCTCAAGAATCTTGTCGTAGGTAGCCTGGTCGGTCACCATGCCGCGCAGGGTGTCGGCTCCCTGGAAATCGTTGATGGACAGGAACTGGTCAAAGCCAAAGTCCTTGTAGACGTTCTCGCGGTTCCAGTTGGTCGCGTGGTTGGGGTGCATGGCTGTGGTGGAATAGCCGAGCGATTTGAACTGCTCTGCCAGGTTCCCGGTCGTCTCCATGTTGTAGATGGTGTAGGGGTACACGCCCGAGCCCAGGTTGGCCATGGAGTTGCCGGTCATAAACTCAAACTCGGTATTGGCGGTACCGCCGCCGTAGGCGCTCACGTAGAGCTTGCCGCGGCTGAGGCAGTTGGACAGGTTCTTAAAGTACTGCGGGCCCTCGTAGCCGGCGCGCATCTCCTGATAGATCGAAAGATCCGAGAAGGTCTCGTTCATGATGGCGATGACCGTGGGCTTCTCGCTGTCGAATTGCTCTTGGGCGGCGGCGCGCTCGTCGCTCTTAGCCGCGTCGGACTTGTCGTAGGCCTTGGCGTACTTTTTGAGCGTGGCCTTGGCATCGTCGACGGAGTAGTCGGCGGGTTTGGGCGGCTTGATGGACTGCGCCGCACTAATAAAGGCGGGCAGGTAGCCCTCGCGCCAGTAGCTCTCGAGCGGGCGCCAGGTGTAGACGGTGATGCCGAGGGTGTTGTAGTAGTCGATGAGCGTGACATGCGCGGTTACGCCGCCCAGGCACAGCACTGCCACGAGCAGGTTGGTGAGCAGCATGCGCTTGGCGTTGGCGGCACCCTTCTGACGGTGCGGTGCCACCAGGCCGGCGTACTCGCACAGCAGCATGGCGATGGCGGTAAAGCCCATGGACAGCACACAGAACAGCGAGATCGAGAAGGTGTAGCCGGTGCCGGCGACCGCGGCGGCGGTGGAGATGGCCGAAAGGTCGCCCGGCTGGATGGGCATGGATTTAAACGTGATGACGAAGAACTCGGCAATGCCCAGGACAAAGAGGGCAAAGGCCAGGACCGCGGGAGCTGCGCCGTGGCGCTGGAACAGGAAGAACAAGCCGATCATGAGCACGGTGATGATGGCCCACTCGAGCAGGATGCACAGGGGGTAGACCCAGGTAAAGTCGTGGTTGGACGAGACCTCCATGCCCAGCAGCGCAAAGACGCCGGCGAGCAGCAGGCACAGGACGGCGGCGACGAGTGGTTTGCCCACAAAGGCGCCGCGCAGGCGGGCGAGCTTGCCGGTGGGGGCGGGGGCGTCGGGCTTGGCGAACGCAAAGACGCGCGGGGCGATGCGATCGCGGGCGATGCTGGCCCAGGCGCATCCGGTGAGGATGGCGTTGGTCAGGATGAGCATCACAAAGGCGAGCGGCTCGTTTTGGGCGACGAGGCCAATGGCGCCCCAAATAGTCAAAAAGACCTGGAACAGGCCGAAGACGACGCTCCACCCAAGAGCGCTTTTGGCAACGGTGCCCGACTGAGCGCGAATGGCCTTGGCCTCGCGCAAGACAAGGTAGACGGTCGCCGCAAGACCGACGAGCGAGATGGCGGCAGCGAACATGCTGAGACTCCTCACAAACTAAAACGTACGAAAGCGGGGGTTTACCCGATTGTTACCAAGATATGCGCTGCAATTGGTGGCTGCGCACAACAACCAGCCATATTAACGCGCACGTGCGGCGGTGTGGCGCAATGTAGTGGCGGCCTGCGCGATAATGGACGGGAATTACACGGAAACGTAAAGGCTTCTTAAAGAAATGGCGAGGGTAGGGCGATGAGCGAGCAGGTTTGCAAGGCGGACATGGGCGGCGACGGAGCTGCGGTCGTGGATACATACGGCTATCCGGTCGAGACTACGGGCAATGCGGTACTGGACATCTTGGAGCACCGCTCGTCTACGCGTGCCTTCGCGCGTGATGACGACGACCGTCCCGTGGCGGTGACCGACGAGCAGCGGGCGGCGATTCTGCATGCGGCGAGTCGCGCACCGTCGGCGGGCGCCATGATGATGTATTCCATCGTAAGCATTCGCGAGCAGGCCACGCTCGACCGCCTGGCCGATCTGTGCGACCACCAGCCCATGATCGCCAAGGCGCCCTGGGCACTTATATTTGTGGTCGACTATGCCAAGTGGATCGATCTGTTTGAGCACGTGGGCTGCTTTGAGCCCGAGTTTGTAGAGCGTACGGGCAAGGCGCCCCGCCGCGCGCCGGGTCTGGGCGACTTTGCCATCGCGGCTCAGGATGCCGTGATCGCCGCGCAAAACGCCGTGGTTGCCGCCGAGGCCCTGGGGCTGGGGAGCTGCTACATTGGCGACATCGTCGAGAACGCCGAGGAAGTTGCCGCGCTGCTCGATCTGCCGCCCTATACCATGCCGCTGTCGATGCTCATCATCGGCACGCCCCGTAAGGAGCGCCCGGCCATTGCGCACCCCGTGGTGAACCTGGTGCACGAGGAGCGCTACTGCCGTGCGGATGCCGCGACTATGGATGCGCAGGTGGCCGAGATGGATGCGATGTTTCGCCCGCACGCCCGCGAGGTGGGGGAGCGCGTCGTGGATATCTACACCCGCAAGCACACGAGCCCCTTTATGGCCGAGATGAGCCGCTCCATGGAGTGGTGGTTCAAAAATTGGCTCGGAAAATGACGGATGTGACAAAGGGACCGTCCCTTTGTCACATTCCATATCGCCACGGTGGCCTAAAGGCCGTATAAATGTTTATTTAGCTGGGAAAACAGTGCCATTCAAACATGGGCCGATTACCTATAATCCCTTCGAACATTAAAGTTGGGAGGAAACCGGCTTATGGAACAAAAGGCCAAGGAGGCAGCCTCGCACGCTGCGATTCCTGTGAGCATCTCGGCGATGCTCGTCACGCTGGGCGTGGTGTACGGCGATATCGGCACCAGCCCTATGTATGTAACCAAGGCGCTCGTTGCCGGCAACGGCGGCATCGGAAGCGTGACGGAGGAGTTCGTGCTTGGCGCGCTCTCCCTTGTCGTGTGGACGGTCACGCTGCTGACCACCATCAAGTATGTGCTCATCTCGCTGCGCGCCGATAACCATGGTGAGGGTGGCATCTTTGCCCTGTACAGCCTGGTCAAGCGCTGCGGCAAGTGGCTTATCATCCCCGCCATGCTGGGCGGCGCCGCATTGCTCGCTGACGGCATCCTGACGCCCGCCGTTACCGTTACCACGGCCATCGAGGGCCTGCGCACCATTCCGGCGGTCCATGCCGTGTTGGGTGACGATCAGGGCCGCGTCGTGGCCATCACGCTTGCCATCATCATCGCGCTCTTCTTGGTACAACGTATCGGTACGGCCAAGATCGGTCACGCTTTTGGCCCCATCATGACGCTGTGGTTCCTGTTCCTGGGCGGCACGGGTCTGTTCTTTGTCTTCCAGCACCCCGCCGTGCTGCTGTGCCTCAACCCGGTGCGCGGCATCGCCTTTTTGCTGAGTCCCAACAACCACGCGGGCATCATGATTCTGGGCAGCTGCTTCCTCGCCACCACCGGTGCCGAGGCGCTCTACTCCGACATGGGCCACGTCGGCCGCGGCAACATCTACGCCACCTGGCCGTTCGTTAAGTGCTGCCTGCTGCTTTCCTATATGGGCCAGGGCGCTTGGCTTATGAACAACGCTGCCAACCCCGAGCTCATGGGCATTGCCGACCTCAACCCGTTCTACCAGATGCTCACTCCGGGCCTGCGCCCGTTTGCCGTTGGCCTTTCCACCGTCGCGGCCATCATTGCCTCGCAGGCGCTCATCACCGGCGCGTTTTCGCTGGTGTCCGAGGCCAGCCGTCTGGACCTCATGCCGCACATGCAGGTCTTCTACCCTGCCGAGACCAAAGGCCAGCTCTACATCCCCATGGTCAACAACGTCATGCTTGTGGGCTGCGTCATCGTGGTGCTGCTGTTCCAGAACTCGGCGCATATGGAAGCCGCCTACGGCCTGGCCATTACGCTGACTATGATGTGCACCACGCTGCTGCTCTTCTTCTACCTGCATGAGGAGCGCAAGCTCAAGGTTGCTCCGTGGATCTTCGCGGCCTTCTTCCTTTTGCTCGAAGGCTTCTTCTTCGTGAGCTCGCTCACCAAGTTCTTCCACGGCGGCTACTTCACCATCCTTATGGCTGCACTCATCATGGGCATTATGGTGTGCTGGTACAACGGCACGGCGGTCGAGCAGCGCCAGTTTACGCTGCTGCCGCTGCGCAGCTACCTGCCGCAGCTCAAGCGCCTGCGCGACGACGACCGTTACGAGCGCATGAGCGACAACGTCGTGTACCTGACCAAGGACACCCATACCGACTACATCGACCGCGATATCGTCTATTCGATCTTGGACAAGCATCCCAAGCGCGCCCGCGCCTGGTGGTTTGTGAATGTCGAGACCATGGACGAACCGCACACCTTTGCCTATTCGGTCGAGACGTTCGGCACCGACTACGTGTTCCGCGTGCATCTGTACCTGGGCTACAAGATCAACCAGCGCGTCAATGCCTACCTGCGTCAGGTTGTTCAGGACCTGGCTGCCACCGGCGAGCTGCCGCCGCAGACGCATGACTACTCGGTCTACAAGGATCCGGGTAACATCGGCACGTTCAAGTTCGTCCTGATCCGTAAGCTTCTGGCGCCCGAAAGCGATGTTGAGCCCAGCGAGCGTACGGCCATCACGCTCAAGTACATCATCCGCCGCGCCGCCGGCACGCCCGCGCGTTGGTACGGCCTGGAGAACTCCAACGTGAGCTTTGAGTACGTGCCGCTGTTCACCAAGTTCAAGGCCGTGAACAAGATGCAGCGCCTGGCTCCCAACGAGCGGCCGTAGTCGACGCTCGAGGTTTGTCTGCGAACGGGCGGGCTTGTAATGACGGAGATTGAGTCCTGGGAGGAAACCATGGATGCAAAGGTGCTTGACGGTTGCGATCTTGCGACCGAGCTGGTGCGTGAGGTACGCGCCGATGCTGCCGAAGATCGGTTCTTTACGAATCGGGCCAACATGGACATGGCCGACCGCGTGATTTCGATCGTGGTGACGGTGCTTGTCGCGGCGTGCGTGTGCGCACTGCTCGCGCACGTGCTGTTTGTCTAACGACCGCAGGTTGCAAAGGCTTTACACTTGGAACCACCACAAGGGGAAACCACCACAAGGGTGCCTGTCCCCTTTGTGGTGGTTTTTGTTTTTGAGAGAGGGGCGGGACGCTGATGGACGTCCGTACGGACGGCGATATTGCCGATAGCTTTTGGTGGCGGCGCACAACGCTGACGCGCCGCACTCCTCTGTATGACGCCTGCGTATCGGTGGGGCTGCTGGTCGCGGCGACGATTGTGGGCGCGCTGCTCGACCATCCGGGTCTCGCGCCGAGCATCATGATCGTCTATGTGTTCGCCGTTCAGCTGTGCGCATTCTTTACCTGGAGTCGCCTGTATTGCTTGCTGAGCTCGGCTGCCGCCGTGGCGCTCTACAACTTCTTGTTTGTCGACCCGCGCTACTCGCTGTCGCTTATCGACCGCGGCTATCCCGGCATGTTCTTCATCATGTTCGTGGTCTCGCTTGTGTCGAGCTCGATTGCGTTGGCCCTGCGCCGCGCCTTGGCACAGGCTGCCGCTAGCGACCGCCGCACGCATATGGTGCTCGAGACCAACCGCATGCTGCAGCGGTGCGCCGATCAGCAGCAGATTGTCCATGCCATGGCCACGCAGCTGGCGCGTCTTTCGGGCTGTCCGGTCGTGTGGTACAGCGCCGACGCCGAGGGCGATGACCTGCTGCCGCGTGCGACGTACACAGCCGTGGGCGATGCCGCGCCGGTGCACGAGCTGGCGCCGCAGATGCCGCCGCGGCTCTCGGCGTCCGCCTACGTGGGAACGCCGCTTGACGCCACGTTTGGCGGATCGGCGTTTTATGGCATCTACCTGACGGTTCGCACGGGCGACGGCTTCGTGCGCTCGGGCGACCCCGCCTCGGTGGTGGGCGTGCTGGCTATCGTTGCCGAGCCCGACGTGCTGACGCATGAGGAACGGACACTTGCCGATGCCATCGTGAGCGAAGGCGAGCTGGCGCTCGACCGCGCCCGCGCGATGGAGGCCCGCGAGGAAGCGGCGGTGCTCGCCAAAAACGAACAGCTGCGCGCCAACCTGCTGCGCTCCATCTCGCACGATCTGCGCACGCCGCTTACCAGCATTTCGGGTAATGCCGACGTGCTGCTCGATCAGGGCTCGACCGGCACCGCGGTGCTCGATGCCCAGACGCGCCGCGGCCTGCTTCTATCCATTCGCTCGGATGCGCTGTGGCTCAACGCCACCGTCGAGAATCTGCTCGCCATCACCAAACTCGAGGGTGGCGGCATGCATCTGTCGACTACGCTCGAGCTCATGGACGATATCGTCGAGGAGGCGCTGCGCCACGTAAGTCCGGCCGTGCGTGAGCACGACCTTAAGGTGGTGGCGTGCGATGAGCCGGCGCTCGTTAACGTCGACGCGCGTCTGATGGTGCAGCTGGTGGTCAATCTGGTGAACAACGCCATCACCTATACGCCCGCAGGCTCGCATATCGTGATTTCGATTGGCGTCGACGATGGACGCGTGGCGTGCTCGGTGGCCGATGACGGCCCGGGCATTGCGCCCGAGGACCGCGAGCGAATCTTTGAGTCGTTCTACACCGCCAACCACGGTCTTGCCGACAGCCATCGCAGCGTGGGTCTGGGTCTTTCGCTCTGCCGCTCCATTGCGCTGGCGCATGGCGGTAGCATAGAGGTTGCCGCGGCGGACCCGCACGGCTCGGTCTTTACGATTGAGCTTCCCGTCGCCGATGTTTCGTTTGATAAGGAGTAGCGCTGTGCCGAACTCTGCCGTAAAACCGCTCATCTTGGTCGTTGAGGACGACCCCGCCGTTCGCAATCTTATTGTTGCCGCGCTCGAGGCGCACGGCTTGCGCCATATGGCCGTGGAGACCGCCCATGCCGCTATTGCCGCTGCCTCGTCGCAGGCGCCGAGCATCGTGCTACTCGATCTGGGCCTGCCCGATATGGACGGCGTCAAGGTGGTGGAGTCGGTGCGCGCATGGTCGGGCATGCCGATCATCGTGGTTTCGGCGCGCAGCGAGGACGCGGACAAGATCCGCGCACTCGATGCCGGCGCCGACGATTACCTGACCAAGCCGTTTTCGGTCGAGGAGCTGCTCGCGCGCATTCGTACGACACTCAGGCGCCTTTCGTATGCGCAAACGGGCGGCGTTGCCTCCGAGGGCTCGTTCGATACCGGTGAGCTGCATATCGATTTTGATGCCGGCATCGCCACGATGGATGGCGAGGAGCTGCATCTGACGCCGATCGAGTATAAGCTCTTGTGCCTGCTGGCGCATAACGCCGACAAGGTACTGACGCACCAGTTTATCCTGCACGAGATTTGGGGCACGGCGACCAAGAGCGACCTGGCAAGCCTGCGCGTCTTTATGGGCACGTTGCGTAAGAAGATCGAGTCCGACCCCGCGCATCCGCGCTATATCCAAACGCACGTGGGTATTGGTTACCGATTGGTCATCCAGGGATAGGTCGGCATCCGCCATCCCAATATGAGTTGCGGTGAAATACGGTCTAAATTTGCCTAATTCCAGGCAAAACAGTCCGTATTCCACCGCAACTTTGTTATTTGCCTTTGGGCTTGCTGGCGTAGAACTTTTTCTTTTTGGGCTTGCCGGCGGGGGAGGGCTTGCCGACAAAGTTAGGCTTGCCGTTGCCGGCCTGCGCGTGCGCGGGCGCCGTTGCGCGAGGCTTGCGGGTTTCGGGGCTGCGCAGCTCCTCGGTTCGCTCGGCAATCTCCTCGGCGCTAAAGCCGACTTCGGCCATGGCGTCCTCGATGGGCAGGCGGCGCACGATATAGCAATGGTGCACCTTCTGGTTGCGCGCGAAATCCTCGGGGATGGTCTGTGCCGTAATGTCCTCCAGCACCACGCCCGCGCGTGCGAGCTTGCGCGTTTCGGGGCGGAAGCCGCGCAGGTTGCAGCTAAAGATGGCATGGCCGCCCTGCGCGAGCAGGCGCGATACGCCGGCCAAAAGCTCGACATGGTCGCGCTGAACATCCCAGGTGCGACGGCCCATCTTGGACGAGTTCGAGAACGTGGGCGGGTCGACAAAGATCAGGTCCCAGCGGTTGCGCGTCTGGCGCTGGTCACGAATCCAGGCGAGCACGTCGTCGCGCACAAAGTGATGCTGCGGCCCCACAAAGCCGTTCTGGCGCATGTTGCGCTCGGCCCAGTCCAGGTAGGTGTTGGAAAGATCGACCGTCACAGTTTCCTCGACGCCGCCGTCTGCCGCATAGCAGGTGGCGGTGCCGGTGTAGGCGAACAGGTTGAGGAAGCGGCGTGCCTGTTTGGCGTGCTCGCGCACCAGGTTGCGGGTGACGCGGTGATCCAAGAAGATGCCCACATCCAGGTAGTCATCAAAGTTGACGGCAAAGGTGAGTCCACCCTCTTCGATGAGCGGCAGACGACGGCGTGCGATATTGGCGCGCTCGCCCGAGCCGCCCTTGCCGGCGCCCTGCTTGCCGTACTGCGAGCCGCCGCGCGAACGCATGCGGGCCTTGGCGTGCACATGCTCGGCGGGAACATCCAGGATGCGGGGCGCAATGGCCAAGATGTCGAGCATGCGGGCCTGGGCCAGCGCGGGGTCGATGGTCTTGGGCGCGGCGTATTCGGCGATGACGAGCCAGCGGCCCGGCGTCTGCGGGCAGCCCTCGTACAGGTCGATGGCGGCGGAGTAGTCGGGTAGGTCGGCATCGTAGACGCGGTAGCAGCTCACGCCCTCGCGCTTGGCCCACTTGCGGCGCAGACGGGCATTCTTGCGCAGGCGGTTGGCGAACTGCTCGGACTCGGGGATGAGCACGGGCAGCGGCTTGCCGTCACCCAGGTCGAGCGTGGCGGCAGGTTCGGGCATGAGGGCGTCGGCGGCTTCGTCTTGGGCATCTGCGGTCTGCTCCTCGGCATCTGCGCTGGTCGCAGCTTCGAATGCCGCGGCGGCGTGGTCGAGCGAGGGCCAAACCTCAAGAGCCGCCTCCTCGTTATTGGGCATGATGGCGATCGAACGCTCGGGCTCGGCGTGGAGCGCGCGGGCCAGCAATCCGTCGCGGGTGAGCGCGGCGACCGGTGCCGAAGCAAGCTCGGGCGCGCGGCGCAGCTCGCCGATGAGCGTCATGGCGTCGTGCATGAGCGATAGTGGGGTCTCGGTGGTGTCCGCGACGATGGCGGCGCCGGCGACAGCGCCCGCGTGATCCAGCACGGTGGCAGACTTGGCGGCGCAAAAATCGACAAAGCGCTTGTATCCGGCGCACTTGACCATGCGCTCGGCGGTCTTTCGGGCGGCGGGGTCAATGTCCACGGCAACGATGCGCGCCTGGCGCTCGCGCGCGGTGGCCTCGCGTTCACGAGCCTCGGCAAGCAGCTGCTCCCACAGGGCGGCATCGTGCAGCTGCCAGCCCTCAAATCCCCAGTGCTCGCGGGCAGCGCCCGGTGCACGGTCGGTCAGGATATTCACGGCCTCCAGCAGCAGACCGCCGCCGGCGCATGAGGCGTCGACCAGCGTGGGCAGGGCCTCGTTCTCGTAATCGTCGACCGTCAGCTCGTGCTCGCACAGCGCGGTCCAGCCAACCTGCGCCAGCACCAGTGCGGCGTAGTCGGGGCGCAGCACGTGCGTGCCCTCGCCGGCGCGGGTCGCGGCGGGCGGCAGGCGCTTGAACAGCGGATCGCCCGAAAGATCCAGGCTGATGCTCGCGCGGCGCTGGCGCAGCGAAAGCAGCAGGTGAACGTCGGGGTCGGCGGCGTCGACGTCGGCACGACGGCCCGTGGCCTCGGCCAGGCGGTCGCACAGCGCATCCTTGGCGCGCAGGGCGGAGAAGCGCGTGTTGCGCAGCTGCTCGGTCACGCCGCGGGCGGTGATGGCGATGGTGGCGTGCGCACGGACGATGTTCTCCCAAGCGATGTCGTAAACGCCGTCGTACAGCTCGTCGGCATCCTGCGCCTCAAAGCGTCCGAGCACCACGAACACGCGGCTTGCCAGGCGCGACCACAGGCATGCGCGGTAGCCCTGTTCAAGCTCGCCCTCAAACGTGGCGCGGCCCTTTAGGCGGCGGACATGCGAAAGCCCGAGGCGTTTAAGCTCGTCGGCGAGTGCGGACTCAAAGCCCTCGGGGCAGCTTGCATAAAATTCCATGGGTGACCTCTCTGGTTGCGTCGCTCCATTATATGATGGATGCTCCGTTTGCCCCCGCCCCCGAAAGGAACCTATATGATTGATGCGTGCTCCTTGATTCCCATTTTCATTGCAACAGCCTCAGGACTCGGGGCCTCGCACAGGCTCCCGCCGCCTTACAGAACTGAAAGCTGGGCGTAGGGCAAATCCATGGCACGTGACCTGCGATTGCTCGGCCATAGATGGCGTAATCGAGGCCAAGGGAGGGCATCATGCGCGAGGGAAACGAGAGCTGGTTCTGGCACGCGAACGACATGGTGGTGGCGGGCGACATGAACCTCGTGGTCCGCGTCCTGTGGGTCGCGCTCATCGTAGGCATCGGCGTCGCGACGATGGCCACGCTCTGGATCGTCACGAGGTAGCGCGCCACGAACGGATGACGAGGCACGCGGCGCATGCCTCGCTGGCGGAACCCTAGCCTCGCTGCTGGACAATCTGTTCGATGAGCTTCGCGACGGAGTCCTCGGCTGCGTCCCCGATCAGGTGATGGGCCGCGGCCTTCGCCTCTGGCATCGCGCCCGCGACTGCGTAGGAGTTCGGCACCTTTTCGAGGAGCGTCACGTCGTTTTCCGAGTCTCCGATAAAAGCGACCTCGTCCAGCGTGACCCCAAGGCTGCCGAGAAGCGCGTCGAGTCCGTTTACCTTGCTCCAGCCAGCCGGAACAACATCGAGGAAGAATGGGACGGGCGAGGGGAAATCAAGCTCTGGGCAGGCTTCCTTGCATCGACTCCGAACGACTTTCGTCGGGGCGGAGCTGACGTTGACGAAGATGCCGGCGGTGATGACGTCACGGTTCGTGGGCACGTCTCCGAGCGCCATGTCTCTTCCGGAGTCCTTAACGATTTCCAGGGCGAATTCGTCGCCAGGCTCGACGGCGCAGAGGAACTGCTCGCAGCGTTTGCCTGTCTCATCGACATCGGCGACTAGCCAGAGTGACGTCCCCGCGTAGGGGCGTACGGCGCTATCGAGCTTGACGAGGGCCTCCGTCGAGAGCGTCTTTTTGAACACGAGTTCGCCGCTGGAGAAGACCTTCTTTCCGTTGGCCATGATGCCGGTCGAGAAACAGCGCGCGTCGCCGTCAAAGGCATCGGCCAGGTCGGCGTAGTCGCGGCCGCTTGCGGGGCCGAACGCGATGCCCGCATCAAGCGCCGAAAGAATCGCGCTGTGCGTGCGCTCCGATACGACCCTTGAGCCAAACGGCAGCAGGGTCCCGTCCATGTCTGCGAGGATGAGCTTTATCAAGGGGTCCTCCCGTTTCGGTCTGGGCGTCGGTGCGCCGGTGTGCGTCGTCCTAGCTGTATTGCCTGTCTCCCAAGAGATTCTTCGAGATGATCCTGTTAAACTCTACCGGGTCATCCCAGCAAGAGGTCAGGAAGAGGAACAGCAGCTCGATGACGAAGTTGATCGAGCTGTGCGAGAAGGCGACCTCGGTTCCGGTGATGGCCTGATCTCGCGAGATGGCTCGGATGATATACGTGGCACGCTTCGCGAGCGGCGTATCTGGGTTGTCTGTGATCATGATGATGGGGGTGTTCGAATCCTCGGCAGAGTCGAATATGTTGACGAGGCGCTTCGAGTATCCGGACGTCGAAATGACGAGCAGGATGTCATTCTCCTTGAGGCTGGTTGCGGCGGAGACCATGGCATCGGTGGTACTGGGGCAAAACGCCCTGACTCCAACCTGTGAGAGCTTGAACGCCGCGTTTACGCCCATGCTAATCGAGTTGCCGACGCCCGCAATCAGGACGAGGTTGGCGTTGTGGAGCAGATTGACGACTGCCGAAAAGTCATCGGAGTCAATGAGCGAGGCGGTTTGGGAGAGCTCCTTGACCTTGTGAGACAGGACGTACTTAATGGAGCCCTCGACGTCGTCCAGAGCAACCTTGCCGCCCGTGGCCTTTTCCTCGCCGGAGGCCCTGCTGATGGATATGCCGAGCGCCAGACGCATGTCCGAATAGGTTCGGTAGTCAAGCGTCCTTGCGAACCTCGAAACAGACGCCGGTGACGTACCGGTTCCTGCGGCGAGTTCGCGGACGGTCATCGTTGCGACGTCCGACGGGTGGTCGAGCACATACGTTGCGATTGCCTTCTCCGAGGGGGATAGGCTGTTCATGACCGCGCAGATGTGGCTGAGCACATCCCCTGTCTTATCCATGGTTACTCCTTGGCCCTAGTTTGCTTCGTATCTTAGGTCAAGAGAGGTGAAAATAAAGCAAAATGTTTCATAAGCGGTGAAATAGCGTTTCACCGCTGATTTCCTACCGTTCACGGTAAATCGGTGCTTCCCCGGCGCAATCTCATCTTGAGCTGCTATCTTATGAGCCGTGAAACAACGGCACGAAAACGATAAAACAACAGAACATTGTTCCAACGCCTCACAACTTTGTTTCACGCTAGATGGCGAATCACTTCGAAGCCCAGACAGGCACCCGGCGAGCAAGAAGGGAGAAGCACGATGCACAACGCCGGGACAAACGCAAGCATGACTTCGCTGTTCTTCGCGAACGTCCTCTACTGGGTCTGCGCGGGCGTGTACTCGCCGTTCCTCTCCGCTCACTACACGAGCCTCGGCCTCAGCGCAGCCCAGACCGGCATCCTCCTCGCGGCGACCCCGGTGTGTGCGCTCGCCATCCAGCCGCTCTGGTCGACGATCGCCGACAAGCTCGGGCGCCGCCGCGCGGTCATCGTGATCCTCTGCCTTGCGGCGGCGGTACTCGCTCCGCTGTATTACCTGGCGTCGACGTTCGTCCCGGTCCTTCTCGTAACCTTTGCGTTCTCGGCGTTTTTCTCGGGGCTCCTGCCCCTGAGCGACTCCCTCGTCATCGAGCTCGCGGATCGCTCTGGCCTGGACTTTTCTCGCATTCGCATGGGTGGCACTATCGGCTATGCCATCGTCGTCCTGATCGTCGGTCGGCTGCTCGACATGGCTCCTCAAATCCAGTTCGCGGTGGTCTCTGCCGCGCTGGTGGTCTTCGCGGCTCACATGTGGCGCCTCCCTGAGGCGGGAATTCGCGCCAATGCCGCGGACGACCCCAAGGTCTCCCACGGAAAGGGCCTCCTCTCGCTGTTCACCAGCAATGAGATCGCCTTCGTCTTGGTCTTCGCCTTCATCAGTTCGGCCGCGATTGGCTTCATCGGGGCGTTCTTGGGCCGCTACGCGGTCGAGCTTGGCGAGGGTCAGAACCTCGTGGGCGTCCTGAGTGCGGTCTCCGCTGCGAGCGAGATCCCCATCCTGCTCGTTTCCTCCAAGCTGGTCAGGCGCTTCGGCGAGATGAACCTCCTGATCTTTTCCTGCTTCATGGCGGCGCTCAGGCTCGTGCTCGTGGGCACCGGCATCGTCCCGGTCATGATCTGCGGCCAGCTGCTGCAGAGCGTGAGTTACATGACCGTCTACTACTCCTGCGTTACCTACATTGCCAACCACACTTACGAGGATTGTCGCGCTCGAGGTCAGAGCGCCTTCGCGATGGTTCAGAGCGGTCTGTCCGTCGTGGTTGCGAACCTGTTTGGCGGTTGGGCGTGCGACGCGCTCGGCACGCACGCGGGTTTTCTTGCCTTCGCCCTCGCTTCAACGATTGCTGCGGTCGTTGCTTTTGTGGCGTACGTACTGTGGCGTCGAAGCGCAGCGCCACAGCCTGAGGGCCAGTCGGCCGCATAGGCTCCACCGCGTTTTGCAAGCGCCTGCCTGCTTCGCGCTTCTCTTCGTGTTCAACCAGCTGACGAGCTGAGAACTGTCCAATCCAATGGTTATCCAAGTGAAAGGAAGACAAAGATGTCTCTCATCAAGGTCAACGAGCTTCTTCAACATGCGACCGAGCACCACTATGGCGTGCCCGCGATCAACGTCATCAACACGGAGACCATCCGTTATGCGATCCAGGCCGCCGAGGATGAGCACATGCCTATCATCATCCAGTACTGGCCCGGCTTCGAGGACCACTGTGCCCTCGACATCATCGCCTTCGCCGCCCGCTATTACGCCGAGCGCGCGAGCGTGCCCGTCGCCGTCCACCAGGATCACTCCGCTGGTTACGAGATCGCCGTCAAGGGCGTCAAGGCCGGTTTCCCCTCCGTCATGGTCGACGGCTCCTCGCTTCCCTATGAGGAGAACTTCCAGCTCACGAAGGACGTCGTCCAGGTCGCCAAGATCTTCGACGTTGACATCGAGGCCGAGCTCGGCCACGTCGGCAACGGCTCCGACGCCAACGACTTCGTGAACAGCGACCACTATACCGACCCGAACCTCGCCGAGGAGTTCGTCGAGGGCACCGGCTGTGGTTCGCTCGCCATCGCCGTCGGCAACGCCCACGGCCCCTACGTCAAGGTCCCGAACCTCGACATGGAGCGCATCAAGGCCTGCAGGGAGGCCGTCAGCGTCCCCCTCGTCATGCACGGATGCTCCGACATCCCCGACGAGCAGCTCCAGGAGGCCGTGAACCTCGGCATGAGCAAGTTCAACATCGCCACGGAGTACTTCCGCTCCATGTACCGCGCCTTCGAGAAGGACATCAGCTCCGGCAAGAACGACGGCAACGGCATTGGCCTCCTGATGGACGCCGCCCCCGACATGCGCGCGTTCGTCGCAAGCAAGATCCAGCTTCTGAACCCCAACCACTATTCGCTCTAGGAGAGACTCGATGAAGAAAGTTCTTGTCGCGTCGCACGGTCACCTCGCAAGCGGAATCAGGAGCTCGATCGAGATCCTGACCGGTATGGCGGACATGGTGGAAGCAGTTGACTGCTACGTGGACGACTCCGATTTCACCCCTCGCATCCAGGCGTTTATTGACTCGGTGGGCCCTGAGGACGAGGCCATCATCTTCACCGACATCTACGGTGGCTCCGTCTTCCAGAAGGTCGTCCTCATGGAGCCGGAGAAGCGCGGGATCGTCCATGTTACCGGTATGAACCTCGGCCTCGTGATCGAGGCGCTCCTCGGCGCTGAGCCGGTCACGGCAGATTCGATCAAGCAGAGCGTCGAGCTGGCGAGGGCGACGATGCAGGTCGTCGAGCCTCCGAGCAAGGCCGCGGACAACGAGGGGTCCGACGGAGACTTCTTCGATTAGAGAGCACTAATAAGTAAGGAGAGGAAACAATGATTGTTCAGGTTCGAGTCGATGACCGTCTGATTCACGGGCAGGTCGCCCTGGTGTGGACCAAGGAGCTCAACACCACCAGGATCATCGTCGCCAACAAGCACGCCGTGGAGAGCGATGCCCTTCGCATGACGCTTTCCATGGGTACGCCGGCGGGCCAGAAGCTCCTCGTCAAGGATGTTCCGGATGCCTGCCGCATCGCGAACGATCCGCGTGCGGACTCCATGCGCATCTTCGCGCTCACCAACTGCGTGCGTGACGTGCTTGAGCTCGTTAAAGGCGCACCGGGCAAGATCGAGGGCGTGAACGTTGCCAATGTCGGCCGCTTCGACAAGTCCGATCCGGATAGCAAGGTCGCCCTCAACTCCACGATCATGCTCAACCCGGATGAGCTCGAGGCCGCAAAGGAGCTTTGCGAGCAGGGTATTCCGGTTTTCCATCAGCTTATCCCGTCCAATCCCAAGACTCCTCTCAAGAGTCTGATCGAGGCGGCGGAGAAATAAGGGGATTTGGCCAGGCGGTCAAATGAAATGAGAGAAAGGAAGTCAAATGATTGGGTTAGCAGTAATGGCCTGGTTGACCGTGCTGATTTGCTACGGCGGCAACTGGGTTCTCGGTCAGTGTATGATCGAGCGTCCTCTCGTGGTCGGCCTCGTTGCGGGCCTTCTGATGGGCGACGTCAAGACCGGTGTCATCATCGGTGCCTCTCTCGAGGCAATCTTCATGGGCGCGGTTAACATCGGTGGCGCCATCTCCGCCGAGCCCGTTACCGCGACCGCCCTCGCCGTCGCCTTCACCGTTGGCGCCGGCATCGACCAAGGCGCCGCCATCACGCTGGCCGTTCCCGTTGGCGTCGTCACCGCGTTCCTCTCGATCTTCATGAACAACGTGTTCCTCGCGTTCTTCGCCGCCACCTTTGACAAGATGGCCGCCGAGGGCAACGAGAAGGGCCTCGCGCTTCAGCACTACGTTCTCTGGTTCGTTAAGTACGCCGCCTTTGGCCTCATCGCCTTCCTCGGCGTTTACCTTGGCGCTGAGCCCGTTGCCGCCATCGTCAACCAGATTCCGGCCAATGTCATGAGCGGCCTCAACGCCGTGGGCGCCCTCCTGCCCGCCGTTGGTATGGCGCTCCTGCTCCAGATGCTGTGGAGCACCGAGCTCAGCATCTACTTCTTCCTGGGCTTCACGCTCTACCAGTACCTCGGCCTCCCGATGATCGCCATCGCGGTTCTCGGCGTCATCATCGCGGTTGCCTCCGCCCTCCGCGACAAGGAGATTTTCGATCTCACCAAGAAGGGCTTGGCCACCCAGGCCGTTTCCAACGACTCTGTAACCAGCGACGAGGAGGATTTCTTCGCATGAGCAACCTGACCAAGAATGTGAGCCCTGAAGACAAGAAGATGCTCAACCGCATTTTCCTGCGCTCCTTCACCGTGTTCGCTTCCGGCGCCGGCGGTTCCGTCAAGGCTGGTGCCGATGGTTGGCTGTACTCCATCCAGCCCGCTCTTAACCGCTACTACGCCGATGACCACGAGGCTCGCGCCGACGCCATGAAGCGTCACACGACCTGGTACAACATCACCCAGAACGTCGGCACGTTCGCCATGGGCCTCGTCGCCTCCATGGAGAGGGAGAACTCTGAGCACAACGACTTCGATACCGAGTCCATCGACGGTATCAAGGTCTCTCTCATGGGCCCGATGTCCGGCATCGGTGACGCAATCTTCTGGGGCGTCCTGCGTGTCATCGCTGCCGGCATTGGCATCAACCTCGCCATGAGCGGCTCGCCCCTCGGCGCGATCATGTTCCTGCTGATCTACAACATCCCGTCGATCCTCTGCCGATACTTCATGACCTACCTCGGCTTCAGCATGGGCACCAACTTCATCTCCGAGATGTACGAGGGTGGTCTCATGAAGCTCATCACCAAGGCGACCTCCACGGTTGGCCTCGTGATGATCGGTGCCATGACTGCGGCGAACGTCCAATTCAACACGATCCTGTCCATTCCGGTTCAGGACTCTGACCCCGTCATGATCCAGACCTACCTCGACTCGATCTTCAAGGGCATCGTGCCCCTGGGGCTTACGCTCGTCGTCCTCTGGCTCCTGCGCAAGAAGAACGTGAACGTCAACATCATCCTGGTTGGCATCATGATTCTGGCGCTCGTCCTCGGCCTCGTGGGCATCGTGTAGGGCGGCTTCCGGATCATTCGAAGCTTGTTTAAGGCAATTCCCGGCGGCACGCGATCGAGGACATTCGACGCGTGCCGCCCCATTAGAAGGAGAGAACATGCGCTACACGCACCTCAAGAATTCCGATGTCGACGTCTCCCAGCTCGCTGTGGGCACCTGGGCGATTGGCGGCGACTCCTTTGGCGAGAACGATGACGCCGCCAGCATGTCCGCCATTCGCACCATGCTCGAGCACGGCGTCAACCTCGTCGACACCGCGCCGTGCTATGGCAACGGCACGTCCGAGAAGGTCGTCGGCAACGCGCTCAGGGGCGTCGACAGAGAGAGCTACCTGCTCTCGACCAAGGTTGGCCTGATCACCAGCGCCGCCGGCTATGACCGCGACTCCTCGTTCAAGAACATCATGAGGGAGGTCGAGAGCTCGCTGCGCAACCTCCGCACCGACTACATCGACTTCTACTTCGTGCACTGGCCCGACGCTAAGACTCCGTTCTCCGAGACGATGTGCGCCCTCCAGCTCCTCAAGGAGCAGGGCAAGATTCGCCACATCGGCGTCTCCAACTTCACGACCGAGATGATCGAGGAGTGCGAGAAGGTCGCTCAGATTGACGTCCAGCAGCCGCCCTACTCTATGGTTGACCGCTCCTCCGAGGACCTCATCAAGTGGGGCTACGAGCGTGGCATCGACTCCTTCACCTATGGCTCCCTTGGCGCGGGCATCCTGTCGGGCAAGTTCCGCGAGCTGACGAAGTTCGAGGAAGGCGACGTCCGCGGTGGCTTCTACGACTACTTCCGGGAGCCCAAGTTCTCGCGCGTCCAGGAGCTGCTCAAGGTCATGGACGAGATCGCCGAGGCCCACGACAAACCCGTGGCGCAGGTTGCCGTGAACTGGAGCACCCAGAAGGAGTACGTGGGCACCGCTCTCGTGGGCGTGCGCACGGACGCCCACGCGATTCAGAACTGCGAGACGTTCGAGTGGGAGCTTTCCGCCGACGAGATGGCCAAGCTCGACGCCAGGCTCGACGAGCTGAAGATCGGCTAGCCATGAGCGCCGAGGATAGGAAGTACCCCACTTCCGAGCTTGAGGTGCTTGAGAGTGGCGCGAGGGAGGTTGTCGAGCCTAACGGCCTGAGGCTGATGCTGAAGCCCGTGCCGGGTGACGACCGCGAGCACGTGCTCGATCCGCGCGTCTATGCTCGTGCGCACGCGAAGCTCGCTGCGGCTCCTGCGGCGGGGTCGGCGCCGGCCGGACCGGTGGACGTGATCGCGTGGCGCTCCGCGCCCAACAAGGAGACCCACGTCGTGAGGGGCGCGAACGTTGCCAAGAAGACCGTCGTCATGAACTTCGGCGACAAGGGCATTCCGCTGCACATCTTCACGCCGGAGGGGCACGAGGATGGGTCTGCCGCGCTCGTGTTCATCCATGGCGGCGGGTTCATGGTGGGCAACATCGGCCAGTACGAGAACTGCCTGCGCGACATCGTGGAGCGCACGGGTTGCGTCGCGATCTATCCGGAGTACCGCCTGTCTCCCGAGACGATGTTCCCGGGTGGCGTTGAGGACTGCGTGAAGACGCTCGACTGGCTTGTCGATCACGCTGACGAGCTGGGCGTTGATGCGACTCGCATTGCCGTGGCTGGTGACTCTGCGGGTGGCAGCCTGTCGAATGCCGTCGTGCTCGAGGGCTCTCACGCGGATAGGATCAAGGCGGTTGTCGAGCTTTATCCGCTCGTTGATGGCGGTCCCGTTCCGGATGAGTGGTCCTATGACCTGTACGAGGTCGTGGATGAGCAGAGGCCCGAGGCGCTGAGCAGGGTTGATCGCATTCGCCTCGCCAACAACGACCTTCCGCCCATGTACGTCAACGGCGATGCGGACAAGATGCTCGACCCGCTGATTTCCGCGCTGTTCGCGGAGGACGTGAGCGCGTTCCCCCGCACGGTCATCATCTCTTCCGAGTATGACTATCTGCGCTATCAGGACGAGCTGTTCGCGAAGAGGCTGCAGGATGCGGGCGTTGACGTCACTGCGATTCGTTATCGCGGCTGCGACCACGGCTTCTTCGAGATGTACGGCGTGATGCCTCAGGCTGAGGATGTCTGTCGCGTCATCTCCGAGGAGCTTGCGAAGATCTAGGGGCTCGTCGCGGCGACCTCCTGGACGAGTGACGGTCCGGCGGGATGCTAGGTGCGTCCCGCCGGACCTTTGCGTTGGCGGGCGCGTGCCGCTTGCCGGCGGGCGCGTGTGGGGTTTGCCTCGGCGGTGCCGGATTGACTGGGAGACGCGTTTACCGCCGATCTTCCAAGCGAGCCCAGCAAGCAAACCGCGAGCTGAGCCCCAAGGGCATTGACAAGGGCGTGGGCGTGGCGCGAGCGCTGGAGTACCTGGGTCGCACCGATAACGCGCGCACCTTTGGCTTTGGCGATTCGGGCAACGACCTGGGTATGCTCGCCGCCGTCGAGACGGCCGTTGCCATGGGTAACGCCATGCCCGAGGTCAAGGCGGTCGCCGACTACGTGACCGACGACGTCGCACACGACGGCACGGTTACGGCGATGCGCCACTTCGGCTTGATTTAATAAATGGCCGGTTCGCCCTCGATGTGGGCGAACCGGCCATTTGAGTTATTTTGCAAAATAGAGCTTGGGATGACTGCGGCTGCTTTCGATGGCCGCCGTCATGATGCCCTCATTGTCTCCATCAACGATGATGCCATCGAGGTCATCGATCTGCGCGGACTGATAAAAACTGGTCTTGTTGAACTTTCCCTGGTCAACCATCATATAGCCCTGGTTTGAGTTGGTCAGATACATGCTCTTGATCATGGCCGAGAAGTCATGCTCGACGGTAAAGCCGTGGTCGGGATGGAATCCGTCCGCGCTGACAAATGCCTTGTCGGCATGAAGCTTGCTCATGCAATCGAGCGTTAGCGCGCCCGCGAGATAAAGGTGACCCTTTCGCACGGAGCCGCCTAACAGCACTACCGAAGCATTGAGCAGATTAAAGCTGGCATAGTTTGCGATAGCAAGATCGCCGGTGATGATGGTGATATCGCGTTTGTCCATGAGGGCCTTAGTGAAGTAAAAGGCCGTGGTGCCGATGTCGATCACCAGAACGTCGCCATCGTCAACAAGAGTTGCTGCGGTCGCGGCGATTGCCTCCTTGGCCTCGACTTGGACATTGATGCGCTCTTCGGGATACGAAATGGCATTGGAACGAGAAAGCGATACCGCTCCGCCACGTACGCGACGCAATTTGCCTTCCGATTCCAGCGAGACGAGGTCGTGTCGCGCGGTAACTTCCGAAACCGAAAAACGGCGAACGATGTCGGATACCGAGATATTTGGCTTTTCGGCCAGCCAGTTCATGATAAATCGCTGACGTTCGGCCGGGGAAAGGTCTGAAGTTGATGCCATAAGTCGCTCCTTTTGAACGAAAGGCAAAAGAAATGCCTTTCGTAATCGAAATATAACGTATCGATATGAAAAGAACAAGGCGAAATCGAGCGAACGAGATGAATGACACGCCTTGCTTTTATTTGTAATTAGTAGTTGGCCTGACGTGCAGAATGCCTGCAACAGCCAGTAAAGAGTCTTGCCTGAAAGGTGTTCGAAAAAAAAGTGAGATACGTTCACGCCCGATAATCGACCGTTCACGGAAAGTTGGCAATTGAGCTTTCGATATCTTTTGAAGTAGTTTATAAAAGAAAGCCGAAAAGCTTTTGAAACAAAGAAAAAGGCTTTCGATAGCAATAATGCTAGATGAGAAAGGACCAACATGGCGATCAAGGTGTTTGCCGACGGCGCTAACCTCGAGGGCATGCTTGACATGCACGACAATGGCAACGTTCAGGGCTTCACGACCAATCCTTCCCTTATGAAGGCCGGTGGCGTGACTGACTACCGTGCTTTTGCCAAGACGGTTCTTGAGCACATCACCGATGTGTCGGTCTCTTTTGAGGTGTTCGCCGACGACGAGGCTGGTATGGAGGCCGAGGCTCGCGAGATCGCAACCTGGGCGGACAACGTCTACGTTAAGATTCCGGCGCTCAACACCAAGGGCGAGTCCACCGCCGCGCTGGTCAAGCGCCTTTCCGCCGATGGCATCAAGGTGAATGTCACCACCATCTTCACGCCCGAGCAGGTCGACGAGTTCGTCGATGCCGTCTCTGCCGAGACCCCCTCTATTCTGTCTATCTTTGCCGGCCGAATCGCCGATACCGGTGTCGATCCGCTGCCCCTCATGGCAGAGTCCGTAAAGAAGGCTGCCGTCAAGCCCGCCGCCGAGGTTCTCTGGGCATCCACGCGTGAGGTGCTCAACATCTTCCAGGCAGAGTCTGTTGGCTGCCAGATCATTACGGTCCCCAATGCCCTTCTTGCCAAGCGCAAGAATTTCGGGAAAGATTTGCTTGAGTACTCGCTTGATACGGTCAAGGGCTTTGCCCGCGACATTCAGGCGCTTGGTTTTCATATCCTGCCCGAGGAGTAGGGGGCGAGCATGCTGACCGATCTTCTTAAGCCCGAGCTTGTTGCCTGCCATGTCGAGGCCTCCGATTGGGAGGAAGCGATCAAGGCGTGCGGCAAATTGCTCGTAGACGCCGGCAAATGCGACCAGAGCTATGTCGACGCCATGATTTCATCGGTTCACAAATTCGGTCCCTATATGGTTCTGGAAGAGGGCATCGCCATGCCCCATGCCCAGGCCGATGGCAACGTGAGCGAAGCGGGAATCTGCATCGTCACGCTTGATCCTGCGGTTGCGTTTGGACATGAGGATTTCGATCCGGTTCACGTGCTCGTGGGCATCTGCGCGCCCGACCCCAAGGCCCATCTTGGCTGCTTGGCGGAGCTTTCGCAGATGTTCGAGGACGAGGACTGCGTTGCCAAGCTCAGCGCGTGCGATACGCCCGAGCAGGTTTTGGAGACCATGCGTTCATTCTTTTAGGCCTTAATGGCACGGCGATGCGTCGCCGCTTTTGGATAGACGGAAAACCGTCACGTGTAGGAGAGGAAGGTTGCCATGCATATCATCACCGTATGCGGAAACGGCATCGGGTCCAGCCTGATGCTCGCTGGCAAAGTCGAGGAGCTTTGCGAGGAGGAGGGCATCAAGGCCGACGTTGAGTCTATGGACCTGAACGGTGCTTCTTCCGCAAATCCGGATCTGTTCATCACCGTTAAAGAACTCGCCCCCGAGCTCCACGGCAACGTTGTGATCGTTCGCAGCTATGTGAACAAGAAGAAGATCCGCGAAGACGCCCTCGAGGCAATCAAGGCGGCCGCCGCTAACGCCTAAAGCGGCACAAAAAAGGGCGGTTCCCTGTGGAAGAGGGAAACGCGCCCACGTTAGAGAGAAAGGAAGCGCAGATGCAAGCCATCCTTCCCATACTTGAGTTTATCCAATCGATTCTGACCAAGCCAGCGTGGATTATGGGTCTATTTGCCTTTGTGGGCCTTGTCGCGCTTAAGCGTCCTGCCCACA
This sequence comes from uncultured Collinsella sp., assembly GCA_902479135.1. GTDB lineage: Bacteria > Actinomycetota > Coriobacteriia > Coriobacteriales > Coriobacteriaceae > Collinsella. Next base: position 15,442 of record CABSNU010000015.1, on the reverse strand, counting down.
AGGTGATGACGGGCACCCTGAAGCCCATTCTTGGTTACATCATGCTGTCCGCCGGCGCCGCTGTTGTTCAGGAGAACCTTGCTCCGCTGGGTACCTTCATCGAGACCGGTTTCCACATCACCGGCGTCGTGCCCAACAACGAGGTCGTTGTATCGATGGCTCAGAGCGTCCTCGGCGTTCAGACCATGATGATCCTGATTCTCGGCTATGTCGTGAACATTATCATTGCCCGCTTTACCAAGTTTAAGTACATCTTCCTGACGGGCCATCACAGCATGTTTATGGCCTGCCTGCTGTCTGCCGTTCTGCAGGCATCTGGCTTCCAGGATGTCCAGCTTGTCATCGTGGGCGGCATGTTCCTGGGCCTCGTGAGCGCTATGCTTCCCGCCGTTGGTCAGCGTTTCACCGAGAAGGTTACCGATGGCGATGAAATCGCCATGGGCCACTTCGGTTCACTCGCCTATTACATCTCCGCTGCAGTCGGTACGCTTTTTGCTAAGGACGCCGAGGAGAACAGCACCGAGAAGATCGAGGTTCCCGAGAAGTTCGCCTTCCTGCGCGACACTACCATCTCCACGGCTCTTACCATGGCCTTCTTCTACCTGGTTACCGCTTTCGCCGCTTACATCGCAGATCCTGCGGTCGTTACCAAGACCGCTGGCGGCGACAACGTGATTGTCTATGCCCTGACCTGTGCCCTGTCCTTTGCCGTTGGTGTCACCATCGTCTATAACGGCGTTCGTATGATCCTTGCCGACCTGGTCCCGGCTTTCCAGGGCATCTCCAACAAGCTGATCCCCGGTGCCATCCCCGCCGTCGACTGCGCCGTCTTCTTCCCCTATGCTCCCACCGCCGTCATCCTCGGCTTTGTCGCATCCTTCATCGGTGGCGTGGTCGGTATGTTCATCGTGGGCGCTACCCTGGGCATCTTCATCATCCCGGGCATGGTTCCCCACTTCTTCTGCGGTGCTACCGCAGGCATCTACGGCAATGCTACCGGCGGCCGCAAGGGTGCAGCTCTTGGCGCTTTCGTCAACGGTCTGCTCATCACCTTTGCCCCGGCTTTGCTCCTGCCCGTTCTTGACGTCTTTGGCTTCAAGAACACTACGTTCGGCGACTTCGACTTCTCCGTCATTGGTATTACGCTCGGCCGCGCTGCCGAGGCCTTCGGTACCACCGGTGTCTACGCGATTCTCGCTGTCCTTCTGATCGTCGCCTTCGTCCCCAACTTCATCCACACCAAGGGTGCTGTGATCAATCACGTTGAGGAAGAGTAATCCAGGCATACGTTAAGCCCTAATCGGGCGGAGCTCCGATAACCGGCTCCTACACGGAAGCGGTGACGTCTCAAATGAGGCGTCACCGCTTTTTGTTTTGGACTGGTTGTGAAAACGCACCGGTGAAGCGCTGTCTCTGCGCCGCGAACGGAATCAACCGCGATGATCAGCAAAAACGTTTTGCCGCTGGGGTGTCGATATAAAAATGGTAAAACTGCAAAACCGTTCGCCGAGAAGATGAAAACCCGCAGCTCACGCCTTGATAAACGTAGGTAAAGTGTTTAGCAGTTTATCGGCCGTATGCTAACGAAAGGAATCAGGCAGATGGCAATCAAGGTGTTCGCTGACGGTGCAAACCTCGAGGGCATGCTCGACATGTACGAGAACGGCAACGTTCAGGGTTTCACGACCAACCCGTCCCTTATGAAGAAGGGCGGCGTGACGGATTACCGCGCGTTTGCCAAGGAGGTCCTGGCCCACATCACCGATGTGTCCGTCTCGTTTGAGGTCTTTGCCGACGACGTCGAGACCATGGAGGTCGAGGCCCGCGAGATCGCTACCTGGGCCGAGAACGTCTACGTCAAGATTCCGTGCGTGACTACCAAGGGCGAGTCCACCGCCGAGCTGGTGCGCAAGCTTTCGGCCGATGGCATCAAGGTCAACGTCACCACCATCTTTACGCCTACGCAGGTCGACGAGATGGTCGAGGCCGTTGATGCCGAGACGCCGTCCATCATCTCGCTCTTTGCCGGCCGTATCGCTGACACCGGCGTCGATCCCATTCCGTTTATGACGGAGTCGGTGAAGAAGGCCGCCGCCAAGCCCAACTGCGAGGTCCTGTGGGCGTCCACGCGTGAGCTTATCAATATTTACCAGGCGGAAGGATGCGGTTGCCAGATCATCACGGTGCCCAACAGCATCCTGGCCAAGCGTAAGAACATCGGCCGTGACCCGTACGAGGTCTCGCTCGATACCGTGCGCGGTTTTGCCAAGGATATCGCCTCGCTCGGTTTCCATATCCTGCCGTAACGCGAACGCTGACTACATCGCGGGTTGTTCGCCCCGGCCTTTCCTTTCCCTATCGCTCACGCGCTTCGCGAGGGTCGCGCTAGGCAAAGGAAAGGCCGGGGCTGCCGACACGAACTTGCCGGTAGGTTGGTGATAGGCTTCCATATCCTGCCGTGGACAAAGGTACCCCCGCCTGCGCCGTGCAAAATTGAGAGTATTCAGCAAGGTAAAGGCTTTTACCAGCTGGGTGAAGCATGGAACAGCCCCCGTTTTGGCTCTGATGACGCTAAAACGGGGGCTGTTTCTTGCTTTTTCGTCTCTGAGGGGCATACGGAACGGCGGAAATTGCAGAATACTCGCGATTTTGCACGCTGCTACAGGGGGTACCCTTGCTTTGGCGGTTTACTTCCCCTGCACCATGGTGAGGGAGATCTTCTTGCGGTCGCGATCGACCTTTTCGACCCACACCTTGACCGTGTCACCGACGCGCACCACGTCGCTCGGGTGCTTGACGAAGCGGTTGGCGAGCTTGGAGATGTGTACGAGGCCATCCTGGTGCACGCCCACGTCGACGAAGGCGCCAAAGTCGACGACGTTGCGCACCGTGCCCTTGAGTTCCATGCCGGGCTCCAGGTCGTCGATCGAAAGCGCCGAGCGGCTAAAGACTACCTCGGGCGCGTCGTCGCGCGGGTCGCGACCGGGCTTCTTGAGCTCGTTGACGATGTCGATGAGCGTGAGGGTGCCGCAGTCCAGGTCGCTTGCCAGCGCCGAGATGCTGCCCAGGCGGCGCTCGATATCGGGCACGCCGCCGCGGCTGAGCTCGCTTGCCGCAACGCCGGCGCGCTCCAGGACGGCCGTGGCCACCTCGTAGCTTTCGGGGTGGACGCTTGTCGCGTCGAGCGGGTTCTTGCCGCCGCTGATGCGCAGGAAACCTGCGGCGTTGAGGTACGCCTTGGGTCCCAGCTTGGGGACCTTCTTGAGCTGGCGGCGATCGGTAAAGGCGCCGTTTTCCTCGCGGTAGGCCACGATGTTTTTGGCTACGCTCGGCGTAATGCCCGACACGTAGCCCAGCAGGCTTGCGCTCGCGGTGTTGACGTCGACGCCCACACGGTTGACGACGTCTTCCACCACGTGGCCCAGGGTGCTCGAAAGCTCGGCCTGGTCAAGGTCGTGCTGGTACTGGCCAACGCCGATGGACTGGGGCGGAATCTTGACGAGCTCTGCCAGCGGGTCTTGCAGACGGCGGCCCAGGCTCATGGCGCCACGTACGGTGACATCCAGATCGGGATACTCCTGGCTCGCGAGCTCGGAGGCGGAGTACACCGACGCGCCCGCCTCGTTGACGATGGTGTAGCGAAGGCTGGGCGCCTGCTCGGCAATAAACTCCGAGACGACTTCCTCGGTCTCGCGGCTGGCGGTGCCGTTGCCGATGACGATGGTGTTGACGCTGTCCTTTTTGACGAGGCGGGCGAGCTCGCGCTTGGTGCCGGCGACGTCGTGGCGCGGCTTGGTGGGGTAGACCACGCCGTGGTCGAGCAGCTTGCCGGTTTCGTCCATGACGGCGACCTTGCAGCCGGTGCGGTAGCCCGGGTCGAGCGCGAGCACGCGGGCGCCGCGGACGGGGCGGGCCGAGAGCAGGCCCTCAAGATTCTTGGCAAAGACGTTGATGGCCTCGGTCTGGGCACGGACGGTGAGCTTGGCGCGGGCCTCGCGCTCCAGCGAGGGAGCCATGAGGCGCTTGTAACCGTCAGCGATGGCGGCGTCGAAGACCGGGGCGAACACGCCCTGGCGGCGGGGCCAGCGGCTGCCGAGGCGCGCCGTGGCGGCGGCGCCGTCAACGTTTACGCGCACACGGAGCTTGCCCTCGCGTTCGCCACGGTCGATAGCCAGCACGCGGTGGTTGGGGATGCGGCGCAGCGGCTCGTCATAGCTGTAGTAAGGCTCGTAGGGAGTCTTCTCGGCGGGATCGGTCGCCTCGACAACGATGTCGGCGGTGTTTTGCGTAAAGGCACGCAGGTCGGCGACGTTCTCGGGGTCCTCGGCCACCGTTTCGGCCACGATGTCGGCGGCGCCGGCGAGTGCCTTCTCGGGCGTGTCGAAGCCAGCGTCCTCGTTGACGTAGGCCGCGGCGGCGTCGAGTGCGCTGCCCTTGGCCGAAGCCTGCATGATGATCATGTTAGCGAGCGGCTCCAAGCCTGCCTCGCGGGCCTTCTGTGCACGGGTCATGCGCTTTTTGCGGTAGGGCTTGTAGAGGTCCTCGACACGCTGGAGCTGCGTGGCCTCGCGAATCTGCTGCTCAAGCTCTGGCGTAAGTTTGCCCTGGGCGTCGATGAGCAGAATGACGTCCTCTTTGCGCTGCTCAAGATTGCGCAGGTAAGACAGGCGCTCGTCGAGTGCGCGCAGGGCGACGTCGTCCATGCCGCCCGTTGCTTCCTTGCGGTAGCGCGAGATAAAGGGGATGGTGTTGCCCTCGTCGATGAGCTTGACGGCAGCCTCGACATTGGCGGCCTTAAGGTTGAGCTCGCGGGCGAGCTGGGCGATAAGATCCATGGGACTCCTTGCGTTTAAGGTGCGTTTGCAGCACAGGGCTACCAAGGATACCACCCGCGATGTGACAAAGGGACTGTCCCTTTGTCACATGCCACTGCACAAAAGCCCCGCGGGCAGGAGGCTGCTCGCGGGGCGAAGAAGAGGGGCTTATTTGTGGCGGGCCGAGGGGTTCGGCGTGAGGTTTGCCGCGATCCGCCCTAAAGCATTACAGCTCGACGAACTGGCCGGTCTCGGCGGCCTCCTTGACGGCGTTGAGAAGTGTGAGCGTCTTGACGTTGTCGGCGGGGGTCACGACGGGCTCGACCTCGCGGCGGACAACCTTCACAAAGTGCTTGAGCTGCATCTTGTGCGGCAGTGCTGGGTCAACGGCCGGGATCTCCATCTGCAGCGGCTTGTGCCAGTTGGATGCGCCGTCGTAGGAGAACTGGTGCAGGCGGGGCAGCGAAAGGGCACCCTTGGTGCCGCCAATAAAGTAGGCGTCGGCGTCGAAGGGGCGGTACTGCGGATCCTCGCGAGCGGTGGCCTCCCAGTTCCAGGGGCTGGCGGTGGCGTCGGAGATGGTCATGCTCGCAAGCGCACCATCGGCAAAACGGACGTTGACCACGGCGGAGTCCTCGGTCTCAAAACCGCGGGCGGCGCTGGACTGCATACCCTGGACAGCAACGGGCTCGCCCAGCAGGTAACGGAGCAGGTCCACGTCGTGCACCAGGTTGACCAGGATCGGGCCGGCACCCTTCTTGCGGCGCCACTCGACATCGAAGTACTCGTCATTCTTATAGATCATGTAGTGGAAGCTCGACACGGTGAGCTTGCCCAGCTCGCCGGACTCGATGATCTCCTTGGCCTTGTTGACGAAGGGGTTGTGGCGACGGTGCTGACCCACGAGCACGGGCACGCCGGCGGTCTCGGCCTCGGCGGCGAAGGCCTGGGCATCCTCGAGGTCGTTGGAGATCGGCTTTTCGACCAACGGCACGATGTTGCGCTTGATGGCCTCGCGGGCAACGCCCAGGTGCAGGTCGTTGGGGGTGGCGATAATGACGGCCTCGGGCTTGACCTCGTCCATCATCTGGGCGGGATCGGTAAAGAACGGCACGCCGGCGGCCTCGGCCGTGGCGCGGGCGCCCTCAAAGGCGTCGGCGATGGCGACGAGCTCGGCCTCGGGCTCTTCGGTGACAAAGCGGATGTGGTTGCGGCCCATGGCGCCGGCGCCGATAACGGCAATGCGGACGGGATTGAGCTCTGGCATTTTGACTCCTTAATGGTGATGGCGGTGGAATGTGACAAAGGGACAGTCCCTTTGTCACATCGGCAATTACTAAGCGGACTTCTTCTTGCTGTCGGAGACCATCATGTAGATGGTGAGCACGACGGCGATGGCGGCGATCACGATGGCGCCGTAGAAGGACTGCTGGTAGGCGGCGCTGCCGGCCTCGGCGTGATACAGCACGGCGGTGATGGGCTGGCTGATCCAGGTGGAAGCGGCGTAGCCCAGGAACATGATGCCGTAGTTGACGCCGATGTTGCTGGTGCCGAAAGCGCCACCGGTGAGCGGCGGGTAGATGACGAGCAGGGCGCCAAAGCTAAAGCCGAGCAGTGCGAGCGCCACGAAGAACATGCTCTGCGTAAAGCTCATCGACATGATGACGAGTGCGACGATGGTGACGACAAGGCTGATGAGCAGCGACTTGTAGGCACCGAGCTTGTCGATGATCTGACCAAAGGACAGACGACCGACCAGGTTGGCGCAGGTGTTGACGGAGACGACCACACCGCCGAGGGCGACGGCTGCGGCGCTTGTGGGGTCGGCGAAGAGCTGGACGGCGGCGATGGAGGCAACCTTGCCGACGAGCAGGGTGCCGGCGGTGGCGGCAAAGGCGAAGGTGATGATGAGGACCCAGAAGCGCGGGGTCTTAACCATCTCGCCCGGGGTGAGGTCGCCGAAGGTGCCGGCGTGCGCGCCACCCTTGGGGGCCTCGAAGCCCTCGGGCAGCCAACCGGCCTCGGGGGCCTTCAGGAACAGGGCGGAGGCGGCGATCATCACAAAGAAGATGACGCCGAGCGCCTTAAGGGCGCCGAAGATGCCAAGGCTCGGGATGAGCAGCGAGGCGAGCACCGGGGACAGCACGGCGGGGCCGGCGGTCGAGGCGGCCAGGGTGATGCCGGAGGCGAGGCCCTTCTTGTCGATGAACCACTTCTGACCCGTGGTGAGCGCCGGGTTGTAGCCCAGACCGTTACCGACGGCGGCGACGAGCGAGAACCACAGGTAGAACTGCCACGGCTCGGTGACGGTGCCGGACATAAACCAGCCCAGGCCGTAGCACACGGCGGCGGCGATCACGACGTTGCGCGGGCCGATCTTGTCGGAGATGCGGCCGGCGAAGATGCCCGTCACGGCCATGATGGTCTGAAAGACCGGGAAAGCCCAGGTAAGGGCGCTCGACCACTCGGGGTAGACGGCGAGCAGGTTCTTGCTCACGACGGAATACAGCGCGATGGAGCTGATAAAGAACATGGTGACGCACGCGGCGGAAAGCACGACGGCGCGACCCTTGTTGGAGTTGGTGGAAGCCATTGGACTCTTTCTAATCGATACGGGGGAGGGGCGGGCGTGTCCGCGGGGCCTCCCTGTCAGGTTGGTTTACTGGTCGGTCGGCTTGGCGACGCCGGACTCATCGGACCAGAGCTCGACACCCTTGTTCTTAAGGTAGTTGTCGGCATAGGCGCGACGGCCGCCGGGCTTGGCGGTGAGGTCGCCCATCATGTTGGAGAAGCCGCCGTCGACCTTGATGGCGTCGCCGGTGGTAAAGTCCGAGCGCGTGGACGCCAGGAACATGACGGCGTTGGCGATATCGCTGACCTCGCCGATGCGGCGTGTGGCGATCAGACGGCTGCGGCTCTTTTCGACCTCGGGATCGGCGTAGAAGTTGGCCGACATCGGGGTCTTGACGAAGCAGGGCTCGACGCAGTTGGAGCGCACGCCGTAGGGACCCCATTCGGCAGCCAGCATCTTGGACATCATGTTGACGCCCGCCTTGGTGGAGCTGTACACGCCCGAGAATGTCTCGGGGGAGTGGCTGGCAACGGTCGAGATGTGCACCAGGCGACCCTGGCCGGCCTTGATCATCTCGCGACCAAAGCGCTGCGAGGTGATGAAGTAACCGGTGAGGTTGACGTTGATGACCTCGTTCCAGTCGGAGAGCGGCAGGTCCTCCATGGCGGCGAAGCGCAGGATGCCGGCGGTGTTGACGAGGACGTCGACATGGCCGAAGTTGGCGATGGTGGCATCGACGGCGGCCTGAACCTCGGCCTCGTCGGTGGCGTTCATCTTGTAACCCTCGGCGTGGATGCCAAACTCGGCAGCGAGGTCGGCGGCAGCGGCCTTGACCTTCTCCTCGTCCAGGTCGAGCAGGACGACGTTGGCGCCGTTGCGGGCGAACTCGCGGCAAATCTCGACGCCCATACCGCCGAGTGCGCCGGTCACGGCGCAGACATCGCCCTCGAGCTTAAGCCAGTTGCTCATAGGAACTTCCTTTCTTGTGCCTCCCGGTGGGCCGTTCCCATTAATCGACCCACGTGGTTTTCGCAGGTTATCGTATGCTTTGCATTTGCGCAGGTGAATTGCATATTTGTTAGAATGGCGTTAACCGTAGGTTTACACTATGCGATGCAGTTTATTCTCAATTGAGCGCGTGACCTGCGAAAACAACCCCCTGCGGCACTATGCGGTCACAGGCGCGAAAACGGGAGATTGACGTGTACGATCGACGACTTGACGCTATTTCGGCCGCCGCGGAGCTAGGAAGCTTCTCGCGTGCGGCGGCAAAATTGCGCGTGTCGACCCCGGCGCTCGTCAAGCAGGTGTCGGGTTTCGAGGCCGAGTTCGGCATCACGCTGTTCGAACGCTCGCACTCGGGCGTCAAAGTGACGCCGACAGGCGCGCTGCTGGTGGACGACGCGCGCTCGATTATGCGGCAGTCCGAGGACGCGCTGCGCCGTGCCCGACGTGCAGCGGGCGATGGCGGTGCCGTGCGCTTGGGCGTGTCGATGATGTGCCCGGGGCACCAAACGCTCGCGCTGTGGCCGCAGGTGCACGACATGGAGCCGCGCTTGCGTTTTGAGATTGTGCCGGTGGGGGACCTTTACGATGAGCGCGAGACCGTCATGCGCAGTCTGGGGCGCGAGGTGGATGTGGTGCAGTCGAGTTTTTCTACCCCACGCTGGGGTGATGCCTGCCAAAAGCTCCGCATTGTCAACGTGCCGTTTTATATCGACCTGCCGCGCACGAGTCCGCTGGCGCGCAAGAATCGTATTTCGATCGCCGACTTGGAGGGTATGCGTCTGCGCGTACTGCGCCACGGCAACGACGCCATGGACAGCCTGCGCATCGACCTTTTGGCCGACGGCGGCGTGGACGTGATCGACGTGGATAGCTTTGACTTTGCGCTTTTTAACGAGGCAGAGGAAAAGGGCGACGCGGTGCTCACCTGCGGCGCATGGTCGGGTGTGCACCCGGCCTTTGTGGGCGTGCCGTTCCTATGCGGCCGCGAGGTGCCGGTCTTCTTGCACTACCCGCTCGAGCCCACCCTCCAAGTCCAAAAATTCGTCAACGCCATGGCACAACTTCTCAAATAGCTATCGTGTCGATGATTCTTTAATCCCCGTCCTAGAAAAATCATCTGGTAGAGTTGACCTCACGTGAATTTCAGCACACTGCGTATCACCTGTGCTTTTGTCATTTGGGGGAGTGAACTTGTGAATACTTCTGTCGCCAAGAAAGCCAGTCGGGCGATGCGCCTGCTCATGATGGTGCTCACGGCAGTTCTCATTTTCTTCTTCATTAATGTTATGCTGCTCGTCTCCGATATCCAGGGCACGGCGCGCGTGGTCAACTACGCCGGTCTGGTGCGCGGTACCACGCAGCGAATCGTTAAGCTCGAGGACGCGGGCCAGCCTCAAGATGACCTGCTCAAAGCCGTGGATTCATACATCAACGGTTTGCGTTACGGAAGTGACGACCTCAACCTCGTCCGTCTCGACGACGATGAGTATCAGGCAAAGATGACCGAGCTTGCAAATTATTATGATGAGCTTTGCGCCGAGATTAGCCGCGTGCGCGAAGTCGGCTACGAGAGCACCGACATCATCTCCATGAGCGAGGAGTTCTTTGGCATTTGCGACGATGCTACGCGACTCGCAGAGGACTACTCTCAGGAGAAGGCGTCGGCGCTCAACTATCTCGAGGGCTTGGTGATCATCGACATCGTGGGCTTGGTGGCGACCTTTGCGGTCGAACTTGTTCGCGCGGTGCGCACTGCCGCACTCAATCGCGAGCTGCAGAACAAAGTCTATCTCGACGAAGCCACGGGACTGCCCAACAAGAACAAGTGCGAGGAGATCTTGGCGCAGGAGCAGCCTGTCTCCGCGGAGGCGCCCGTTGCGGTGTGCGTCTTCGACCTTAACAATCTGCATACGGTCAATAACAACTTCGGCCACGAGAAGGGCGACGAATACATCCGTTCTTTTGCCCAGCAGCTGGGGTGCGTGGCGTCCGAGACCTGCTTTGTGGGCCGCGACGGTGGCGATGAGTTTATCGCGGTGCTGTGGGATGCCGATCGAGTTGCCGTGGAGTCCTGTCTCGCTCGGATTCGTGCGAACGTGAGCGAGTATTCCGAGGCTCACCCCGATATGCCTATCAGCTATGCGGTGGGTTATGCGCTTTCTAGTGATTATGATGAACCGCCCACGATGCGCGAGCTCTTTTCCCAGGCCGACAAAAACATGTACATCGACAAGAACCGCATAAAGACGGCCGAGGCGGCCGGGCCGCAACGCGAGCAACGGTAAGCTTGCAACAGAGGGCATAGAAAAGCCTCCGCAGCTCGTGTGGTTGCGGAGGCTTTATTCGTTGCGGTGCATTGTGATTGGGTCGTTGAGATGAGTCGATTTGCCCCGAAAGAGGAGGGCATTGACCTTAGGGTCATGCCCGACGAATGAGCGGCAAATCGGCCATCTCGGCGAGCCGAACTACTCCAGCTCAAACGCTCCGGTGTAGAGCTGGTAGTAATACCCGCGCTTGGCGATCAGCTCGTCGTGGTTGCCGCGCTCGATGATGCGGCCGTGGTCCAGGCAGATGATCGCGTCGGAGTTGCGCACGGTGGACAGGCGGTGTGCGATGACAAACGTCGTGCGGCCCTCCATGAGCTTGTCCATGCCCGCTTGCACGATGGCCTCGGTGCGGGTGTCGATGGAGCTCGTGGCCTCGTCCAGGATCATTGCCGGCGGATCGGCGACGGCGGCGCGGGCGATCGAAATCAGCTGGCGCTGGCCCTGCGACAGCTGCGCGCCGTTGCCAGTGAGCATGGTGTCGTAGCCGTCGGGCAGGCGGGTGATAAAGTCGTCCGCGCCCGCGAGCTTTGCCGCCGCGATGCACTCCTCGTCGGTGGCATCCAGGTTGCCGTAGCGGATGTTATCCATCACGGTGCCGGTGAACAGGTTCACGTCCTGCAGCACGACGCCCAGCGAGCGACGCAGATCGGCCTTGCGGATCTTATTGACGTTGATGCCGTCGTAGCGAATCTTGCCGTCGGCGATGTCATAGAAGCGGTTGATGAGGTTGGTGATGGTCGTCTTGCCCGCACCGGTGGCGCCGACAAACGCGACCTTCTGGCCTGGCTTGGCAAACACGGACACGCCGTGCAGCACCTCGTGGTCGGGCGTGTAGCCAAAGTCGACGTTGTCCATGACCAGGTCGCCGCGCAGCGGCACGTACTCGATCTCGCCGGTTGCGCGGTGCGGATGTTTCCACGCCCACATGCCGGTGTGGTGGTCAGCCTCCTCGAGCTGCCAGGTGTCGGGGTTGACCTGCGCGTTGACGAGTGTCACGTAGCCTTCGTCGGCCTCGGGCTTCTCGTCGATGAGCTCAAAGATGCGGTCGGCGCCGGCGAGGCCCATGACCACGGCGTTGATCTGCTGTGAGATCTGGCCGATCTGTCCGCAGAACTGCTTGGTCATGTTGAGGAACGGCACCACGACGGCGATGGATAGCGCCATGCCCGAGATGCTCAGGTTGGGCACGCCCAGCGCCAGGAAAATGCCGCCCGCCAGTGCGACCAGCACGTAGAGCAGGTTGCCCAGGTTCATAAGGATGGGCATGAGGATGTTGGCGTACATGTTGGCCTTCTGGGAGACCTCAAAGAGCTTTTCGTTGCGCTCGTCAAAATCGGCCTCGGCGGCAGACTCGTGGCAGAACGCCTTGACGACCTTCTGGCCGTTCATGACCTCCTCGATATGGCCCTCGACCACGCCGAGCTCGGTCTGCTGCGCAATGAAGAAGCGCGCGGAGTTGGAGCCGAGCAGCTTGGTCATAAAGGTCATAAAGGCGACGCCGGCGATGATGACCAGGCACATCCACACGCTGTAGTACAGCATGATAAAGAACACCGTGACGATGATGATGATCGTCATGAGCAGGTTGGGCAGCGACTGGCTGATCATCTGACGCAGCGTGTCGATGTCGTTGGTGTAGTGGCTCATGATATCGCCGCGCTGGTGCGTGTCGAAGTAGCGGATCGGCAGGTCCTGCATGCGGTTGAACATCATCTCGCGCAGCTTCTCCAGCGAGCCCTGCGTGACGATAGCCATGGCGCGGTTCCAGAAGAGCGAGGACAGGACGCCGACGCCGTAGATGCAGGCGAGGGTGGTCACGAGCTGTGCGATCTTGGGCTGCGCGGCTTCCCAATCGCCCGACTGCCACGATTCGCCAATAATTTGCAGGGCGCTCTGCAGGAAGGTCGCGCCGATGGAGTTGATGATGGCGCAGAGCACCACGCCGGCGACGACGAGGGGCAAAAGCACGGGATAGAAGCCAAAGAGCGTCTTGATGAGGCGCGACATGGTGCCGCCCTTGCGGTTGAGCGCGCGCTCGGCGGTCGTTGCCTTACTCATGTGCCTCGCCTCCTTCCTGAGTCTGAGCTTGCGTTGCGGATGCCTCGGTGTCGCCCTCGACGGCCCCTTCACCCTCGGCGCTCATCTTGTTTTGCGAGGTAAAGGTCTCTCGGTAGATCTCGCTCGTCTTGAGCAGCTCTTCGTGGTTGCCGATCTGTGCGATGCGGCCGCCCTCCATGACAATGATGCGGTCTGCGTCCTGCACGGAGCTGATGCGCTGGGCGATAATGATCTTGGTCGTGTTGGGCAGATAGCTTGCCAGACCTGCGCGAATCTTGGCGTCAGTCTTGGTGTCGACGGCGCTGGTGGAGTCGTCCAGGATCAAGATCTTGGGGCGGCGCAGCAGGGCGCGTGCAATGCACAGGCGCTGCTTCTGACCGCCCGAAACATTAGAGCCGCCCTGTTCGATCCAGGTGTCGTAGCCCTTGGGGAAACCGTCGACAAACTCGTCGGCGCAGGCCAGATGCGCTGCCTCGCGGACTTCCTCGTCGGTGGCGTTCGGGTCGCCCCAACGCAGGTTCTCGGCGATGGTGCCGCTAAACAGCACGTTTTTCTGCAGCACCATGGCGACCTGGCGGCGCAGCGCGTCCAGGTCGTAGTTGCGCACGTCCACGCCGCCCACGCGCACAGCGCCTTCGGTGGTGTCGTACAGGCGGGCGATGAGGTTAACGAGCGTGGACTTGGCCGAGCCGGTGCCGCCGATGATGCCGATGGTCTCGCCGCTCGTAATGTGCAGGTCGATATCGTCGAGCGCCTGGCGCTTCGCATGCTTGGAATACTTAAAGCTCACGTGGTCAAAGTCGATGGAACCGTCGGCAACCTCGAGCACGGGCTCGGCGGGATTGGCGATCGTGGGCTCGGCGGCCAGCACCTCGGTAATGCGGTGTGCCGATTCGTCGGCCATGGTCACCATGACAAAGATCATCGACAGCTGCATCAGGCTCATGAGAATCTGGAAACCATAGGTAAAGGTCGAGGAGAGCTGGCCCACGTCGAACAGCGTGCCCTGGCTCGTGATGATGAGCTTGGAGCCCAGGTAGATGATGACGACAAACGCGCCGTTGACGCAGATGTTCATCATGGGGTTGTTAAAGGCGAGCAGCTTCTCGGCGCGGGTGAAGTCCATCTGGACATCGCGCGCGGCGGCCGCGAACTTCTCCTTCTCAAAGTCTTCGCGTACGTAGCTCTTAACCACGCGCATGCCGGTGACGTTTTCCTCGACGGACTCGTTAAGGGCATCGTACTTGTGGAACACGCGCGAGAAGATGGGACGCACCTTAAAGATGATAAAGAACAGCCCAAAGCCCAGCAGCGGAATGATGACCAGGTAGACCATGGCGACGCTGCCGCCCATGATAAACGCCATGGTAAAGGCGAAGATCAATACCAGCGGCGCGCGCACTGCGATACGGATGATCATCATAAAGGCCTGCTGCACGTTGTTGATGTCGGTGGTCAGGCGCGTGACGAGCGAGGAGCTCGAGAACTCATCGATGTTGGCAAAGCTGAACGTCTGGATTTTGTAGAACAGGTCGTGACGCAGGTTCTTGGCGAAGCCGCAGCTCGCATGGCTGCAGGTGACGCCTGCCGCGGCGCCAAAAGCAAGCGATGTCAGCGCGATGAGCACCAAAAGGCCCGCGGTGGGAAGCATCTCGGCTACGGTGGCGCCGTCTTTGATGGCGTCGATCAGGTTGGCGGTGATAAATGGAATCAGCATCTCGCAGAGCACCTCGCCAAGCACGAGCAGCGGCGTGGCAACGGTGACTTTCATATAGTCGCGGATGCTTCCCATGAGGGTTTTAATCATCCAGTTCCTCCCAGGTTACGCGGATTTTATCGAGCATTTCGGCGAGGTCCTCGCGCTCGTCATGGGTGAGCGCGCTAAAGGCCTGCTCTCTAAAGCGAATGCGGGCCGCCTGCTCTACGTGGGCCTTTTCCCATCCCGCTTCGGTCAGGCGAATGGTGAGCTGCCGCCGGTCTTTGGGATTGCGGCTGCGCTCGATAAGGCCGGCGCATTCGATCTTGGAGAGAATCTCGGAAAGCGAACCGGGCTTAAGATCAAAGTGCAGGCCTAGTTCCTGCTGTGACATCTCGCCGTTTGGCTGCTTGGCGAGCAAGCAGACGATGGGGGCCTTTCCCGAGGCGCCGCCGCCGTGAAAGTGCAGAAAGTGGCCGCAGAAGCCCAGCCCGTTTAGGATGTGCTTGGCGAGCGCGTCTGATTGGGACTGTGCCGCGGGCGCATCTGCGGGTTCATGGGGGTCGCCGCCCGGCGTGTGGGGGCAGAGGCCGATGTGGTCATCGCACATGGTGTCGCTCCTTTCTTTAGTTAGGTAGTGCAATTGTTTTGTGCCTAACTAATTTAGGAGTGCAAGAAATAAATGTCAAGGTACCAAACTTATTAAGTTACGGCGTTTTACCAAACGCCGTAACCGCTCGACGCTGCAAACGCTCCTAAGCGGCAATCTGATCCCTTGGGGACGAAGGAAAAGGTATCGTTTTGGGCTGCGATGATGCCTTTCGAAGCGGCCTTGCCAAAAACTATGCCTAATTACTACGATGAATCCAGCATCGCTGACCACAACAGCTGTTTCTGAAAAAACGCAAGCTATCTACCTGCACTGATAATTGTTCTCGGGGGAAGCGGGCACTGCGGGGCGCGGCGA
>CABSNU010000014.1 GCA_902479135.1 uncultured Collinsella sp. | reverse complement strand
CACCATTGTCGGCCTAATCCGCGGTCTTTCATGCAGCAGGGGCTCTCAATGTTTTTATGTCCTGCTCATATCGTCTGTGCGGGGCAGAAAGGGACTGTCCCCAACTGCCGGGCGGGATCGTTTAGCGATGCAGCTGCCGACTGGGCAGGCTGAGCTGGTATCCTTATGCGGCAATGTCTCGATTCGTTAGGATTGCATGTGAGAGCTTCCGCTGTCCTTCGTTCAGTTATATATCGCACCCTGGCCGTTGCGCTTACCGCGCTCGCCGTACTGAGCGCCGTCGCGCCCGCCCCTGCCTTTGCCGCCGACTCTGATCAGCAGGCCAAGACGGTCCGCGTTGGTTGGCTCGTCAACAACGAGGGCTTCCAGGACGGCACCCCCGGCGAGCGTCTCTCGGGATGGGGTTACGAGTACCTCCAGACCCTGTCGTACTACACGCCCGGCTGGCGGTACGAATACGTCTCCGGCACCTTCACCGAGCTTATGGACATGCTCGAGGAGGGCGAGATCGACCTCATGCCCAACATCTCCTACTCTGAGGAACGCGCCCAAAAGCTGCTCTTTTCCTCGAACCCCGAGGGCACCGAGCGCTACTTCATCTACGCCAAGCCCGATCGCGACGATCTGGCCAAGGGTGACCCCCAAGCGCTCCAAGGCCTTACCATCGGCTGCAACCCCGGCGTTATGCAAACCTTCGTTGGCCAGCAGTGGCTCGCCAACGAAGGCATTACCTGCACCTATAAAGAAATCGACACTGGCGGTGCCCTCTTTGACGCGCTCGCAAACAACGAGGTCGATGCCATCATCATGAACGACACGACCTCGTCGCCCAGCGCCTCCCCCATGTTCTACATTGGTTCGAGCGACTACTATTTTGCCGTCCCCAAAAGCCGCCCCGACCTGATGGACGACATCAATGCCGCCATGTCGGCAATCGCCCGCGTCAACCCACGCTATATCGACGAAGTCAAATCTAACTACTCGGCCCAAAACAGCGGTTCATCATCGCTCAACAGCCCCGAACGTTCCTGGCTCAAAGCAAATGGCAACACCATCACGCTCGGCTATATTACGGGCAAACTCCCCTACTGCAACGAAGACGAAAACGGCGAAATGGAAGGCTCGCTCGCATCGCTTGCGACGACGTTGCACGATAAATTTGGCATTACGGTCAAAACCGTCGCCTTTGATAGTTACAAGATGATGTCAAAGGCCCTGTCAAAGGGAAGCATAGACGTTGCGCTGCCGGTATACCGAGATTACTGGTTTGCCGAGCAATCAGGCGTTGTGCAGTCGGTATCGTTGGGGACCATATCCCTCACCGCCATCCACACCGGCAGCGACCTGAACAAAGACCTTCAGAACATCGCCTGTACCAAATCATCGTTTGTCAACAAAAATGCACTTGAAAGTCTGTTCCCCACAGCGACCGTGACCGAATACCAATCCGACGATGAAGCGTTCGACGCCCTCAGGAAGGGAACAGCACATTGCATCGTCGCTCCCAGCTCACGCGTAAAAACCATCGGCGACCGTTATGATCTCGAGGGCTACGAGACGGTCGAGCTCCCTGACACCTGTGAGCTCTCGTGCTGGATTTCGCGCGGAAAGCCCGAGCTGCTGGGAATCATCAACAAGGGCATCATCAATGCCGGAGAATCGCTCTCCGCAAGCAATTACTCCTCCACGTCGTACACGGCCCAGGAATCCAACACGCTTCAATTCCTTTATCGCAACCGCACCGCCATTGCAGCTACCCTCATCGGTATGTTGTCGGTCGGCATCGTCCTGCTCATCTGGGCGCTCGCGCGCGCTCGAACCGAGCGCAAAAAAGCCGATGCTGCCAACGCCGCTAAGACGGCATTCCTCACGCGCATGAGCCACGACATCCGTACGCCGCTCAACGGTATCCTGGGCCTTATCGAGATCGAGGAATTGAAGGAAGGCGATATCCAGGTCGCCCGCGAGAGCCGTGCCAAGGCGCGCGTTGCCGCCAATCACCTGCTCTCGCTGATCAACGACATCCTCGAGATGGGCAAAATCGAAGACCGCAAGCTAACACTGGAGCATGCGCCTTTTAACCTCAAAGAGCTCTGTGACGATACGCTGGTGCTGTGCAAGCTCCGCGCGTCCAGTAACGGCATCACCATGCAGGACAATAGTCTGCCGTACGCCACGGGGCCATACATGGTCGGCAGTCCCACCCATATCCGACAGATCATGATCAACCTGTTAGACAACAGCATTAAGTACAACAAGCGCGGCGGCTCCGTCACCTTTAGCTCAAAGACCAAGCCACTCGATAACGGGCGCGCGCTCTTTTGCTTTAGCGTTTCGGATACCGGCATTGGCATGACTCCCAAATTCTTAAAACATATCTATGAGCCGTTTGCCCAAGAAGGTAACGATGCGCGCAGCAAGTTCCAAGGAACCGGCATGGGCATGCCAATCGTCAAGTCGCTTATTGAACTGATGGGCGGCACCATCGAAGTCACCAGCGAGTTCCATGTGGGCACCACGTTCTACGTGGAAATTCCGCTCGATATCGACAAGAATCCCCAGGCGCGGGCGAATACGGTTGAGAGTACGCTCGACTGCTCGCTCGCCAACATGAACGTGCTGCTCGCCGAAGACAACGAATTGAACGCCGAGATTGCCCAGGCGCTGCTAGAATCCGAGGGCGTCGTGGTCACCCGCGCCGCCAACGGCAACGAAGTCGTCGATCTGTACCTGTCACATCCCGCCGGCAGCTTCGATGCGATTCTGATGGACATTATGATGCCGGGCATGGACGGCTATGAGGCAACCCGCGCGATTCGCCTGAGCAAGAAGGCCGATGCAGCCGATATCCCCATCATCGCGCTCACCGCCAATGCCTTTGCCGAGGACGCCAAGGCGGCACACGACGCCGGCATGAACGCCCATCTGTCCAAACCGCTCGACTTTAACAAGCTCAAAAGCATACTCGCCCGCATCAAGAAAAACGGACCCGTTTCGCTATAGTTTGTGCTCAACCACCACGCACGACCAGAAAGGAAACCAACGATGTTTAGGCCCTTACGTCGAAAGAAACGCGCCATCACTGACGAGGAAGCGCGCGAACTGCTCGCTACCTGCAAGCGCGGCGTCTTTGCCGTCAACGGCGACGATGGCTACCCGTACGCCATTCCCGTCAACTACTTCTTTGACACCGAGCACGACAAGATTTATTTCCATGGCGCCAAGGCTGGCCACAAGGTCGACGCACTCAAGCGCGATGACAAGGTCTGCTTTACCGTTTACGGCAACGAGTGGTACCAGGACGGTGACTGGGCTCCCTACGTTATGAGTACCGTGGTCTTTGGCCGCTGTCGCCTGGCAAATGACACTCCCGCGTTTATCGAGGATAAAGTCCGCCAGCTCGCGCTTAAGTACTACCCTTCTGCCGAGGAAGTCGAAGAGGAAATCGCCAAGGACATTAAGGGCGTCCAGCTCTACGAGATTACGATTGAACATCTTTGCGGTAAGCAGATTCAGGAAAAGTAAGCCCCCTCAGCAGACCTCATCAATAGCAATATGGCCCGGTTCCAACCAACATTAGAACCGGGCCATATGCTTATAAAGCGTCGGCAGCTATGTGCGCAAGCGCCTCAACAAGTTCCTGCGAGCTCACAGGTTTGCTCAGGTGCGCGTTCATGCCCGCCTCACGCGAAAGCCTACGGTCGTCGGCAAAGGCGTTGGCACTCACGGCGATAATCGGCGTGGTCGCGGCATCCTCGCGATCGAGCGCTCGAATCTGACGCGTGGCCTCAAGGCCATCGATGCCAGGCATCATGATGTCCATCAACACCACGTCGTACTCGTGCGGTGCGCTCGCGGTAAACATCTCGACGGCAGACTCACCATCCTTAGCATGCGTCACGATGGCACCGACACGGTTGAGCGTAAACTGCGCGATCTCAGCATTCAGATCGTTATCCTCTACGAGCAAAACGCGCAAGCCCTGGAGCGCATCGCCATCGCCCCCATCCACGCGAACTGTCTGAGGAATCTCGGAGCGTTTGCATTTCTCGAACGGCAGGCGGATGGTAAACGTCGTCCCCTGCCCCAAGACGCTCGTAAAACTCATGGTTCCGCCCATAAGCTCGACCAGCTGTTTTGCGATAGGCGCGCCCAGGCCAGTTCCCGACGAAGCGCCTTCCACCTGCTGCTCCTCGCGGCAAAACGGCTCGTAGAGGTGCTTTTGGAACTCCTCGCTCATGCCAATACCGTTGTCAGCGATCGTGTATTCATAGACGGGGACGCTATCCGCTGGCTCCACCTCGCGGCACACCAGGCGGACATAGCCGCCCTGGCGGTTGTACTTGACGGCATTGCCGGCAATATTGAGCAACAAACGCTTGAGGTGCGTCACGCTCACCCGCGCATAGGGATGATTAAGCGTCTGCTGGTCGGAGATAATTGTCACCAGACGCTCCTCGGCCTGGCGCTCCAGAATATCGCACACCTCGCGATTGAGGGCCACCAAATTTGCGGGCACGAGTTCCAAGTCAATCTGTCCGCTCTCCAGGCGACTCATATCCAGGGCCTCGTTGGCAAGGTCGAGCAGCAGTCCCGATGCCGTCCAGATCTTTGAGCGGCACTCGATCTGCTTTTGCAAATCGTCCGCATTGGCATCGCCAACCTCGACCATGCCGCGAATGCCGTTGATGGGCGTGCGCAGATCGTGGCTCATGCGACGCAGAAACTCCGTCTTTGCCGAGTTGGCAGACGAGGCCTCACGCGCCGCCTTTGCCAGCTTGTCGCCATAGTCGCGCTCCTGCTGCAGCAAGTCCGTCAAACGTCGACGATCAGCGCGGCGACGCACCATCACAACAACGGCTATAACACCGCTGTAGAGCACCAGCACGCCGGCAGCAACAGCCGCGACGACCTCAAAGTAGCGCCGCGCCGAGGCATAGGTGTACACGTAGAACCCGCGCGCTTTTCCAAATGTGCCCAAATACCACTCGCCGTCGGCGTTAACCAATCTGACCTTACCAGCCAGGCATCGATCCTTAATACCGTCGACAATAAAGACATCCGTCGCAGGCAGATCGAACACGCCCAATACGGTGGGTTCAACGGCATTGGTCGCAACGACCTTGCCGTCGCTTTCGATCACGATATTGCCGCTATCGATGGTTTCATAGCCATCAAGCAAGCTCTGCAGTTTGAGTGTATTGCTTGCAACCGCTTTCGCGCTCTGATGCCTTACCGCGATAACGATGCCCTCGCCATCCTGCCGAGTCACGCAGCCAATGTCTGCGACCGAATCATCCGCAAGCGTGATGCGGGCGGTATAGGACTTAAGCGGATGAGTTGCCACCTCAAGCACGGGTGATTCTTTGAGATACGTAGCGAGCGACCCGTAGTCCACATCGCCCGTCGAGGACTCGGACACCAAATTGCCCGATGCGTCCGTCACGATCAGCGCGCTCACGTTGAACTGGTCGGCGTATTGCTCCAGCATGGCGTTATCCACCGAACCGTCGCGCTCCATATCGCGGGCAGCCTCTCCGGCGATCTCCATAACGTGAATCAGGTTTTTGGTCGTATAGGCGCTGTTGAATGCATCGTAGGAAAGGCTCTGCGTCGCCACGTAATCGACAACGTCGGCAAAGCGCTGCTCGGCTTGGGCCGTCGTGTAACCGTAGCTCATCATGCCGGCAACAACCGAGAGCGCTATCCCCAGCAGAGCGACAAGGAGCCATGCCCCTGCCGAACGATTGCCCCGCTCCTGAGCAGCGTGGTCGGGCGCATCGATCATGACAGGCCCTCCATATTCAAAAATGGCGAAGGGTCATCGAAGTACTTTGACACCAGGCGTTCCATGGTGCCATCGGCAAGCATTTCTTGGTAGGCATGAGTGAGCTTGACGTCGATGCCACGCGTATCGTTGATATCGAAAGCGGTGCCCAAACCGACCTCTAGCAGCGGCTCATCCAAAATGCGATATGTCACACCATAGTCTTTTTCGTACGTGAGGAACGAGGACTCATGCGCGGCGATAGCGTCGACCAGGCCCTCGACGAGCGCCGGGTTCAGGTATGAACCGTCCGAAAAGCTGTAGAGTTCCTTGATCTGCGGAACGTTTTCATTTATGCGATTGAGCAAAATGTCCTCGGGCTTGGTGGTGGACTGAACCGCCACGATCTTATCCTCAAGATCGGCAAGCGTGTAGATATCGCTCTGGGGATCGACCGCGACCACCTGGCGGCTCGCAAGGTACGGGCCGGCCCAACGATATTCGTTTTCGCGACCCGTCATACTAAAGCTGCCCATGACGCAATCGAGTTCGCCGCTCGCCAGCAGCTCCTTCTTCTTTTCCCAGTCGATCAGCTGGTATTTTGGCTTGTAACCAATGCGAGCCAAAGCCTCGGTCAATATCTCGACATCCAGGCCAACGATATCGCCGTACTCGTCGGTATACACAAACGGTGGATAGAGGTCGCTGCCGACGTTGAGCGTCTTGAGGTCGTCGTCTTTGACTTGCGAGGCGTCCAAACCTTCTAATGCAGACGTCGAGGCTTCGTCATTACGCCCAGAACAGCCAGCTATCGCTACGACAAAGGCGCACGCTACCGCAAGCGCAACAAACAACGATATGGCAACCGAGCGACGGGGTCTTTTCATCGAGCTCCAGACGATCCTGTTTACAGACTGAAATGGTTAAAGATAATAGCAAACGAAACCACGCGAGTGCCCAATGGTTACAGACGTTCTACTATGCGGAGCCTTCCAGCCGACTTGGCAGAAGGTCCCGCATGCAGCGCACGCCTACCGTGCATTAAAAACGTAGCGGTCCAGGCGGTCGCACGCTTCCCTCACGCGCGAAAGCGGCAGCGCCAGATTCACGCGAATGTGGCAGGGTCCGTGGAACGGGCGGCCGTCCTGATACCCCACGCCCACGCGCGCCCCCTCGTCGAGCAACCACTGAATATCGCGGCCATGCTCTCGGCACCACTCGGTGCAGTCTAGAAACACCATGTAGGTGCCCTGCGGACGCGAATAGCCCACGCCCTCAAAATGCTCGTCCACGTAATTGCAGAAGTACTCGATATTGCCGGCAAGCACCTGGTTGAGCTCGTCCACCCACTCGTAGCCTTGCGGCTGGTAGGCACCGATAAGCGCATGCATGGAGAGGACGTTCATCTCGTTGTAGTGAGTCTTGTTGGACACGGTGCACGCGCGGTCGCGCAGCGTCTCGTTATAGATGATGTGGTAGCTGCCGACCAGGCCCGCCAGGTTGAACGTCTTGCTGGGCGCGTAGAGGGCAACCGTGCGCATGCGGGCATCCTCGCTCACCGACTGCGTCGGGATATGCTTGTGACCCGGCAGGATGATATCGGACCAAATCTCGTCCGAGATCACCACGCAATCGTGCTGGCGATAGATGTCCATGGCGCGCTCGATCTCGTCGCACTCCCATACGCGGCCGCAGGGATTGTGCGGCGAGCAGAACACCGCGGCATGGATGTGGTTTTGGGCGAGCTTGCGCTCCATGTCCTCAAAGTCCATACGCCACACGCCCTGATCATCGAGCTTAAGCGGGCTGTGGACAATACGATAGCCCGCGGCTTCGATAGATTTGGTAAAGCCGATGTAGGTGGGGCTGTGGACCAGCACCGCATCGCCCGGCTGGACATACGCGCGCAGCGTCGACACGGCACCGCCCAGCACGCCGTTTTCGTAACCGATATGTTCAGGGCGCAGACCCTCGACGCCATTGCGGCGACTCTGCCATTCGATGATGCGGTCGAAATACTCGGAGCGCGGATCAAAGTAGCCAAACATGGGGTGCTGGGCACGCTGAATGATGTGTTCCTGGACCGTGGGCACCGTGGCGAAGTTCATGTCCGCCACCCACATGGGAATGCGATCGAAGCCCTCGTCGGGTGCGTTTGGAGCCATGCCGGGGATCTCACCCCAAGAATCAACGGCGATGGAGTCCATGCCGCGGCGGTCGATAAGCGAGCTAAAGTCGTATTTCATGCTGAGCTCCCGTGCAAAGTAGACTGTTTCGATAGGCGTTATTGTCCACCAGCGTGGGCGGTTTTGGCATGGGGTTTGGCGTTGTTTTTGACGGATACGGACGGATGGTTAGTCCCGCGCGTCGTTGATGGCGACTACGGTTAGCTGGGTTTCGTCGACCGCAAACGATACGTCGAGCCCGGCGAAGGCCAGATGATAGACGCGGTTTGGCTCGTGCTTACTGCCTGCGCGGCGCGGGTCTTGGCGTAGGACCTCGACCAGGCCGGGGAGCTTTGCGGGCGGGACCATATCCTGCAGCGTCTGCGGGAACTCTACGTCGAGCTCTTGCCACGGCGCGTCTTCAATCCAGCCGCCTGTCGCATCCAGGTGACAGTCTGCAAACGGAATGTAGGGCTTGATATCGTAGATGGGCGTACCGTCGCGCAGATCGGCCCCCAGCACATGGATGATGGGACCATTGTCGGTGAGCTCGACGCGATCGAGCTTGACGCAGGTGAGCCCGATGGGATTAGGGCGAAACGGACTGCGCGTGGCAAAGACGCCCACACGCTCGGCTCCGCCCAGACGCGGCGGGCGCACGGTTTTCGACCACTTGGCATTGGTGCCGGACCTGTCCTGCGTCTTGGCATCGGCAGCTATGTCCCTAGCCGTGCCGCCGGGCGTTCCGTTTTCGAAGCGCCACAGCAGCCATAGGTGAGAGAAGGAGTCCAGGCCCTCAACTGCTGCATTGGAGGCAAATCCCGGCTCAAAAACGATGCGTCCCTGCAGATGAGGCGCCAAAAAGCTGTTGCGCGGAATGCCGAACTTCTGCGGCAGGTCGGTATGTATGCGTGCGATAGGTTCCATGCCGGTCATTGTACGGCATGGAGGCGTGGGGCGCAGCGCGCAATTCTTCACCGCGGTCCCCCGTCGTGCAACCAGCGGTTGCTTGGAAGGGTGCCTGCCGCCGCGTATGCTTAAGCCATCAACCAGCAGAAAGGAGCCGCTATGGCCTTTGCAGAAAAGCTCATTGCCATCCGTCGCACCCATCACCTTACCCAAGAGCAGCTCGCCGCCAAGCTCTTCGTCACACGCCAAGCCGTCAGCCGTTGGGAGCGTGGCGAGGTCACACCGGGCATCGACATGATGAAGCTCATCGCCACCGTAACCGGAGAGCCGCTGCCCCACCTGCTCGAAATGCCCGAGCACTATTGCCAGAGCTGCGGCATGATACTCACGCCCGACGACTGCGGCACCGATGCTGCGGGCGCCACGACCGACCATTACTGCAAGTGGTGCTACGACCACGGCAAGTACACCTACGACACCACCATGGAGGCAATGATCGAAGACTGTGCCCCGCGGCTGGCGCAAAACACCGGCATGTCGCTCGACGAAGCCGTCTCGCTCATGGGCGCCGTCCTGCCGCAACTGGAGCGCTGGCGCACCGTGCAGGAAAACGAGGAGCGCTACGGTGCCGAGGCGCGGGCGCGCTATGGCAATGAGGCTATCGATGCAGCAAACGAAACGTTACTGGATATGGATCCTCAGACATGGAACGACATGAAGGAACTTGAACGCGCCATTTTGGGCCAGCTCTCGATTGCCATGGGCATTGGCGACCCAGAGAGTAACGAGGCCCGCAAACTTGTCGCAATGCACCGTCGGTGGATTAGCCTTAACTGGGGGCACGAGCCCCAAGACGAAGCATACCTGGGCCTCGCGCACGGCTATCTTGCCGATCAGCGCTTTGTTGACTACTACGACAAGCCCTGCGGCACCGGAGCCACGGCGCTTCTGGTCCAGGCCATCGAGTCGTCGTTGACGCGCGCATAGACCGCGGCGGCTTTGGGTATTTCAATCGAAACCTCAACCGATTGGAGACCTATGGCTACTGATCATGAACTCGCGCTCTACGTTATGACTGGCTGCCCGTATTGCATAAAGGTCAAGCGCTTTTTGGCCGATAACGGCGTGACCATTCCCGAGCGCAATATCTCGACCGATACCGAAGCCGAGCAGACGCTCATCGCCGTCGGCGGAAAGCGCCAGGTTCCCTGCCTGTTCATCGACGGCAAGCCGCTCTACGAATCGAGCGACATCATCGCGTGGGCACAAAAGAACCTGCTCTAGCACGCGCACCCCGTCCGTCCAAGGCTCCACCCCATACGGCCCAAACAAGTACGCCAGCATCCAAAGTCGACATTTTTCGACATCTTTGGATGCTGGTGTACAGCTTTTTGCAACATAGTCGTTGGGAACATAGTCATCGGGGACGTTCTTAAATAGCTAGTCGTTAAAGAACGTCCCCGATGACTAGCTAGCCGTGGAAACAGGCTATGGGCGCGAGTGACTGTTCGCGAAAGACACGATCAACGGCGGCGCGGTATTCGTCGACCTTTTTGGTCTTGCGTACGAGCTTGTGAACGGTAGCGGGGTCGGCGAAAGCGCACTTGGCGTAGAACCACCACTCCTTCATGCGAAAGACCGCGTTGCCACCAATCTCTTCTGCATAGGCCGCGAATAGCGCGTCGTGGAAACGCTGCAGTTCGGCTGCCGTGGCAGCAGGACCGCCGTTGACCATACGAGCCAGAGCGGGGTTCGCGAGCAGGCCACGCCCCAGCATCACATGGCGCGTGCCGGGATAGGCCTCCACCAGCGCGTCCATATCCTCAAGATCAAAAATGTCGCCGTTGTATGCCACCGGAAACGGCGCACGTTCCAGCGTCTCGCCGTAAAACTCCTTGCGCGGCGAGCCCGTATAGCGGTCCTTTTGCACGCGCGGATGCACGATCAGCTCTGCCAGCGGCATGCGACAATACAGATCGAGCACACGCTCATACTCGTCATCGCGCTCCAACCCCAGCCTGGTTTTTACCGATACCGGTAACGGCGAGCGCTCGCACACATCGCCCAAGAACACCTCGAGCTCGTCGAGATTACGCAAGAAACCCGAGCCCTTGCCCTTGGCAACAACCGTTCCCGAGGGACAACCCAGGTTGAGATTGACCTCGCGGTAGCCCATGTCGGCGAGCACGTGCGCCGCCCACACAAACTCATCCGCATTCTTGGACATGAGCTGGGGCACCACGTTGAGCCCCTGGTTATTGACAGGGTCGACCTCTTTAAACGCCTTGCCACCAAAACGGTTGCCAACCCGCGGCGGCGGCAAAAACGGCGTGTAATAGCAGTCGAGCGCGCCAAAGCACTCCGCATGCACGCGACGGAACACATGCCCGGTAATCCCCTCCATAGGGGCAAGCGATAGAATCATCAACATCTACTCTCAAATCAATGTGGCAAAGGGACTGCCCCTTTGTCACATGCATTATGCCTTGTCCTCGAGGCGGCCCACAAGGCGGAGGCGGTTACTTGACGCCAACCAGCCCTCCAACCATCCCTGTGCAACGAAGGTGAACGGTGTCCACGAACAGCAAGTAGGGCCGCCCCGCAGCAGCTCCCCCACTCATCTATACTCAAGAGCGTGTGCGCATCGCCCCCGAAAAACGATGAGAGTCGAGGCCCCCATGCATCAGCTCACCGAACGTGAAAAGAAACGCATTCAGCGGTACTGTGCGTACCCCAAGATCGCAGCGACCGCACTCGTCATGTCGTTCGTAGCATGTCTGCTCATGCTGCCGCTCCAAATGATCAACGATATCGCGTTCCACCAAAAGGAATTCCAACCCGCGGGCATATATACCGCCATCGCACTCACCGTAATCGAACTCGTCGTCTTTTGCTATTGCGCTCTTGCGCCGCGCTTTGGAATGCAGGGCAAACAGTGGAAGGAGCTGCAGAGCAGGCTTGCGGTAGCCCAAACCAACAAAGACCGCTCCGCGGAGGTCGCCGGCGTGCTCGCCACGCAAGCTGCCGGCCGCCTGCTCAAGAACAGTGATAACGATCTCGCGCGCAACCTGGGCGGCGCCGCGGAGGTCGCCGGCGCCGTAGGGGCAGTTGCCACCGCGGCAGACGTGCTAGCCGAGACCTCGAGCAATGCCGAGGCCATGGCAAACGCATACGGCGTGACGATTCCAAGCGTCAAGAAGCAGGCCATAGCTCTCGCAGTGGTGCCCGCCATTGTGCTGCTTGGCGTCTACATCCCGCAGTTTGTCCAGGGAAATAACGAGCTTCAGGCGAGAAAGGCTGCAGTTGCCGAGCAGCTCGCCATCGCGCAAGATGCCCTGGAGCCCGTGTGTGAACGCGTCGCGGCAGACGACCCATACGAGTCGTATCACGACTACGGCTACCGCATTATCGGCTATCTGCGCGACAATGACCTTGGCGCTCAAGCAGCCTATGTCTACCTTTCTTTTGATGCAGACGGCATGCTCACGGACGTCGATTACACCAGTCAGGTCAACCCCGAGGAAAGCCTTGCAGACAACCTCGCTCGCGCCGAGCAGGACATCGCGACGCTCTGCGCCCCGCTCAACGGGTTGGACATTTCCGTTGCCACACCGGGCCTCCTCACGCCATGCAGCCTGTCGGATGATTTTAAACAGACATTTTTAGCCGGATCCCTATATAAAGAAATCAGCATCAAGACGGAGGACGAATCTATCAAGTCGTACTACACCTTTGACACCGAAGCCGCAGAAGATTTCGACGAATACACCCATCCGGAAATTAGGCTCATGCTCTCTGCAAAAAAGAACTAAAGGCTTACGCTCTAATTGCCGCTCGCGAACATCGTCTATATCTCGAGGTCTAATACTTTTCCCGAGAAGTGAACGACTGTTTTTGGACCCCCGAAGCATTGGCATTTTTAGGCATCAAAACCGCAGGATTCGACTGCAAAACCGCAGGAAATTGCTCGCCAAAAGTGTCGATGCTTCGGGGGTCCATTTTGACTCGTTCACTTCTCGGGAAAAGCATTAGACCTCGATTTACAAGCCACTCAATGTGACAAAGGGGCTGTCCCTTTGTCACATTCGATGAAAAAGGGCACCGACGTTAGTCGATGCCCCAAAGCGGCTGCAGGTTAAGCCCTACAGCGTATGTCTAAGACGAATCGGACTATTCGTCCCAGGAGAGGTTCTTACCAGTCTTTTTTGCCAGCAGCAAGAACAGGCCGATAATAACGTTGCATGCGATGCAGAAGATGAAGACGCCCTGGAAGGAGCCGACAAGCTCATAGACCTTCATCATAACGGGCATGCCAAAGGCGCCGACGATATAGCCCACGGAGCAGATCAGCGCGAAGATGCGACCGAAATCGCGGGAGCCAAAGACATCCATAACCAAAACGGTCAGGGCAGTGCCAGCGATGACGTACATTACGTCGTTCACGCCTGCTGCGAGGATGCTGAGCGTCGAGTTGCCGCTGCTCATCATGAGCATGACAAAGGAGAGGATGGAGACAGCGAGCCAGCCCAGAATGGCCTTCGTGCTGCCGAACCTATCGCAAGTGGTGCCGACGATCGGGTTGAGGAACAGATCGAAGAGCGATGCAGCGGATACCATGAAGCCGCCCACCATGGGGCTAAAACCAACCTCGGAAGCATACGTCGGGAAGAGCTGGTTCATGCAGCAAGTGAGCTGAACGAGGCAGAGGAAGCCGATGCAGAAGAAGAAGGCAGGCGACTTAATGGCGCGCGCATAGCTAACGCCACGCGTGCTATCCTCGGTCGTCTCCTCGGTCTCGGCGACCGTCTCGCCCTCGACGTAGCCATAGGGCAGCATGCCCTTGTCCTGAGGCTTATAGCGGATAATCAGGACGGAAGCGGGGAGAATGAGCACGGCGGAGACGCCAGCGAGCACCAGATAACCAGTCCTCCAGCCAGCGGCCTCGATGACAGAGGTGATGACGGGGCTCATGATGAGCATGTAAATCGAGTTCACTGCCCAAGCAAGACCAATTGCCAGGCCACCAGATTTTTTGAACCACTGGTCAATAACGTCGGACATGGCGACGCCGGTGGTGAAGGCGAAGCAAATGCCAATCAGGGCGCCAGCGGCGATGAACATCCAAACTTCGGTGTAGAAAGCCATGCCTGCGCCGGCGGCGAGCAGAATAAGCTCGACGACGGGGAGCCAAACCTTGCCAACAACCTTGGGGATGAGTTTTCCGACAAACGGAAGCGCCGCCGCAAGACCGATGAGCGTCGCGGTGAAGTAATACGAGAAGATTGAATAGTCAAACCCGAACTCCTCGCACACGGGCGCGACGAAGGAGCCGGCGATTACGCTATAGGATCCGGTCGTACCAGCAGACATGAGGCCAAGCGCGATTACGAGAACCCATGCGTAGACCTTGCTGCTCTTTAACTTTGCATTTTCCATTGATACAACTCCTAGAGACCCAGAAGGGCACACATAACGGCCTTGATGGTGTGCTGACGGTTCTCTGCCTCACGGAAGATGACCGAAGCGTTGGCCTCAAAGCACTCGTCGGCAATCTCGAAACCCTCGGTGATGATCTCGCGATGGAGGTCGTTCTTGCACTGGTCGAGGAGCATCTTGCCAACACGGTGATCTGCGTTGTGGACAGAAGGAAGCTCATGCATGCAGAAGATGTCGGGATTGTTGGTGCGCTTGCACAGCTCGCTGGTGACGCGATAGGGGTACAGGGACTCGGCATCGCCCAGCCAGGAGTTGTAGTCGTCGGGATCCAGAACCTCTTCGCCGCACTCGGGGTTGATGTAGCGCCACTCCTCGGTAACGATAACGTCAACGCCATCCAAGGCATCGAGGTCAGAGGTGATGGTAAAGGTCCTATTGGGAGCGTACTTGGCGTAGCAGGCCTCCACCTCTTCGACCATTTCCTTGCACATCTGATGACGGAGGTCGTCGGGACCGATGGCGAGGAAGTCCATGTCGAGCATCGCGCACAGACGGCCATACCACACCGGGGCGCCGGCGCAGTTGCCAACGAAAGCCATCTTCTTGCCGCGGCTCGTACGCAGACCGCCCCATTGCTCTTCCATCGTAAGAGCGTCAGCGAGCATCTGAGTCGGGTGATCGCCGAGAGTAAGGGCATTGATGACCGGGATGTCAACCAGGTCGGCGACGTCATAGAGGAACTGCTCGTCCTTCTGTGCGCGGTAGACGATGAGATCATACATGCCGTTGAAGACGCGCATGGCATCCTTGACGGTCTCGCAGTCACCCATGTGGGAGTTGGTCAGATAAGTGAAGCCCATGCCCAAATCGTTGCAGGAGGTCTCGAATGCGCAACGAGTACGGGTCGAGCCCCACTCAAAGTTGGCGAGGACGTTTTTGCCGGGGAAGTAGCGCTGGTCGACACCAGACTTCTTCTGAGCCTTAAGGTTCCAGGCAAGATCGATGAGATAGCGGAAATCCTCGGAGGAGAGATCATGGATGTTGATGTAGTCGCGACCGCGGAGGCTGTTGTTCATGTCTATTTTCCTTTCAATTGGTCGATAAATAAATGGCGAATGCGTCCCCGAGTGAAACACGGATATCCCTCGGGGACAGTAAATGTGGCACTTGGATCAGGCAGCGCAAGTTCGAGAACTTGCTAGCAGCTGGCGGCCACGTCCTTGGTCCAGCAGTGCACGCCGCCGCCGGACAGGTTAAGCGCAAGAGAGTCGATCATGATGACCTTGCGATCGGGGAAGCAGCTCTCAAGAACCGCCTTGGCCTGCTCGTCCTTCTCCTTCACGACTTGGCTCATGCCTTCGTGGTAATAACGCTGGCCAAGAACGACGCCGTTGCAGATGAGGAAGTTGCAGTAGCTCGCTGCGGCATAGAAGTGAACGGGGCCCTCGGGCCAAGGGGTGCCATCCATGAACTTGCCGCCCATTTCGTCGATGAAGCCCTTATACAGCTCGTAGTCCTCATCGCCGGGGGCGATGACAACCTCGATCGGCTCAGCAGTCGGCATGCGGACGATCTCGAAGGGCTTGCCCTCCCAGTCCGTCTCGTTGCTCAGAATCTCATAAGCTGCCTCGATGCGGCGGCGCGACTCGGCGCCCGCCTTACTCGAAGCGGCCTCTTCGTCGGACACCTCGGCAAGGAGAATCTTGTTCGGAGTGATAAAACGGCACATCTCATCGATGTGAGCGGCAAAGCTCATGCCAAAGACGGGGGTTCCGTCTTCCTTCTCGTCGAGGATGCCCAGTCGATAATCGTCGTCCTCAAGCATGGGCTGAGGAAGCCAGATAACCTTGTTGAGGTTGTAGATGCGCTTATACTCGGCCTCTACCTCATCTTTCGTGAACTCGGGATTGCGCTTACGGCATTCCGTGTCCTCGATGGCGATCAGGGTGCCGTGACCGTCAAACTCACGATCGCCGCCCTCCGAAACCATTTCGGAATTGACGATATCGAAGCAACCGAGCGCAACCGCCATGTGAACGGCTGCCTTACGTGCGGACTGACACTCCGGGGAGTTCTTGTCCCACACGCCGTAATAGGTCCAAGCGGGGTTGACCATATAAGAATGGCCTTTGTCGTCGACCATGATGCTGGGGCCGTTGTCGCGGACATAGAAGTTGGAGTCTTCGAACTGCGTGATCTCGATGCGATCGAGATCAACCCCCTCCTCCTTCAGGCGTGAGCAAGCCTCCTCATAGGAGCCGGGGGTGCCGCAATTGAGGTTAACCGTAACGTCGCCATACTCGAGCAGAGCCTTGATCACGTCAACGCAGGGCTGGCGGTTATCGTAGCCCTCTGCACGGATGTAATCGGGAAGCCATGTCACATAGACGTTGGAGCGCTTCTCGAACTCGCCCGGCATACGATAGTTCTCGTACATGGTTGGTCCTTCCGTCGGGTTTCCCGCGATGCTGTCCGGCCGCGACAATAGCGGGGTTTCACCTGCTATAGTACTACTATACCTACCGTTCGGTAGATAGTTTTGAATAATTGCCGCTCGCCTACTGATACGTACCGTTCACCGTATATAGTGGTCATGTTTGGACACGAATTGATGTTCCGTTGCCATCCTTAATAATGTTGGTAGTGCGGAAGTGATTTGCAATGGAGAAATGCAGCGTGAGCACAAGAAAAAAAATATTGGACGCAATGTACGATCTTGTGGCAGAAGTCGGTTATGACAAAGCGTCTATCGGAAAGATTTGCGACTTTGTCGGTATATCCAAGCCGTCGGTGTACTACTACTTTCCCTCTAAAGAGGAGATTTTCACTACGCTCTTGGACAGCATGTTTCCGACCATTGACTATCAGCGCGACTACTCGCTAATAGTCGATAGGGACGGGTTCAAGGCCGCGCTTATCGAGCTCGGCAATTCAGTTATAGGTGGCTATCGAAGCGATGAAAAACGCCGGCGCGTGCTGGCCGAGGTTAGCGTTCAAGCAAATCGAATTCCTGCAGTTCAGGAACGTCAAGCGACGGCGACCAAACGAACCATGGGCGCGCTTAAAGACATCCTTCTCCATGGCGTAGAGATCGGCGCGTTTTCCGATAGTGCCGATGTGATGCTTTACGTACAAATTCTATATACCGTTCTGGAGGGAACGAGCAATACGGTCGCTCAAGGTGAAGATATTGATGAAAAAGCGGTTTGGGCGGGAATAGTCGAGCTTATGTTCAAATAGGCCAGCCAGGCTGAAGCGTACGTTGGCACCCATAGTGCCTGTGGGCAACCTTTAAAACGAAAACAGGGGTCGACTCCAGTCTGGCTTGGAGTCGACCCCTGTTGCGTGGCAATCTATGCCGATGCAATCGGCGCTTATTACTTTTCAGCAGCCTTACTGAGAAAGCCGGAAACGATAGCAAACGCAGCAATCATAAGGTTGCAGGCAATGCAGAAGATAAATACTCCCTGGAATGACCCTGCCATGCCGTAAACCTTCATCATGACCGGCATTCCAAAAGCACCGACGACATAGCCCGCTGAGCAAACGATTGAATAGATCCTTCCAAAATCGCGTGATCCAAAGAGCGAGAGGAGAAGCATCGGCATTGCGGTTCCAATAATGGCGAACATGGCATCGTTTACGCCAGCTGCAATGATGGAAACGGTCTCATTGCTTCCGCCAATGATGAGAAGTAGGAATGAAAAAATGCTGACACCTGTCCACGCGACCGTTGCTTTAATAGCGCCGAGCTTGTCACATGTTTTGCCTACGAAGGGATTTAGGAAGATGTCAGAGAACGAAGCTGCCGAGACCATTAAGCTTCCTACGATGGGATTGAAACCGACCTCGCTTGCATAGGTTGGAAACAACTGGTTCATGCAGCAGGTGAGCTGCGCCACGCAAAGCAGGAGGACACAGAGAATAAAAGACGGCGTTTTCGCGGCATCGCGGAGTGCCATGCCCGAAAGGACATTCTCCTGCTCATCGGCGCTGCCGCTCTCATGGGTTTCGGAGATTGTCTCTCCGTACGGAAGCATGTTGCGGTCAGAGGGTTTAAGACGAATGATAAATGCACTCGCAGGCAAAATCATGACTGCAGAAACGGCAGCTAGTACGATGTATCCCGTACGCCAGCCTTGCTGCTCGATAACCAGCGTAATGACAGGACTCAACAACAGCGTGCAGAGAGAATTAACGCCCCAGGCAAGGCCGATGGCGAGACCGGACGACTTGCTGAACCATTGGTCAATGACATCGGACATGCAGACGCCCGTTGTGAACGAAAAGCAGACGCCGATCACTGCGGCGGAGACGATGAACATCCAGACCTCGGTGTAGAACGCCATTGCAGCGCCAACAGCAATAAGGATGAGTTCAATGCAAATATGCCATGGCTTGCCGATTACTTTTGGAATGAAGCGACTCAAAAGTGGAAGCCCCAGCGCAAGGCCAAGAAGAACCGCGGTGAAATAGAAAGAGAAAGAAGTGTAGTCAAAGCCTAGGTCTTCACATACTGGAGCAACGAATGAACCAGCAATGATGCTATATGTGCCAGTTGTTCCGGCGGACATTAAACCGAGCGCAATAACGACGATCCAAGCAAATGCGCCACTCTCACGGGGGCGATTTTTAATGGCTGGTGTGGCGAGAGTCATGGCTACTCCATTTCTATCGGCAATACATCATATATGCCTACCGATAGGTATATAAACCACAGGGCGCTTCGTCAAGCATTAAGCGGGGAGAGGGGCTCTTAGCGTGCTGAACGGTAAGAGTCCCCAATGTGACAAAGGGGCTGTCCCTTTGTCACATTATTCGGAGCGAAGGGCCTCCACAGGATCTTTCTTGGATGCGCTGCGAGCAGGCAGCAGGCCGGCAACGACCGTTAGCAACACCGAAATCGCGATGAGCACCAGCGCATCCTGCACGGGCAGGCTCATCAGATTGGGCACCTGTTTGGCAGCAAGCGCCCAGGCATTAACCGGAAAGCTCACGAGCACCACGACGACAATGGCGAAGACGCCAGCAATGAGGCCTTCGATGAAAGTCTCGGCATTGAATACGTTGGCCACGTTGCGCTTTGACGCGCCGATCGCGCGCAGGATGCCAATCTCCTTTTTGCGCTCCAGTACGCTGATGTAGGTGATGATGCCGATCATGATGGAGCTCACGACCAGGCTGATGCTCACGAATGCGATGAGCACCAAGCTGATGGTGTTCACGATATCGGTCACCGAACCCATGATGATACCCATGTAGTCGGTGTACGAGATTGCCTGTTCATCGTGGCCGGCAGCTTTGACCTGCTTGTTGTACGCATCGATGTGATCGAGCACGCGCTCCTTGGCCTCAAAGTCGCGCGGGAAAATCTTAACCGAGATGGGGTCTGCCTCATCCGCATAGCCCAGCGTGGTCAGATTGTTATCGTAGGTGAGCTTCGACGCCTTGGCATAGCTCATCATGAGCGAACTCAGGTCCTCGGCGTCCATGTTGAAATGGATGGCACGCGCAAAGGCGCTCGCATCCACACGCATAGCGCTCGCCAGGTTGGCAAAACTCGATGACATCTGCGCCGTCATCTGGCCCATGAGCCCTGCCGCGCCTGCCTTGAGCTGAGCTGACACCGTCGCCGCAATCTGATCGCTGATCGACTTCATCACCTGATCCATAGCCTGCTGCAGATACGGAGCCAGCTGCTTTTGCACATAGTCGGTCATCGCCTGTTGCAGGCGTTCGGCCAGGGCATCGCCGCCGAGCGCTTTGAGCTGGGCCAGGATTTGCTGAGCTGCCGTATTGCTCTCAAGATACGTCGAGAATGCGGCAGCGAGCTTTGACGCGTCCTTAAGATCTTCGGGCGACAGCGCCTTAAACTGATCGGACTGCAAAAAGCCCTCAAACAGTTGGTTGGCAAGCGTTCCCACCTGCTGCATTTGCTCGGGCGTGAGCTCCAGACCGTCAAAGATGCCCGAAAAATCTGGGGTTGGCGCTTTGGCCATGATGTCACTGAAGTCGATGTCCTTCCCAACACCCGAAAGGTCAATGTCCAGCCCGGACAAGTCGATACCAGAAAGGTCCATACCGCCGGCAGCGCCCGAGAGCGCAGACGTATCGAACGAGAACGCGCTCCTGAGCGCCGCCTCGTCCACACTGAACATGCTGCCCAGATCCACTCCTTGTTTGGCCTCGCCTTGCAGTTCGTCGAAGGTTTTGCCCGTAAAGACATCCGTCTCGGGATGAGCAAGTTGCTCTTTTACGATCTGCGAATTGGCGGCGCGCTCCATAAGCTGGCGAGTCAGCGCGTGCGTATAGGCAATACCCGGGGACAACGCGCTCGCGTTGGCCGTCTCGTTCGGTCGCACCACGCCCACAATACGCACGTCAATACCGTCGGCAACCTTGGCCGTCATAAAGTCGGCGTCGCCAGACATGTCAGTCCACATGCCGGTCTCTTCGTTTTTGCGATACGCATCGGCCGGCGACAGCACCCTAAACGTCGTGGACAGCGCATCGTCGTAGGTAAAGTCGGTACCGGTCTCGGGCGCTTCGACGCCACCGTCAGCCGTCATAGCGCTGTTAACCAGGTCGTTGAGCTCATTGATATCCAGCGCACCGATGCTGTAGAGCGTATAGTCGCCCACCGTGCCACGACTCGAAAGCACCATCACGGCTTCGTTGGCAGACGTGGGCCAATGACCGGCGACGACATCGTACTGGCTGTCGAGCAGGCTCTGGTCGTCAATCATCTCGTTAAAGACCGAGGTTCCCATGGATTCCATGCTCACCGTTGCTGCCGAGCTCGCGCCTCCGCTCATGGCCTCGGTCATGGCGTTGGGCACCAGCCGGACAGGCTTCTCATCGCCCTTGCCGGCACGATAGACAACCGGCGATACACCGTAGCCGTACTGAATGGCGTTGACCTCTTCATCGATGCCGTCGCCACCGGCATCGAGCCATGCCTTAAAGCTCGTCATGTCGTTGGACTTAACGCTCGCAAACATATCCTTTACGGCCGTGACCACAGGAATCTTATCGGTTCTCTTAG
This sequence comes from uncultured Collinsella sp., assembly GCA_902479135.1. Classification (GTDB taxonomy): domain Bacteria; phylum Actinomycetota; class Coriobacteriia; order Coriobacteriales; family Coriobacteriaceae; genus Collinsella. Next base: position 32,829 of record CABSNU010000014.1, on the reverse strand, counting down.
CCTTGCCGCCGGCACTGTCGTCGGACGAATCCACGTTTTCAGGCGAGTCATCATCCGCAGCCCTCTGCCCGCCCATCACGGACGACAGGTCGTAATCCTGTTTGGAAATCGTGAGCGGGTAGCTCGAGAGCGTATCCTCCTCGACCTTTTTGATGTAGCCGTTTACGCCGTTGGACAGCGCCAGAATCGCCGCGATACCGATAATGCCAATCGAGCCCGCAAAGGCCGTCATGGCCGTACGTCCCTTCTTGGTCATAAGGTTTCGGGCAGAAAGTCCCAGCGCCGTCACAAAGCCCATCGAGGTTTTGCGCGTAGGCTTAGCCTCGCGACGCGCAGCATTAGCAGCATCGAAGGGGTCGGAATCGTCGGTGATCTTGCCGTCCGCCAGGTTGACGATGCGTGTGGCGTACTGGTACGCCAACTCGGGATTGTGCGTGACCATGATGACCAGGCGGTCGCGCGCCACGTCTTTGAGCAAATCCATGACCTGCACGGATGTCGTTGAGTCCAAGGCGCCGGTCGGCTCGTCGGCCAGCACAATCTCGGGATCGTTGATTAGGGCGCGGGCGATGGCCACGCGCTGCATCTGCCCGCCCGATAGCTGGCTCGGGCGTTTGTTAACGTGCTCGCCCAGGCCGACTTTCTCCAACGCCTCGCGCGCACGCTGGCGGCGCTCGGCATGGCCCACACCCGTGAGCGTAAGCGCCAGCTCCACGTTTTCCAAAATGGTCTGATGCGGAATGAGGTTATAGCTCTGGAACACAAAGCCGATGCGGTTATTGCGATAGGCATCCCAATCGCGATCGTGAAAATCCTTGGTCGAAATACCGTCGATCAGCAGGTCGCCGGAATCGAAATGATCGAGCCCGCCGATAACGTTGAGCATCGTAGTTTTGCCCGAGCCCGAGGGACCCAGAATGGCCACGAACTCGTTATCGCGAAAAGACAGGCTTACGTTATCGAGCGCCACCTGCGTAAACGACTGCGTAGTGTACCTTTTGCAAATTCCTTTGAGCTCCAGCATGGACGGCAACCTCTCCCGCGCAGGCACCCTGCCCGCTCTCCCCCGCCGTTCGTATTCGACGCGTTTGTCCTACTCTATCCCCATTTTTTGCCGGAGCCAGTGAGGAATGTAGGGAACCGCATCAAAAAACGAACGGGACGGCGCCCAAAAGAAGAGGTCCCGAGCGGGACCTCTATATGGTGGAGATTATCTTGAAAGGCAGCGGACTACTCCGCACAGCGGCGCGCGATCCTCGCCATGCTTTACGCGTTTTCTACTGCTCGCTCTTAGCAAGCGCCTGATCGATCAGCTTGTTGAGCGCCTCTCGCTGCTCGGCGGAGTTGATGCCGCCCATGATTGGCTCTCCCACGATGTTGCCGTTCTGGTCGATCACGTAGGTGGTCGGGAACGAGTACAAGTTGGAGGTGAACTTGCCGGCCTCGCTATCCGACTTGAACCAGATGTTCTTGTACGTCACGCCCTTCTTGGAAAGTACGTCCTTGGCGTCTGCCACCTCGTCTTTGTTGCCATCGAGCGTAAAGGAATTGACGCCCACGACCTGGCCGCCCTTCTCGGCAAGCTCCTGATTCAGTTTCTCAAGATCGCCCAGCTCGCCCACGCACGGCTTGCAGGTGGTAAACCAGAAGTTCATGACGGTGACCTTGTTCTTGGAGAACAGCTCGTCGCTGTTTACATCGTTGCCGTCCAGGTCCTTGCCCTTAAAGCTGGGGAACTTCGTCTCCCCGCTCTCGTCGTTGGTCATGCCTGCGGTCGAGGCATCGACGCTCTCCCCCTCGCCGGGCGTGCTTCCACAGCCGGGGAACTCCTTCTCCAAGCTCTCGAGCTTGTCCTCGATCTCCTTGATCTGCTGTGCACCGACCTTGAGTGTCTTAAGCTCATCCGCCGTGAACTCATCCTTGGCGCCGTCGATGGTCTTGAGCAGGAAATCGCCGTAATTGCTGCCGTCCTCAATCATTGCCGAGTCTTTATTTGCCGCATTGAATACCTTTTCCCACAGCGCGTTATCACTCGAAAAGATCTCGTTCTCCTTCTGCATGAGCTTCGCATACAGCTCGGCGGCCTCGTCGGCATTGGCCGGCTTCTGCGCAGTGAGTTCTGCGATCTTAGGATCGGAGCTCGCAGATTCGCTCACATTGCCACCGGGCGCCGAACATGCCACAAGGCACAAGGCCAATACCGGCACCATAAACAGGGCCGCAATCTTAGAAAGCTTCATAGTCATTCCTCCGTTTTGTCGAAGCTTGTTTACTTTTTATCGGCGGTCAAGGGAAGTTTTTCCGCCGACACATCCAGGCCATAGCGATAGCTGATGGCATCGACAGGACAGGCCCCGATGCACTTTCCGCACCGGATGCATTCGGCATGATTGGGCGCGCGGACCACATCAACGTCCATCTGACAAACCTTTGAGCACTTGCCGCACGAGACGCATTTGCACGCGTCAACCTGAATCCCCAGCAAGGACACCCTATTCATGAGCGCATAGAATGCGCCGAGTGGACAAATCCATTTGCAGAAGGGGCGGTAGAACAAAACGCTCAGCACTACCACGGCAATGAGAACGGCAAGTTTCCAAGTAAAGAGATGTCCCAACGCAGATCGAATGCCGGCATTGGCAATGGCCAGCGGAATGGCGCCCTCGAGCACACCCTGCGGACAGATGTACTTACAAAAGAACGGGTCGCCCATGCCCACGTCGTTAACCACCAAGACGGGCAGCAGCACCACGGCAAACAGCAGCACAACGTACTTGATGTACGTGAGCGGCTTGAGCTTTTTCGTGGAGAACTTTTTGCCGGGAATCTTATGAAGCAGCTCCTGCAGCCAGCCAAACGGGCACAGAAAGCCGCATACAAAGCGTCCCAGCAGCACGCCGAGCAAAATGAGCGTACCGGTAACATAGTAAGAAAAGTTGAACTTGGATGAACCTACCACCGACTGGAACGACCCGATGGGGCACGCACCCGATGCCGCGGGGCACGAATAGCAATTAAGCCCAGGTACGCAGACTGTTTTTCCCGCGCCCTGATAGATGCCGCCTTTGGCAAAGTTTGGCAGGTGAATATTGGTGACCAGCGTCGCCGCCGCCTGAATGAATCCGCGAAATCGGGCCAAAACATGCGACGCAGTGTTTTCTCTTTTATCCAATTCCGATACACTCCAAGCACAGCCTAATCGCTTTGGCCAGCACGGCATCCGCCTCGCCACGCATAACACCAAAGCACACCATGGTAATTCCGACGATCAACAAAGCGACCTGTACCACGGGTTTTACCGCTTTGAACAACACGACCACTCCTTTCGTTACGCGACCATTGGACCATATCGGCTATAAAATCCGTGTTAAGCGCGATATGGAATGTGCAAGGAGACTGTTATGCGTATTTTGATCGTCGAAGACGAGCGAGCACTGTGCGATGCAATCGCGCGCAGCTTGCGAAACTTGGCGTACAGCGTCGACTGCTGTCACGATGGACAGGAGGCGCTCGACCTGCTGGGCGTCGAAGTCTTTGACCTCGTGGTGCTCGACCTCAATCTCCCCCGTATCGACGGCATGACCGTGCTCAGGGAACTTAGGAAAACCGACTGCGAGACCAAGGTACTGATTCTGTCCGCACGTGGCGAAGTATCCGATAAAGTCGCCGGACTCGATGCCGGCGCCAACGATTACCTTACCAAGCCGTTTCATCTGGACGAACTTGCGGCAAGGATCCGCAGCCTTACCCTCAGGCGCTTCGCACAAAGCGACATAGTATTAACCTGCGGAAAGCTCAACTTTGACACCAAGGCGCGCATCGCTTCCGTGGACAGCGAGGCTTTATCTCTTACGCGCAAGGAAACGGGAATCTTGGAATACCTGATGCTTAATCAGGGGCGTCCGGTAAGTCAAGAGGAGCTTATCGAGCACGTTTGGGATAGCAGCGTGAACAGCTTTAGCAACGCAACCCGCGTTCATATCTCGTCGCTCCGCAAAAAGCTACGCAGCGCTTTGGGATACGACCCGATTCGCAATCGGATTGGAGAGGGCTACGTTATGGAGGATGGAGAATGAAAGGGCTTTCTCTGCAATGGCGCATAACGATTATGACGGCACTGCTCACGTGTGCGGCATGCGTGCTGACGAACTGCCTGGTCGGCTATACGGGCATGCGCTACATGGATGCCATCGGCAGCGACATCTCGGCCTTTAACGCAACCGGCGAAGATTCGCTCCAGGCGTTCGACCCAACGAAAGCAGCCCTCGATGACAAGGTCACGATCGTCGTAAACGACGCACAAGAGTCTTTTGGCACGACAGCCTGGTACATCACGGCTGGAGTCACACTCCTTGGCGGCGCGCTGGCATACTTTGTGAGCGGCCGTGCACTCAAACCGCTACGGGCTTTTGCAGCTCAGGTTGAGCGTGTGCAACCTGACAACCTAAGCGAAATCAGACTCAATGAAGATGTGCCCACCGAGCTACAACGATGCAGCGCCTCTTTCAACGACATGATCGCTCGTCTTGGCGAAGGGTTCTCTGCACAGCGTCAGTTTACCGGCAACGCCGCACACGAGCTGCGCACCCCACTCGCCCTTATGCAAGCACAGATTGAACTATTCATTTCCGAGCGCTCCGGTTTGCAACCCGAAACAGCCGAGCTGCTCGGCCTGCTACAAGAACAAACCGAGCGCATGTCGCGGATGACCAAGGTGTTGCTCGAGATGAGTGAGCTGCGCAGCGTTCCTTGCGAGGACGATGTGGAACTTGGTCCCTTGTCCGAAGAGGTCCTCACCGACCTTGCGCCACTTGCCGAAAATAAGGGCATAGCCCTCAATTGTGCTGGAGACGCTTTAGTAATCGGGAGCGACACGCTCCTCTATCGGCTGGTGTTTAACCTGGTCGAAAATGCCATCCATTACAGCCGCCCCGGCTCGACTGTCAACGTCTCCATCTGCGACAACGACAGCCACGTGTTCCTGCGAGTCGAGGACCAGGGCCCGGGAATACCCAAGCAGTACCGAGAGAGCATCTTCCAGCCGTTCTTTCGCCTGGATAAATCCCGCAGCAGGGCATACGGCGGCGCAGGACTCGGGCTAGCGCTCGTTTGGGAGATTGCAGCGCTTCACGGTGGCGCCGTAGAGGTCGAAGAAAGTTCCGAGGACGGGACCACTATGCTCGCAAGCCTTCCAAAACGATCCGCAGCATTAACCGAACAGTAAAACGAAAGGGGTCCCGCACACGTTTGCGCGGGACCCCTCTCCGTCAATGCAATTCGCCCAAAAGAGTAGAAGTTTACTCCCACTCGACCGTGCCGACAGGCTTAGGCGTGAGGTCGTAGCACACGCGGCAGATACCGGGGACCTCCCTTTATACGTTCGGCACAATCGTAGGCGATACCCACAAATTCCAGTCCCGAGCAACAAGAGTACAATTGCTGCTAGTGTTGCCAGCTGTTGGGAGATGGAAGATGGACTGCGATGGCTACCCATGCGTTCCCATGCCGTTGATGTGCACCGCCTTTGTGCCGGGGCAGATTGACGCTGCGGTTGCAGGCATTTCCGACCCCGATTCACGCGCCATCGCCACGGCAGAAGCGCTGTACTTTCGCGGACAGGCCGCACTCGCCGCCAAGACAGCACGCCCCTATCTTGACGCCACCGACCCCGCACTGCGCTATTCCTCATGCTTTATCTGCGGATATGCCAGTCTGTCGCTCAACCGTATCGCCGATGCCCGCCGTTGCCTTGCTGGCATCCTCGATACGCCGGCCGACGAGGAATCACCCGCCGTCCACGCCACGCATATCCTGTTCGCCTCGGCCGCGAGCGTCCTGCTGCACTTGCCTTCCCCGTATTCCGCCGAAGAGTTTTATCCGCTTGCGGCGCATCTGCCCGAAGGCCTGCGCCTGTTCGCCAGCTACGTGATGGCGCATGCCCTGTACCTGCGCGGCGAATATGGCCGCAGTCTGGGCATGGCGGAAAACGCCCTGATCATGAAACAGGGAAGCTATCCCATCTCGGAACTGTTCCTGCACCTGGCAGCTTCCATGGCCTGCATGAGTCTCAAAGACGTCGACGCCGCAAGGACGCATTTTGGAGCTGCTTGGAACATTGCGCGTCCCGACGGCCTTATCGAGCTCATCGGCGAGCACCACGGCCTTTTACAGGGGCTCATCGAGGCGTGCCTAAAAACGCAATACCCCGACGACTTCGCACGCATCATCGAGATCACGTACCGCTTCAGCTACGGCTGGCGGCGCATCCACAACCCCGATTCGGGCGAGGACGTTGCCGACGATTTAACGACCACAGAGTTCACCATGGCCATGCTCGCCTGCCGCGGATGGACCAACGCTGAAATCGCACGCCATATGGGAGTATCGCCGGGCACCGTCAAAAACCGCCTATCCGGCGTATACGCAAAGCTTGGCATCGGCACACGCGCCGAGCTGGTCGCGCACATGTTGCGTTAGCGACCGGGCTGCCAAGCGCATCGAACGCGTTCCGGAACCCGGCGCTTCGCTCGATCAATTTGGACATTTTGACCCTTGAACGGCACTACCGCCACGAAGCGTCTTCTCGCAAAATTGGATTATTTCCACCGATATTTGCGGGATGGGAGCCCAAGATGCTTGATCGCCGTTCGTTACTTGTTGCTGGAGCGTCCTCGCTGGCGAGCATTATGTTGCCTCGCGTGCCGGGAAGCGAAAATGCCTTCCTGCTGCCGTTCGCGCCCACCGCGGCCTATGCCGACGAAGAAGATCCCTTCAAGGTGCTTGTTCTCTCGCGCACCATGTTTGGTGTGGTCGTGGTCGACGTCGCCAACAAGAATATGCCCATCAAGGGAGCGCAGGTCACGCTCACGTCGCGCTATGCCGTAGGCAAGCAGCTCACCGCCACGACCGATGACGAAGGCACGGCCATCTTTGAGGTCGCCCCTCTTTCGGAAGACTACGTGGACGAGGCAACGCTTCTCGACGCGTACGACTTTAACGGCGGCATCTCCATTAGCATGGCGGGCTACCGCGATGTCGAGATTCCCCTTGCGCGTATCCAGGGCGGCACCGCCATAACCGCGCCCACGCGTCCGCTGTCCGACGGCGAGCCGTACTTCCGCCAGCTCACATTCGACGAATGGGACATCCAGTACGCTGATGCCACGTTCATGGCATTGCCGAAGGACGACGCGGCAAACGACCAACCCGACACGCATGCCTTTATTGTACAGGCACATCTGCCACAGGGTGGACAGGCAACGCTGCACATCAACAAGGTAATGCCCGCCACGGGTAGCTCGCCCGAAACCGTCACGCAGATCGACCAGATCAAGGCCAGCGCATCAGGCGTGGATAATCTGGCGACGTTCACACTCGAAGACAAGTTTCTCGACGCGGCATCGGGCCTTCTGGAGGAAGGGTGCAAGCTGCGCTTTGTCCTCGACTATCAGGGCAAAACCTACACGCTCTCATCCCCCATGGCCGTTGTCACCGCGCCGGCCGCAAAGGCGGAATCGGGCTCGACCACTATCGTCCCCACTACCATGGACCAAGAGGTCACTCCGTTTGATTTCCCCGCATCGTTTCCCGGCATCGGTGGTAATAAGTTCACGTGTTGGATGCCCTCGTTCCCCATTTTGTTCGATTTCTCGTTTGCCGGATACGTGCTGTTCGGCGGAGGATACAAACCAGCCAGCTATATGAACGATTCAGGCAATCCGGATCCGGAGTACTGGAAGAAATCGCCGCGTGAGTCGGGCGCCAAGCAGGCAAACCGCTACCTCGACGAGATGGAGGGGAAGTGGAATCAGTACAAAAGTATGAGTGCCGGTTCGGGCACCGATCCAAGAAACACCAAGCTCCTTCGTCACCATTGCACGCCGCTGTTCACGATGGATATCGCCACACAGCTGTACGGCTCGCTCGCCTACGATTGGGTGGGCAAAACCTGGGGTAACAACAACGACCCCGCATACGGCAATATTAAGGCCCTCTTCCAGGTAAGAACTGACCTCAATTGGACCGAGCAGTTTACCCTAGGACCGGTGCCATTTTTCCTAAACGTCAACCCTTGGGTGCTGGCGAAGCTGGCGCTCGCTGTGGGTGCCCACACGCACGGCAGCGGCGCGGCGTTTTTCAAGAACATTTCGCTCGACTATTCCAACACGTCGGGCTCGTTCACCATCCAGATCGGACTTGCCGTCACCTTTGGAGCCGGCGTTGCAGGCGTCGCTTCGTCTGCCGTGCGCGGTGCCGCATCCCTCACGCTGTTCATTGGGTACGAGAAGGCAGATGGACACCAGCTTCCGCGGCTGCGCGTGGGTGCAGACGTCGATGTCGATGTGATACTCCAGTTCGTAATGTTCAAGTGGACCACCAAGGCTTGGTCGGGGTCGTGGCCCACACTCATCGATTCGTGGAATATGTCGGTGAACAATGGCGACCAGTATGTACTCCAGCGCTCTGAGCTGGCATTGGGTGGAAATACGCCTTATACGTTGGATGCCTGCTTCGGCTCGGCCGGCAACGCCGAAGCAGGTGGTGTGCCGCAGTTTATCGCATCGGCCACCATCGTCACCAACGCCGAGCTGCTCGCACGCGCCGAGGTTAAGGCCACTGCCGTAAATGCCGCGCCTGTCGTGCGCGATTGGGATCAAGCGGCCACGCGCATTGAGCTCGAGGCGGATTCAGAAAGCGACGACACGGGACAGATCGAGCATTTCGTCCATGCACTGGTAGAGAACGACGAAAACGCCGCGCCGATGTATGAGTACACCTACATCGGTCAGTCAACGAACGCCGTTGCGGACCCGAACGCCAATTCTGTCGGCGTGTCGGAGGACGAGCGTGGCGGCATAAAACCCTCGAGCGACAACGTGCTGTTTTCCGGCGTGCTCAGCGAAGCCCACATGAAGCTAACGATGATTGCCGGCGTAGAATGCCTGTTCCGTATCGCCTCGGTGCGCTACGGCGACAATGGCCGCTCGCGCCTGGTGGTGCACACAAAGGCAAACGGCACGTGGTCCGCTCCCACGCCCGTGGACTTTCCCCTTGGGTTTGGCGAGGGCGACGTGGAGCGCGACGGCATATTCGATTACGACTTCGACGTGGTGGAATATACAGACGGGAGGGAAAACCAGGACGCCTACGTGCTGCTGGTCTCGGGCGAGCGCCCCGCCGGCGACAACACCCTTTTCGATACGGCGAGCACATCCGGCATACTGTCCGTTGTGCGCCTGCGCATAAGTAATGACGAGATCCGCGTGGTGTCGCATACGTCATGGCGCAGCATCTCGCGCGGCCGCCTGCAAGAGGATGGCTACCATTGCCTGCAGTGCCCGCGTATCACGGTGGGCAAGACGCTGGTCGACGGGCGCCTGTCGGGTGTCTACCTCCACCGCCGCGGAGCCACCGCAGAGAAGGCGCTCGGCAGCGAGGCTGAGGTTGCGCTGGAGTGCTTTACCCTGTGGTCGGATGATTTGGGCGACAGCCTGACGTTCCGCCAAGTTCTTCGCTTTCCGCAGGCACCGTCGAGTATCGAGCTGAGCGAGCCCGAGAATATCAACGGCAAAATGGTGGTGCCCGTTGCGTACGAGACCGCAGACGGTTGCGGCTGCGCATCGTACGCCGTGATCGGCCAGTCCATTGCGGGCTGGGGCGTTATGCCACCAGACGCCACGGTGCCCCATGCGGTGCCGTGGCCACAACATTCGGGCTTTTTGGCCACCGTCAACGAGCAGCTGCAGCATATTACTTGGACGCGAGGCGCATCGGCATTTACAACGCAGCCCGTGGGTGCCGCAGGCTGTGGCCCGGCATCGTTTAGCGTAAGCAACAACGGCAGGTGCGCGCTCTATGTAGAGAACACCGATGGCAAGGTGGGGCAAACCTACGACGAAGAAGGCAACCCGGTAGCAGTGATGGGCAAGCACTTCCGCATCTTCGCCAGCACCTTGGCAGGCGATCTGTTCACGGAGCCGTTCGTGATGTGCGAGCTGGACCATCCCGTCGATCAGATAACGACATTTTTGACGTCGGGAAGCATGCTCTCCGCGCTCGCCACGCACATTGTGAGCGCGGAGAAGAGCGAGGCAGAGCTGCACGGCATCGAAGTGCCTCTGGTGGCGTGTGCCACTCCGACGGGCGCGGTCGCTACCTCAGGCGCGGTGGTGCCCGGAGCAGCAGGCGAATCCTTCATGGTCACGGTGCGAAACGACGGCAACACTTTGCTGACTGCCGGCACGATCGATCTGTACCGAGAGGGCTCCAGCCAACCGTTCTCCAGCGCATCCATCGGATTCGGAGCGAACGCACGCACGGCATCGATCTACGATCCGGAGCTTGCCGAAGATGCTTCGGCCAACGACACGGCACACGTGAAGTACGCGCTCGAGACGCTGGGCGCACGTTTTGCAACGCACCCGCTGGTTGCCGACAACGGCAACGCTGTGCTGGCACCGGGTTGCACGGCACAGTTCCGCATGAGCTTTGCCATCCCGGAGAGCTGGGGCGACGAAGTGGGCAAACGCGTAACGCTGTATGCGAAGGCGCGTGACCTGGTGGCGCTCGATCCCGTAACGCTCGAGGAAATTCGACCGGGCGCAAACTCGGCGCTGGGTGCCGTACTGCACGAGCTTCATGTGCCCGACGCGGCATGCGAACGCTCAGAAGTTCAGGTCGGCGTATGCGACAGCGCGGATACGACAGGACTTCACGACGCCCCGATGACAGTAGACGGCGATGGTGGCTCGAGTGGAGGTGGTTCCGACGGAAGCAGCTCCGGTGGCGGCAGTGGCTCTGGCAGCGGCAAGGATCACGGCAATAACAAGCGCTCCGGAAAAGCGGGCGCGCTCGCCGGCACGGGCGACAGCAACGTCCCCCTAACCGCAGCCGCAGCAGCACTCGCCGCAGCTGGTGCCGGCCTTGTCGCCTACAGCGTCCGCCGCACGGCGCTCGAAAAAGACACCGCCAATGAGGTCAATTCGGATAGGCCTCGCTAGCTCCTAGTTACTTTTGTGTGAAACGCCGACTCGGCTCATCGAGCACCAAAAAGGGCTGGCCCCGATAACTCGGAGCCAGCCCTGAGTCGCCTGGCGTAAGAATCGCGGCGTTACTTGAGCTTCAGCGCCTCCATCATGGGCACGGCGGCATCCCAGTCGATCTTCCAGCCAATCGACACGCGGACGGTCTCGCCCGTCGCGGGAGCCGTCGCAAACAGTGTATGGCCGTTGTCGGGACCGGTAAAGCGCAGCCACGTTATGCCGTTGTACTCGACCTGGTCGGTTGTTGTCTCCTTGCCTTCGTAGACCTGCTCTAGGCTTGCGACCTCTTCCTCCGGCGAGCGCGGGAAGATGCTGATGTTCAGGCGTCCTCCAGTCTCGTCGTGGAAGAAGTTTGCCTTTTCGCGCTCTTCGTCGGACGAATCCAGCGTGTACCCATCGGCGGCCTCGATGCTGTACGATGCGCAGTCGATGCCCGTTAAATCTGCCTTCTCGCCAGAATCGGCCACGCCGCCGGCCGCCTTGAACTCCTTGGTCTCGCATCCCGTGGTGTCAAAGTGCATGGCCTCATGATTCTTGGCGGGGGCGTAAGCGTCTACGAACTCGACAGTGATGGGCCCGTAGTACGCCGTCTTGGGCGCCCAGAAATACACGTACTCAACGGTCTCGCCCGGGCCGATATCTGGCCTCTTGGAAAGATCGATGCCCTCGTGAAGCTCATCGGGAGCCTCACTTGCAACGTAGTCGAGCACGGCCGACTTGCCGGAAGTAAACAACGGGTCGCCTGCCTCAAGATCGCCTTGGGCAGCATGCACGTTAAAGGAACTGAACGTCCTGTTCTTTGTGTTGTTGTTGGTAATCTTGATGTGCAGGTAAAAGCCGTCCTGCTTCTTGGCATCACCGCGATAGAACGTACCGTGAGCCACCGACTCATAGATAATGCCAGCCACCTCGACCGTCTGCGACTCATAGGCCTTGGGCTTCTTGGACTTCTCCTGCACAGGTGCGCTCCCGCCCGAGCCACTCGGCGCATTACCGCCGCAGCCGGCAAGTGTACACGCCAACACAGCCGAAAGCGTCACGGTGGGAATTCCTAACAGCAGCTTCCTTGTCACGGGCTTCATCATCCTCACCGCTCCTTTCGGCTTGCCGCTCATCCGTTGCCCGAATCGCAAGTCGACTCCGTGGCATCGGCTTCCACTATGAGCGTATGACAAAACACGACGCCGGCGAAGTGACCCGTGGCCCAACTAGCAACCGCCCAGCATCCCCTATGGACCAAAAAGACTTGTATACGCACGCCCTCGGCCCATAAAATGAGACGCCTGTCCCAATGTTCGATTTGAGCCATCCACGCGGCACTTTTCGACAAACGTATCCAGCCGCAAACAAAATGAAGCGGGCTCATCCGTCTTCAAACTTACTCGGGCAGAAACGAGTAAGTGGAATTCATCGGTAAGGAGCGTGGGCTCACCCGCATTATTAAGAAGACCCTCAAGGCGCCCGAGCAGCGCAATGATTTAGATAGGCGTCCACCGCCCGCTATTCGACATCCGACCCCTCCCCCATCAGCCATCGGGCGAGGTCGACCACCTTAATCCCCTCATAATCAACAGCCTCGTGCTTTGTTCGCGCAATGACCATCTTGGGATACGCATCACGTATCGCAAGCAGAGGTGCCACTTCGCGCTCAAAGGTTTCCTGACGCGAAATGTCATCGCTAACTTGGATATACACTCGCTCATCGCGACGAATTGCCACGAAGTCGATTTCCTTCTTATAAAGCACCCCGATATAGATTTCCCAACCGCGTCTTAGGAGCTCTAAAGCGACCATATTTTCATATACATGCCCGAAGTCGAGCTTTTTAGTTCCAAGTTTTGCGTATCTGATTGCATGATCCGATAAATAGTATTTATCACCCGAAGCGAGGTACTTTTTACCGCCTACGTCATAGCGGCGCACTCGATAGAACGCAAAGGCCTGGCATAAAAATCCGAGGTACTGGGCGAGCGTTGCCACGGAAACGCGCGTTCCGGCAGCATCCAGCGCAGCCGCAATCCCACTAACAGAAGATATGTTACCGATATTGTCCATTAGGAAATCGCATGCACGTTCTAGTTGCACTTTGTTACGAACCCCATGCTTTTCTTCCACATCACGCAAAACCAAGACATCTAGCACGTTCGCAATATATCGATAGCGAGCTCGCTCGCTAGGATACAAATACGAGCCAGGCATTCCGCCCTCTCTCAAATATCGGTCAAGCGCTTCGTCCGGGTTATGAATTCCGTGATATGTCGAAAACTCAAGCAAGGAGAACGGAAATACTTCGACCTCATATGTCCGCCCGCGAAAAAGCGTCGCCAAGTCACTCGAAAGCAAGAAAGCGTTGGAGCCAGTAACGTAGATATCGTATTTACCCGATGCATGAAGGCTATTGACCGCTTTTTCGAACCCAACGCAAGTTTGCACCTCATCAATCATCACAATGTTATCGAGGCCCTCGCAATAGCTTTCCTCAACGTAGCGATGCAATGCTCGATAATCCGTTAGTTCCTCGAATTCGAGGAGATTGAAATTGATGCGGATAATATTGGCATCGGGGCCGGCCTCACGAATGCGATCGGCAAGAGCTTCCAGTAGAACAGATTTGCCGCACCTACGAATGCCGGTAATAACCTTGATGTCCGGCGTTCCCTTAGCGCCAAGAAGCGCTTCCATATATTGAGGACGTTCGATAATCTTCATATCATCACCGTTCTATTAAATAAAAGCTCTTCTGATTCGTTTTTGTTTAGTATATATGAGGTTCTACTAAATGAAATCAAATATCTATTGATTTCATTCAGCTATTTTTTCCAATATCGTATTATCAGTCTATATATTCCGAACGATTGTTCGATGGATTTCGTGTTGGGTGGAATCGCGCGGGGGCTGGGCTATGCTACCTTGACTATCTATATGACTAAAACGCAGCAAGGGAGCACCGAGAGAGCGAGTATGGCAAAAAACACCGCAAACTATGGTAACGACAGTATCCGCCAGCTCAAGGACGAGGAGCGCGTACGCCTGCGCCCCGCCGTCATCTTTGGCTCGGACGGACTCGATGGCTGTGCACACGCTGCCTTCGAGATCCTGTCCAACGCCGTTGACGAGGCGCGCCAGGGCTACGGCAAGCTCATCACCCTTACCGCCTTTCGCGATGGCTCCATTCAGGTAGAGGACAACGGCCGCGGCTGCCCGCTCGACTGGAACCCTTCCGAGAAGCGCTTTAACTGGGAACTCGTCTTTTGCGAGCTCTACGCCGGCGGCAAATACAACAACAACCAGGGCGGCGACTACGACTTCTCGCTCGGTACCAATGGCCTGGGCTCGTGCGCGACCCAGTACGCCTCCGAGTACATGGACGTCACGGTTTGGCGCGACGGCAACAAGTACTCCCTGCACTTTAAGAAGGGCAAGGTCGTCGGCGCCAAAAAGAAGGCACTCGAGATTGAGCCCAGCGACGAGGACCGTACCGGCACCACCATCAAGTGGCGCCCCGATCTTGAGGTCTTTACCTCCATCAGCATCCTCCACGATTGGTATCGCGAAACCATGCGCCGCCAGGCCGTGGTCAACGCCAACGTGACCTTCCGCCTGCGCATTGAGGGCGACGATGGCGAGTTTTCCGAAGAGGACTTTTGCTACCCCAAGGGCATCGAGGACTACGTGCTCGAGAAGGTCGGTACCGACTACCTTACCGAGCCCTTCTTTATCGAGGCCGACCGTCGCGGTCGCGACCGCGAGGACCTGCCCGACTACAACGTAAAGATTACCGCGTGCATGTGCTTCTCGCGCACCTTCATGATGCAGGAGTACTACCACAACTCGTCGTGGCTCGAGAACGGCGGCTCGCCCGAGAAGGCGGCCCGTAGCGCTCTGACCAGCGCCATCGATGCTTACATTAAGCAACAGGGCAAGTACAACAAAAACGAGAGCGGCATCAAATGGCAGGACGTCCAGGACTGCCTGGTGCTGGTGACCAACTGCTTCTCCACCCAGACGTCCTACGAAAACCAGACCAAGAAGGCCATCAATAACCGCTTTATCCAGCAGGCCATGACGGCCTTCTTTAAGGAGCGCCTCTCGACTTACCTGATCGAGAACAAAGACGCTGCCAACAAGATCATGGAGCAGGTGCTCATCAACAAGCGTTCGCGCGAGAACGCCGAGAAGACGCGCCAGAGCATCAAAACCAACCTGCAGCAGAAGACCGACATGGCCAACCGCGTGCAAAAGTTCATCGACTGCCGCTCCAAAGATAAGAACCGTCGCGAGATCTACATCGTAGAGGGCGACTCGGCAGCAGGTGCCATCCGCACCTCGCGCGATGCCGAGTTCCAGGGCGTTATGCCCGTCCGCGGCAAGATCCTCAACTGCCTAAAGGAGGACTATCCGCGCATCTTTAAGTCCGACATCATCATGGACCTCATGCGCGTGCTGGGCTGCGGCGTGGAAATCAAAGACAAGCGCATCAAGAACCTTGGCGCCTTCGACCTGGACAACCTCAACTGGAACAAGGTCATCATCTGTACGGACGCCGACGTCGACGGTTACCACATCCGCACGCTTGTGCTCACCATGCTCTATCGCCTGGTGCCCACGCTTATCGACGAGGGCTACGTCTATATCGCCGAGTCGCCGCTCTACGAGATCAACTGCAAAGAGAAGACCTACTTTGCCTACACCGAGCTCGAAAAGAACGGCATCCTCAAGGAAATCGGCGACCAGAAATGCTCGATCAACCGCTCCAAGGGTCTTGGTGAGAACGATCCGGACATGATGTGGCTCACCACCATGAACCCCGAGACGCGTCGCCTGATTAAGGTGGAGCCCGAGGACGTCACCAAGATGGAGACCATGTTCAACCTGTTGCTGGGCAACGACGAGGCAGGCCGCAAGCGCCATATCTCCGAGCACGGCAAGGAATACCTGGACCAGCTGGACTTGCAATAGCAGCAAATCGATAACGACGGCCCATAAGAAGTTCAAGAGGAAATCGTGGCAAAGAAGAAGACGAAGAACCAGCCCAAGAAAAAGCAGGTCAACGCCGAAAACGTCATCGGCCTGCACTCCGAGGTCACCGATCAGCCGATCACGCAGACGCTCGAGGTCAACTACATGCCCTACGCTATGAGCGTCAACGTCTCGCGTGCATTCCCCGAAATCGACGGCTTTAAGCCCTCGCACCGCAAGTTGCTCTACACCATGTACAAGATGGGCCTGCTCAAGGGTGAGCGTCAGAAGAGCGCCAACATCGTGGGCCAGACCATGAAGCTCAACCCGCACGGCGATGCCGCGATCTACGAGACAATGGTGCGCCTGGCCACCGGCAACGAGGCGCTGCTCGCCCCCTTCGTGGAGTCGAAGGGCAACTTTGGCAAGTACTATTCGGGCGACCTGAGCTACGCCGCCTCGCGTTATACCGAGGCCAAACTCTCCCCCATCAGCGCCGAAATCTTTAAGGACATCGACAAGGACCCGGTGGACTTCGTTGACAGCTACGACGGCGCCATGAAGGAGCCGCGCCTGCTGCCCACCACGTTCCCCAACATCCTCGTCTCGGCCAACAAGGGCATCGGCGTCGCCATGGCGTCCGACATCTGCGGCTTCAACCTCAACGAGGTCTGCACTGCCACCATGCACTACCTGCAGGATCCCGATTGCGACCTGCTCGAGTACATGCCCATGCCCGACTTCTCGACCGGCGGCGAGATCATCTACCGCCGCGAGGAGATGGAGAAGATCGTCGAGACCGGCCTGGGCAGCTTCCAGATCCGCTCCCGCTGGCGCTGGATTCCCGAAGAGCGCATCATCGAGGTCTACGAGATCCCCTACACCACCAAGACCGATGTCATCATCGAGCGCATCGTCAAGCTCTCCAAAGAGGGCAAAGTCAAGGAAATCGCTGACATCCGCGACGAAACCGACCTCTCGGGCTTGCGCATCGCCATCGACCTTAAGCGCGGAGTCGACCCCGACAAGCTCATGGCCAAGCTCTATCGCTCGACCACGCTGCAGGATTCGTTCTCGTGCAACTTCAATGTGCTGGTCGATGGTTACCCTCGCGTTATGGGTGTGCGCCAGATCCTGCACGAGTGGGTCAAGTGGCGTATTGAGTCCACGCGTCGCCGCATCAACTTTGACCTGGGCAAAAAGTCCGAGCGCCTGCACCTGCTGCACGGTCTTGAGGCTATTCTGCTCGACATCGACAAGGCCATCGCCATCATCCGCGGCACCAAGCTCGAAGCCGAGGTCGTGCCCAACCTTATGCGCGGCTTCGACATCGACGAGACCCAGGCAGAGTTTGTTGCCGAGCTCAAGCTCCGCAACATCAACGAGGAGTACATCCTCAACCGCACCAAGGACATTGCCAAGCTTGAGGGCGAGATTGCCGAGCTTGAGGAGATCCTCTCCAGCGAGGAGAACATCAAGAAAGTCATCAGCGACGAGCTGGCAGCGGTCAACAAGAAGTACGTGATGCCGCGCCGCACGGGCAGGATCGAGCCCCATGAGGTTATCGAGGTGAGCCTGGAGCCCGAGGTCGAGGAGTACCCGGTCACCATCATGCTCTCGCGCGACGGCTATCTTAAGAAGATGACGGACCGCGTGCTCAAGAAGGCGACCACGCTCAAGTACAAGGACGGCGACAAACCCTTTATCGAGTTCCCGTCCTTCAACACCCACGAGCTGCTGGTCTTTACCAATAAGAGCCAGGTGTACAAGTGCAAGGTTGCGGCGTTTGAGGACACCAAGTCGGCCCAGCTGGGCTCGTACCTGCCGACCGATCTTGAGATGGAACCCGACGAGAGCGTCATCTGGGTCATCGACCCCGAGGATTACAAGGCCGATGTGCTGTTCGTCTTTGAGAACGGCCGCGTGGTGCGCGTCGCGCTTTCCGGATACGTCACCAAGACCAACCGCAAGCGCCTCAAGAACGCCATCTACGGCGGCAGCAAGCTGCTGCATGCGCAGGTGCTCAAGGAAGACCGCGACCTCGCGCTGGTCTCGAGCGACTACCGCCTGATGAACTTCAACACGTCGCTGCTCAAGACCAAGACGACCACCAACACGCAGGGCGTCCAGGCCTTTACCGCCAAGAAGGGCCGCTCGGTCACCACTGTCGGCACAACCGAGGACATCCTTGGCGCCGGCGTCTCGGCCGAAAAGTTCACCGCGCAGAGCCTGCCCTCCGCCGGTGCCCTCATGAAGGAAAACGACATGCCGAGCCTGTTTGACTAAAAGCCAGAGCTCTTCATCAGGCGCATGATTTAGGAACAGTTAACGGCCCAGGCGACACAACCGCCTGGGCCTTTTCGTCAAATGCAAGGCCTGATAGCGTCGTTAGCAAAACTTGCAAAAGTTAGCAAAAGTTGCAAAAAGAAATGTCAACAGCCACGCATGGCAATCAGTAGTCCTCTTGATAAGAACAGCAAGCACTTCCTCTAGCGTTGATCACCATGCGTTCTTCTTGTCCTTAGGCGAGCTTGCGAGCGAGCTCTCGCACCTCTTCCAACTTGGGCGAGGAGGCCATGCTGTCACGCTCAGTCATACCGCTGATGGTGACAATGCCCTGGTCCTCCCACTTGCAGTATGCGCATGCGGACTTGTACATGGCGATTGCCGCATCATAGACGCCCTCGCTGTGACTATCAAGCAAAAGGGCCGTCTTGGTGAACGGGAATCCCGTGGCACCGAAGGTGTACAGGCGGTCGATGGCGGCTTTCTCTTGCGAGGTAATATCGAACCAGTAGATAGGCGAAGCGAAGACGACCATGTCGGCGTCTTTCAGCAACTCGATCACGCCGGTCATGTCGTCCTTCTGCACGCAGACGCCCTTATGGGCAAAGCAGTACTGGCATCCCAGACAACCAGCGATTTTCTTGCTGGCAACGCGGACGACCTCGACCGTATGGCCGGCCTCACGCGCGGTCTCGGCAAACGCCTCGACCATGGTGTCGGTATTGGCGCCCTTACGTGGACTGCCGCTCAACACAACGATATTCATAAGAATCTCCCTCCTTCATGCCGCAGACGCGCGGCACACATTTCGTTGTAACCAAAACGGATGGAGTTATTCAATCGCCCGCAGATCACGCCTTTCGTTCGTGTTCACATTCCCGGTTTCGGAACTCGAATATTTCTAAAGTTTCGAAACCGAGAAGGCAATATGTTCAAGGATGCATCGAGAGGCGAATCCCGATCCCGCCATGTCGGCAGCGATGAAGGGCGCGTCCGCGCGTGCTACAATGCGGACATCAGAGATGAAAACACAGTCCCCGTCGGGTAGTGGTGGGCGTGCGGAAGTCCGCATCAGTAACCTGCCTCCTTGGTTGTCCCTTCTCTGCATGGTCATCTACATAAAGGAGGAACCAACCATGCAGATCAGCGTGTCGTCCACCCTGACCGTATATCACGACGGCCAATTCTGGGTCGGGCTGGCGGAGCACGTCGAGGGCGGAAGGTATGGCGTCGCCCGCATCGTCTTCGGCGCGGAGCCGTCCGATGAGGAGATTCTGCGATTCGTTGTCGGCAAATGGGAGAAGCTCTCGTTCTTCGATGGCAAACCGGCTGAAGCAAGCAAACCCGCAAAGAACCCCAAGCGACGCGCTCGCGAGGCGGCGAAAACTCTCAAGCAGTCAGCGATGAGCACCAAGGCGCAGCAGGCGCTCGCGGCACAGAGAGAAGCGATGAAGCAGGAGTCAGCTCATGCAAGAAGCCGACGCCGCGCGGAAGAGGCTGATGCGCGCTTCGAGCAGCGAAAGCTGAAGCGCAAGCAGAAGCATCGTGGGCATTGATCGCCATTTGCAGCAAGGCAAACCATATACAGCAGCGGCGCCAGTTCCACTTGAAGCCGACGCCGCGTAGAAGCTGATGGTGACGGCTATGCACGGGCACGGGCACGCCACCGCACTTCACAGCTTGTTTCTCAAGTATTTGGGACGCACACGCGGCGTTCAAAAATGCGGAGCGACTCCGCATGGCTCGAGACTGAGCCGAGGTGCCCTACTTCTCGCCCTCCAGCAGCCCCACGATGCGGTCGATGTCGACGGCAAAGCGAGGCTTTCCCTCGCGCTCGTAGCGGTCGAGGTATGCCTGGCACTCGGAGACAATGCGCTTGGTGTTGCCGTCGATGATGCGCTGGAGCGTCTCGTAGTAGGCCGAGCTCTCGGTCCTGAAGCGGCGCTGGTAGACCTTGGTTATGGGGAACATCTTGATGTAGTGGATGCCGTGGCGGCAGCCGGGGCGCGTCGTGGGGCGGGGTGGCAACGCAAAGTACTGGTCTTTGGGCACGTTAGGGGCGATGTTGGAACGCAGCGGCACGGCGAAGTCCCTGCGCTTCCCGCGGAAACGCAGCCTCACCACCACGATGCAGGGGCGATTGTGCTTAAGCATGGGCTCGCGGTCGCCCTCGACGAAATCGAAGAAGTCCTGGGGATGGATACGATCTTCATCGGTTACGCCCCCTTCATACGAAGCGGGGCCCGCATCGTTGCAGGCCCCTACAGGTGGGCGATATTCTACGCCTTGCGGCACCCCGTCGCCCACGGAGGTTAAACGTACACGTAAGCCGTACTCTGAAAGCCGCGGCTTCCGGCGAGTAGTTTATACCACGAAAGGTCGATTTCAATGCGCATAGCTCGCAAAATAACACTCGCTGGGCCGTCACCCCTGGCAGTTACCCTCCAATCTTCATTGGAGTCAGCAGGTCAATTCATATAGTTATGGGGGTGTATCCTAAAGGGAATCAAATTTATACCCCCATAACTAAGGAATTTTCTATTCCCACTCAATGACTAGAGCCCTGGTGTAATTGGCTGGATCACCGTTCCGGGAACCAGTATCGATTTACCTGTCCGCCAAGCTCCTTCTTCAGCTCCAGCCTAGTATCTGACTCGCGCCGTTATAAGCGAAAACCGAAGAGATGCATCTTTGCCAAGAAAATAAGGTTAGCCTAATTTTACTGCATGATTCGTGTGTTATGGTTAGATGGCTCTAACTTTTTGGGGGCGATAGCCATGCACGAACGCAAGGACTTCTGGGACAAGAATGCCGGTCGGTACGACCGTTTCATGCGAAACGACCGGGCGGCGTATGAGAAGATGTATGGGCTGATCCGGCCGGTGGTGAAAGAAAAAACCGTACTGGAGGTTGCCACCGGCACGGGGCTTATCGCAAAGAGCATCGTGAATACAGCGGCGCATATCGAGGCTACGGACGCTTCTGCACAGATGATCCTTGAAGCAAAACGGGACAATCAATCCGCAAAGCTGCACTTTTCCGTACAAGATATGTTCCGCCTGCCCTATGCACAGAAGTCCTTCGAAGTGGTGATCGTGTCCAACGCGCTTCACATAGTGCCGCATCCGGAAAAGGCCCTGCAAGAAATCAGGCGGGTGCTGAAGGACGACGGCGTGCTCATCGCGCCAACCTTCACCCACGCGGGGAACTCGGTTTCCGGCAAAGCAAAAGCCCTTTTCATGAGCATGGCGGGATTCCCCCTCCACAGCAGGTGGACAAGCGAGGAATACCTGCGTTTCCTGCGTCAAAACGGCTGGGCGGTGCAGAAAAGCGCGGTGCTGAAGGCCTCGTTCCAGTTGACCTATACGGAATGCACGAAATCGGAGGGGCCAGATGTCGTTCTTTGAAAACACCCGCAAGCCCGTGGGCCTCGGCGGAAAACTTATGGTTGCCATGATGAATCTGGGCCACGGCCCTGTGGCGCGGTTGGGACTTCGATTTCTACGACTTGCGCCAAACGCCAAAGTGCTAGATTGCGGCTGCGGCGGCGGGGCGAACATAAAACGGCTGCTGGAAAAATGCCCGCATGGCGTCGTCAAGGGCATCGACTATTCGCCCGTCAGCGTGGAGAAGGCTAGAAAGCTCAACCGAACTGCAATTCAAGAAGGGCGTTGCGCAGTTCTGCAAGGCAGTGTGGCGGATATGGCGTTTGAGGACGCCATGCGGGCATTTTTGCATCCATCCTGCATATGGCGATAGGCATGACGGCCATAGCGGCTGTGCTGGCGGCAATTACGACAGTTTTTATTCACTGAGGAAGAAACCTATGAAATGTAAAATTGAGAAAAACACCGTTCAGGAGACGCTGATCCTCCCGCTGTATTCCCGGAAGCTGTGTACGGAGCTGTACCCGAACCTTTATAGGGATGAAACAGCGGTTCGTCTGCTCGACCAAATCGACTACGACTTTTCAGAGGCAGCGAAAAGCTCCCGCAGCCTGATGCAGCGTTTTGGTGCGCTGGAGGTGGCCATGCGGCAGGGTGATCTTGCTTTCGAGGTACAGGATTACCTGAAAGGCCACCTCAATGCGGCGGTGGTCAATCTGGGCTGCGGGCTGGACAACACCGGCAGAACCTGCGACAACGGTAGATGCAAGATCTACAATCTGGACTTCCCGGATGTGATTGCCTTGCGGCAGCAGCTACTGCCCGCCGGGGATCGGGAACAAAATATCCCCTGCGACCTGAAAGACACCGCATGGTTTGGCAAAATCGATGCCTCCGGCGGGGCGGTGTTCTTTGCCTCCGGGGTGTTCTATTACTTTCTGACCCAGCAGGTTCGGGAACTGGTGCAGGGGATGGCGGACGCTTTCCCCGGCGGTGTGCTGGTCTTTGATGCTGCCAATCGGACGGCAGTAAAGATGATCGCAAAAACATGGCTTAAGACTGCAAAAATCAAGGATGTAGGGGCATATTTTGCGATTTCGGATGCCGCCAAGGAAATCGGCACGTGGAACAGCCGTCTGCAGGTCACAAGTCGCGGCTATATGCTGGGTTACAACGATTTGAGAGACCCTTCTGTCAGCGGCTTTTTCCGGTTTCTCGCAAGGGTCGGTGACAACGGGATGAAAATGCAAATCGTGAAAATAAGATTTTGAGAGACAAAAATGCAAAAGACGAGCGCTTCTTGCCGCCCAATTGGCAAGAAGCGCTCGTCTTTTCTTAACGCGTTGTATGGCGGAGAGAGCGCAAGTTACGCGAGCGCCTTCTTGCCAGCTCGGCCGCGCCAAGGATTCCTTGGTCGCCGCCGCAGCCCGGGGCGCAGATGTAGCTCTCCATGTCCTTAAGCTCGGCGGTCTGGATGTAGCCACCCAGATATTCGAGGGTCTTCTTGCGGACGATGCCGTAGAGCTGCTCCTGGTGCATCACGCCGCCGCCGAGGACGATGCGGCGAGGCGAGTACATGAGCACGAGGTTCGCGCACATCTGCCCCAGATAATCCCCCTCGAGCGCCCACACCTCATCGTTGTCCGCGAGCTCGGCCGCGGGCTTTCCCCAGCGCGCGGCGATGGCGGGGCCGGAGGCGAGCCCCTCGAGACAGCTCGCGTGGCTCGGGCAGACGCAGCGTCCCTCCTCGGTGGGACGGGTCCTTACCAGCATGTGACCGGCCTCGGGGTGCAGCATGCCGTGAAGGAGTCTGCCCGCGCACATGACGCCCGCGCCCACGCCGGTGCCGATGGTCACGTAGACGGCGTCCTCGAGCCCCTTGCAGCAGCCGAAGACCACTTCGCCGAGGCAGGCAACGTTCACGTCCGTGTCGTAGGCCACCGGAATCCCGAGGGCGTCGGCGAACGCGGCGCGAAGACCATGGCCTCGCCACGCGAGCTTGGGCGTCTGGAGGATGGAGCCGTAGCGCTCGTCGTTGGGGTCGACGCAGGTCGGGCCGAAGGCGCCGATGCCCAACGCGTCCACATCGCGGGCGGTGAACCACTCGATCATCTGCGGGACGGTCTCGGCGGGCGTAAGCGTCGGGGTCTCCATGCGGTCGAGGACCTCGCCGTCGCCGGACACCACGGCACAGACCATCTTGGTCCCGCCGGCTTCGAGGGCGCCGAGCCTCATTTGCTTTTCGCTCATGTGATCCTCCTTACAAAGGGACGCCCGCAGTCATGGTCAACCGCGGGAGCCCATAACGTTGGCTTGTTTCGAGGCGACCCTACCTGGGCACGCGGTCCTGCCTTGCGGCAAACGGGGCGAGCACGGCGTGCGGCTCGCTTTGGTACCAGTAGGCGACGGTGGAGATGTCGTCCTCGCGCTCGTAGAGCTTGATGTCGTCATTGCCGAGGTCCTGGAACGTCACGCGCAGGTCCTCCTTGAACGAGATCGGGTCGGGAAGGTGCCACCTGTAGAGGCCGTGCCTGGGCAGCGCGTCGTCGTTAGTCGCGAGCATCGGATTCGGGTTCGGCTTGCCCGCGCTGAAGCGGTCGCGCGTGGCGTCGCGCGTCGAGCGGTACGGGTAGCCGGCGAACAGCGTGTTGAAGCACTGCGCCTCGGGCAGCGCGTGGGGCGGCCTGTCGAGGAAGGCCCAGGCACCGCCGAAGTAGTCCTCGGCTCCCGTCGAGGTGACCGTGGGGAACTCCTCGTCGCCGTCGAGGAAGAACTTCATCTCGCCCTCGCCCCACCAATAGCGCTCCAGGGCGCACAGGGCCATGTAGGTGCCGACGTAGTAGCCCTTACCGCGCACGCCGTCGAGCACGGTGTAGTCGACGCCCCTGCGGGTGCTGCGCTCGCGGTTAAAACGGGCGTGGAAGTACATGGCGTCGTCCGACACGTCGGTGAGCGCGTAGTTGAACGTGTAGAAGATGTACTTAATGAACCCGGGGTGCTCGCTCGTAAGCGTGACCTTGGCGTGCTTCCTGAAAGGCATCTCGAAGTAGCAGTTCATGCCGCCCGTCGGGTTCACGCAGATGGGCATCGAGTTGACGATGGCGCGCTCACCGAAGCCGTTGCAGAAGAAGTCGCCGACAGGGCACTCGACCGAGGGGGTCTCCTCGTCGTCCCAGTAGAAGCGCAGCACGAGGTCGCGCATGACGAAGCTGCCGGCGGCGGTCTTGTCGGGGACGGTCATCCAGATGTGGCGGATGATGCCGGGGCCCTCGATGTCCGCGAGCGTGATGGTCTCGCCGGACTCAAGGGGCACGCAGCACGAGCCCTTGCGGCCGACGCCGAGGTGGCTGGCCGACATGGCGGCACGGCCCTTCTCGCCCGTGATGTTCTCGGGGGTGATGGCGCGGCTTTCCTCACCGCCGTGCATCCACACGTCCTTAAGGAACTCTCTCATCGTCGACCTCCTCTATTCGTCGTCTTCGCACTCGGCGGAACTGGCACCGTTCACGTAGACGATCTGCTGGCGCGCCTCGTCGACGAGGGCGTCGAAGTCGAGTTTCTCGTCGGGGCGCGCGAGCGCGACCGTCATGGCGAGCGGGAGGTTGACACCCGCGATCACGTGGATCCGGTCGGAGGCGAAGCGGGAGAAGCGCTGGTTCACGCTGCCGCCGAGCGCGTCGGTGAGGACGACAACCTCGTCAGTGCCCGAAAGAGCCGCCTCGACCGCCGCGTCGAGCCCCTCGCCGTTGTCGTTCACGTAGGCGCACACGGCGTTGACGGCGTCGCTCTTACCCGTAAGGAACTCGAGGGTGTCCTTGAAGCCCTGGGCGAGAAGGGAATGGCTCGCCACAACTATCTT
Source organism: uncultured Collinsella sp. (assembly GCA_902479135.1). Lineage (GTDB taxonomy): Bacteria > Actinomycetota > Coriobacteriia > Coriobacteriales > Coriobacteriaceae > Collinsella. The sequence goes on along the minus strand of CABSNU010000014.1, from coordinate 7,297 downwards.
TCTCATTGATTCACCAATCTCTTGGGTCGAAGCTAGGCGAGGATGCCAGCGGCGGAGGCGACCATCGCGAGGACGATCACCACGAGGATGAGGGCCGTCATGCTCGCGTTCTTCTTGGTAAGAAGGTAATACGCGCTTCCCGTGATGGCGGCGGGGATCATGGCAGGCAGGATCTTGTCGAGCAGCGGCTGAATCTCCATCGAGACGTCGCCGAAGCTGAAGCTAATCGGGCAGGTGACGCCGATGACCGAGGCGATGAGGCAGCCGACCACGGTGAGGCCGAGCACGGAGGCGGCGGCAGTGAGGTTGGGAAGCTTCTCGCTGAAGTCGGTGACGAGCTTCACGCCCTGCTTGTAGCCGAACTCGAGGGCGTGCATGCGGACCCAGAAGATGGCCAGGATGAGCGCGAACCAGATGCCGGCTCCCACGGGGTTGCCCTCGATGGCCATGTAGGCGGCGATGGAGCCCATGATGGTCGGGATCATGGTCATGAGCAGGGAGTCGCCGACGCCGGCGAGCGGTCCCATGGTGCCGATCTTCAGGTCTTGGACGGCGTCCGCCGCCGCTAGGCCGTCGCGTTCCTCCATGGCCACGCAGGCGCCAAGGATGATGGCGGCGAGCCAAGGCTGGGTATTGTAGTAGCGGAAGTGGTTGTTGAGCGCTTGCTTATAGTCCTCGTCGTTCGTGTAGATCTTCCTCAGGACCGGCGAGAGGGCGTAGGCGACTGAGGCGCCCTGCTGGGTCTGGTAGTTGAAGGTGCACACGCTCATGAGCCAGCGCCAGTTCGCGTTGCGCAGATCCTTCTTGGTGACCTTGTAGCCGGAGGGCTTGCCCTCGGCGACGGCGGTGATGTTCTCGTTTTCCATGGTTACTCATCCTCTCCGATGAAGGCGTCTGCGGAAGCGTGGGCGGCGAGCTCGGTGTCCCTCTCGGCACGCTGGTAGAACGCGATCGCGAGGGCAACGCCGACGATGGCGGCGCCGATGATGGGCACGTTCAGGAAGGCCGAGAGGAAGAAGCCGACGAGCAGGTACTGGAAGTACTTGCCGGTGGGCATGTAGCGGAGCAGCATGGCGATACCGATGGCCGGGAGCATCTTGCCGGCGAGGGTGAGGCCGGAGAGGAACCACTGAGGCATAACCTCGAGGAGCCAGTTGACGGCGGGCTGGCCGAGGGTCACGGAGACAAAGACGGGCAGGGCGGCACACAGGCCGAAGAGCGCGGGGCAGACCCACAGGATGGCGTTCATCTGCTTGAACTTGCCCTCGTCGCAGAACTTCTGGGACTTCTCGACGACGAAGCCGTTGAGGATCTTGACGATGACGTCGAGCTGGATGCCGAGCATGCCGACCGGCAGGCCGATGGCGAGGCCCGTGTCGGAGCCCAGGGTCACGCCGTAGGCGGTGGCGATGATGGCCATCGTGCCGTAGTCGGGAATCGACGAGCCGCCGAAGCCCGCGACGCCGAGCTGCATGAGCTGGATGGTGCCGCCGATGACGAGGCCGGTCTGCCAGTCGCCCATGACGACGCCGGTGATAAGGCCCCAGAAGACGGCATAGTTGACGAAGATCATCGGGATGCCGTAGTAGTCCACGTGCTTGATGAAGGCCAGCAGGGTCAAAAGGACGACCTGCAGGATAGTGAAGTTGACCATGATCCCTCCTTAGATGAGGTCGGCGACGGAGACGGGCTTGTCGGCGGGCACGAACTGTGCCGTCACCTTGACGCCGCGGGCGATGAGCGCCTTGTAGCTCTGGACGTTCTCGGCGGAGGCATAGGCGCGCTGGGTGAGCTGGACGCCGCCCTCCTTGACAAGAGAGCCGCCGACGATCAGCGACGGGAGCTCGATGCCCGACTCGACCAGGTGAAGGATCGTCTCGGGCTCCTTGGCGATGACAAAGACCTTCTCGCGGTCGTACTTGCCCGCCGCGAAGTTCTTGAGCGCGGTCTGCTCGGAGATGATCGAGACGGCCATGCCCGCGGGGCGCGCCATCCTCATAGTGGACTTCAGGACCTCGTCGCCGGCGACCTTGTCGTCGATGACCATGACTCGGGTCGCGCCCGACACCGGGGCCCACTGCGTCACGATGATGCCGTGAAGCAGGCGATTGTCGATTCGTGCCATAACAACACTCATGTTTGCTCCTATCAAATGAAGTTTTACGTTCGGTACTGCCTCGGCGCTATCCGGATTCGCGCCGGGCAAGGGGTTATCGGATTATTGAGGACGCGCGGTCAGCTTGCGGCGGCGCGGGGAAGGTCACTCGTCGAGCAGGAGGTCCGAGGAGCCGAGGCGCTCTTCTCGCGCCGGGGCGGCGCTCACGCTTATGTAGTCGAAGACATATGCGATCTCGCTTACGGGAACCTCTACGCGATAGCGCGTCGAGATACTCGAGAAGCTCTGCCTGAAGGACTCGATGAAATCGGCACGCTCCTCCTCGAAGCGGTCCTGGCCAACGTAGGTCTCAATGGGGTTTCTGGTAACAAGGCGCTCGACGAGACAGCAGAGGTGGACGTAGAGCCCAATGATGGCGTTGCTGCCGATCTTCTCGCCTGTCCTGCGCTGAAGCTCGTGCACGGCGCTCTCGATCTCGTGGAACAGCCGCTCCGGGTCGAGGATGGTGATGGAGCGGATAACGTTCTGCAGCGTCATGTTCGAGAGCAGCTTCTCGTGGAAAGAAGAGAGCTCGGAAGCGTCAAGCCACCTGCCGAACACGGCATCGACCTTAGAGGCGGACGCCGTCGACATGATGTCCTCGAGGGCGACGAAGGGGATGGAGGCGACCCCGGGGTCTCCCGTGCCGATGACGGCGCAGACGCGGTGCTCGGAGAAAACGGCGTCGTTCGACCCGTTCGCGACGAGCTGCTTGAAGGGCCTCGTGAGCAGGCGCGCGCCTATGGTGCGCGGGAGGCTCTGCGAGACGAGCTGGCGTATCCTCTCCGCGGCGTCGACCCCGGACTCGGAGCAGAAGACGATGGCGTCCTCACGGTTGATGCGCTCGATCACCTTGCAGTGCGTCACGCACGCGGCGGTCGCATCGCCAAGAACCTCGGCGATGGACTTGCCGCCGAGCAGCCCGACCCCGATCTCGAGCGCAAGACCGGTAGAGACGTTGTTCACCACGCCGATAGTGGAGTCGGTAACGTTCTCGAGAGCCTTATAGGCCTCCTCCAAGGAGCCCATGTCGACGAGGAATACGACCCCGGTGCAGTAGGAATGGCGGTCGACGAGGCGCTGGAGCGGACCGACGATGTCCTTCAGCTGCTGGTCGTAGGGCATGTCGACCGCCTCGTACACATGCATGCCGAGCATACGGTTCGCCGCGTCGGCGATGCTCGTCGCCGTTGAGTAGCCGTGGGACAAGATGACGCAGAGCGTTCGAAGGGCCTTCGCGTCGCGAGACTCCGATACGACGCACAGCGTCAGAAGCGTCTTCGTGAAGTGATCGAGCGAGATTCCCAGCGCCCCTTCCACGTCTGCGGCGACCTGATCGGAGACGCTCGAGGCAAACGGCAATTCGGAGGTCACGGCACCGAGGAGATGGGAGATTTGCTCCGCACAGGCAGACTTTCGCTTAGCCAGGCCGATGCCCGGCCACAACTGCAGGCAAATCTCCTGGGCCAGTAGAAAAGCAACCTTCCTCGAAAGCTCGATGCCATAAGAAGAGCCTGCGTCGGCAAGGACCGCGCCCACGATGCGCTCGAAGGCGCGCGACCTCGAGGAGGTAACGCCGCGGCCGAAGATCAAGTGATCCTCAACGCCGCGCACAGCGGAGACAGCTTGCGAGACGAGCTCGGAGACAGAGAGCTCCCCGGCGCAGAATCGCTCATCGAGAGAGCACAGGGCATCGAGCGCCTGCTCGACCGGCCCTGTGCTCTCGGCGGCATCCAGGGACGCGTCGATCAGAACGCCATCGTCGGGCTGTTGATCGATCTGCGCGGAGGAGAGGAGCCCGCTGGGAAGAAGATACGGGCGAACGACGACGTAGTCGCCCTCGCGATTGAGGAACGCTTTGGCGCAGCAGTTCGTCACGCAGGCGCGCAAGCCGGCGATGTTATCGGAAAAGTCCGCGTTCACGAGGCAACGGTATGCGCCGCGGCTAATCTTCACATCAGAACCGATTCGGCACCCCTCGCTGCGCAGGAAGCTCAAGATGAGATCCTCGCGCTCCTCGGGGGTCCGCTCCTTGAGTGAGGGGACGCGGGCACAGATGGGCATTTTGCTGTAGGCCGAGGAAACCTTCAGGTCATCGGCGGAAAGCGTCGTCGAAAGAACGAGGCGAGCGCGCGGCGCATCCTGGGAGGCATCGAGCCCGAGGGCCGTCGCAAGGCAGTGCTCCATCGCAGAGGGAGAGAGTGCCTCGATGCCGTTGACAAAAACCACACCCCCGCGCGATTTCGCGATCGACTCGTCAAGAAGCCCGTTGAACGAGGCGGCGTCCGGGACCCCGGCGCAGTCGATGCGCACATAGGAGGAGTCGCGGGACAGCAAGCCCTGGTTCTTGCCGTACTCGTACACAAGACGAGAAAGGAAAGACTTGCCGACACCCACGCCGCCGCTCAAGAGGATGGGCAGGCCGAACGGAGGGTACTGAACCGCAGCCTTGCACTGCTCGACAACGGAGCTGAGGCTCAGGTCAAAGCCCACGGCACGCGCGAAGTCACGGTGATCGGCGATTCCCGTCGCCTGGATGAGGTCGGCGAGCGAGGCGTACTCGCTTGCAGAGAGCTTTACCTGAAAACGCTTCTGGAACGCGCGGCGATGAAAATAACGGACAGGCCTGCCCGCCACCTTAACCACAAGGCCGGCGCGAACAAGGTCGTTGAGGTACTGGCTCGCCAGACTCCTGGAGATGATGAGCGTCTCGGCGATGTCGGAGGTGGACAGACGGGCAAGGTCGTCGAGCGAGACGGCAGAGGTGAGGGCCTCGAGATGCTCGAGAATCCTGTCCCTCATGTCGACGGGCTTCTTTGCCAAGCTGTCCTGTGCGGTCTTGTCCATGACTTCTTACCTCCTTGTACAAGGAGTATAAGGGGAACACAGAGAACGGAAGGGGGCGCGTGGGGGAATCAACAGCCCCGAGGAGAAGTTCACCACTTGAGGGGCAGAAAACAACGGCCATTGAACATTCAGGGCCGACGCTCAACACTTCGACTCGACACTTCGCTTTGGAAAGGGCCCTGCGCGATGGTGCAGCCCTCCATCTCGCAGCACAGGTCGCCGAAGGTCGCGGGGATGCGCTCCTTCTGTTCCGTGGGCGAGACGGCTCGGTGGGCAAGGTCCTCTCAAAAGGGGTCGTCCGACGCCGCAAGACCTCGATGACCGACTACCGCCTCGAGCAAGCGGCGGATTACCTCTGCACTATCGAACTTGCCTTGGTCAAGTACGAAGCCAAGGAGAACGGTGAGACGTACAATAAGTTCTTCGGAGGTATAGGCTCTTTCAAGAGGAACTGGCTCAAGCAAGCCCGCAGCAAGCGGATATAGCTGGCCTCGCGGTTTCGCAAGGAACGGCCAGCTCTCCTCTGGCGAGGAACACCGGGCGACGTGCCTCGAGCAGCGGAAGCTGAAGCGCAAGCAGAAGCAGCGCGGGCAATGATCGGTGCCGATATGGGCCCAGACGTGAACAGTGCTACGTCCCCTGTTCACGGGGCGCGAAACCGCAAAGGTTGCACAGAGATTGCAAAATAAGAAGCCCCCGACCTGTTTTCGCAGGTCGGGGGCTTGAAATCAACGAATATCGTTTATTCCCACTCGATGGCGTCGGTTCTGCCGTCCCGTCACTCCAGTTACACCCAGTTTTCGGCATCGACACGGAACGCGTGCCGCCGAATGACGCGATGTCGCGTTTCGTCGGCTTCGGGGACAAAAGCTGGGACAACCTCAAAAACTTTTTTCAAACTCAGGGCTTTGAGTTTTTGTTTTTGTCCCAAAGTGCGCGGCGGGTCGCCTTTGGAGGCTCGATGGCGCCGAAAACGCCCGTTTTGAAACTCAACCGCCCTTTTGCCCGCAAGCCGCCAGCTGCAATCGCAAGTGAATTAACGCGGGTGGCTTGCGCGCCATTTGCAAAACCCCAGGTCGCAGGTCTTCGCCATTCGTGAACAAAGTGAGTAGTCTCAGGTGGCTTGCTTATGAGTTGGCGAACGGGCCTTCAGGATTCAGGGCAAACATGCTGGTAGAATAGGATTCTCAAATCAATGACAGGAGACCGCGCATGGCCGAACCCCACGATAGGAAGCCGATCCTCACGATCGAGCAGCAGATAGAGCACCTCAAGCAGAAGGGCGTAGCCTTCGAACTGTGTTCCGAGGAAGAGGCCGCGGACTACCTGCGCGACAAGTGCAACTTCTTCAAGCTCGCATCCTACCGCAAACTCTTCTCGAAATACGAGGGAGGCCCGCGCGACGGCCGCTACGTAGACCTCGACTTCGGCCAGCTGCGCCTGCTCGCGGCGCTCGACCAGGAGCTGCGCCACGCCCTGCTCGGCATGACGCTCGACATCGAGCATTTCCAGAAGGTGACACTGCTTCGCGAGATGGAGGACCGTGGAGAGGACGGCTACGCCATCGTGGCCGACTACATGGCATCGCTTACCACTGCAAACAGGGAGTACCGCCTGCGCGAGCTCAAGATGAGCGGCCGCAGCCCCTACAGCTCGAGCCTCTACGCGAAGTACTCCGGCGACATGCCTGCCTGGGCCTTCCTTGAGCTCACCTCGTTCGGCACCCTCATCGACTTCGTGCGCTTCTGCGCCAGGCGATGGGGCGACAGGCGCCTCGAGGCCTCCCACTACGACCTCAAGCGCGTGAAGTCCGTCCGCAACTGCGCCGCGCACGGCTCGTGCCTGATCAACTGCTTCGCCGAGAGGGGCGCCGCCCGGGGCTCGGCGTCCAGCGGCGTCTCCCGAAGGGTCGCCGCCGTGGGGATTCCCAAGGCGACCAGGAGGAAGTGGATGGGGAATACGGCCATGCAGGAGGTCGCGACCGTGCTCGTGGCGCACTCCGGCTTGGTACCCGAGGGCTCCTCGCGCTCGCGCGCCGCATCCGAGCTCGCCGAGATGTTCGCCAGGGCCGACGGCGAAACCGAGGCGCTGCCCGACAAGGGGCCCGACGCCGCAGCTCGCTCCGCGCTCGAGTTCCTTCGCAGGTTGACAGAATCGCTCGGGTTGGTAGAATAGCCTGCAGATAGCAAAACCTTCACGGTTTTAGGGGCGGACTTGCGCAAGCGACTCTGCCCTATTTTAATATGAGAAAGCCATTGTCAATAGGCATGTTCATTCGAGCCCGGTTTAAAACCG